>NZ_LRUN01000048.1 GCF_001679645.1 Pseudomonas bananamidigenes | reverse complement strand
TGGCTGATCTGCCGCATTCGCGAGCAGGCTCGCTCCCACAGGGGAACGCGGTCGAATGTGGGAGCGAGCCTGCTCGCGAATAGCCGCCCGCCCACCATTCTCGAGCCGTCAGATGTTCTGGCGATCACCCTTCGGATCGAAGAACACCGAAGAAACGATTTCCGCCTCGATCACGCTGCCATCCGCCAGCGGCGCGAACACCCGCTCGCCCATGCGCTTGAGACCGCCCTTGACCACGCCCAGGGCAAACGAATAGCCGAGGGAGTTGTGCGCGTAGCTGGAGGTCACGTGGCCGACCATGGTCATCGGGATCGTCTGCTTGGTGTTGAACACCAGTTGCGCACCTTCCGGCAGCCATTTGGTCGGATCGATCGGCTTCAGGCCCACCAGTTGCTTGCGCTGGTCACGCACGCAGTCTTCACGGTTCATGCCGCGCTGGCCGATCCACGAGAACGGTTTGGTGCGGCCGACGCACCAGCCCATGTTCAGGTCGTCCGGGGTCATCGAGCCGTCGGTGTCCTGGCCGACGATGATGAAACCCTTCTCGGCCCGCAGCACGTGCATGGTTTCGGTGCCGTACGGGGTCAGGTTGTACTGCTTGCCGGCTTCGACGATTTTTTCCAGCACG
The DNA here is from genome assembly GCF_001679645.1 of Pseudomonas bananamidigenes. Taxonomy (GTDB): domain Bacteria; phylum Pseudomonadota; class Gammaproteobacteria; order Pseudomonadales; family Pseudomonadaceae; genus Aquipseudomonas; species Aquipseudomonas bananamidigenes. The sequence goes on along the minus strand of NZ_LRUN01000048.1, from coordinate 45,742 downwards.
CCCATCGCGTAGTCGGCCTGGACGTTGACTTCGTACGACAGCTCGCCGGTGAACGAGATACGGAACACCCGCGCCGGCACACCGCCGACCAGACCTTCTTTCCAGGTCATGAACGGGAACGCTTCGTTGCCCAGGTCGATGTCGGTCACGGCGCTGAGCAGCTTGCGGCTGTTCGGGCCGGACAGGGTCATGGTCGCCCAGTGGTCGGTGACGGAGGTGAAGTACACCTTCAGTTCCGGCCATTCGGTCTGGTGATACAGCTCCAGCCATTGCAGTACGCGAGCCGCGCCGCCGGTGGTGGTGGTCATGACGAAATGGTTGTCCGCCAGACACGCCGTCACACCGTCGTCGAAGACCATGCCGTCTTCCTTGCACATCAGGCCGTAACGGGCCTTGCCCACATCGAGCTTGGTCCAGGCGTTGGTGTACACGCGGTTGAGGAACTCGCGAGCGTCCGGGCCCTGGATGTCGATCTTGCCCAGGGTCGAAGCGTCCAGCAGACCGACGCTGTCGCGCACGGCCTTGCACTCGCGCTTGACCGCGGCATGCATGTCTTCACCGTTTTTCGGGAAGTACCACGGACGTTTCCACTGGCCGACGTCTTCGAACTCGGCGCCGTTTTTCAGGTGCCACTGATGCAGCGCGGTGTAACGCACAGGCTCGAAGATGTGCCCACAGTGACGGCCCGCTACCGCACCGAACGTTACCGGCGTGTAGTTCGGACGGAACATCGTGGTGCCCATCTGCGGGATGGTCACGTTCAGCGAACGGGCGGCAATCGCCAGGCCGTTGACGTTGCCGAGCTTGCCCTGATCGGTGCCGAAGCCCAGCGCGGTGTAGCGTTTGACGTGCTCGACCGATTCGAAACCTTCGCGGGTCGCCAGCTCGATGGCGGCGGCGGTCACGTCGTTCTGCAGGTCGACGAATTGCTTCGGCGCCCGGGAAGTACCCTTCTCATGCGGCACCTGGAACAGCGCCAGCGTCGGTTCTTCGTGGCGGCTCAGGGCTTTCGGCAGCACACCTTCCACGGTCTGGAAACCGGCTTCTGCTGCGGCGCGTACGCCACCTTCAAAACCGTCGGCCAGGGAGTCGCCGAGACCGTAGACACCGTTGACGCCACCGACGCACACGCGTTTCTGCGGTGCTTCACCCGGTACGAAACCGAGGATGTCTTCGCGCCAGATCGGCTTGCCGCCCAGGTGCGAAGCCAGGTGCACCACCGGGCTGTAGCCGCCGGAGCTGGCGATCACGTCGCAGTCCAGCCACTCGCCCGGACTGGTCACGGCATGGCCTTTCACATCGATGGCCGCCACCCGGGCAGCGGTCACGCGCTTGCTGCCACGGGCCTCGATCACGGCGCTGCCGGTGAGGATGCGAATGCCTTTGGCGCGGGCTTCTTCAACCAATGCGCCACGCGGATTGCTGCGGGCATCAGCGATGGCCACCACTTGCAGGCTGGCGTCGAGCCAGTCCAGCGCAACGCGGTAGGCGTGATCGTTATTGGTGGTCAGCACCAGTTTTTTACCCGGTGCCACGCCGTAACGGCGCACGTAGGTCGACACCGCACCGGCCAGCATGTTGCCCGGCACATCGTTGTTGCCGTAGACCAGCGGACGCTCGTGGGCACCGGTCGCCAGCACCACACGCTTGGCGCGGACGCGGTGGATGCGCTGACGTACCTGGCCGATCGGCGCGCGGTCGCCGAGGTGATCGGTGAGGCGCTCATGAATGGTCAGGAAGTTGTGGTCGTGGTAACCGTTGACCGTGGCACGCGGCAACAGCAGCACGTCCGGAGTGTTCTTCAGCTCGGCCACCACACTGGCGACCCACTCCACGGCAGGCTTGCCGTCGAGGCTTTCGCGGGAGTCGAGCAGGCTGCCGCCGAACTCTTCCTGTTCATCGGCAATGATCACCCGCGCGCCGCTGCGCGCAGCGGCGAGGGCAGCGGCCAGACCGGCCGGGCCGGCGCCGACGATCAGCACGTCGCAGTGCTGGTTCATGTAGTCGTAGGTGTCCGGATCGACTTCGGTCGGCGAACGGCCCAGACCGGCAGCCTTGCGAATGTACTTCTCGTACGTCATCCAGAACGATTGCGGGTACATGAAGGTTTTGTAGTAGAAACCCGGCGGCATCAGCTTGCCGCCGACCTTGCCGAGAATCCCCATCATGTCGTTGTTGACGCTCGGCCAGCCGTTGGTACTGGTGGCGACCAGGCCCTGATACAGCGCCTGTTGCGTGGCGCGCACGTTAGGGATCTGGGTGGCTTCGGTGGCACCGATCTGCAGCACCGCGTTCGGTTCTTCGGCACCGGCGGCGAAGATGCCGCGAGGGCGGGAATACTTGAAGCTGCGGCCAATGATGTCGACGCCGTTGGCGATCAGCGCCGAGGCCAGCGAGTCGCCCTCGAAGCCTTTGTAGCTTTGACCGTTGAAGGTGAAGCTCAGCACTTTGTTGCGGTCGATCCGTCCACCGTTGGACAGGCGATTGGTCTGGCTCATACCTTCTCTCCCAGCGCCGGCGCGGCTGTTTTCGCAGGGTCAGCCTTGTCGGTGAATTGCGGCTTGGTGCCGATCTTGTAGGTTTCGAGAATCTCGTAGGTCACGGTGTCGCGGGTGACGTTGAAGTACTGGCGGCAACCGGCGACGTGATCCCACAACTCGTGGTGCAGACCGCGAGGGTTGTCGCGGAAGAACATGTAGTCGCCCCACTCCTCGTCGGTGCAGCTGTTCGGATCCAGCGGACGCGGGATGTGCGCCTGGCCGGAGGCGTGGAATTCCTCTTCGGAGCGCAGTTCGCCGCAGTGAGGACAGAAGATATGCAACATGGGAAATTTCTCCTGTTAGTGGGCGACAGCCGCAGCGCCGTGTTCGTCGATCAACGCACCGCTGTGGAAGCGGTCGATGGAAAAAGGAGCGGCCAGCGGGTGCATTTCACCCTTGGCCAGGCTCGCGGCAAACACGTTGCCCGAGCCCGGTGTGGCCTTGAAGCCGCCGGTGCCCCAGCCGCAGTTGAAGAACATGTTCGGTACCGGAGTTTTCGAAATGATCGGGCAGGCGTCCGGCGTGGTGTCGACGATGCCGCCCCACTGACGGTTCATGCGCACCCGCGACAGCACCGGGAACATCTCGACGATGGCCTGGATGGTGTGCTCGATCACCGGGTACGAACCGCGCTGGCCGTAGCCGTTGTAGCCGTCGATACCGGCGCCGATCACCAGGTCGCCCTTGTCGGACTGACTGATGTATCCGTGCACGGCGTTGGACATGATCACGCTGTCGATGATCGGCTTGATCGGCTCGGATACCAGCGCTTGCAGCGGGTGGGATTCGATCGGCAGACGGAAACCGGCGAGCCTGGCCATGTGCCCGGAGTTGCCGGCGGTGACCACACCGACGCGCTTGGCGCCGATGAAGCCCTTGTTGGTTTCGACACCGATGCATACGCCGTTTTCCTTGCGGAAACCGATCACTTCGGTCTGCTGGATCAGGTCGACGCCGAGGGCGTCGGCGGCACGGGCAAAGCCCCACGCCACGGCATCGTGACGGGCCACGCCGCCGCGACGCTGGACGGTGGCGCCCATCACCGGGTAACGGGTGTTTTTCGAGCAGTCGAGGTACGGGATTTCGTCCGCGACCTGCTTGGCATTGAGCAGTTCGCCATCGACGCCGTTGAGGCGGTTGGCGCTGACCCGACGCTCGGAATCACGGATGTCCTGCAGGGTGTGGCACAGGTTGTAGACGCCGCGCTGAGAGAACATCACGTTGTAGTTCAGGTCCTGAGACAGGCCTTCCCACAGTTTCATCGCGTGTTCGTACAGGTGCGCCGACTCGTCCCACAGATAGTTGGAGCGAACGATGGTGGTGTTGCGCGCGGTGTTGCCACCGCCCAGCCAGCCCTTCTCGACCACGGCCACGTTGGTGATGCCGTGTTCCTTGGCCAGATAGTAGGCCGTCGCCAGACCGTGCCCGCCGCCGCCGACGATGACCACGTCGTAGACCTTTTTCGGGGTCGGCGTGCGCCACATGCGCTGCCAGTTTTCGTGGTGGCTGAGGGAGTGCTTGAAGAGGCCGAAGCCCGAATAGCGTTGCATAGTCATTTACTCCAGAACGCTCAGCGATAAACCGGGAAGTCTGCGCACAGGGCCGCAACCTGCTGGGCGACATTGGCCTCGACATCGGCATCGCCGAGGTTGTCGAGGATGTCGCAGATCCAGCCGGCCAGCGTCACGCACTGCGCCACCTTGAAGCCGCGCGTGGTCACCGCCGGGGTGCCGATGCGCAGGCCGGAAGTGACGAACGGCGACTGCGGGTCGTTCGGTACGGCGTTCTTGTTGACGGTGATGTGAGCGCGACCGAGAGCGGCGTCCGCGTCTTTACCGGTGAGGCCCTGACGGATCAGGCTGACCAGGAACAGGTGGTTGTCGGTGCCGCCGGACACTACATCGTAGCCACGTTTGATAAAGACGCTCGCCATCGCCTGGGCGTTGTCGATCACTTGTCGCTGATAGGCCTTGAAGCCTGGCTCCAGCGCTTCCTTGAAGCACACGGCCTTGGCGGCGATTACGTGCATCAGCGGGCCGCCCTGGGCGCCGGGGAATACCGCCGCGTTGAGCTTCTTCTCGATTTCTTCGTTGGCCTTGGCCAGGATCAGGCCGCCACGGGGACCGCGCAGGGTCTTGTGGGTAGTGGTGGTGACCACGTCGGCGTACGGCAGCGGGTTCGGGTACAGACCGGCGGCCACCAGACCGGCGACATGGGCCATGTCGACGAACAGCAGCGCACCGACCTTGTCGGCGATCTGACGGAAGCGCGGGAAGTCGAGGGTTTTCGAGTAGGCCGAGAAACCGGCGACGATCATCTTCGGTTTGTGCTCGACGGCCAGACGCTCGACTTCGTCGTAATCGATCAGACCGGTATTGGTGTCGATACCGTACTGCACGGCGTTGTACAGCTTGCCCGAGGACGACACCTTGGCGCCGTGGGTCAGGTGACCGCCGTGGGCCAGGCTCATGCCGAGAATGGTGTCGCCCGCCTGCAGCAGGGCCAGGTACACGGCACTGTTGGCCGAGGAGCCGGAGTGCGGCTGGACGTTGGCGTAATCGGCGCCGAACAGTTGCTTGGCGCGCTCGATGGCCAGCGCTTCAACCTTGTCGACGTGCTCGCAGCCACCGTAATAACGCTTGCCCGGATAACCTTCGGCGTACTTGTTGGTCAGGCCGCTGCCCTGCGCTTCCATCACGCGTTTGCTGGTGTAGTTTTCCGACGCGATCAGCTCGATGTGATCTTCCTGACGTTGCTCCTCGGCATTCATCGCCGCCAGCAGTGCATCGTCGTAACCCTGGATCCGGTCTTGCTTGCTGAACATCGCGTCTCTCCCAGCGGCATCTGTGCGCCATTCGTCTCGGTAAGGCACTGGCAATGATGGCAGTGCCCTTTGATGCCGATGGTATGGCCGGCGCAGGCAGCTCAAATGCCTACGGACGCCACGCAAAGGTGCGTTTACGACATGGCGTGAAATGCCCTCTTTCGAATCGGCGCAGATCCCTGCGGGAGCGAGCCTGCTCGCGAAGACGCAGGCACATCCGACATTGAAGTGGCCTGACAGACCGCTTTCGCGAGCAGGCTCGCTCCCACAGGGTTATGTGTATGCCGCGCGGAGAGCGAACAGCACAAGGAAATGCGCGGGATAGAGCGCATACGCCCAGCGACGTAGGGGGGGCGCGCGGAGGAAAGCGGCATGTCGCAACAGGAACATTCCGCACAGCGGCGCGATCAGGCAGGCCACAATGCCGAAGGCCGCCACACGGTTGCCGAACTGCGCGGATTCGAAGAGCACCTGCCACTGATTCGCCGCCAGACACACCAGCCCCGGCAGCAGGCCAAAGGCCCAGTGCCGACGAAACACCAGCAGCAGCGCCAGCGGCAACAGAACACCGAACAGACCGAACATCAGCCACTGCGGGAAGAAACCCGCCACCAGCAAGGCGCCGACGCCCAGCAGCCGTGAAAGCGGCGCCCGATCCTGCCAGCCCCGCGCTACCAGCAGGCCCAGCGCCAACGTGGGCATCACGTTCAAGGTGTCGGGATCGGGGACGTACAAACGGTAGGGAATCTCGCTGAGCAGACTGAACAGCAGCAAGCGGCACAGATAGCGCCATTCGGTCCTGACGGGGCCGACACGGGCCAGGTTCGCCGCCATCGCCAGGCAGAACCACGGAAACGCCAGCCGCCCCGGTACATACAGCCAATCGGCGCTGATCCCGACATATCGCAGGTGATCGAGCAGCATGCTCAGCAGTGCCAGCCACTTGAGCAGATCGAGTGCGCCGTCGCGCCGGCTCAGGTGCATAATCGGCTCGCATCCTTGTAAAGTTCTGACAGCGACATCCCGTGTGCTCCCCGGATGATCTTCGGTAAAGTGCGCACCATCATTGACCAACGAAGCGCCACAAGCGCCTCGATCACGGAAGCCGGCCATGACCGACAAGAGCCAACAATTCGCCAGCGACAACTACTCCGGTATCTGCCCTGAAGCCTGGGCTGCCATGGAACAGGCCAACCACGGCCACCAGCGCGCCTATGGCGACGATGAATGGACAGCACGCGCCTCCGATTATTTCCGCAAGCTGTTCGAGACCGACTGCGAAGTGTTCTTCGCCTTCAACGGCACCGCCGCCAACTCCCTGGCCCTGTCGTCGCTGTGCCAGAGTTACCACAGCGTGATCTGCTCGGAAACCGCCCACGTCGAAACCGACGAATGCGGCGCGCCGGAGTTCTTCTCCAACGGCTCGAAACTGCTGATCGCCGGTACCGAGAACGGCAAGATCACCCCGGCCTCGATCCGCGAAGTCGCCCTCAAGCGTCAGGACATCCACTACCCCAAACCCCGCGTCGTGACCCTGACCCAGGCCACCGAAGTCGGCAGCGTCTACACCCCGGAAGAAGTCCGCGCCATCAGCGACACCTGCAAGGAACTGGGCCTGAACCTGCACATGGACGGCGCGCGTTTCTCCAACGCCTGTGCATTTCTCGGCTGCTCGCCGGCGGACCTGACCTGGAAGGCCGGCGTCGATGTGCTGTGCTTTGGCGGCACGAAAAACGGCATGGCGGTGGGTGAGGCGATCCTGTTCTTCAACCACAAACTGGCGGAAGACTTCGACTACCGCTGCAAACAGGCCGGGCAACTGGCGTCGAAGATGCGCTTCCTGTCGGCCCCGTGGGTAGGCATCCTGGAAAACGACGCCTGGCTCAAATACGCCCGCCACGCCAACCACTGCGCGCAACTGCTGGCGGAACTGGTCAGCGACATTCCGGGCGTCGAGCTGATGTTCCCGGTCCAGGCCAACGGCGTGTTCCTGCAACTCTCGGAACCGGCCATCGCCGCCCTGACCGCACGCGGCTGGCGCTTCTACACCTTCATCGGCAAGGGCGGCGCACGCTTCATGTGCTCGTGGGACACCGAAGAAGAACGCGTACGCGAGCTGGCTCGCGACATTCGCGAAGTCATGTCGGCCTGATCGCCTCCCTTCTCCTGATCGTTCCCACGCTCCGCGTGGGAATGCCTCCCGGGACGCTCCGCGTTCCTGCCGCACCGCCGATGTAACGCCTGCCACCGTCATGACGCGGAGCGTCAAAGGCTGCATTCCCACGCGGAGCGTGGGAACGATCAGGTCAGGGACGGGCTGCTTGCGCTCCATCGTCTACATTGTTTATCGAGCCTTCGCTCACATAACAACAAGCAGGAGCTTGCGCATGTCGCTAAAAGGCAAAACCTTGTTCATCACTGGCGCCAGCCGTGGCATCGGGCGCGAGATTGCGCTGCGGGCTGCGCGGGACGGGGCCAACATCGTGATCGCCGCCAAGAGCGCCGAACCCCACGCCAAGCTGCCCGGCACCATTCATAGCGTCGCTGCGGAAGTTGAAGCGGCCGGTGGCAAGGCGCTTGCGCTGCAACTGGATGTTCGCGATGAAGAGGCGGTGCGCCAGGCACTGGCCCAGGCCAACGAGCATTTCGGCGGGATCGATGCACTGGTGAACAACGCCGGGGCGATCAAGCTGACCGGTGTGCAGCACATCGAACTCAAGCGTTTCGATCTGATGCACCAGATCAACACCCGCGCCGTGTTGCTGTGCAGCCAGGCGGCCCTGCCCTACCTGAAGAAATCTTCGGGGCACATTCTCAACCTGTCGCCGCCGTTGAACATGGCCAGCAAATGGTTCGCCCAGTACAGCCCCTACACCGTGACCAAGTACGGCATGAGCATGCTGACGGTCGGCATGAGCGAGGAGTTCGCCAACTACGGGATCAGTGTGAACTCGCTCTGGCCGCAAACCATGATCGCCACTGCTGCCATCGAATTTCAGCTGGGCAACCGGGAGTCGTTCAAGCATGCGCGTACCCCGCAGATCATGGCGGATGCGGCGCACGTGATTCTGGGCAGCAGCGGGCGACGGATTACCGGGCGGTTGTTGATTGATGAGGAGATCTTGCGGGAGAGCGGCGTGAGCGAATTCGACCATTACCGCTTCGAGCCTGGGAGTGATGCGAAGTTGATGACAGACCTGTTTATCGACTGAGCATTTTCAGAAACGACCTACGCCAGGTCCTACATCACTCAAACAAACCTCGCCATAGACTGCCGACTCCATTTTTCGAGGCGTACAGACTATGGCGAACCCAGCCTATATGACCATCACCGGCAAGATCCAGGGCCTTATTTCAGCCGGATGTTCGACGCCGGAATCGATCGGCAACAAATACCAGACGGCCCATACCGATGAAATCATGGTGTTCGCCCTGAGCCATGAAATGCGCCGCGACGCCAATCTCGGCAAGGCTGTCCACCGTCCAGTCATCATCACCAAAGCCGTCGACAAATCCTCCCCACTGCTGGCTCAGGCCCACTCGAACTGCGAAGAACTGGACTGTACGATCAGTCTCTACCGCACTTCGCCCCAGGGGCAGCAGGAAAAATTCTATTCGATCACCCTCGACGGGGCGGTTCTCGCTGAACTGTCGCAGGATGTGCCCCATGTCATTCTGCAAAACGATGCCCAGCCTCAAGAACAACTGGCCATTCGTTACCGCGGCATCAGTTGGGTACATCACATTGCAGGCACCACTGGCTATACCTCGTGGGGTGAAGCGGGTTGAGTTCACGACAGCATGATCTGTGCGATGTGCAGGACGTCGCCGGCAACCTGCTTGGACAGGCTCTGACCATCGGAAACCGTCATCTGGCGTATGGCATTGCACGTGTGCAATTCCATCAACAAGTCGCGTACTTCGCCAAGCGAATTACCGAGCAGGTAGCGGACGGACGCCTGACTGCGCAGCAAGGAATCGACGCGCTTGCGCAGGAACAACGAAACCTGTTGAACCAGTCTCGTGCCCTGCAGCAAAACAGACACGGCGCGCTCACCGACACGGCCAGGACACGACGCTTGTCGATGCTTCCACATGCCGCAGCGAATCCGGATCCGCAACGTTTACTGCGGGCCGTTCACCAGCAGAATCTGAAAGTGACGCGCCTGAACTCAGCCCCGCTCTCTTCTGCGCATCCAGTCAACGACTTGCGATTTTTCCCCCGCGAACACTGGCCCCAGGAATTGCCGGCACCGGAGGAGCCAGGGTTCTACATCGTGCCCAAAAGCATGCCCGCCGAGAAACTGCAGGCGCGACTGTTTCCGTCGCCCAACCCGAATGTCATCGCCAGATTCAAAAGCCTCAATCCGCTGGAAGCCATGGTGAAAGCCGGAACGCTGATTGTCCTGAGCGACCCGGACAATCAGCAATGCACCTATGAAGAATCACTGCTGATGGAAACGGCGCACATCGTCAGCATGGCGCTGGCGCCGTTGACGGTGGAAGAGGCGGACTTTTTTGCGCAGCACTATGAGGTCATCAGAAGGACGCTTTCAGATGGGTCGAAAGTTATCGGGGTTGGGACGGCCATGGCGGCTAATCATCTGGATGGCATAAAAGCCGCTTTGAAAGACATTGAGGCATTGCATATCAGCACTATCGAGACCAATGGAAGCCTGAACTCAAAGGCATTCAAAAAGCGGCGTGCCGAATTACTTAAACGGCTGGACGGACAACTCACCGGATTGACGAAGAAAGTCATTGGCCTCCCTGATTACCCAAATCTCAAGATTGCTCTAGGGATCGAGCATCCGCACCTGGTGCACCGCTGGAGGAAGGCTGGCGGCATCGGCCAGGCACCCGGATATGCCAGTCACATTCAAGGCGTGGTGAAAGCCTCGCAATACGTGAAATATGGAGGATGGATTGGTACAGCCGTGGGTGGCGGAGCTTCGGCAATGAAGGTTCGGGATGTCTGTACAAACGGGAGCGCCGAGGCGTGCGAAAAGATTAAATTCACCGAAACCGGAAGTTTTCTGGGAGGAACTGTCGGTTCTGCAGTAGGTGCAAGCACGGCCTCCACCATTTGCGTAGCACTCGGGGTATCGACCGCAGGAATCGCCGGGGTACTGTGTGGAGTACTGGTTGCGGGAGCCGGATCCTTTACGGTCGGCTATATGGGCGAAAAAGGCGGTGAAATCGCCGGTGAATTGATTTACGAGAAAACCCGATGAGTTATGAAACTGCAAGAGATGCTTTTATCATTCTAAACATCATAAACTTCGCCGCACTCATAATAATTAACTGCATCGTTTTATATATCGCAAAAACAAAAATAGAACTAATAATGAACAGCCTTCAAAACAGTTCGATCGCCGGAGGCCTTATGATGCTATGGCATGGAGGTGTGCGGGGGCGGATCTACATGATGGGGGAAATTTTTAGCTTCCTGAAACGCCCAGAAATCTACCTTTATCAAGGGAAACTGAGCGCAAAAGATATTAAAAATTTTCCGCCAGACTTCAAACGCACGCTACTTACACTATATAAATATCAGAGAATTTCCGGCTTGATTTTTTTGCTCTTTGGACTTCTCGCCGCATTAGAGTTTATTTAAAAACAGCAACTGATGACTTCATACGATCTCCCCTACGAGAGACCGCCCCCAAAGCCTGCATACTGAATTCAATATTCGATACGAACATCCCCCTTCGGCACACTGCAGCAAGAAAGAATGTACCCCTCAGCCTCGTCGTCCTCGGTGATCCCGCCGTTGTGATCCATCTCCACTTCGCCGCCGAGCTTGAGCACCTTGCACGTCCCGCAGATCCCCATGCCGCAGGCTTTCGGGATCATCAGGCCGACCTTGGCCGCCGCCGCATGCACGGTCTCGCCCGGGGCCACGCGGATGCTCTTGTCCGATGAGGTGAACTCCACCAGGTGCAGATCCGCCGCCGGGATTTCCGGTGCTTCGGCAGCCTGTTCGGCCTGTTCCACCGCGTCGGCGCGGGCTTCCGGTGGCGTGGCGCCGAAGGATTCCTCGTGGTAGCGCTTCATGTCGTAGCCGGCGTTTTCCAGCAAGCGTTTGACCGCGTTCATGTAAGGCGTCGGGCCGCAGCAGAACACTTCGCGTTCAAGGAAGTCCGGCACCATCAGTTCCAGCATTTTGTGATTCAGGTAGCCGCGATACCCGGCCCACGGTTCGCCCAGGCCATGCTTCTCGCAGATCAGGTGCAGGCTGAAGTTGTCGATCCGCGACGCCATGTGTTCCAGCTCGCGGTGGTAAATGATGTCTTTGGGCGAGCGGGCGCTGTGGATGAACGTCATGTCGACGTTGCCGTTGGTGTCGTAGAACCAGCGCGCCATGGACATCACCGGAGTGATGCCGACGCCACCGCTGAGGTACAGCACTTTCGGGCTCGGGAAATCGATGGCGTTGAACAGCCCGACCGGGCCGTGCACCGCCAGTTCCTGGCCTTCGTGCAACGTGTCGTGCAGCCAGTTGGACACCTTGCCTCCCGGCACCCGCTTGATGGTGACCGAAAAGCTGTAGGGCACCGACGGCGAACTGGAGATGGTGTACGAGCGCATGATCGGCTGGCCTTCGATTTCCAGCTCCAGGGTGACGAACTGCCCGGGCTTGAAAAAGAACAGGATCGGCTGGTCGGCCATGAAGCAGAAGGTGCGCACATCCCAGGTTTCCTGGATGACTTTGACGCAACGGACGATGTGTCGGCCATTGGCCCAGGTCTGGGTGGTGACCGGATTCAGGAAGCTGTTCGACATGCTGTTCTCCACGGCCGACTGTCGGCCTTCATGTGGCGATTCTGCGTATAGCTTGAACGCCCCGTTTACCTATCCGCGACATTCACATACTTATCGCGACCAGCCTTCAGGCACCGGGGGTTGCGCGTCGGGAACAGATTGCACCATGTCGCCCATGGATAAGGTTCTCGCCTGCGCCGGCCCCACACTCGCCCCAACACAAACGGTTTCTTTACACCTTGCGCTGCAACCCTGATCAGCCACTTTCGCGGCCACGCAGATGGCCTTGAGGAATTCATCGATGGACACCGCAAAAATCAGCCTGGGCGACCCGCTGGAACCCGCACGCAAGGCCACCGCACAAATGCTGCAGGAGCGCGAACGCACCTTCTCGCTGCCGCAACCGTTCTACAGTGACGAGCGCCTGTTCGATATCGACATGCAGGAGATCTTCCAGAAGGAATGGTTGATCGCCGGCATGACCTGCGAAATCCCGGCCAAGGGCAACTACCTGACCCTGCAGATCGGCAAGAACCCGATCATCGTCATTCGCGGCGCCGAAGGCGTGGTGCATGCATTCCACAACGTCTGCCGCCACCGTGGCTCGCGCCTGTGCACCAGCGACAAGGGCAAGGTCGCCAAACTGGTCTGCCACTACCACCAGTGGACCTACGAACTGGACGGTCGCCTGCTGTTCGCCGGTACCGAGATGGGCGCCGATTTCGACATGAATCAGTACGGCCTCAAACCGGTGAACGTGAAGACCGCCGGCGGCTACATCTTCGTCAGCCTGGCCGAAAACCCGCCAGCCATCGATGACTTCCTGTCGACCCTGAACCACTACATGGAACCCTACGACATGGAGAACACCAAGGTGGCGGTGCAAACCACCTTGATGGAAAAGGCCAACTGGAAACTGGTGCTGGAAAACAACCGCGAGTGCTACCACTGCAACGGTTCGCACCCGGAGTTGCTGAAAACCCTGCTGGAGTGGGACGACGTCACCGACCCGCGCGCCGACCAGGCGTTCAAGGATCATGTCGCCGCTTCTGCTGCCGCGTGGGAAGCCGAAAAGATCCCTTACGCCCACGCCAGCTTCGGTCTGCGCAACCGCATCGTGCGCATGCCGCTGCTCAAGGGCACCGTGTCGATGACCATGGACGGCAAGCAGGGCTGCGCCAAACTCATGGGCCGGATCAAGAACCCGGACCTGGGCTCGATGCGCATCCTGCACCTGCCTCACTCGTGGAACCACTGCATGGGCGACCACATCATCGTGTTCACCGTGTGGCCGATCAGTGCCCAGGAAACCATGGTCACCACCAAGTGGATCGTGCACAAGGATGCCGTGGAAGGCGTGGATTACGACGTCGAGCGCATGCGCAAGGTGTGGGACGCCACCAACGACCAGGACCGTCGCCTGGCCGAAGAGAACCAGCGCGGCATCAACTCCACCGCGTACCAGCCAGGGCCTTACTCCAAGACCTATGAGTTTGGCGTGGTCAACTTCGTCGACTGGTACAGCGAGCGGATGCTGAGCAACCTGGGGGCCGAGCCTGCGCCGTACCTCAAAGGCGTGCCGGTCCAAGGCTGATCGCACCTGACAGATCGTTCCCACGCTCTGCGTGGGAACGATCACACAATCACCGCATCATTGGGATGACCACCTCACCGATCCATCCTCCCCGATAAACTCCTCGAAAATCTCCTCCCCCACCAACCTGATCCTGGCGTACCCGTTCAACACCCGCAGCGGATAGTCCGGATCCTTCGCATCCTGCGTCTCGGAAAACAGTATCCGCGAATGCCCGTTCAGCTCGCTGGTGGTGCCATAGGGAATTGCGCCGTGTCCGGCGCAGCGCGCATGCAACCCGCCCTGGGTGGCATAGACGATGCCGTTGTGCAGATGCCCCCAGTACCAGTAATCCGGCTCGCGCCCCAGTGCATCGCACACCGGCTGATACAACGCGGTCTTGTTGTGCCCGGTAATGTCGAAGCCCTGATGGTGGCTGAGCACCATGAGTTTCTTGCGTTTGGGCAAGCCCTTCATCCAGGCGATCTGCGGCTCGTTCAGCGTGCCGTCCATGTACAGGTTCATCACGTCCGAGGCGTACGCCGTGTCCAGCCCGACGATCAGCCAGTCGTCGTTGATCAGGGCAAAGTAGCTGGTGCCCTGCTGCCCCGGGAAACGCGCGGCCAGTTCCTTGAAATAACCGTGGGCGCCGCTGTACATCTCGTGGTTGGAGTTGAGGGTGAACGAGCCGTGGGTGCCCATCGGCCAGCCGGACATGTCGGTGTCTTCCTGGGAATGGGTACCGGCGTAATAGACATCCCCCAGGTGAATGGTGAAGTCGGCGTTGGCCAGTTGCATCTGGTTGGCGACTGAAACCGCTGGCGCATGGCTGTTGAACGGCCCGGTGCCCCAGTCGCCGGCAATCGCCAGCGTCACTTCACGTCCCATGGTCACCATGGCCGGATCGGTGCCGAAGGTGGCGTGGTGCCGCAGGTTTTCGATCCATTTGAGCAGCGCTTCGCTCCACAACAGATCCAGCAACTCCCATTTGCGACAGCCCAGCAGCGTGCCGTCCTTGAGCACCCGGGTCTGCAGTTGATCGGGCGATTGCGGCAACGGCGTCGCATTGCCGATACGCAGAATCGACAAACCGTGGGACAACTCCCAGGGCACCGCTGGCTCGTCGGCCGGCAACTCGCCGTTTTTCAGCACGTACTGCGCCTGATCGTGACCGCGCTGCAGCAGCTTGATGATGGCCTGGAACTCTTCGGGTTCCAGTTCGCTGATGAGTTTCATCCAGGCCATTTCGATCCGCGTGAGCAAACCGTGCAGGCGAACCTTGACTTTGTCGTACTCGTGTTTCAGATGACCGACCGCTGACATGGCGTAATCCTCTATCCGTAGGGGTTCACAGGGTTTTCATGAATTCGATCAGCGCACGTTTGTCGTCGTCCGACAGCGTCGTGCCATACAGGTGACCGCTGTTGTGATTGCCCTCCAGGCGGGTGTCGTACTTGAAGTCCGCCGAGGCTTTCGCCTGGGCGCCGCTGGTGACGAAACCGACGTTGACCGGGTCGTAGATGTCGGAGCCGGTGATGAACACCTGCGGACGTTTTTCCGGTGGTTGCAGCAGGTCCCACAGGGTCGGCACCGAACCGTTGTGCAGATACGGCGCGCGCAGCCAGATGCCGTCGGTGGGCGTGTTGCTGTAGCTCTGGGTCTTGCGGTAGGCGCCGAAATCGAACGGCGGTTTCTTGAAGGTGTGGAACGCCGCCACCAGCCCGGTGGTGAACGAATCCAGACGATGCGGATCGGTGCCGAGCTGGTCGATGTTGGTGGTGACCTGCCCGGTGTCGGCACGCCCGAAGTCGTGGCAACCGGCGCAATTGGCTTCCCAGATCGGTTTGCCCCGGGCGACTTTGGCCTGATCCAGTGCCCACGGCCAGGCCGGAGCCTTGTGCCCGAGCAGCCAGTTGGTCACGCGGTTGAAGCTCGGCGGCAGCACCGATTCCGGCGTCGCTCCCACCGCCATGGCGGCGGCGTAGTTGCGCTCGTGAATCTTGTTGTTATTGCCGTCCCAGTGCAGGTACATCGATTCCCGGGGTTTCTGGTTCCACACTTGCGGCAGGTCGACGGTGCCGATGGTCGAGTCATCCGGGAAGCCGAACACCACCATTTTCGTCGGGTTGAACGTGTCGGTACGCCCCGGCCCCTGCGGCGGGCGCAGTTTCTGCCACGCATAGGCCTGCTTCTGTTTGAGCAGCGCAGTCTTGGCCATCGGGATGATCAGGTAGCGGTTGTAGAGCCGCTCGAAAAAACCGAGCTGGAACTTGCCGTTGATCGCCGCCATCACCGCGTCGGTGGTGAATTTCGGGTCGCTGGCGCAATCGTAGGCGAACCACTGGAAGGCTTGCAGTTGCAGGGTATTGGCCGGTGCGCTCGGCACATTGACCGCCACGTCGCCGGCATTGGCCCGATACGAGCCGGTGTGGCACAGCGCGCAGTTCGGCTCCACCGTCGGGTAACCGATCTGCCGCTTGGCCATGCCGATCGGCAGGTCCTTGCCGTTCTCGAACAGGAAGCCGAAGACTTCCCAGCCGCCAGGTTTCGGCAGTTTTTCCGGGCACATCTGCGGCAGCACGGAAAACAGGTAATACGGGATTCGTGCTTCGATGCCGAGGCCGATCGCGGCGTACTTGTAGTGATCTTCGTCAGAGGCATATTCCTGCTCCGGCACCACCCGCAGCATCTGATACCAGGTCTGGTAGCCGATGAATGCCAGCAGCGCGACCACCACCAGCGTGCCGACCCTGAATGCATGACTCTGCCAGTGCCGCGCCCACGCCGCCCGCCATTCACGCCAGCCGTCACAGAGCAGCGCCAGGGGTCGATTCTCAGGAGTGGTGCCGAGGTACAGCAGAATCCCGAGGATCAGGAAAAAGCTCAGGTCACCCATCAACATCGGCACGAACAGCGAGCCCTGGCTGCTGGTGTCGATCAAGTAGATCCAGAACGCCACGGCGATCAGCCGCGTCAGCACGCACAGCCAGGAATGCACCACGTAGCGCGGTGCATTGAAGCCCGACGGCATGTAGAACACGCTGATGCCTACCAGCAGCATCCCGGCGTTTTCCAGCCACGGATCGGAGAGTTGCGGCGGCAGGCCGACCACCGATGTCAGCAACCCCGGCGCGAACAGCGCCGGGATCGCGAACACCATGTTCATCGCTATGCCGAGCCAGATGAAACGTTGAAACCAGCGGATGTAGCTGTCCATGTCATCCATTTCCTTGTGCAGACCTCAAGAAAAATACCCGGTATCAATGAGCCTTTGTGGCGAGGGAGCTTGCTCCCGCTCGGCTACGCAGCAGTCGTGAAACCAGCAGATGCCGGTGTTTCAGGAACACCGCATGCTCAGGTTTTAGGGCCGCTTCGGAGCCCAGCGGGAGCAAGCTCCCTCGCCACAGGAACACTTCATCAACCGAGGGCGGTTTTCTCCAAGTGCTCCAGGATGATCGGATACACATCGACCACCGCGTTCTTGCCGAACATGCAGTCGATGTGACCGTAACCCGGCACCACATGCCGGCTGTAACGCTCCGGTCCGTGTTTCTCGCAGACACGCTGGTAGGTCTTGAGCGTGCTTTCCGGCAGGTAGCACTGATTCTCCGCACCGCTGATGAAGCAGATCGGCATGGTCAGCCGGTCGAAGTGCGGCATGTACACATCGTTGCCCTTGAAATCCACCAGGTGCCCTTTGCGCACGATCAGCGCCAGGTGTTCGAAGGTCTCGATGTTCGACTCGCCGAACAGTTCATGCAGGTTGTCGTGCAGCGTCTCGTTGAGGGTGTCGTGGCGGTACAGCGAGGCGTACATGAAGGTGATGCGGTGGCAAACCGGGTTGGTGCAGTAACCCTGGGCTTCGATCCGTGCGTAGCCGTTGAGGGCCTTGTCGTAGAGGCGGTTGAACCAGTTCTCCTTGCTGTCGGCATACGCCGTCATCGACTTGATGCCGATGGCGTCGAGCATCCCCGGCAAGTGCAGGCCGGCCTTGAGCCCTGTTGCTGTCGCGACCACCGTGTCGGCGGCGATCTGCGAGCAGACCACCGAACGCACGCCCTGCAACCCGGCCAGCAGCGACATGAAGAACGTGGTCGCGCCGTAGCAATGCACCACGCATTGCACATCCTTCGCACCGGTCCGCTGCTGGATCTGCCCGATGGCGGCCTTGAAGTCGTACCGGGCGATCTGGTCGCCGTTCCACTCCTTCTTGCTGGCCGGCAGCAGGATGCTCACCCGGAAGTCCAGCAGCCACACGTCGTAGTCGTGCTTGCAGAGAAATTCCAGCAGGTTGGTCTGGATCGTATCGGTCGAGAAGATATTCGAGCCCACACCCAACCCGTGAACCAGCATCACCGGGCCTTTGCTGCCGGCCTGATAGCGGCTCAGGCGCAGTTCCACCCCGTCCTCGGTGGGGAAGAAATGCACATCCGGCGTCGGCGCATCCAGCGGCCGTTTCAAGCGTGGCGGCGCGTCGGGGTTGAAGTATTTGTCGCCGGCAAACACGCCGCCGTAACTCTCCCAGAGAATCCCGGCGAAGAACCTGCCGAACCGTGCCAGCCCTTCGATGCGCTCACGCTCGTTGCGCGCATTGAGCACTTTCATGGTGGTCATCTGTTTGGCGAAATCCGCCGGCTCGATGTGCATCACACCCGAACCGATCACCTCGCCGGACTTGTCCGGCCCGCGATACAGGGTCACGTAAAGCGTGCTGGTGTCGTGCCAGATATTCAGCACGCCGTTGTCTTCCGGCACGGTTTTGAAGGCGCTGAAGAAATAATCGTTGCCGTCCTCGGCGGTCAGTTTCATGTCGTATTTCATGTGGCGCGTGTCGACCTGCTGCTCGAATTGCTCGAACAGGTTGAACACGCCGTTGTTGGCAGTCAGCGGCTGCGGCGACAGCGCCGGCGCGATCACCGTACCGACGATGGTTGCCGCGTGCTCCGGCTCCTTGATCATCCGGTTGAGGTCGTTGGCGGTGATGGTCAGGGTGAAGTCGATCGGCGAATTGTCCGCTTCGCCGCGTTTGGCCGCCGCCTCGTAGACCTTCAGATCCGTGCTCTGCGCAGCGGTGAAGGCCCGGGAGAAGTAGCCTTTCATGGTCTCGGTGAACTGTACGCCGAGCGTCGGTGGCACCGGTTGTTTGCGCGGTGCCGAGGGCAGCGTGTAATCGATTTTCCAGCCACGGTCGGCGGCCAGCAGACCCATGTTGCGTTCGCTGACGGCGGAGATGGTCAGCAGCGGGTTGACCGCCAATGAGGTAGGAATCACCGCACCGTCGGTCACGTACAGGTTGGCGTAGACATCGGTGCCGCTGGCGCCGCTGAACACCTGGCCCTTGTGGTTGACCACACCTTGCGTAGCGTCTTCGCCCATCACGCAACCGCCCAGCGGATGCACCGAGACGATGCTGTGCCTGAGCAGTTTGGTCCAGATCGGGTTCTCGACCCAGATCCCGCCCAGTGCCTTGGTGCTCTGGTGCAGCCGCTCGTTGCCGATCCTGAAGTTTTCCTGTTCGCCGACGCCCGGCCAGTCGATGCGCAGTTGATCCTTGCTGTCGAGGACCATGCGCCCCTGGCCGCTGTCGTGACTCATGATCAGATACGTCTGCATGTTGTGCAGCGCGCCATAATACGGGCCGCGCAGGAAGCTTTCGGCTTCGCGCTCCTTGTACTTCACCTTGCCGCTGAAGCTGTCGTCGGTGGCCACGCCGATCAGCTCGGCGAACCCGGCCATTGCCGGCACCATCGGCCGCCCGAGAGCGCCCGGGATCGAGCCTTCCTCAATGACCATCTGGCTGCTTCTGTCACCTTCGGTGCGCATGTCGATGATCGACGTGATGCACGGGCCGACCGGTTTCATCTCCTTGGCCGAATGGGTGCCGAAACCGATGCCGTTGATGGTCTGGGCGCAATTGTGGCCGAAGCCGAGAATATCGCCGTTGCCGCTCATGTTCTCGCCGAGCTGCCCGGACATCACCAGGCCCTTGTCCCGCGAACGCAGGAGAATTTCGGTGGAGCCCAGGGTACCGGCAGATACCACGACAATGTCGGCCTTCACGAACAGCGTCGGTGCGTCGAACTTCTCGCGGCCACTGTCCAGATACTGAAAGTGCACGATCCAGCCATCGCCATCGCGCTCCAGATGCCGCACTTGGGCCTGACAGAAAATCTCCGCACCGTGATTGGTAGCGTCCGGCAGATAGTTCATCAGCGTGGTGTTCTTGGCTTTGTTGTTGCAGCCCGAAACGCAGTCGCCGCAGTGGTTGCAGGGCAGTTGCTCGACACCGACGTGATTGAGGTTGTTCGGCAGTTTGTCGAAAGTCACGTTGATCGGCGGCTTGTAGAAATGCGCGCCTTGCTGGAGGAAGTCCGCGGATTTTTTGTTGGCATCGAGCTTGGGCAGATCCGGCGCGGTGTTCGGGTAAGGGTTGGGCTTGAGCATCTCCCGGGCTTTTTCGTAACCCGCCTTGAGCAAGCCATCGCGGTCCTCGCGTACCGCCAACGGCCAGCGTGGATCCTTGAATACATCGGCTGTCGGTTCCAGCGAAACGTTGGCATTGATCAGCGACGTGCCGCCGAGGCCACAGCCGACCACCACGTTTTGCTGCGCGTTGACGTGCAGATCGAACAGCCCGGTGCGCGAGCCGATATGGCCGTCAGGATCGTGCACCTGCAACTCCTCGGTGGCGGCGATCATGGTGTTGGGATATTCGCCGGGCTGGATTTCCCGGCCGCGCTCCAGCAGGCACACCCGTTTTCCGGCCCGGGACAGGCGCGACGCGGCAATGCCGCCGCCGTATCCGGAGCCGATGACGATCACGTCGTAGTGTTCCTTGATGTCGCTGATGGGCGTTGCGATCCGTGTCATGAGGGGATTCCTCTCTCAGGCAGATGGGGCAACTCTGCGGTTGCCTGCAATCGATGGACGAACGGGCACCTGGCCTCCGGCAAGCTCGGCGGCAGTACAACGGTGAAGGCAGTTTTCAGGCGCTACAGACGGGCGTGCTGATTGGCGGCACGGCGCAATGTGCGCGTGCGCGGCTTCTGGGCTGACAGCAAGCGGGGATTGAGGGGTGAGCGATGTGGCTGGGTATCCATCACGCGTTCTCCCTGAACCGGATGTGGATAAGTGACGGCGATCCTTGTGCAATTGCAGTGAAGACAGCGGCCGGTTTGAAGTCAAGGCAGGCCCTTAGAACTGTATGAAATCTGATCAATTGCCATTTGGACTATAGCTGGCGGGGCTTGCAGAGATTGGCAAACAAGTTATCCACACAGGCACCCACAGCAAATGGGGACAACTGTGGATGACACGGAAAAATAACGGGGCTTTTGTGAAGAAAAACCGTGACTTATCCAGAAGCAGGGTTTCCGGTGGCGATTGTCTGTTTTTTGATCAACATCCTGAAAAGCACGTAATACATGGCCTGCAGAGGATGGCAAACACCTTATCCACAGAAGCGCCAACAGAGTTCGGGGGTAACTTGGCGGTTGCTGTGGAAAAGCGTTGGGGGCTTTGATAAATCGGGGCTTGTGTAGGGATTGGTGGGTTAAACGGCTGAATTGAACGTTTTTTGACCAACCCTGCGCAAACCACGGTTTATAGGGTTCTCAGCGGAAAGCAAACATCTTATCCACAGAAGGGCCAACAGAGATTGGGGGCAACTTGAGAAGTTATCTTTGGGAAAAAGCCCGAAAAAACCGCAAGTTAGGCTGATCGTTTTTTGACCTTAGGGCTGGAAGGCTTGATTGGCGTGGGGTTCAGGGAGGGGCGAACACGTTATCCACAGATCCGCCAACAGGGATTGTGGGTAAACAGCCCTCCCTCACCCCAGCCCTCCCGAAACGTCGGACCGCCCGGAGGGAGAGGGAGCCTACGGTGGTGATCTCGCGAAATACATCGACCTGAGTGTTTATCGCGATCTCAGGTTTTCTCAAATCAAGGCAAGAGAGTGATCGATGCTTGGCGAACCAAAGTCACCGCTGAAGTCGCAGGTCGATGTAGATAGCCAGTTCAACTCGGTCAGTTCCCTCTCCCCTTGGGAGAGGGCTAGGGTGAGGGGCCTTTGCTCTTCAGCGGACAACACCTTCTTCGATCAGCAGCTTGAGAATGGCTTCAGCACCAGCCTGTGCCGTCACGCCCTTGAGCACCTGCCCTCCCCCCCCACTGGCCTTGGCCGTGGCCGCCTTCATCCGGTCCGCCCCGCTCTTGGCCTTGATCACCTTCAAGCGTTTCGGCCGGGGTCTGGCCGGTTGCAGGGTCGCGAGCGCAAGCAGTTCGTCATCCACCACTTCCACGTCTTTTGCCTGGAGAACGCCGCGCCGCGCCGGGCCGTAAGCACTCTGCCGAGGCTTGGGCGCGGCATTATCCACAGTCGCCAGAAACGGCAGGCGCACCTTCAGCCGGCGCCGTTGCCCTCGCGGCAAAGCCTGCAGCACCAGCGCCGAGCCGTCGTTGATCGATTCGACCTGCGCCAATCCCACCACCAGCGGCCAGCCCAGCCCTTCGGCCAGCAGGAACGGCAGCATGCCCGAACCTTCACCGGTTTCCGCCTGACTGCCGGTCAATACGACCTGAGCGCCGGCATCCCGCAAATAGTCGGTCAACGCCGGTAACGCATCCGCACCGGCCGGTTGTTCCAGCACATGCATCTGTTCCAGGCCCATGCCCAGATAAGCACGCAGTGCAGGCTCCTCAACGTCGCCGGCATGCAGCACTTGCAGGCTGTCCCCCGCCAGTTGCAGGCCCAGCTCCACCGCGCGGGCGTCCTGCTCGGCACGTCGTGGGCGACCGGAAGTCGGGTGGGCGCCGATTGAAACCAGACTGATGATCTTTGTGCTCATAACCGTTCCTTAAGCCGCATCGCGCTTGGCTTCGTTGCGGTAAGCCTCTACCGCCGCGATCAAGGCCTGAAGAATTTCCGCGCTTTCGCCGATCACCGACAGGTCGGCACGCTTGATCATGTCGCAGCCCGGATCGAGGTTGATCGCCACCACCTTGTCGCAGGCACCGATGCCCTGCAGGTGCTGGATCGCCCCGGAAATCCCCACCGCCACGTAAACCCGTGCGGTGACCCAGGTGCCGGACGCGCCGACCTGACGGTCGCGGGTCATGAAGCCGTCATCCACGGCCACCCGCGAGGCGCCTTCGGTGGCGCCCAGTGCAGCAGCGGTCCTGTGGAAAAGCTCCCAGTCCTTGACCCCGTTGCCGCCGGAGAAAATGAACTCGGCTTCGGCCATCGGAATCGCTGCCGGGTCTACCGCCACGGCACCCAGATCCTCGATTCGCGACAGGCTGCGCGCAACAGGTGTGGATAACTCCACCGGCAGCGCTTCGTGACGGGTTTCGCTGACCGGCTCGGCGCATTCGGCGGACGCCAGAATCAGCCGCGCAATCGGACGGGCAAGATCCTGCAAGCCCGCACCGGCGCGGCCAATGCACGCCTGGTCCTTGACCTGCCACACCCGTGTGGCCGGGCGTTCGCCCAGCGCGGCGGCAAAGCGCCGACCGAGTTCGCCACCACCACTGCGGCTGTCCGGCAACAGCCAGTGACGCGGGTTGAACTGGTTATCCACAGCCCGCAGGCCCTGGATCCGCTGCTCCGGTGCATAACCGTTGAATTGCTCACCCTCCAGCACCAGCAAGCGATCAACACCGGCGGTGGCAAACGCATTTTCCTTGTGCTCGCCGAACACCACCGCCAGCACGGCGCCGTCGCTGCCCGCCAGCTGATGAGCGAGGCCGAGCAGGTCGCGGTCGTGGCTGCTCAAGCGTCCGCCGACCATGTCCGGCACCACGCTGATGTAGAACGCCGGGGACGGTACCTGGTGCAGCGGCAATTGCACTTCCACCGCTGCCGAGCGTTTGACCGCCCCGCCCTGCTGGGCGCCGCTGCGGTCGATGCGCTTGATGCCGTTCGGCCCGATGAAGCCGACACCGTGCAGGTTCTTGCGGATGATCCCGTTGGGACCCATCCAGCTGTGTTGCGCCGGCTGCATGGCCGCGTGCAGCGGGTGCAGGCGGTTGCGTGCGATCCATTCGGCGCGGGGATCGCGGCGGATAATGTCGCTCATCAGTGGGCCTCCGCAGGTTCACGTCTGGCCGGGGTGGCCGACTTGTTCGGCGCGGCGTCTTCGAGCAGCGCGTCGGCCACCAGTTCGGCAATGTCCTTGATCAGCGGACGCGGTTCGACCACGCCTTCGAGCATCGCCGTGCACTGTGGACAACCCACGGCCACCAGTTCGGCGCCGGTTTCGCGGATGTCTTCCATGCGCATGTCGGGGATCCGCTGCTTACCCGGAATGTCGGTGATCGGCGCCCCGCCACCGCCGCCGCAGCAGCGCGAACGGAAGCCGGAACGTTGCATCTCTTTCACTTCGATACCGAGGGCGCGCAGCACTTCCCGGGGGGCCTCGTATTCGCCGTTGTAGCGGCCGAGGTAGCACGGATCGTGATAGGTCACGCTGTTGCCCTTGTGCTGACCGAGGTTCAACGCACCGGCCTGAATGATTTCCGCCATGTAGGTGCTGTGGTGCTGCACCAGGTAGTTGCCGTCGAAGGCACCGTACTCGTTTTTCAACACATGGAAGCTGTGCGGGTCGCAGGTGACGATACGGTTGAAGCGGTATTTGGCCAGGGTCTGGATGTTGCGCCTGGCGAGCAACTGGAACGTTGCTTCGTCGCCCAGACGGCGAGCCACGTCGCCGCTGTCACGCTCTTCCAGGCCGAGCACCGCGAAATCGACCCTGGCCGCTTTCAGCACTTTGACGAAAGCGCGCAAGGTGCGCTGATTGCGCATGTCGAAGGCGCCGTCGCCGACCCAGAACAGCACGTCGGTGGACTTCTTTTCGCTGAGCAGGTCGAGGTTCAGGTCCGCCGCCCAGTTCATCCGCCCGCCCGGGGCGAAGCCGCCAGGGTTGTCGGTGGCGATCAGGTTTTCCAGGACTTCGGCGCCCTTGTTCGGGGTCGCGCCTTTTTCCAGGGTCAGGTGACGGCGCATGTCGACGATGGCATCGACGTGCTCGATCATCATCGGGCATTCCTCGACGCAGGCACGGCAGGTGGTGCACGACCAAAGGGTTTCGGCGTCCACCAGACCGTTGACGATCGGCTGATGCGGATTACCGCTGTGTTCGCCCACCGGCTTGCCCGGATAAGGGCTGCCGGCGAATTGGGCATCGGTGCCGCCGGCGAGGCCGACGACCATGTCCTGAATCAGTTTTTTCGGGTTCAGCGGCTGGCCGGCGGCGAACGCCGGGCACGCCGCTTCGCACTTGCCGCACTGCACGCAGGCGTCGAAACCGAGCAACTGGTTCCAGGTGAAATCCTTGGGTTTTTCCACACCCAGCGGCGCGGTTGGATCATTCAGATCCAGCGGTTTCAAACCGGTGGAACGACCGCCGCCAAAACGCTCGGCGCGACGGTGCCAGGCCAGGTGCAAGGCACCGGCGAAGGCGTGCTTCATCGGGCCGCCCCAGGTCATGCCGAAAAACAGTTCCGACACGCCCCACAACACACCAAGTCCGAGGATCGCTGCCAGCAGCCAGCCGCCGAAGTTTTCCGGCAGGATCCCGGCCACCGGCAAGGTCACCAGGAAGAACGAGGCCGAGAATGCCAGCAAGCTTTTCGGCAGGCGCATCCATGGGCCTTTCGACAGCCGCGACGGCGGGTTGAGCCGACGCCGATAAACGAAGATCGCCCCGACGAACATCACCGCCGTCATCAGCAGCAACGCATAGCCGAGGATGCGGTTATGCAGGCCGAAACCGTGCACCAGAATCGCCAGCACGATCGACGCCACCGCACCACCCGCCGTGGCGACGTGGGTGTTGGCGATGTATTTGTCCCGCGCCACCACGTGGTGCAGATCGACCATGTAACGCTTGGGCATGGCGAACAGGCCGCCGATCAGATCGACCTTCGAGGCCCGGCCCCGACGCCACATGGCCACCCGCCGCAACGCACCGAGGACCCCAAGGCCCAGGGCAGCGAACAACAGGATTGGAAGAAGGATGTTCAACATGGTGAAGCTCCCACCAGTACAGCCTGGAGAAACACGTTCGGCGTGTTCCTGTGGGAGCGAGCTTGCTCGCGAAAGCGCCGGGTCAGTCGATGCAGCAGTGACTGACAGAATGCATTCGCGGGCAAGCCCGCTCCCACAGGGTCATGTGCAAACCTTTAGAAGTCTTTGCACAACCGCAGGGCGTCATAGATCGCGGCGTGGGTATTACGCTGCGCCACGCAGTCACCGATGCGGAACAGCAGGTAACCGTCGCCATTGCTGCTCAACGAAGGTTGCGGCTGGATCGCGAACAGCGCCTCGACATCGATCTGGCCCTTGTTGCGCGAGCCATCCTTGAGGGCGTAGTAGATGGCTTCATCCGGGCGCACGCCATTTTCGACGACCACCTGATCCACCACCCGCTCCTCTTTGGCGCCGGTGTATTCGTTCTCCAGCACGGCGACGAGTTTGTCGCCTTCGCGGTAGACCTTCTCCAGCATCATGTCACCGGTCATGATCACTTCTTTCGGGTACATGCTGCGGTAGTAGGTCGGGAACGACGTACCGCCGATGGCCACGCCCGGTTTGATATCGTCGGTGACGATCTCGACCTGGCTGCCCTTGTCGGCGAGGAAGTCGGCAACCGACATCCCGGTGAACTCGCAGATGGTGTCGTAGACCAGTACGTTCTTGCCCGGCGCGACCTTGCCGTCGAGCACGTCCCAACTGCTGACCACCAGCCCTTCGGCCGCTCCCCAGTGTTCATTCTGTTCCAGATATGGATGCCCGCCGACGGCCAGCACCACGATGTCCGGACGCAGGTCCAGGATGGTGTCGGCATCCGCCGCCGTGCCCAGGCGCAGGTCGACTTTCAGCCGCGCCAGCTCCAGCTGGAACCAGCGAGTGATGCCGGCGATCTGGTCACGCTGCGGCGCCTTGGCTGCCGTGGTGATCTGGCCGCCAATGAATTCTTTCTTCTCGAACAGCGTCACGTCGTGACCACGTTCGGCTGCCACCCGGGCCGCCTCCATCCCTGCCGGGCCGGCACCGACGATCACCACCTTGCGTTTCGGCCCGGTGGATTTCTCGATGATGTGCGGTACGCCCATGTATTCACGGGAGGTCGCGGCGTTCTGGATGCACAATACGTCCAGACCCTGATACTGACGGTCGATGCAGTAGTTGGCGCCGACGCATTGTTTGATCTGGTCGACCTGGCCCATCTTGATCTTGGCGATCAAGTGCGGGTCGGCAATGTGGGCGCGGGTCATGCCGACCATGTCGACGTAACCGCCCTCCAGTATCCGCGTGGCCTGGTTCGGGTCCTTGATGTTCTGCGCATGCAGCACCGGAACCTTGACCACTTCCTTGATCCCGGCCGCCAGGTGCAGGAACGGCTCCGGCGGATAACTCATGTTCGGAATCACGTTGGCCAGGGTGTTGTGGGTATCGCAACCCGAGCCGACGACGCCGATGAAATCGAGCATGCCGGTGTCGTCGTAATACTTGGCGATCTGCTTCATGTCTTCGTGAGACAGACCGTCCGGGTGGAACTCGTCACCGCAGATGCGCATGCCGACGCAGAAATCGTCACCGACTTCGGCACGTACCGCTTTCAACACTTCCAGACCGAACTTCATCCGGCCTTCGAAGGTGCCGCCCCATTCGTCGGTACGCTTGTTGACCCGCGGGCTCCAGAACTGGTCGATCATGTGCTGGTGCACCGCCGACAGTTCGACGCCGTCCAGGCCACCGGCCTTGGCGCGGCGCGCCGCTTGCGCGTAGTTGCCGATCACTCGCCAGATCTCTTCCGGCTCGATGGTCTTGCAGGTGGCGCGGTGCACCGGTTCGCGGATGCCCGACGGCGACATCAGGGTCGGCCAGTTGTAGCCGTCCCAACGGGAGCGACGGCCCATGTGCGTAATCTGGATCATGATCTTGGCGCCGTGCTTGTGCATGGCGTCAGCGAGATTCTGGAAGTGCGGAATGATCCGGTCGGTGGACAGGTTCACCGAACTCCACCATTGCTGCGGGCTGTCGATCGCCACCACGGACGAACCGCCACAGATCGCCAGGCCGATGCCGCCCTTGGCTTTCTCTTCGTAATATTTGACGTACCGTTCGGTGGTCATGCCGCCGTCGGTCGCGTAGACCTCGGCGTGCGCGGTGCTGAGCACGCGGTTGCGGATGGTCAGTTTGCCAATTTGAATTGGCTGGAACATAGCTTCGAAAGCCATGGCGGTCTCCTCAAATCGTTAAAAAACTACTGCGCTCGACCATGCTGCGTTGAAGTCAGACTCGAAATGCTCATTGACTAAAGTCAACTCCGCTTTCTCGCCTGACTTCGCCTTGCCTGGCCTTCGCTCGCTACGTTTTTTCAACGATTTGCTTATTGTTTAGGTTTGACGGTGAACAGGCCGTCGTCGTGGCCTTCTTCGGAGCCACCGTAGACCTGCTCGGCCACGGTGCGGATCTTGCTGCCGCGTGCGGCGAGGATCTGATCCATGGCACCGGCAAACCAGCCGGTGAACATGTAGTCGACCTTGCGCCCGACCTTGCCGTAGACGTAGACGAACGCCGAGTGTTCGAGCTTGACGCTGGCGGTGCCTTTGTCGAGGTCGATGTCCTGGATCTTGAACAGGCCCCAGCCGCGCTGCGACAGGCGCTTCATGTAGTGCTCGAACACCGCGACACCTTCCAGGCCGTGGCACTCGGCTTCTTTTTCACACCAGTGCCAGGCGGATTTGTAGCCGGCCTTGTAGAGGATTTCGGCATAGGCTTCGGCGCCCAGCACTTCCTCGATGCCCATGTGGTTGTTGACGAAGAAATGCCGCGGCACGTACAGCATCGGCAGGGCGTCGGAGGTCCAGACACCGGTCTCGCTGTCGACTTCGATTGGCAATTGCGGGGCGATCTTGGCCATGGAAACTTAACTCCAGAAAAATTTTGGTGTTGCCCCCGGCGCGAACGGCCGGGGGAAAGTATTCGGGAAGCGGCGGCTTATTCGCCCCAGACGTCCTTCAGGACGTTCACCCAGTTCTCGCCCATGATCTTGCGCACCACTCGCTCGGAGTGGCCGCGCTTGAGCAGGGTTTCGGTCAGGTTCGGGAACTCGCCGACGGTGCGGATGCCCAGCGGGTTGATGATCTTGCCGAAATTGGTCAGACGGCGGGCGTAGCCCTTGTCGTGGGTCAGGTATTCGAAGAAGTCCTGACCGTGACCCTGGGTGAAGTCGGTGCCGATGCCGATGGCGTCTTCGCCGACGATGTTCATGGTGTATTCGATGGCTTCGGCGTAGTCGTCGATGGTCGAATCGATACCCTTGGCGAGGAACGGCGCGAACATGGTCACGCCGACGAAACCGCCGTGGTCGGCAATGAACTTCAGTTCCTCATCGGACTTGTTGCGCGGGTGCTCTTTCAACCCCGACGGCAGGCAGTGGGAATAGCAGACCGGTTTTTTCGATTCGAGGATGACTTCTTCGGAAGTCTTGGAGCCGACGTGGGACAGGTCGCACATCACGCCGACACGGTTCATCTCGGCGACGATCTCGCGACCGAAGCCCGACAGGCCGCCGTCGCGTTCGTAGCAACCGGTGCCCACCAGGTTCTGGGTGTTGTAGCACATCTGCACGATGCCGACGCCGAGCTGCTTGAACACTTCGACGTAGCCGATCTGATCTTCGAACGCGTGGGCATTCTGGAAGCCGAAGAGGATGCCGGTCTTGCCCAGCTCCTTGGCCTTGCGGATGTCGGTGGTGGTGCGAACCGGCATCACCAGGTCGCTGTTTTCGCGAATCAGTTTCTGGCTGGCAGCGATGTTGTTGACCGTGGCCTGAAAGCCTTCCCACACCGACACGGTGCAGTTGGCCGCCGTCAGACCGCCCTTGCGCATGTCTTCGAACAGCTCGCGGTTCCATTTGGCAATGATCAGACCGTCGATAACGATGCTGTCGGCGTGTAATTCGGCTGGGCTCATCAGGCGTCCCCTTATTGGCGATTCATGCGCCGAATCGTCTGCCGGCGCTTTGGGGCCAGCATATGCCTCGGTGCGCGACCAGCCGGGTGCAAAAACGACAGGGGAATTGCCGAAAGCGTCAATCCGCGACAAAGCGTCGCCAGGCGGTCCGACCAGCCACCTGTTCAAGCCTGCGAGCTTGAGCCAGAATCTGCCGCATCCCGGAAACACCACTGGATTAGAGCGGCGACATCAATGAAATCGATCTTCCTGGCCTTGGCCCTGATTGCGACCGGCGTACACGCCGCCGAAGAGTCCGACAACAACCCGTGCGACGCGGTGGAAAACGACGTCCAGACCCTGGAATGCTCGACCTACAGCCGCACCACCGCCGAAGACCTGCTCAAGGACAACTACAAAAGCCTGAACGAGCGCATGCAGGCGACCTACGGCAAGAACCCGGCGCAGCTGGCCGACATCAGCGCAAAACTCAAGAACGCCCAGCAACAATGGCTGAAAACCCGCGACGCCGACTGCGCCGTCGAAGCCTTCCCGGCGACGGACGGCAGCAAGGCGTTCAAGATTGCGCAGAATGACTGCGTGGCGCGGATGAGTGACGAGCGGTCGGAGTTTCTGGAGTCGATCGGGCAGGAGTAATCGCTTATTCACCGGAGAAAGCTGGAAGTATTTTCAGCTTTCTGATGCAAAAGAACCTTTTCCCACAAAGCGTTCAGATCTGCCCCACAAATCCTGTCTGAAGCCCTATTCTCGGGGCTTTTCATGAAACATAGCGTCAGGTTTTGTTTATTGGCCACCTAAAAAATATAAGCAAAGATTCGCAAATCGACTGGGACGGCGCGATCAAAGTGGTCAGTATTCAAGAGGTAAAAAAACGCGATGAACGCACTTACTGACATCCAAATCATCAATGACTCCGAGGGCAAGCCCGCTTTCGTGGTCATTCCCTACGCACAGTATGTCGCGCAGAAAATGGAGCCTGACCTGATCCCCCACGAGGTGGTCAGTCGCATTGTCGACGGGGCAACTCCGATCAGGGCCTGGCGCGAACATCTCAACCTGACTCAGGAAGAAGTGGCGAAACGCATGGGCATTTCGCAACCGGCCTTCGCCCAGCAGGAAACCGTTGCAAATCCGCGCAAGGCCACTCGCGAGAAGATTGCAGCGGCGTTTGGTATCACTGCCAACCAGCTTGAGCTGTAAGCTGCACCTCTTCAGCCAATCAAGGGATTCACATGAATATCTGCGGTATCGAAATCAAAGGCAGTGAAGCGATCATCGCCGTGGCGTCCCTCGACGGCTCGGTATTGAGCCATGTCGCTCTGAGCACGAAAAAAATCGCCCTGGACGATGACGACGAAGCGGCGAACGTGAAGCTGTTCGCCGCGCAAGTGGCATCGTTCGTTCGCGAGAATTCGATTGATCGCATCGCAATCAAGAAGCGCAGCAAGAAAGGCGAGTTTGCCGGCGGGCCGACCACGTTCAAGATCGAGGGCGTATTTCAGTTGCTGGACGGTTGCGAGGTGACGCTGCTGTCGCCGCAGACGATCAACGCACAGGCCAAGAAGCACAATTTCCAGCTGCCGGGCACGCTGAACAAGTATCAGCATGAAGCCTACAAGGCAGCGTGCTCGGCATTGCTGAAAAAGTGATTAGCCCGCTTTGCGCGCAGTAAGCCAGTCGCCAAAGGACTTGTCCTCCAGCGCATAGCCTCCACGGCTCGACTTCCACACCAGCTCCTTGTCGCGCAGGGCATCGATGCAGGCCTGAATGGTCTGGGTGCCCGGCACCACGTCGCTGCCCATGTTTTCCAGTGCCTTGCTGACGGCCATGAGCGTGCTGTCGGTGAACGGCGCAAAAGGCTCGTTGTTTCGCGAGCGCTCAACCATCACCTCCAGCACGGCGCGCTGAGGGATTGTCAGAGCGTTCCAGGCGCTTTCGAACTCGGTCCAGACACCGGCGCGCAACAATTCGGCCCGGCTTTGCAGCAGCCGCCCCAGATTGCTGGCTTCGCCCAGTTCCAGCGCAACCTCGCCAATGATGGTGCGCAACATTTCCGGGCGCCGCCCCACCAACTCAAAGGCGTCGTCGATATCGGCCGCATTGAACTGGTTGGTCTCGGCCAGATGGGCATTGAGGTGCAAGGTGTACGCCTGGGTGAACTCTTTCCCCAACAATGGAAAGGGCGTAATGCTCGAGCCGAAGAACGGTTGGCTTTTGCCCAGCACCAGATGGGCGAGCTTGTCGCGATTGGAACCGGTGAATACCAGATGCAACCCGCTGCCCTCGCCTTCACGTCCCTGGTTGAGCTGATCCCGTGCGGCCTTCAGGGCAAACATCGCGTTGATGCCAGCAGCGGTGGTGAGCGCATGCTGGGCTTCATCGATCACCAGCACGATGGATTTTTCGGCGACGTTGTGCAGCAGTTCCAGCGCTTGAGTCAGAGTCGCACCGACCGGCAGTTGCGGCTTGGTGAAATCCCAGGACAAGGTGCGCAGAAAGCTGAGTTTTTCGATGCCGATACTCTTCGCCAGTTTGCGAATGCCCTTTTCAAAGGGTACCAACGCACCTGCAATCGCACTGGCGATGAGGTCGGCAGGGTCTTTCTCCTTGTCGGCCCACAGGTCGACGTAAACCGTCAGCCAGCCACGCGCCTGGCATTCCGGGATCAGATCCTCCCGCAGGAAGGTACTTTTGCCTGTGCGACGGGGCGCGGCCAGAAAAAGGCCGGAGGAGAAATCCTGCAGGCCCGCACCCACAAGGCCATCGGCAACGCTGCGTGCCAGAGCGGGGCGGCGAAAGACGAAGCCGTTGTTGCTGGACATGACTTTATACTCAATTATTGCGACAGCTATAATTTATACCAAAAACCATAATTTACTGTAATTGTCCGTCAAACGGTCTCCCGCCGGCGATCCTCACGCGGACACCGGGCAAACTTCGCCCGGTAGCTGCGGGTGAAATACGACGGTGATTCAAACCCGCAGGCGATGCTGACTTCCAGCACGCTCATGTCGGTCTGGCGCAACAGTTGCCGGGCTTTCTCAAGGCGCAGGCGCAGATAGAAATTGCTCGGCGTGTCGTTCAGGTGCAATCGGAACAGGCGCTCCAGTTGCCGCCGCGTCACCTTGATCGATTCCGCCAGCTCCAGGGTAGTCAGCGGCGGTTCGCTGTGCTGCTCCATTTCGCCGATCACATGCACCAGTTTCTTGTTGCTGATGCCGTAGCGCGTGGCGACTTCCATGCGTTGGTGGTCCTTGCGCGGACGAATCCGCCCCAATACGAATTGCTCGCTGACCTGGATTGCCAGTTGCGGGCCGTGGGCCTGGGCGATCAGGTCGAGCATCAGGTCGATGGACGCGGTACCGCCGGCGGACGTGATGCGCCGGCGATCGATCTCGAACAGTTCCTGCGTGACGCTCAGCTGTGGATAAGATTCCTTGAAGGCATCGATGGCTTCCCAGTGCAGGGTCAGGCGATGACCGTCGAGCAGGCCGGCCTCGGCGAGGACGAAACTGCCGGTGTCGATGGCGCCGAGGGTCACACCTTCGTTGTCCAGCCGTCGCAGCCAGTGCTCCAGCGCGGGAGTGGCAAACTTCAGCGGTTCAAAACCGGCAACCACCAGCAACGTCGCCCCTTTTTTCAGTGGCTCCAGCGCCGCATCGGCGTTGACCGACATACCGTTGCTCGCCAGCACCGCCCCGCCATCGGCACTCAGCACATGCCAGCGATAGAGCTCGCCGCGAAAGCGGTTGGCCACCCGCAGCGGTTCGATCGCGGAGATGAAACCGATGGCGGAAAAACCCGGCATCAACAGAAAGTAGAAATCCTGGGACATGGCGCGCACTCGGTCAGCGGGTAGCGTGCAACGTTGATACGCCAGTTGTCGGCGGCATTCAAGAGGACAGGTCGCTGCAGTGCAAGAGCTGGTCGCCGCAGTGCGTTTTTACGGGGGCATTGCTGCGTAATTTGAGCATCACCGGCGCATCAGACGCCGGAACCCACAATAACGACCTGCCGAGGAACCCGACATGAAACGACTGATCAGCAGCTGTGTTCTCGCACTCAGCGGTACCGCGTTTTTAAGCGCCAGCGCCATGGCGGCCGAT
The DNA here is from genome assembly GCF_001679645.1 of Pseudomonas bananamidigenes. GTDB lineage: Bacteria > Pseudomonadota > Gammaproteobacteria > Pseudomonadales > Pseudomonadaceae > Aquipseudomonas > Aquipseudomonas bananamidigenes. The sequence goes on along the minus strand of NZ_LRUN01000048.1, from coordinate 11,952 downwards.
TCCGCATCCTGTCAGAACGTGCGCATGGGCGTGGTGAACTGGACCGACGTGATCGCCACCAGTGCCATGGCCCAGGTCCTGCTCGACGGCCTCGGCTACAGCACCAAACAGACCAGCGCGTCCCAACAGATCGTTTTCGCCGGGATCCGTGATCAGCGTCTGGATCTGTTCCTCGGCTACTGGAACCCGCTGATGACCCAGACCATCACCCCGTTTGTCGATGCCAACCAGGTCAAGGTACTTGAAGCACCGAGCCTCAAGGACGCCCGCGCCACCCTCGCCGTGCCGACCTATCTGGCGGACAAGGGCCTGAAAACCTTCGCCGACATCGCCAAGTTCGAGAAAGAACTGGGCGGCAAGATCTACGGCATCGAGCCAGGCTCGGGCGCCAACACCCAGATCAAGGCGATGATCGCCAAGAACCAGTTCGGCCTCGGCAAGTTCCAGCTCGTGGAGTCCAGCGAAGCAGGCATGCTCGCCGCCGTCGACCGCGCCGTGCGCCGCAAGGAAGCCGTGGTGTTCTTCGGCTGGGCGCCGCATCCGATGAACGTCAACGTGCAGATGACTTACCTGACCGGCAGCGACGACGCCCTCGGCCCGAACGAGGGCATGGCCACCGTGTGGACCGTCACCGCACCGAAATACGCCGAACAATGCCCGAACGTCAGCCGCCTGCTGAGCAACCTGACGTTCACCGCCGAAGACGAGAGCCGGATGATGCAGCCGCTGCTCGATCACAAGGACGCCTTCGAATCCGCCAAACAGTGGCTCAAGGATCACCCGCAGGACAAACAGCGCTGGCTCGAAGGCGTCACCACCTTCGATGGCAAGCCGGCAGCGGAAAACCTCCAGCTCACCAGCAAATAAACCCCGATTGAAAAGCCCCTCTCCCCGAAGGGAGAGGGAACCGACCGACGTTTCGCAACCCGCCACGGGCTGCGGACAGCCCCATCACGCCTGAAGGAAAACGCACCATGAACCACGACGTCATCATCACCTGCGCACTCACCGGTGCTGGCGACACGACCGCCAAGAGCCCTCACGTGCCGGTCACCCCCAAGCAGATCGCCGCAGCCGCCGTCGAAGCGGCCAAGGCCGGCGCCACGGTCGTGCACTGCCACGTCCGCGACCCGCAGACCGGCAAGTTCAGCCGCGACGTTGCGCTGTACCGCGAAGTCATGGAGCGCATCCGCGAAGCCGACGTCGACATCATCGTCAACCTCACCGCCGGCATGGGTGGCGACCTGGAGATCGGCCCGGGCGAGAGCCCGATGGAGTTCGGCCCGAACACCGACCTGGTCGGCCCGCTGACCCGGCTGGCTCACGTCGAAGAACTGTTGCCGGAAATCTGCACCCTGGATTGCGGCACCCTGAATTTCGGCGACGGCGACACCATTTATGTCTCCACCCCTGCGCAACTGCGTGCCGGTGCCAAACGCATCACCGAGCTGGGCGTGAAGGCGGAACTGGAGATTTTCGACACCGGCCACCTGTGGTTCGCCAAGCAGATGATCAAGGAAGGCCTGCTCGACAACCCGCTGTTCCAGCTGTGCCTGGGCATCCCGTGGGGCGCACCGGCCGACACCACCACCATGAAAGCCATGGTTGACAACCTGCCGGCCGACGCCGTGTGGGCCGGCTTCGGCATCGGCCGGATGCAAATGCCGATGGCCGCGCAAGCGGTGCTGCTCGGCGGCAACGTGCGGGTCGGTCTTGAGGACAACCTGTGGCTGGACAAGGGCGTACTGGCGACCAACGGCCAACTGGTCGAACGCGCCACCGAGATCCTCAGCCGCCTCGGCGCCCGGGTACTGACCCCGTCGGAAGGTCGCAAGAAGATGGGCCTGACCCAGCGCGGCTAAACAAACACCTATTTACCCCTGTGGGAGCGAGCCTGCTCGCGATTGCGGTATAGCGGACGGAAGACTTCTTTCGGATGTACTGGCCTCTTCGCGAGCAAGCTCGCTCCCACAGGGAATCACCGAATTTTCCTAGGAAATCACCATGAGCTTTATCACCGAAATCAAAACCTTCGCAGCACTGGGCAGCGGCGTCATCGGCAGCGGCTGGGTCGCCCGCGCCCTTGCCCATGGCCTCGACGTGGTGGCCTGGGACCCGGCGCCGGGCGCCGAAGCGGCGCTGCGCAAACGCGTGGCCAATGCCTGGGGCGCGCTGGAGAAAAACGGACTGGCGCCGGGTGCTTCACAGGATCGTCTGCGCTTTGTGGCGACCATCGAAGAGTGTGTCCGCGATGCGGATTTCATCCAGGAAAGTGCCCCGGAACGCCTCGAACTGAAACTGGAGTTGCACAGCAAGATCAGCGCAGCGGCCAAGCCGAATGCGCTGATCGGTTCCAGCACCTCGGGCCTGTTGCCCAGCGAGTTCTACGAGAGTTCGACCCACCCGGAACGCTGCGTGGTCGGCCACCCGTTCAACCCGGTTTACCTGCTGCCGCTGGTGGAAGTGGTCGGTGGCAAGAACACCGCGCCGCAAGCGGTTCAAGCGGCTATCAAAGTCTACGAATCCCTCGGCATGCGCCCGCTGCATGTGCGCAAGGAGGTGCCGGGCTTCATCGCCGACCGCCTGCTCGAAGCGCTGTGGCGCGAGGCGCTGCACCTGGTCAACGACGGTGTGGCGACCACCGGTGAAATCGATGATGCGATCCGCTTTGGCGCCGGGCTGCGCTGGTCGTTCATGGGCACGTTTTTGACTTATACCCTGGCCGGTGGCGATGCCGGCATGCGCCACTTCATGTCGCAGTTCGGCCCGGCATTGCAGTTGCCATGGACGTACTTGCCGGCACCGGAACTGACCGACAAGTTGATCGACGATGTGGTGGAGGGCACCAGCGATCAACTCGGCCGGCACAGTATCTCGGCGCTGGAACGCTATCGTGATGATTGTCTGCTGGCAGTGCTTGAGGCGGTGAAGACCACCAAAGAGAAACACGGGATGAGCTTCAGCGAATAATCCTTGCGCCAGCAATACCGGCCTCTTCGCGAGCAGGCTCGCTCCCACAGTTGAAACGCAATCCCCTGTGAGAGCGAGCCTGCTCACGAAGACTGCAGCCCAGACACTCTCAATGGCGGAACAGAGACCATGCCCACCCTCACCACCTACCAAACCAGAATCATCCCCGACTGGGTCGACTACAACGGCCACCTGCGCGACGCCTTCTACCTGCTGATCTTCAGCTACGCCACCGACGCCCTGATGGATCGCCTCGGCATGGACAGCAACAATCGCGAGGCCAGCGGCCACTCGCTGTTCACCCTCGAACTGCACCTCAACTATCTGCACGAAGTGAAGCTCGACGCCGAAGTCGAAGTGCGCACGCAGATCATCGGCCACGACCAGAAACGCCTGCACCTCTATCACAGCCTGCACCTGGCCGGCGGTGACAAGGAACTGGCCGGCAACGAACAGATGCTGCTGCACGTCGACCTTGCCGGGCCGCGTTCCGCACCCTTTACCCCGGACACCCTGAGCCGTCTGCAAGCCATTGTCGCCGAGCAGGCCGACCTGCCCGACCCGGCGTACATCGGCCGGGTCATTGCCCTGCCCCCGACCCGGTAAATCCATCCAACGCAAGGAGCCGTCATGCAAACCGCCGCCGCTGTTGCCGATTACCGTTCCTATCCGTTGATCAGCGCGCTGGACGGCGCGCAGAACCTGACGGATCGCGTCCTCATCGATTGGGCCGACGGGCGCACCAGCCCGTTCCACCATGTGTGGCTGCGGGACAACTGCCCGTGTCCGCAATGCGTCTACAGCGTGACCCGCGAGCAGGTGTTCGAGATTGTCGATGCGGCGCAAGACCTGTCGCCCTCCACCGTGCAGATCGACACCGACGGCTGCCTGCGCGTCGACTGGCAGGACGGCCACCTCAGCCGCTTCGATGCCGGCTGGCTGCGGGCCCATGCTTATGACGACGCGTCCCGCGCCGAACGCCTGGCCGCCAGGCCGAAAGCCTTTTTGTGGCACAGCGATTTACAGGTGCCGGTGTTCGACCACACGGCTCTGATGAACGACAACGCCGCGCTGTTGCAATGGTTGCTGGCGGTACGCGACATCGGCCTGACGCAGGTGCGCGGTGTGCCCACCGAGCCCGGCTCGCTGAAGCTGATCGCCCAGCGCATTTCATTCATCCGCGAGAGTAATTTTGGTGTGCTGTTCAACGTGCAATCCAGGGCCGATGCCGACAGCAATGCCTACACCGCTTTCAACCTGCCATTGCATACCGACCTGCCGACCCGCGAGCTGCAACCGGGGCTGCAATTTCTGCATTGTCTGGTAAATGACGCCGAGGGTGGCGAGAGCATTTTCGTCGATGGGTTTGCGATTGCCGAAGCGTTGCGTCAAGAAGATCCATCATCGTTTCAGGCGCTGTGCGAGATCCCGGTGGAGTTTCGCAACAAGGATCGCCACAGCGACTATCGCTGCCTGGCGCCGATCATCGCTCTGGATGCGTCGGGTCGGGTCGCGGAAATCCGCATGGCCAACTTCCTGCGCGGCGCGTTCGACACGTCCGTGGAGCAAATGCCGCTGCTGTACCGGGCTTACCGGCGCTTTATCGCCATGACCCGCGAGCCACGCTTCCGGGTGATGCAGCGGCTCAATCCGGGCGAACTGTGGTGCTTCGACAACCGCCGCACCTTGCATGCGCGCAATGCCTTCGACCCGTCCACCGGAGCCCGGCATTTTCAGGGCTGCTACATCGACCGGGACGAGTTGCTGTCGCGGATTCTGGTGTTGCAACGCTGAAGGCATCGACAAAAAAAGCCCCGATACAAGCCGTGACAGGATCGGGGCAAGGGTACTGTTGAGGAGCTGCCGCGGCGAGGGTGACCAAACCTTCGTGAAGCGAGCTGAGGCCAGTGTGCCCACTCCCCTGACCGGCAAGTTAGCCGAAAACGACATGCTCATAGCCAATGCGGCCACTGCGACAAATCGCCCTTGCCGTGCCTGTCCGGGCCTACCAGAATCGAGTCACGACCTCCGTTGCCGAAGAAGGATTCGCCTCATGATGTATGCCGATTTGATCGATCAGGAAGACCTGTTGGGCCAACTCAAGTCGTTGGGATTCGAAGTACCGTCCGGCTCGACGGCCCTGCAGGCCTGTGAGTGCGCGGTAAGGGGGCTGGACGATGTGCGGGCCAACACGCTGCGCACCATGGTCAAACAGATGTACACCAGCAGCGCAAGCATCCAGCCGATCGTGCGCGAAGCCATCGACAAGCAGTTGCTGCCGGCCCTGGCGCAGTATCAGCAGACCCGCGCCTGATAGCTGACCGAAGAAAAAGATCGCAGCCTGCGACAGTGCCTTTCCTGAGGGCGCTGTCGCAGGCTGCGATCTTTCGTTTTAGAGACGCACGCTGGCGAAGGTCGACTCGTTGCGCGCCTGGCTCAGCGCCGACATCGGCCCGGACAGCGGCGACATCACGATGGCCTGAGGCAGCGGCAGCATCGCCACCTGCTGGGTGGTGTTGGAACCGACCCGCTCGTCACGCGGCGGAATGCCGAAGTATTCGCGGTAGCACTTGGAGAAGTGCGGCGTCGACACGAAACCACACACCGACGCCACTTCGATGATCGACATCGGCGTCTGCTTGAGCAGTTGCCGGGCGCGGATCAGGCGCAGCTTGAGGTAGTAGCGCGACGGCGAGCAGTGCAGGTATTTCTGGAACAGGCGCTCGAGCTGGCGACGGGAGACGGCGACGTACACCGCCAGTTCGTCGAGGTCGATCGGCTCTTCCAGGTTGGCTTCCATCAGCGCAACGATTTCCTGCAGTTTCGGCTGATTGGTGCCGAGCATATGCTTGAGCGGCACGCGCTGGTGATCCTGCTCGTTGCGGATACGCTCGTAGACGAACATCTCGGAGATCGCGGCGGACAGTTCACGGCCGTGATCGCGGCTGATCAGGTGCAGCATCATGTCCAGCGGTGCGGTGCCGCCGGAGCTGGTGAAACGGTTACGGTCGAGCGTGAACAGACGGGTACTCATCGCCACGCGCGGAAAGGCTTCCTGCATCGCCGCCAGACATTCCCAGTGCACGCTGCAATCGAAGCCATCGAGCAGACCGGCGCAGGCCAGGGCCCAACTGCCGGTGCACACGGCGCCGAGGCGACGGGACTGGCGCGCCTGGCTTTGCAGCCACGAGACGTGTTCACGGGTAACGGTGCGTTGAATGCCGATCCCGCCGCACACGATGATGGTGTCGAGGGCCGGGGCTTTGTGCATGGAGGCGTCGGGTGTGATTTGCAGGCCGTCACTGGCCCAGACCTGGCCGCCATCGACGGTGAGGGTGGTCCAGCGATACAGCTCGCGACCGGACAACTGGTTGGCCATGCGCAGCGGTTCGACTGCGGAAGCCAGGGAAATCAGCGTGAAATTGTCCAGCAGCAGAAAGCCGATGGATTGAGGCGCACGGTTCTGGGGTTGAGCCCCGGAGTTGAACGACGTCATCGCGGTATCTCCTCACACAAAGCGGGTGATGGCCTCAGGCGGAGGCTCTTGTTATTGCCATCGTTCTCTTGCGTGAGACGGGGCTTTGTTATGACAGAGCAATTGCCATGCCTGAAATTGAATGGCTGTTCAATAACTCCTGAAAACGACGTCGCGACGCGTCTATACAAGCGGTCCGACGAGAGGTCATTCGAAGTGCCGTCAGTGATGGAGAGTGCCCTGCCCCGGCGTGCGTGAGCAGATCGGTAGCACTTGTGGGAACAGGGCTGCGGGGGATTGTCCTGCAGTGTCACCGATGGCACGGATGACGAACGGCAGGCTGAGCGGAGCCCGCCATGGAAGTGGGAAACGCTCTTATCTGATTGCGACGCGCCAAAAGGTGGCGCGTTTTATTGCCGATGCTCACTTGGTGCGCAGTTTTGACTGGTCTGGCGCTGTCGGCGTATCAGCACTCGACCGCACTGACCGCCAACCCGCCCCGCGAAGTTTCTTTGTATTTGTCATGCATGTCGGCGCCGGTATCGCGCATGGTGCGAATCACCCGGTCCAGCGATATGAAGTGCTGACCATCACCACGCAAGGCCATCTGCGCCGCGTTGATCGCCTTCACCGCCGCAATCGCGTTGCGCTCGATACACGGCACCTGCACCAGGCCGCCCACCGGATCGCAAGTCAGGCCGAGGTTATGTTCCAGGCCGATTTCCGCCGCGTTGCACAATTGCTCCGGCGTGGCACCAAGCACTTCCGCCAGCCCCGCCGCCGCCATGGCGCAGGCCGAGCCGACTTCGCCCTGGCAACCGACCTCGGCCCCGGAGATCGAAGCGTTTTTCTTGCACAGGATGCCCACCGCCGCCGCGCCAAGGAAAAAGTCGACCACGTTGGCGTCGGTCACCGCTTCGCTGAACCTCATGAAGTAGTGCAATACCGCCGGAATGATCCCCGCCGCACCGTTGGTCGGGGCCGTCACCATGCGCCCGCCGGCCGCGTTCTCTTCATTGACCGCCAGGGCGAACAGGTTGACCCACTCCATGGCGCTGAGGGTCGAGCCGATCACATTGGGCTTGTTCAACTCCTGAAGACTGCGGTGCAGTTTTGCCGCCCGCCGACGCACGTTAAGGCCGCCGGGCAGGATCCCTTCGTGCTTGAGGCCCTGCTCGACGCAATCCTGCATCGCCTGCCAGAGCTTCATGAGCCCGGCGCGGATTTCCTCTTCGCTGCGCCAGACCTTCTCGTTGGCCATCATCAGTTCGGCCACGCGCAGGTTGTTCTTCTTGCACAGGTCCAGCAATTCGACGGCGCTGGAAAAGTCATACGGCAATTCGGTGCGATCCAGATCCACTACACCGCTGGACGCCTGCGCCTCATCGACGACAAAACCGCCGCCGACCGAATAGTAGGTATCGCGATGAATCTCGCCGTGATCGCCTTCGGCAACCAGGGTCATGGCGTTGGGGTGAAAGGGCAGGTTTTCGTCGATCAGACGCATGTCCCGGGCCCATATGAAAGGCACCGACAAACGACCGTCCAGCAAAAGGGTGTGGGTTTCACGCAGAGCCTGGATGCGCGGGCCGATCTGCGACGGATCGATTGCGTCCGGCCACTCGCCCATCAGGCCCATGATCACCGCATTGTCGCTGCCGTGACCGACGCCGGTGGCCGACAGCGAACCGTACAACTGCACTTCGATCCGCCGCACCAGCTCCAGCAGGTGCTTGTCGCGCAATGACTCGACGAACAGCGCCGCGGCGCGCATCGGCCCGACGGTGTGAGAACTGGAGGGACCAATGCCGATTTTGAACAGGTCGAAAACGCTGATAGCCATTGATGCAGAGCTCCTGAGAGTGCCGGTCCGGGGCGTGAAGCGCCCGCTGGCGGAGCTGCTACGCTCAAGCTGCGATCCGCCGGAATGCCCGCATCATCGGACTTTTCCCGGGTCGTGCGGCGTCTGACACCGACGCACTCATGCCCACGAACGCCGTGCCGGTTTCGCCCCGTGTTTTCGCCGTTTTTATGCGGTTCAGATGGCCAAAAAGGGCTGAAAAAAGCTGTAAGCGACGTCACCGACACTGGATGCGACCATCCCTGTACTGGATACGACGCACCCTGTAGGCGTCAGTTTTTCACTGGTACATGATCGTATCGACTCGATTGCAAGGCGCCGTGACAGAGCTGTCTCCAGAACGCCACCCAACCGCAACCTATAAGTGCGGTGGTCCAGTCGGAACACTGCCAAAAAAAACACCAAGGAGTCCATCCATGAAAGGTTCCCCGTCGTTGTTGTTGGCCGCCATGCTGAGTCTGCCGTTGCTGGCTCAAGCCGCAGAACCGGCGCAGTGCAGTACCGTTAACTTCTCCGATGTCGGCTGGACCGACATCACCGCAACAACCGCCACCACCAGCGTGGTGCTCGAAGCCCTCGGCTACAAGACCAAGACCACCATGATCTCCGTGCCCGTGACCTACAAGTCGCTGGCCGACGGCAAGAACATGGACGTGTTCCTCGGCAACTGGATGCCGACCATGGAAAACGACATCAAGGCCTATCGTGATGCCGGCACCGTGGAAGTGGTGCGCACCAACCTCAAGGGCGCCAAATACACCCTGGCCGTTCCGCAGGCGCTGTACGACAAGGGCCTGCATGACTTCGCCGACATCGCCAAGTTCAAGAAGGAACTCGACGGCAAGATCTACGGCATCGAGCCTGGCAACGACGGCAACCGCCTGATCCAGAGCATGATCGACAAGAATGCCTTCGGCCTGAAGGACGCCGGCTTCAAGGTCGTCGAGTCGTCCGAAGCCGGCATGCTTTCGCAGGTCGATCGCGCGCAGAAACGCGACACCGCCGTGGTGTTCCTCGGCTGGGCGCCGCACCCGATGAACAAGCGCTTCAAGATTCAATACCTGACCGGCGGCGATGAGTTCTTCGGCCCGGACTTCGGCGCGGCAACCGTCGCGACCAACACCCGCAAGGGCTACGTCGAGGAATGCAGCAACGTCGGTCAGTTGCTGAAGAATCTGGAGTTCACCGTCGACATGGAAAGCACCCTGATGGGCAACATCCTCGACGACAAGATGAAGCCTGAAGCGGCCGCCAAGGCCTGGCTGCAAAAGAATCCACAGGTGCTCGATACCTGGCTCGCTGGCGTGACCACCATTGACGGTAAACCTGGCCTGGAGGCCGTGAAAGCCAAACTGCAGTAATCGTTTATGCCGGACGGCTCCGGCCGTCCGGGCTGTTTATTTCCTTGCATGCGGACGTTCACTACCATGCTGATTGATCAGAAAATCCCTTTAGGCCAGTACATCGCGGGCTTCGTCGAATGGTTGACGCAACACGGCGCCAGCACCTTCGACGCAATCGCCGTGACCCTGGAAACGATGATCCACGGCGTGACGTTTGCGCTGACCTGGTTCAACCCGCTGGTGTTGATCGGTCTCATCGCCCTGCTCGCGCACTTCATTCAACGCAAATGGGGCCTGACCGCGTTCGTGGTCGCCTCCTTTCTGCTGATCCTCAATCTGGGGTACTGGCAGGAAACCATGGAAACCCTCGCCCAGGTCATGTTCGCGACCCTGGTCTGCGTGGTCATCGGCGTGCCGCTGGGCATCGTCGCCGCGCACAAACCGATGTTCTACACGCTGATGAGGCCGGTGCTCGATCTGATGCAGACCGTACCGACCTTCGTTTACCTCATTCCTACCCTGACCCTCTTCGGGCTGGGCGTGGTCCCGGGCCTGATCTCCACGGTGGTGTTCGCCATCGCCGCGCCGATCCGCCTGACCTACCTGGGCATCCGCGATGTCCCGGAAGAACTGATGGACGCCGGCAAGGCCTTCGGCTGCTCGCGTCGTCAACTGCTTTCACGGATCGAACTGCCTCACGCCATGCCGAGCATCGCGGCCGGCATCACCCAGTGCATCATGCTGTCGCTGTCGATGGTGGTGATCGCGGCACTGGTGGGCGCCGACGGACTCGGCAAACCGGTGGTCAACGCACTGAACACTGCTGATATCGCCCTGGGCTTCGAAGCAGGCCTGGCGATCGTACTGCTGGCGATCATGCTCGACCGTATCTGCAAACAACCCGATGCCAAAGCAGGGGGTGACGCATGAGCATTATTCGCTTCGATAACGTCGACGTTATCTTCGCCAAGGATCCACGTGAAGCGCTCAAGCTGCTGGATCAAGGCATGACCCGCAATGAAATCCTGAAAAAGACCGGACAGATCGTCGGTGTCGAAAAGGCCAGCCTGGATATCAAGAAAGGCGAAATCTGCGTACTGATGGGGCTGTCCGGTTCGGGTAAATCCAGCCTGTTGCGCTGCATCAACGGCCTCAACACCGTGAGTCGCGGCAAGCTGTTCGTCGAGCACGAAGGCAAGCAGATCGACATCGCCTCCTGCAGCCCTGCCGAATTGAAAATGATGCGCACCAAGCGCATTGCCATGGTGTTCCAGAAGTTCGCCCTGATGCCCTGGCTGACCGTGCGCGAGAACATCAGCTTCGGTCTGGAAATGCAGGGCCGTCCCGAAAAGGAACGGCGCAAACTGGTGGACGACAAGCTGGAGCTGGTGGGCCTGACCCAGTGGCGCAACAAGAAGCCCAACGAGCTGTCCGGCGGCATGCAGCAGCGTGTGGGCCTGGCCCGCGCACTGGCGATGGACGCCGACATTCTGCTGATGGACGAACCGTTCTCGGCGCTCGACCCGCTGATCCGTCAGGGCCTGCAGGATGAACTGCTGGAACTGCAACGCAAGCTGAGCAAGACCATCGTATTCGTCAGCCACGACCTCGACGAGGCGCTGAAACTCGGCAGCCGCATCGCGATCATGAAAGACGGCCGGATCATCCAGTACAGCAAGCCTGAAGAAATCGTGCTTAACCCTGCGGACGATTACGTGCGGACCTTCGTCGCCCACACCAATCCGCTGAACGTGCTGTGCGGTCGCAGCCTGATGCGCACCCTGGACAACTGCAAACGCATCAATGGTTCGGTGTGCCTGGATCCGGGCGCCGACTCCTGGCTGGATCTGGCCGAAGGCAACACCATCAAGGGCGCCCGCAAGAACGGCTCGGTACTCGACCTGCAGAATTGGGTGCCGGGGCAAGCGGTGGAAGGCCTCGATCGTCGTCCGACGCTGGTGGACTCGAACATCGGCATGCGTGACGCGTTGCAGATCCGTTATCAGACCGGCAACAAGCTGGTGCTGCACGACAACAACCATGTGGTGGGGATTCTCGGCGACAGCGAGCTGTATCACGCGCTGCTCGGCAAGAACCTGGGGTAAAGAGAGCAGACACAAAAACGCGCGAGAGGATCGCGGCGTTTTTGTTTGCGTGATGATCGTTCCCACGCTCTGCGTGGGAATGCCTCAAGGGACGCTCCGCGTTCCAGCCGCGCTGCCGGTTTCAAGCTTGGCATCGATAGGACGCAAAGCGTCCTGGGCTGCATTCCCACGCGGAGCGTGGGAACGATTCTGGATCAC
>NZ_LRUN01000047.1 GCF_001679645.1 Pseudomonas bananamidigenes | reverse complement strand
CTGCTCGCGAAGCTTTTAAAGGGCGAAAGGCAAAGGTAAGTGGACCTGTTGCCGCTGCGCCAGCCGCTGCTCGAACTCTTTCGGATCGTGAATCAGCACGTCCTGCCCGGCGAATGACTCCGCCGCGATCAACCGCGACAGCCAGAACCGCACGCACGCCACTCGGAGCATGGTCGGCCACAACTCGGCCTCGGCCGCCGTAAATGGACGCAGTGCCGCATAGGCGCCCAGGAATGCCCGCGCACGCGGGCCGTCGATCAGGCCGTCATCGTCCGAGCACCAGTCGTTCAAGGCAATCGCCACGTCGTAGAGCATCGGCCCGGAGCAGGCGTTGTAGAAGTCGATCAACCCGGTCAGGTGCGTGCCTTCGAACATCGCGTTGTCGCGGAACAGGTCGGCGTGGATGTTCGCCCGAGGCAGCGCGAGAATTTTCTCTTTCTGTTGGGTGATTTCGTCCAGCGCGGTCTGCAGCAGCGCACGCGGCTCATCGCCGAGGCGCGAAAGAAACTGCGTGCCCTCCTCCAGCATCCAGTCCAGGCCACGATCGGTCTTGCGCTTGATCATGCTGTCGCCCTGGGTTGCCAGGTGCAGATGGGCCTGCAAATCACCGACCTGCGCGCAATGCTGGGCGTTCGCCTGTTTGATGTGCTTGCCGGACAGACGCGGTTGCAGCAGCGCCGGCTTGCCTTTCAGCTCGCGCAGGGCCACACCGTCGGTGGTACGCAGTGCGTAGGGCACCGGAAGGTCGGCTTCGTGCAGAACGTCGAGCAGGTCGATGAAAAACGGCATTTCCTGCACCGGGCCGCGCTCGACCAGGGTCAGGACGAACTCGCCCTTTTCCATGCTGATGAAGAAGTTGGTGTTTTCACTGCCGGCGGCGATCCCCTGGAAATCGAGCAGACGGCCGAGCCCGTAAGGGGCGAGAAAGGTTTCCAGCTCGGACCGAGCCAGGGGGGTGAACACAGACATGGTTGAAAACTGCTCAGTTCTGGCGCCGCCATCGAGCCGGCGCCGGTTGAAATTAAGAAACTACTTCCACTCGAAAATCTTCCACGCGGGGATCAGCATATCCGGCTGGTCCGAGCGGATGAAGTTTGCATCAGTACCGTCCGCGCGCACCAGAAAATAGGGAGGGAAACCCTTCTGAGTCACCTTGATCGCGTACAGGAAACCGTTTTGCCGGTACTCCTGGATGGTTTTGTCACCCTCGGTACGGATAGTGACTTCCGGCTCCGCGGACGGCGCATCATCCGCCGCGATCGCAGGCAACGGTGAGACAGCAATCAGACTGACCAGCAGCAAGCGATTTAACGTACGCATGATAACCTTGTCCCTTTGTCGTCAACGGTCCCGCTATTCTAGCGCCGGACCCGCCGAAAAGGTTGATCCTGCTCATGAGCCAAGCCCCCCTCGTCCTGGTGGACGGTTCGTCCTACCTGTACCGCGCCTTTCACGCGCTGCCACCGCTGACCACCTCCAAAGGCATGCCGACCGGTGCGGTCAAGGGCGTGCTGAACATGCTCAAAAGCCTGCGCAAGCAGTATCCGGACAGCCCGTTCGCCGTGGTGTTCGACGCCAAGGGCGGGACATTTCGCGATGAGATGTATGCCGAATACAAGGCCAACCGCCCGAGCATGCCCGACGACATGCGTGTGCAGATCGAACCACTGCACCAGAGCGTGAAGGCGCTGGGCTTTCCGCTGCTGTGCGTCGATGGCGTCGAAGCCGATGACGTGATCGGCACCCTGGCCCGCAGCAGCGCAGCCGCTGATCGTCCGGTGATCATCTCCACCGGCGACAAGGACATGGCCCAACTGGTCGACGGGCACATTACCTTGGTCAACACCATGTCCGGCAGTTCGATGGACGTGGAGGGCGTGAAGGAGAAATTCGGCGTCGCTCCGGAGCAGATCATCGATTATCTGGCCCTGATGGGCGACTCTTCCGACAATATCCCCGGCGTTCCCGGCATCGGCCCGAAAACCGCGTCCGGGCTGCTGGTCGGTGTAAACGGCGGCCTGACCGAGCTCTACGCGCAGCTCGACATCGTGCCGACCCTGCCGATCCGCGGCGCCAAGACCCTGCCGGCCAAGCTCGAAGAACACAAGGAGATGGCATTCCTCTCCTATCAACTGGCGACCATCAAGGTCGACGTACCTCTGGATATCAGTCTCGACGACCTGCAGATGGGCCCGGAAGACCCGGCCAAGCTCTACGAGCTTTTCACCCTGCTGGAGTTCAAGAGCTGGATCAACGATCTGGAGCGCGACGCCAAACGCCAGGAACTGAGCAGCGCCGCCGCCCCGGAGCCGGTTGTCGATCTGTTCAGCGCCCCGAAAACCGAAGCCCCAGCCGCCAGCACTGAAAAGCAGTACGAAACCATCCTCGACCAGACCCGCTTTGACGTCTGGCTGGAAAAACTGAAGAAAGCCGAGCTGTTTGCCTTCGACACTGAAACCACCGGCGTCGACGCTCAGCAGGCGCAGCTGGTCGGTTTGTCGTTTGCAGTGCAGGCCAACGAAGCGGCCTACATCCCGCTGACGCATTCCTACATCGGCGTCCCGGAGCAACTGGATCGCGACACGGTGTTGCGCGCGCTCAAGCCAATCCTCGAAGACCCGAACAAACTCAAGGTCGGCCAGCACGCCAAGTTTGACATGAACATCCTGGCCAACTGCGCCATCGGTGGCGACCAGAACGAAGGCATCACCGTGCGCGGCATCGCCTTCGACACGATGCTCGAGTCCTACGTGCTCAACTCCACCGCCACCCGTCACGACATGGACAGCCTGGCGCAGAAGTACCTGGATCACACCACCGTGAGCTTCCAGGACATCGCCGGCAAAGGCGCCAAACAACTGACCTTCGACCAGATCGCTCTGGAACAGGCCGGGCCGTATGCTGCCGAAGATGCCGACGTGACCTTGCGCCTGCACCAGACGCTGTTCGAAAAGCTCAGCGCCATTCCGAGCCTGGCCAGCGTGCTGACCGACATCGAAATCCCGCTGGTGCCTGTACTTGCACGCATCGAGCGTCAGGGGGCGTTTGTCGATGCCGCGCTGCTCGGCGTACAGAGCATCGAACTGGGCGACAAGATGGTGGCGCTGGAGCGTGAAGCCTTCGAAATCGCCGGTGAAGAATTCAATCTGGGCTCGCCGAAGCAACTGGGCGTGATCCTCTACGAAAAGCTCGGCCTGCCGGTGCTGAAGAAAACCGCCAAGGGCCAGCCGTCCACTGCCGAAGAGGTGCTGGCGAAACTGGCCGAAGACGATCACCGCCTGCCAAAAGTGCTGATGGAACACCGCTCCATGAGCAAACTGAAAAGCACCTACACCGATCGCCTGCCGGAGCAGATCAATCCGCGCACCGGGCGTATCCACACCTCGTATCATCAGGCTGTGGCATCGACAGGTCGCCTGTCGTCGAGCGACCCGAACCTGCAGAACATCCCGGTGCGCACCGCCGAGGGCCGACGCATCCGTCAGGCCTTTGTCGCGCCGAAAGGCTACAACCTGCTGGCGGCGGACTACTCGCAGATCGAACTGCGGATCATGGCGCACCTGTCCCGCGACGAAGGCCTGATGAACGCCTTCCGCAACAACCTGGACGTGCACACCGCAACGGCAGCCGAAGTGTTCAAGGTCGAGCTGGGCGAAGTGACGTCCGACCAGCGCCGCAGCGCCAAGGCGATCAACTTCGGTCTGATCTACGGCATGGGCGCGCAGAAGCTGGGCAAGGACATCGGCGTCGACACCAAGACCGCCAAGGCCTACATCGACACCTACTTCGCGCGCTACCCGGGTGTTCGCGAATACATGGACCGCACTCGCGCCCAGGCAGCGGATCAGGGCTATGTGGAAACGATCTTCGGCCGTCGTCTGTACCTGCCGGACATCAACTCCAACAAGCCGCAGGAGCGCGCCGCTGCCGAACGCACGGCGATCAACGCGCCGATGCAGGGCACCGCAGCAGACATCATCAAGAAAGCCATGGTGGCGGTGGATAACTGGCTGAGCGCTTCGGGGCTGGACGCCAAAGTCATCCTGCAGGTGCATGACGAACTGGTGCTGGAGGTTCGTGAGGATCTGGTGGATCAGGTTCGCGACGAAATTCGCCTCCACATGAGCGAAGCGGCGAAGCTGGACGTGCCATTGCTGGTGGAAGTGGGCGTCGGCAACAACTGGGATGAGGCGCACTGAGGCCTCTGGGCCGTGGTTTTGCCGCGACAGGGCGTCGCGGCAAGGCCATCGACAGGGCTTAGCGCTGATCGTTCTTGAGCTTATTCCAAACTTTTTTGAAAAGAATCTGAACTAATCTTGCGACAGGCCACTCAGAGATACTGAATGGCTGGTGAAGCCCTTCGATGCTCCTATGTTGTGTTAAGTGTTGGCAGATATCTGAACCCCGCCCTAGCGGTTCGGAACTTGAACCCCGGAACTTCTCCCTCCCCATATGAAGTCCGGGGCTTTTTTTGCCTGCGATTTACTCAGCAGGCAGCTCTGCTCCCTTATCCGCCAGTTCCATCCAGCCCGCCAGTCTGGTGTAGGCCTCCTCCAGGCCCATGCGCTTTGGCGCGGAGAACAGCTGGATCGTCACCAGATCGCCCCATCCCTTGCGGATTTCCGACTGCACCTTGAGCAGCGTGTTCTTGGCTGCGCCGTAGGTCAGCTTGTCGGCCTTGGTCAGCAGGATGTGCATCGGCATGCCGGCGGCAACGGCCCAGTCGAGCATCAGCTGGTCGAAGTCGGTCATCGGGTGGCGGATATCCATCAGCAGAATCACCCCCTTCAAACTCTCGCGGCCACCCAGATAGGCTTCGAGGTGACGCTGCCAGTGTTGCTTGAGCGGGATCGGTACTTTTGCATAACCGTAGCCCGGCAGGTCGACCAGACGCCGTTCATCGTCTAGCTTGAAGAAGTTCAACAGCTGTGTGCGACCCGGGGTTTTCGAGGTGCGCGCCAGGCTGGCGTGAGTCAGGGTGTTCAGCGCGCTGGATTTACCGGCGTTGGAACGGCCGGCGAATGCCACTTCGAAGCCTTCGTCGTCGGGGCACTGATCGACCTTGGCGGCGCTGAGCATGAACGTGGACTGTTGGCACAGGCCGAGGATGGGATTCTTGAGTTGCATGGGATTTCCGATGTGGGCGGCGCCAGGATTGGGCGCGGAACGCGGTGTCGCTTCCGTTTCAGTGACGCCAGTATATAATGCCGCAGATTTTGTGTGTGCTTTGTCCCGGCGAAGGATGAAGCTCACGAGAGCGACAGACTTTGATTGCGCAACAGAACGCAGATCGCTCTCAACCCTGAAAAGGTCGTTTTATGACGAAATGGCTGCTGGCTGCCGGAGTTCTGATGCCGCTTTGCGGCGCACAGGCTACACAGGATCCGGAAGCCGTGTACAACCGTGTTTGTGGTGCCTGTCATTCCGGCCAGCTACCCATGGCGCCCGAAAGAGGCGATCAGGCAGCCTGGACGCCGAGGTTGGCGAAAGGCATGGGGACGCTGGTGCAACACGTGACCCAGGGTTTCAAGGCGATGCCGCCGCGTGGTTTGTGCATGGACTGCAGTGCCGAGGATTACCAGGCCATCATCCTCTGGATGAGCGAGAGTAAACCCGGTCCATAACTCTTAACCCTTAGCCGTAGTTGGATTAGCTGATGAACAAACTGATCGTGAGTCTGCTGTTGACCGTGGGAATCTCAGGTTTCGCCCATGCTGCAGGCGATGCCGCCGCAGGCCAGGCGAAAGCGGCCGTATGCGGGGCCTGCCATGGCCCGGATGGCAACAGCATGGCGCCAAACTTTCCAAAACTGGCCGGTCAGGGTGAACGCTACCTGACCAAGCAACTGCACGACATCAAGTCGGGCAAACGCACCGTTCTGGAAATGACCGGACTGCTGACCAACCTGAGCGATCAGGACCTCTCTGACATCGCCGCCTATTTCGCCAGCCAGAAAGGCAGCGTCGGCGCCGCCGACCCGAAAATCGTCGCTCGCGGTGAAGCCCTGTTCCGTGGCGGCAACCTGGAGAAAGGCCTGCCGGCCTGCACCGGTTGCCATTCGCCGAACGGCGCGGGCAACGCCGCCGCAGGCTTTCCGCATCTGGGTGGCCAGCACGCTCAATACATCGCCAAGCAGCTGACCGATTTCCGCAAGGAAGAAGCCGGTCGCAACAACGACGGCGATGCCATGACCATGCGCACCATCGCTCGCAAGCTGAGCGACGAGGACATCGCGGCAGTCTCCAGCTACATTCAAGGGCTGCACTGAGGCCCGGCCTGCGATGGTGATTCGAGCGTTGCGTGTGAAGAACAACCCCCACCACGTTAACGCTCGATTAATCCATTGCAGCAAGTATAAAAAGGGTGGCTTTGGCCGCCCTTTTTTGTGGCCGCTGCCGTTACACTACAGAACTCATGCCCGCCAGGATCTGTCTGAAAACAGGTCGCGCGAGGCGACCCAATTTGCCCAGGAGTAAAGCATGCGTAATCTGATCATCAGCGCCGCCCTCGTCGCTGCCAGCCTGTTCGGCGTGACGGCCCAGGCCGCCGAAGCACCTGCCGCCCCTTACGTCGAACTGAGCAACCCGGTACCGGTTGCCGTGCCTGGCAAGATCGAGGTGGTGGAGCTGTTCTGGTACGGCTGCCCGCACTGCTACGCTTTCGAGCCGGTGATCAATCCATGGGTCGAGAAACTGCCTTCCGACGTCAACTTCGTTCGCATCCCGGCCATGTTCGGCGGTCCCTGGGACGCCCACGGTCAGATGTTCCTGACCCTGGAAGCCATGGGCGTCGAACACAACGTGCACGCTGCAGTGTTCAACGCGATTCAGAAAGAACACAAGAAACTGACCGACAAGAACGACATGGCTGACTTCCTCGCCACTCAAGGCGTGGACAAGGACAAGTTCCTGGCCACTTTCGACTCCTTCGCCATCAAGGGCCAGATCGTCAAGGCTCGCGAACTGGCCAAGAAATATGAAATCTCCGGCGTTCCAACCATGATCGTCAACGGCAAATATCGCTTTGACATCGGCTCTGCCGGTGGTGCCGAAGAGGCTCTGAAACTGGCTGACCAACTGGTCGCCAAAGAGCGAGCGGCCAACAAGGCAGCCGCCAACTAAGCGCGGCAATCGCCATGCGCCGCTGGGGAACCGAACGACTCGTCGGCCTGCATGATCCGCAGGTCAACGAGCACCACCTGGAATCCACGGGCCTGCCTGCAGACAGCCGTTTGCGCTTGCTCAGCTTCAATATCCAGGTTGGCATCAGCACCGAGCGCTATCGGCACTACCTGACCCGCAGCTGGCAGCATCTGCTGCCCCATCCCGGGCGCTCCGGCAATCTGCAGAAGATCGGCAATCTGCTCGGCGACTTCGACCTGGTCGCCCTGCAGGAAGTCGATGGCGGCAGCCTGCGCTCAGGCTACGTCAATCAGGTCGAACACCTGGCCCATCTCGGCGCTTTCCCCTACTGGTATCAACAGCTCAATCGCAACCTCGGCCGACTGGCCCAGCACAGCAACGGCGTGCTCAGTCGCCTGCGCCCGTGGGCGATCGAGGACCATCCGCTGCCAGGACCAAAGGGTCGCGGGGCGATACTGGTACGCTTCGGCGAAGGTCCCGACGCGCTGGTGGTGGTGATGATGCACCTGGCGCTCGGCGCCCGGGTACGCACCATGCAATTGGCCTACATCCGCGAATTGATCGGTGGCTACCAGCATCAGGTGCTGATGGGTGACATGAACACCCACGCCAACGACCTGCTGCAACACTCACCGTTGCGCGACCTCGGGCTGCTGGCCCCGCAACTCGAAGCGACATTCCCCAGCTGGCGCCCCCAGCGCTGCCTGGACCATATTCTGCTCAGCCCGACCCTGACCCTGGAAAAGGTCGAAGTGCTGGCCCAACCGATTTCCGATCACCTGCCCGTCGCGGTAGAGATTCGTCTGCCGGGTTCGCTCACGGCCGATGCATTGCCCGCGTTGAGTCCTGCCCCTCGCGGAACGCCTGAATGAGCGACGAAGCCCAGCGCTGGAAAGAAAAATACCTCAAGAGCATCGAACAACAGGAAAAGCTGGAACGTCGATGGGACGCCCGGCTCGACCTGCTGCGCCGCGGCCTGGTGCGCAGCACCCTGGCGGCGGAAGGTACCGACCGCGTGGTCGATCAATACATGAAAGAAATGCGCGACGTGATACGCACCGACGACATGGATGCCGGCCTCGCCGCCCTGTTGCCGCGTCTGGAAAAAGCCGTGCTCGATTCCGAGCAACGTCGTGAAACCCGCATCGAACAGGTCAGCACCGCCCTCAACGCGCTGGTCACCCAGCTGCAATCGTTGCCGCTGCCCCGGGAAGTTGCTCAGCCGTTGAAGAAATTCGCCAAGCAACTCGACGGTCGAGTCAGTCAGGCCCGGGAAATGCCGCTGCTGCTCAGCGAACTCAGCGGCTTGCAGGGCAAGGCCTTGAGCCAGTTGGAGACGCCGGCTGAACCGGTACGCCCCGGCTTGTTGCAGCGTCTGTTCGGCAGCCGTGACAGCGAAGAAACGCCTGCGCCTGTGGCTCAACCTGCCGGAGCGGCTCCGGATGTTCAACCTGTGCAGTCACCCGCCGCTGCGCCTGAAGCAGTGCCAATGCAGGAAACGCCTGTCGCCTCTGCCGAGCCTGTTGCCGTTGCTGCCGCCACCCCGCCGCAAGCTTGCGCACCAACGCCCGAGCATGCGGCGGAGCCAGAGCCGGAAGTGGTCGCCTTCGAGCCTGTCAGAATCGTTCCCGAAGTCGTCCCCGCCCCCGGCGAGCCGCAGACCTTCAAACCGGAACCTGAACCACCAGCCGCCGCGCTGCCTCCGGTGTTCGCTGCGCCGACGCCAATCGCCATCAACCCTGATGAACTGATCCATCCCGGTGACAACCCACCCCCGGTCATCCTCGACAGCCTGCCCCTTCCCGAGCCTATTGCGCAGGCCCTGGCGGCCATCGATCCGGAGCAGTCCGAGCACGACATTCTCTATGCCCTGCCGGACTCGCCTGAACCGTCCTACAGCTCGGTAGCCAGACACATCGAAGACACGTTGATCGGGCTACTCGATGACCTGACCCTGCCGGAGCGCCATCGTCCGCAAGCCGAAGCCATGCGTGAACGGCTGAAAAACGGCTTGAACTGGTACGAACTGCTGCCGATCCTCGATGATCTGGCGACCTTGATGCTGGCCATCACCGACAGCGGCCAGCACGAATTCGAGGCTTATCTGCAGCAACTCAACGAACGCCTCGAAGCATTCCAGAGCAACCTGCAGGCCGCCAGCGAAGGCCATGCCGACAACAGCTCTGCAGCGCGGGCGATGGACACGCAGATTCGCGAACAGGTCGACGGTTTGCAGAACAGCGTGCAGGAAGCGGCGGACCTGGACGACCTCAAGCAGGTACTGGAAAACCATCTCGAAGGCCTGCTCGGCACGATGGACCAGCACCAGAAACAACGCGACGCCCGTGAACAGGAAGTGGCCAACCGCCTCAAAAGCCTCGCCGAACGTGTGGCCCACATGGAACAAGAAGCCCTCGGCTATCGCGAACACCTTGAAGAGCAACGCCAGAAAGCCCTGATCGACCCGCTCACCGGCCTGCCCAACCGCGCCGCCTGGAGCGAGCGTCTCGACCATGAAATAGCCCAATGGCAGCAACACGGCAATACCCTGAGCCTGGCCATGCTCGACCTCGATCACTTCAAACGAATCAATGACAACTACGGGCATCTGGCCGGCGACAAGGTGTTGAAGATCATCGCCACCGTGTTGCGCAAACGTCTGCGGGGCAACGATTTCATTGCCCGTTTCGGCGGCGAGGAGTTCGTCCTGCTGCTGCCGGCCACCCCGCCGGCTGTCGGCGTCCGGTTGCTGGAAACGCTGCGTGCCGCGATCGAGGCCTGCCCTTTTCACTTCAAGGGCGAGCGGGTGACGATCACCATTTCCATGGGGCTGGCATCGTTCAAGCCAGGAGAGCGAAGCGATCTGGTGCTCAAAAGGGCCGATCAGGCGCTGTACCGGGCAAAAAATGCGGGTCGCAACCGGGTCGAACTGGGCTGAACACAATTGTTCCATTTCATTTAAATCAGACCTTTTGCCGTTCGCAGGCAGGTCATTACGTTACACTGTTGCATTATTGTCTTGTGTGTACTGCTCTCTGCCATGAAATTCCTTGCTCTCATTGCGTCGCTGCTCATCCTGGCCGGTTGTGCCAGCGGCCCGCGCTACGACACCAGCCATCCTTCCGCCAACCACGACAGCCGCGCGCAGTTCGTGATCGTGCATTACACCTCTGCTTCCCTGCAGCGCTCGCTGCAACTGCTGACCCACGGTGAAGTCAGCAGCCACTATCTGATCGGCGACGACAAAAACGGCACAATCTACAAGCTGATGGACGAAAACCTGCGTGCCTGGCATGCGGGCGAAAGCGAATGGCAGGGGCGCACCTGGCTCAACTCCAGCTCGATCGGGATCGAAATCGTCAATCCCGGCTTCAAGGACACGCCGACCGGCCGCGTGTGGTATCCGTACAGTGAAGCGCAGGTGCAGTCGCTGATCGTGTTGCTCAGGGACATCAGCAAACGCCACGGCATCAGCCCGGACCACATCATCGGACACAGCGACATTGCACCGCTGCGCAAGCTGGATCCTGGCCCGCTGTTCCCGTGGAAACGCCTGGCTGCCGAGGGGCTGGGGCTGTGGCCCGACGAGCAGGCGGTCGCCCGCCAGCAGGTCAGATTCGACGTCGAGTTACCGAGCATCAGCTGGTTCCAGACGCAACTGGCCCGCCTGGGTTATGCAACCCCGCAAAACGGTGAACTGGACGTGGCGACCCGCCATGTACTCGCCGCCTTCCAGATGCACTTCCGCCCTTCCCGCTTCGACGGCACGCCGGATGCGCAAACGGCAGCGTTGCTGCTGGTGTTGAATCAGACAAAATAATGACGCCCGCCCGACGGTCGAGGCGAAAACGCAATCAGCAGCTATAACTCATTGGTAATTCTTCGGATATCCATATGGTTGCTACCCGAGAGGCGCTGCGCAGCTGGTTTTATCGTCCGTGGTTTCTGGCGATGCTGGCGGCTGTCCTCAGCGCCAGCCTGCTGATCACCGGCGGACTGTTCGTGGCCATGCATCAGGTCGAACAGAGCGAAAGTCAGGAAATGAACGCCCAGGGCGAGCGCTTTCTGGCTCGCCTGGAACAGCTGTTCGGCCAGTTGCGCGAAAGTCTCGACGACCTCGAAGCCCAACCGTTGCGCAGTTGCGACGACGAGATGATCGCCACGCTGCAGCAAGTGACCTTCAACTATCGCTTCGTCTATGAAGCGGCCTACATGGATGCCTCCCGCCTCTGCTCCAATCGTCCGCGCCAGGAAGGTCTGTCGGTCGTCCGTCCACCGGATATCAAAGGCCCGACCTACAGCTACTGGCTGAACACCACCACCGAACCCGATGAAAACCGGGCGGCGCTGATGCTCGGACGGGGCAACTTTCGTGTGGCCACCTCACGTGGGCACTTGACCGACATGGTCGACCTGCCCCCGGAAAGCAGCCTGCTGGTGGTGCTGGATCACGGAACCCGAGCCATTCCGGTGCTCGGCGTTCCACAGGCCTGGCCACCTGCCGAGCCATGGCCACCGAAGTCCACCGACGCGCTGCAGATAACCCAGACACAGCTCATCTACCGCATGCCGACCGACAATCCGGAATATCAATTGGTGTTGATCACACCGCGCACCGGCATGCACATTCCGGAGCTCTGGTGGTGGATGGTGCCGTTTTGTCTGTTGCTGGGGGCATTTGTCGGGGTCCTGGTGTTCTGGCTGATCCGCCAGCGTCAGTCGCTGGATGCCGAACTGCACGGGGCGATCCGCCGCGGTGAGCTTCAAGTGCTGTATCAACCGATCTTCGATCTCGACAGTCGCAATTGCGTCGGCGCCGAAGCGTTGCTGCGCTGGCGGCGACCGGACGGTACGCTGACCAGTCCCGACCTGTTCATCCCGATGGCGGAAAACACCGGGCAGATCCGCCAGATGACCGATTTCGTCCTGCAGCGCCTGCTGGAACAGCTGGGTCAACTGCTTCGGGCCAATCCACAGCTCTACATTTCGGTGAACCTGGCAGCCTGTGATGTGATGGTGCCGCGCATCGGCCAGGTCATGGCGCGGTTGCTGAGTCTGCACCGGGTAGCGGCACGGCAGATTGCATTTGAAGTGACGGAACGCGGACTGATCGATGTCGTGGTGGCCCGGGAAAACCTGCAAGCGTTACGCGATGTCGGTCACCAGGTGTTGATCGACGATTTCGGCACCGGCTATTGCAGCCTCTCCTACCTGCAGACCCTGCCGGTGGACTGTCTGAAAATCGACAAGGCGTTCATTGATGCGCTCGGACATGACGCGGCCAGCAGCGGCGTCGCCCCGCACATCATTCACATGGCTCAGGCCCTGGACCTGAAGGTCATCGCCGAGGGGATCGAACATGAATCCCAGGCCGCACTGCTGAGCAGCGAAGGCGTGAAGTTCGGCCAGGGCTGGCTGTTCGCCCAGGCCTTGAGCGCCGTGCAATTCATCGAGCTCATCACACGAGGCCGGCGGCTCGCCGGCCGCCGCATGGACGACGAAGCCTAGACCGCCAGCGCCATGTAGAACTGCGTGCCCTGCCCCGGTCGCGAGTAGACGCCCATCCGCCCGCCATGCAGCTGAACGATTTCCTTGCACAGCGCCAGTCCGAGCCCTGCGCCACCCTTTTTGCGCCCGACCTGCACGAAGGGCTCGAAGATCCGTCCCTGCTGGCCGTAGGCAATGCCTTCACCGTTGTCTTCAACGCTGATGATGACCCGCTCGCCATGGCGCCGCGCCTGCAGACGGATCAACCCGTCGCGAGCGGTGTGGCGCAAGGCGTTGTCGATAAGATTGTCGAGCACCCGATCCAGTTGCGCCTGATCGGCCTGCAAGCGCGGCAAGGGGCTCTGCACCTCGACATTCAACGCCACCCCCTTCTGCGCGGCAGCATCGGCGAACCGTGATTGCGCCTGCGTCAGCAAATCTTCGATGGAACATGGTGCCAGCGTGAGTTTCTGCAAACCGCTCTGATAGCGTGAGAAATTCAGCAGGTCGTTGATCAACTGCATCAGGCGCTGCATTTCTTCGTTGACCGTATCGAGCAGATCCGACTCGCGGGAGTCCGCCGGAAACTTCGCCCGTTCGCGAAACAGCCCGAAGGCCATGTGCATGCCGGTCACCGGCGTACGCAGCTCGTGGGAGGCGCGCAGCACGAACTCGCTGCGCACCCGCTCGAACGCACGCTGCTCGGTGACGTCGTGCAGCACCATCACTGCGCCGAGGATATGCCCTTGGGTGTGGCTGACCGGGGTCAGGCTGTAGGTCAGCAGCCGCGATTCTCCGTCGACCTCGATGCTCAAGTCTTCCGGCGCGCGCTCAAGAGTGCCGCCGCGCAATACCAGTTGCAGTTGCGCATCCAGTTCCGGACGTTGCAAGGCACTGCCCAGCCCCTCGCCGAAACGGTCGCTGTCCCAGCCCAGCTGTCGCTGTGCCACCGGGTTCAGGTGTTCCAGATGACCCTGGCGGTCAATCATCAGCAAGCCGTCATCGATACTGTCGAGCACCGCCTGCAAGCGCTGCTGACCGGCCAGCAATTCGTCGACATTGGTCGCCTGATGCTCGCGAAGGGCTTCGGCCATCAGCCCGAAACGGCGGGTCAGCAGATTGATTTCCATGGCCGAGGACACTGGCAGGGTCACTTCGAAATTGCCCTGGCCGATGCTGTCCGCCGCTTTCGCCAGCGCCTCGATCGGTGCACCGAACCGGCGGGCAATCCCCTGGGCGGTGATGAAACCGATGATCAGCACCGCCAGCCCTACCAGCCCGAGCAGACCGGCCACCAACAGCGCCCGGTCCCGGGCGTCATGCTGTACCGCGTTGATATTGTCCAGTGCGTGCTTGTGTTCGGAAATCAGACCGTTGCGCAAGACATTGAAGCGTTCGCGCAAGTCTCCCCCACCACTCAGGGCCGCGCCCGGATCGCGGTACAGGTCGAACGCCTGCAGAAAACTCAGGTAATCGGCCTTGGCCTGACGGAATCCGTACTGGCGGTCATCGTCTTTCTGCTCCTGAGCGATGCCCTCGTCGAGCAGCTCGAAGTAATGCTGCTTCGATGCTTCGAATGCCACCGGATCGGGCTTCTCGGCGAGCATCATGATCAGCTGATCGCCCAAGGTCTGGCGCAGCTTGAGGCCCAGATCGAGGGTAACGAAGTTGTTGCGGATCAGCGCTTCCTGAGTCCCGGCCATTTGCATCACGCTGACCAGCCCGAGCAGCAGCCCGAGCAAGGCCACGGTGATCAGTGCGGAAATACTCAGGAACAAGCGGGTCCGCAACTTCATCGCCAGTTTCATCGGCGGGTGCTCACAGGTTGTACTGCTTGCGCTTGCGATACAGGGTCGAGGCATCGATCCCGAGGGTCTTGGCAGCCTGGTCGAGGGTGCCGGCGGTCGCCAGCACCGCACCGATATGAGCCTTTTCCAGTTCGTCGAGGCTGAGGGCCGCGCCGACTCGCGGGGCATTGTTGGCCGGTTGTTCGGCCATGCCGAGGTGGCTGATTTCTACCCGCTCCTGCGGGCAAATGATGCTCGCCCGCTCGACCACGTTGCGCAGTTCGCGAATGTTGCCTGGCCAGCGGTAACCCAGCAGGGCTTCCCGGGCCTCGTCACTGAAGCCCCGGGCCGGGCGAGCGTATTCCTTCACAAAACGCGCGAGGAAACGGTCGGCCAGGGTCAGAATATCCTCGGCCCGTTCGCGCAAGGGCGGCAGATGCAGCGTGATGACGTTCAGGCGATACAGCAGGTCTTCACGGAAACGACCGTCACGCACCATGTCCTCAAGATTGAGGTTGGTGGCCGCGAGGATGCGCACGTCGGCGCGGCGGGTGACCGGGTCCCCTACCCGCTCGTATTCCTTATCCTGAATAAATCGCAGCAACTTTGGCTGCAACGTCAGTGGAAAATCGCCGATCTCGTCAAGAAACAGCGTTCCACCATCGGCCTGATTGACCCGCCCCAAGGTGCTTTCGCTGGCGCCGGTGAACGCACCGCGACTGTGACCGAACAGCTCGCTTTCCATCAGTTCCGCAGTCAGGGACGGGCAATTGATGGTGACGCAGGATTTCTTCTCGCGTTTGCTCCAACCGTGAATGGCCCGGGCCAGTTCACCTTTACCGGTACCGGACTCGCCGAGGATCAGGATATTGGCATCGGTACTCGCCACTTGCCGTGCCGTTTCCAGTACGACTTTCATCGCCGGGCTGTGGGAATCCAGGCCGTCCTTTGGCTTGCGG
The DNA here is from genome assembly GCF_001679645.1 of Pseudomonas bananamidigenes. Lineage (GTDB taxonomy): Bacteria > Pseudomonadota > Gammaproteobacteria > Pseudomonadales > Pseudomonadaceae > Aquipseudomonas > Aquipseudomonas bananamidigenes. The sequence goes on along the minus strand of NZ_LRUN01000047.1, from coordinate 72,753 downwards.
ATCTCGCCTTCAAGGGCTTCCAGACGCGCCGAGAGCTGGCGCACTTCGAGCTGCTTGGCGGTGGCCAGACGCAACTGGTCCGGGCTGCACGGTTTGACCAGATAGTCGGCGGCGCCGGCCTGAATGGCATCAACCGCCGTGTCGACGGCCGAATGGGCGGTGACGATCACCACCCGCATCCAGGGCGCCTGAATGCGCATCTGCGCCAGCACGTCGAGACCGTTGTCTTCACCAAGACGCAGATCGAGGAAGCACAGGTCGAATACCTGACGCTGCAACAACGCATCGGCCTGAGCTGCGCTGTTGGCGGTGGCGACGGTATAGCCTTCGTCTTCGAGGCAATAACGGAAAGTTCGCAGGATGGCGGACTCATCGTCCACCAGCAGAATGCGGCCTTGATGCTCAGTGGCTGATTCCATGTTTCCTACGCTCCATAAATGAATGTCTTGAGTTAGTCCCGGAAAAATCGGGCAAGTTGCATGGTTGATTCTGATCGATTCCAGTCATGGCAGGGTAGCTCTCTCCTGCCCTTTCGGCTAATACACTGATTTTGTTGATTTTTTGAACAATCGCCGATTTGCAGGCGTTTGCCTGCTTCCTTTTCTGACATCCATACCCTGCTCTCAATTCAAAAAGAATGATTTCTCCTACGTCGCATTCGTGCATTTCGCACGACCGCGAGACGGCCATCGTGCAGGATGCGTCGTCAAAAACTTTCATGTCAATTCTAACTAACTGATTTTATTGGATTTTTTCAAACAAAAAAGCTGGCATGCCGACTGCAATACCTCTATCAGCCCGGGCAGACATGCACTGCCCCAACCCGACAAGAGTGAGGAAACCAGGATGACTCGCCAACGTGCTGCCCAAATGCGTATTTCGCCCCTGCATCTGCAGCAGGGCCTGTTTGGCGCACTGGCGCTGCTGATCACCCTGATCGCCTGCCAGCAATACCTGCTTTGGGAACAGAGTCAGCACCCCGAGCCTTTGATTTCGATGCAACACGCCACTCAGACACACTTCAGCGCCGTCACCAGCAGCCAGGTCGATAACGGCGCGATGCGCATGATGGATGTCGACCAGCCGCAACCGTTGGGCGACATGCCGCGCGAGGAACGCTGGGTTTTCTGATCCACGAATCTGGGCGCCGCTGCGCCGAGACCGGCAACATCCCTAAATAGAAACAAGGAGAATCACCATGTTGAGCTGGGCAATTACATTCCTGATCATTGCCATCATCGCTGCAGTCCTGGGCTTCGGTGGTATCGCGGGCACCGCCACGGGTATCGCCAAGATTCTCTTTGTCGTGTTCCTGGTGATGTTCATCGCCTCGTTCTTCTTTGGCCGTCGCGGCCGAGGTTGATCATGAGTGCTTTAAAGACACTGGCAGCCGCCCTGCTTCTGGGCGGTAGTGCCATGGCGATGGCGGCCAATGATGGCCAGACCCGGGTCAATGAACTCTTGAGTTCGGACCCGCAATACCGGGAAACCTGGGAAGGCGTGGTGAAAAAGGAAGAACGCCTGCCGGAATGGGTCATGAACCTATCCGGCGCGCCGGACCAACAGATGAATGCCGTCACGGAAGACGGCGACAAGTACTTGGTGGGGCCGCTCTGCGAATCGCAGGACAAGTGCCTCAACCACCGCTTGATCGTCGCGTTCAGCTTCGACAAGAAACACGCCTACGCCATGCTGGTCGATGTGCCCGAAGGATTGCCGGCCGACAAGTCGCCAACACGACACGCCACTTACCGCTTCCTCGGCAAACCCGACCAGGGCATGCAGGACCTGTTGATGGAAACGCTGAAGAAAGATCCGAACTGGTATTGAACATGAAGGCAGCCGACAGCTGCCTTCCATTGCGCCCGCCCGAGGAAGGCCGGTGCATGACCAGGGGGCCGGGACGTTCTGACTGTTTCAGGGTCGGAGTGACCTACGGGTACAGGGAGTGCCTGCGATGAGGGCCGGGTCAGGGTAAAAGCTGCAACGCAAGTTCGCCAACCCGAAGTGGTTCGACGGGCTTGCGCTGAGCTTTCAAAGTGACAAAACATTGATCCAGAGCGTTCTGCTCATCTTTTTGTCGTTCACACTGCGCGCGAAAAGCGTTTCGCGGTGTTTCCTCGCGACCGTATATCGAGAAAGAGTCGATAAAGCCTGTCAGGGTTTTGGATTCCAAACGTAGGCTTTTTCCGAAAATTTTCGTCGAAATCACTCGCTCAAAAAATAACCAATCTACGCTGTAATGGCCGGTTCACGGCACTTATGCCTGCCGAAATGTCGTATTCGAACCGGTTGGGACGCCAGTTTCACTAAAAAAAACTCATGCCGATTCGGCATAGGGTAGGCGTTTACGGCATTAGACGGCGCAACCCCGCATCGGAATAGTTGCGCCTTTTTTCGCCTGCCGGAGAGCCGTAATTACGCGCTTCGGGGCACCTTATACGGAGGCAGATGCACAGACTTTTCCGCCAAGAGCGTTCCAGTTCCTGCATGTGCCTTGAGTCAAACGCAAGTAAGGGTAAAGAATATGAAGAAGGCAAAGCTCAGCCTCGCCTGGCAGATCCTCATCGGTCTGGTATTGGGGATTGCAATCGGTGCGTTGCTCAACCATTTCAGTGCCGAAAAGCCCTGGTGGATCAGCAATGTCCTGCAACCGGCAGGCGATATCTTTATCCGTCTGATCAAGATGATCGTGATCCCGATCGTCATTTCTTCCCTTATCGTCGGCATCGCCGGCGTGGGCGACGCCAAGAAGCTCGGGCGTATCGGCCTGAAGACCATCATCTACTTCGAAATCGTCACCACCATCGCCATCGTCGTCGGCCTGCTGCTGGCCAACCTGTTCCATCCGGGTGCCGGCATCGACATGAGCACCCTGGGCACCGTGGACATCTCCAAGTACCAGGCGACCGCCGCCGAAGTACAGCATGAACACGCGTTCATCGAGACCATCCTCAACCTGATCCCGTCGAACATCTTCGCGGCCATGGCCCGCGGCGAAATGCTGCCGATCATCTTCTTCTCCGTGCTGTTCGGCCTTGGTCTGTCGAGCCTGCAGTCGGACCTGCGCGAGCCGCTGGTGAAGATGTTCCAGGGCGTCTCGGAAAGCATGTTCAAAGTCACCCACATGATCATGAACTACGCGCCAATCGGTGTGTTCGCGCTGATCGCGGTGACCGTGGCCAACTTCGGTTTCGCCTCGCTGCTGCCGCTGGCCAAGCTGGTGATCCTGGTTTACGTCGCCATCGCTTTCTTCGCCTTCGTGATCCTGGGCCTGATCGCCAAAATGTTCGGTTTCTCGGTGATCAAGCTGATGCGCATCTTCAAGGATGAGCTGGTTCTGGCTTATTCCACCGCGTCCTCCGAAACCGTGCTGCCGCGCGTGATCGAGAAGATGGAAGCCTACGGCGCACCGAAAGCGATCTGCAGCTTTGTGGTTCCGACCGGCTACTCGTTCAACCTGGACGGTTCGACCCTGTACCAGTCCATCGCTGCGATCTTCATCGCCCAGCTGTACGGCATCGACCTGTCGATCAGCCAGCAACTGCTGCTGGTCCTGACCCTGATGGTCACCTCCAAAGGCATCGCCGGTGTGCCGGGCGTGTCTTTCGTGGTCCTGCTGGCCACGCTGGGCAGCGTCGGCATTCCGCTGGAAGGCCTGGCGTTCATCGCCGGTGTCGACCGTGTGATGGACATGGCGCGTACCGCCCTGAACGTGATCGGCAACGCCCTCGCCGTGCTGGTCATCGCCCGTTGGGAAGGCATGTACGACGACGCCAAGGGCCAGCGCTACTGGAACTCGCTGCCGCACTGGCGCAGCAAGGAACCACTGCCGGCCGGTGACGTTTCGAAAAACTGATCCCCACCTGCCATGCGCCCTGACAAACCCCGGAGAAATCCGGGGTTTGTCGTTTCTGGCGACCCCGCTATCATTCGCCGCATCTTCCGGGGGATTTGACTGATGCTTAATGGCCTGTGGCTTGGCTTCTTCATCGTGGCAGCCGTGTCGGCGCTGGGGCAGTGGCTGATCGGCGGCAACGCCGGGATCTTCGCGGCGATGGTGGAAAGCATTTTTGCCATGGCCAAGCTGTCGGTCGAAGTCATGGTGTTGCTGTTCGGCACACTCACCCTGTGGCTGGGCTTTCTGCGCATCGCCGAGAAGGCCGGGATCGTCGAATGGCTGGCCAAAGTGCTCGGGCCGCTGTTCCTGCGGTTGATGCCGGAAGTGCCGGCCGGGCATCCGGCGCTGGGCCTGATTACCCTGAACTTCGCCGCCAACGGCCTGGGCCTGGACAACGCCGCCACGCCGATCGGCCTCAAGGCCATGAAGGCGCTGCAGGAACTCAACCCCAGCTCGACCGTCGCCAGCAACGCACAGATCCTGTTCCTGGTACTCAACGCCTCGTCCCTGACCCTGTTGCCGGTGACGATCTTCATGTACCGCGCCCAGCAAGGCGCGCCGGATCCGACGCTGGTGTTCCTGCCGATCCTTTTGGCCACCAGTTGCTCGACCATCGTCGGCTTCCTGTCGGTGGCGTTCATGCAACGCCTGCGGGTCTGGGACCCGGTGGTGCTGGCTTATCTGATTCCCGGTGCGCTGATCCTCGGCGGTTTCATGGCGCTGCTGGCCACGATGTCGGCCACCGCGCTGGCGGGCCTGTCGTCGATTCTCGGCAACCTGACGCTGTTCGGTCTGATCATGCTGTTTCTGGTGATCGGCGCCTTGCGCAAGGTGAAGGTTTACGAAGCATTCGTCGAAGGTGCGAAGGAAGGTTTCGACGTCGCCAAAAACCTGCTGCCGTATCTGGTGGCGATGCTCTGTGCGATCGGCGTATTGCGAGCGTCCGGTGCGCTGGATTTCGGCCTCGACGGCATTCGCCATCTGGTGCAGTGGGCAGGCTGGGACACGCGCTTCGTCGATGCGCTGCCGACCGCGATGGTCAAGCCGTTCTCCGGCAGCGCCGCCCGGGCGATGCTGATCGAAACCATGAAGACCTCCGGCGTCGACAGCTTCCCGGCGCTGGTGGCGGCGACCATCCAGGGCAGCACCGAGACCACCTTCTATGTGCTGGCGGTGTACTTCGGCGCGGTGGGCATCCAGCGGGCGCGACATGCGGTGGGATGCGCGCTGCTGGCCGAGCTGGCCGGTGTGCTAGGCGCAATCGGCGTCTGCTACTGGTTCTTCGGCTGATAGAAAACCCTGTGGGAGCGGACTTGTCCGCGAAGAGGGCCGCACATCCAGAATTTCTGGTGACTGACACACCGCCATCGCGGGCAAGCCCGCTCCCACAGGGGCTATGGTGAATCAGGGTGTTGCGGGGGCGAATTTCTGGCCTTGTTCCACCGCCCACGCCACGACCTTCGCCGTCAGCCGATCACTGGCCTGACCGAATCCGGCCACCACCGCCGGTACCTTCACATCATTGAGCGGCTGACGCTCTTCAAAGCGGTGGCTGGCGAGAATCTTCTGGTCATGGCCGCGCACCAGCAACGCATCGACCCGCACCACGACGCTGGCCTGATGGCCCTGATATTCCGTCTGGAATGCCTGCAGGCTGCCGCCCAGTTCCAGATCTGCCTGGAAGTTGCTGTCGTCGGTACTCAACAGCGACACCCGGCCATCGCGCTGGAAGCCATCGAGCAGCCGGTTGCGCATCAGCACCGGCGCCGGGTCGCTCCAGCGCGAAGCCTTGTAAGTGCTGATGACGTCACCCTGGGGAATCACCGCGATGCCCGGACGGTTCAGCGCTTCGCTGGCCTGCAGTTTGTTCAGACGCAGCGACCAATGCTGAGTCGCCGAAGCGGCCGAGGCGGGCGCCTGCGCAGAAGGCAGGCGGTAGACATCCAGCGGCTCGGACTTGGGCAGGATCGAGCAGGCGCCGATCAGCGTGAAGCCGGCAAGGAGGGCGAGGCGAGTCAGCTTCATGGCGTGAATTCCTTGTTCTTGTCACTGCCCAGCAGGTAACCGCTGGGGTTGGCCTCCAGACGTTGGGAAATGGCCCGCAGCGAGGTCAGGGTTTCACGCAGTTCGCGCACTGCCGGCGCTAGGCCGTTGAGGCCCTGCATGCCGCTGTCGAGGGAATTCTGATTCTTGCTCAGCAGGCCGTTGATGGTGGCGCTGCTCTGTTCCAGCGACTTCATCGCTTGCTCGGCACTGCCCAGCGCCTGTTTGCCCTGATCGTTGAGCAAACCGTTGGCATTACGCATCAGCGCCGATGTCTGCTCGAGCATGCTGCCGGCCTGTTTGCCGACGGTCGCCAGTTGCTGCATGGCCTGGCGCAGGTCGCCGCGTTGATCATTGATCGAACCGGTGGTCTGCTCCAGATGTTCGAGGGTTTTGCTCACGCGCTCGATGTTGTCGGCGGAGAACATCTGATTGGCGTTGCTCAGCAGCGTACTGACTCCGCTCATCAGGTCGTTGCTGTCATTGAGCAGCCGCGAAATAGGCGAGGGCGAAGCGACGATGGTCGGCAGGTTGCCGTCATGGCCGCGCAGTTTCGGGCTCTCGGGCGTACCGCCGCTGAGCTGGATGATCGACGTGCCGGTGATCCCGGCCAGGGCCAGTTTGGCCAGGGTGTCTTCCTTGACCGGCGTGTCGCCGCCGAGGCGTATCCGCGCCAGCACCCGGCGCGGGTCCTGCGGGTCGAGGCGCAGGCTGACCACATCGCCGACCTTGATCCCGCTGTACTGCACCGGACTGCCCCGGGACAGACCGCTGACCGCTTCGTTGAAGACGATTTCGTAATCCTTGAACTCGGTGTCGACGCTGGACTTGGCCAGCCACAGACCGAAGAGCAGGGCGCCGGCCACCACAATCACCGTGAACAGGCCGATCAACACATGATGGGCTCGGGTTTCCATGTCAGACCTCGTTAAGCAGTTTGGCGGCGTCCAGCGCCGAGCGGCCGCGAGGGCCGTGGAAATATTCGTGAATCCACGCGTCGTCGGTTTCCGAGACCACGTCGATGGGCCCGGCCACCAGCACTTTCTTCTGCGCCAGCACCGCCACCCGGTCGGTAATGGTGTAGAGCGTGTCGAGGTCGTGAGTCACCAGAAACACACTCAGCCCCAGCGCATCGCGCAGGGTCAGGATCAACTGGTCGAACTGCGCTGCGCCAATCGGATCGAGGCCGGCGGTGGGTTCGTCAAGAAACAGGATGTCCGGGTCCAGCGCCAATGCCCGGGCCAAGGCTGCACGCTTGATCATGCCGCCGGACAACGAGGCGGGGTATTTATCTGCCGCCGACAGCGGCAGCCCGGCCAGTGCCAGTTTCACCGCCGCCAGGTGCTCGGCGTCTTCACGGCTCAGGCCGGCGTGTTCGATCAGGGGCAGGGCGACGTTCTCGGTCACCGTCAGCGAAGAGAACAGCGCGCCTTTCTGAAACAGCACACCGAAACGCCGCTCGATCAACGAACGCTCATGCTCCGGCAGGCTCGGCAGATTCTGGCCGAACACCTTGACCATGCCTTCGCTGGGCCGGCGCAAACCGACGATGCTGCGCAGCAACACCGATTTGCCGCTGCCGGAACCGCCGACCACCGCGAGAATTTCGCCCTTGTACAAGTCCAGGTCGAGGTTCTCGTGCACGCTCTGGCTGCCGAAGCGATTGCACAGGCCACGGACTTCGATCACCGCTTCGGACGGCATGCGGGGTAGACGACTCACCAGCCCATCTCCATGAAGAACAGCGCGGCAACCGCATCGAGCACGATCACCACGAAGATCGATTGCACCACGCTCGAGGTGGTATGGGCGCCGACCGATTCGGCGCTGCCACTGACCTTGAAGCCTTCCAGACAGCCGATGGCGGCAATCAGGAACGCGAAGATCGGGGCTTTGACCAGGCCAACCAGAAAATGTTGAATCCCTATGTCGCTTTGCAGCAGCGAGAGGAACATCGCCGGGGAAATATCCAGCGACACCGCACAGACCACGGCGCCACCGATGATCCCGCAGATCATCGCCAGAAAGGTCAGCATCGGCAGGGCTACCAGCAACGCCAGCACCCGCGGCACTACCAGCAATTCCATGGGGTCGAGGCCAAGCGTGCGGATCGCGTCGATTTCCTCGTTGGCCTTCATCGAACCGATCTGCGCGGTGAAGGCACTGGCGGTCCGGCCGGCCATCAGGATTGCCGTGAGCAACACGCCGAATTCCCTAAGAAAGGCGAAGCCCACCAGGTCCACGGTAAACACGCTGGCGCCGAAACTGGCCAGCACCGTCGCCCCGAGAAACGCCACCACCGCGCCCACGAGAAAGGTCAGCAGGGCGACGATCGGCGCGGCGTCGAGGCCAGTCTGTTCGATGTGCGCGATCATCGGCGTGATCCGCCAGCGCTTGGGTCGGAACAGGCTGCGAGCGATGGTTTCGAGAATCAGACCGACAAAACCGAGCAGTTGCAGGGTGTCCTGCCACACCGTATCGACGGCCCGGCCGATACGGGTCAGCAACTGCACGCTGACGCTGATTTCCGGCTCCTTGACCGGTACGCAGAAGTCGGTCAGCGAGCGATACACGGTTTGCAGCAAGGCGCGGTCGGCAGCGGAAATCGTGCAATCGGGATGTTCGGCGGACTTGCCCAGTCGCTCGGAGCCGAGCAGCTCCACCAGCAGTGAAGCGCCGGCGGTGTCGAGGGCGCCGAGGCCGTTGAGATCGATGGTGGTGCTGGCGTCGTACTGACCGCGGAGCGTTTCGCTCAGGTGCTTGAGTTCGGCGTAATGGACAAGCGTCCAGTCCCCGGTGACCCGCAGGCGGGCAGGGCTGATTGACGTGTCCAGTCGGGCATTACCGGTCATCGCGCTGCTGGTCATAGACTCCGTGCTTGTTCTGCGGCTGAGCGAATCTACGTAATAGCACGAACCGGATTACTTTTCTTTGATCGGTGTGCTGTCCGTCACTTCGAAGCGCAGTACGCCGATCACCTGATCATCTTCGGTCAGCACCCGCACCTGCCAGTCACCGACCGGATTGCCGGGGAAGTTCTGCTTGTGGGTCCACGCCCGATAGCCTTCCTTGCGCCCGCCGTGGATGTCGAGGGCAATGCGGTCGACCTCTTTGCCGTTGAACTGCCACACATGGTAGATCCGCTCATCGAGCCCGCGCGGCGCGTTGATCGCGGTGTAGGCGTAGAGGCCGCCGCTGCGTATCTGATCGGCACTGACTTGCTCCAGGCTGGCCCCGGGAGTGCGGTCCTGCACCTGAGTGCTGATCGCCACGTCAGTCATCCACAACGTTGCCGGCGGCACCCACGAGCGCAGAACCCAGCCGACGCCACCGATACCGATGGTGATGCTGAGGATCGCCAGCGCATTGCGCACGGTGCGAATCGGGAAGATCGATGCCAGGCTCGGGAACGACAACACCACGGCAATGCCCAGCGCCCACTTGAAGCTCTGGGAGGTGGTCAGGTGCATGATCACCGGCAGGGCGGTAAGCAGGGCCGCGAACAGGGTCAGGGTGTGCAGCGCGAGAAACGCCCAACGCCGGGGCGCCAGCCATTTGTAGTAGAGCGGGTCGACAATCGAGATCAGCGCCGCGATGCACAGCAGGCCGGTGAAAACCAATTGGCCGCTGTTCCAGGTGGTGGTGATGAAGAAAAACGGCAGGACGAAAAACAGACTTTCCTGATGGATCATCTGCGTCGCATAACGCAGCAGCGGCTGAGGTATTTCCCGTTTGAAGACCCGGGTGAACAGCTCGGTCAGGCTGTTTTCCAGCATCAGCCAGATCCAGCTCAGCAGCATGATCGTGGTGATCCAGCTCGCCAGTCCCTGTTGCCGGTCGACCAGAATGAAACTGCCGACGCCGGAAATGAAACCGCCGAGTGCGATGACCCCGGGGTAGCGCTTCATCAGTTCGAGGATGCGCTGGATCAGGAGGTTCAATTTGAGCATGTGGGCGGTTCACGACAGTCGAGGAAAAAAACCTCGACAGAGTACCGCCCGCCAGGGCCTGTGGCGAGGCTGCCGGTCAGTCTGAAGGCACGGATTTTCGCCGGCGCAGTCGCCAGCCGAGCAGAAGCAGCAACATAACGCCCGAACCGCCGCCCATCAGCCACACCACCTGATCGTCACTGAACAACGCTTTCTCAATGCGCAGATACCCCGGCTGCAATAACAATTCGCGCATGGCCTTGTTCGCCGCTTCCAGCGTCACCCCTTGCAGTTCCCGGGCAGGATCGGCGAAGCGGCCATCCTCGTAGTCGCCCAGCGCGCTCCAGTAATAGTCGGCCATGCCGCTGTTGCCCTGCACGGCCCAGGCCTGGTGGGCGATGGCTGCCTGTTTGATGCGATTGAAGGTGTCGGCATCGAGGCCGTTCTTCAGCAGGCTGGCCTTGAGATCTTCCAGCACCTGTTCGGCTTCGGTGATGTCGCCACGATCAAGATCGGCGTTGAGGCTCATGAAGCCGACACCGCCGAACACCTCGCGCTCGGCCCAGGGTCCGTAGGACAAGCCATGGTTCAGGCGCAGCTCGCGGTACAGCGCCCACTCCAGATATTCCTTTAGCAAATCGAACGTCTCGTCGTACTGGTCGTCGAGCACCGGCTCCGGCACCAGCCAGTGCAGCTTGGCGCCATTGCCGATGAAGCCACGGGTCAGCGTGCGCTCATGGGCGGCACTGGTGCGGATGTCCGGCAGCGGCCGATGCTCGCTCGGATCGACCGCCTCGAGCGCGCCCCACGCCCGTTCCAGATAGGCCGGCAGCAACTTGTCGAGGTCGCCGACGACGATCAGGGTCATGTTGTTCGGCGCGTACCAGGCCCTGCGCACCTTATCCAGCTGTTCGCGGGTCAGGCCATCGACTTCGGCCCGTTGCGGGCACTTCAGCCCCAGCTCCACCGCCAGCTGATTGCTGGCGCTGTGGCCCAGGTCCTGACGGTCGAGAAAGCGCCGCAGACGGGTGTAATGGCCGCCGTCCTCGCGCTCGACCACCCGTTTGGCGGCGTTGATCGCGTTGTCGTCGAAACGGGTCTGGGTCAGCAAATCCAGCAACAGATCGAGGACCTTGCGCTGGTTTTTCGCCGGGGCTTCGATGACGAACGTGGTGTCGGCGTTGCTGGTGAAGGCGTTCCAGTCACCGCCCAGGGCCTGCATGCGCTCTTCGAGGCCACCTTCGCCAGTGGCGTCGATGCCGCTGAACAATAGGTGTTCGAGCAGGTGCGGCAGCTCCTTTTCATTGCAGTCGAAATCGTCGAGGCCGACGCCCACCACCAGGCGGATCGCCACATGCCCGCGTTCGGTACCGGGTTTGAGCAGCAATTGCAGGCCGTTGGGCAGGGCATAGCCCTCGACCTGGAAACGATCCAGGGCGAGGGCGGGCAGGGAACCGAGCAGCAGACAAGCGAACAACAGGCAACGCATAACGAGCTTCCATACAACTGAGTCGGAGATCCGTGTCGTCAGTCGGATCGCTTTCGCGAGCAGGCTCGCTCCCGCAAAGGAATGCCTTTCAAATGCAGGAGCGAGCCTGCTCGCGAAGGCGTCCTTGAGGCTGAACCATGAGCTACTGACTGACCACAGCCCCAGACGTTCAAGGCGAATGCGTGATGTCGGCCATTTCGTCCGCCGCCAGCGCGCCGGTGTCGGAAGTTTCCAGCACCACGTAGGCACTGCTGCAGAACAGCGAGTTCAGGCGTTTCATGTCGGCAATCAGCTCCAGGTGCAACGAACTGGTCTCGATACTTTGCACGATCTTGCGTTGCAAACGGCTGACATGAGCATGGGCCAGACGCCGCTCCTGAGCGCGGAAGCGACGTTTCTCGCGCAACAACTGGCGGGCGCTTTCCTTGTCACCGCTGAGAAACACCGACAGCCCCAACCGCAGGTTGGCGATCAATTGCTGATGCAGCCCGGCAAGCTCCTCCAGCCCGTCTTCGGAAAACGAACGGCGCTGGGACGTCTTCTGCTGCTGCACCTTGCGCAGCATGCGTTCGATCAGGTCGCTGGCAAGCTTGAGGTTGATCGCCAGTTCGATGATTTCCGCCCAGCGCCGACTGTCCTGCTCGCCAAGATCCTCCCGGGGCATCTGCGCCAGATACAACTTGATCGCGCTGTACAGCGCTTCGACGTCATCGCTCAGCTTGCGCATTTCCTGGGTGACTGCGGTCTGTTTGCCGCGCAGCACGTCGAGGGTGGCGTCGAGCATGTTGTCGATCAGATCGCCCATGCGCAGGGTTTCCCGGGCGGCGTTGGCCAGCGCCAGGCTTGGCGTGACCAGCGCGGTGAGGTCGAGGTGACGCGGTTTGGCGGTACCATTGACCTCCGGACGCTCCGGCAACAGCCAGGCGCACAGCCGCGCCATCGGTGCGACCGTCGGCAACAGGATCAGGCAGCGTGCAGTGTTGTAGAGCAGGTGGAAGCCGATGACCATTTCCTGCGGACTGTAATCGAGGCTGTCGATCCAGTGCGCCAGCGGGTCGAGTACCGGAATGATCAGCAACAGGCCGATCAGTTTGTACAACAGACTGCCGAGTGCCACTTGCCGGCCGGCCGCGTTCTGCATGCTGGTGCTCATGAACGCCAGCACGCCGCTGCCGATGTTGGCGCCGATCACCAGACCGATCGCCACCGGCAGGCTGATCACATTGGCGCCCGCCAGGGTCGCGGTCAGCAGTACAGCGGCAAGGCTGGAGTAGGAAATCATCGCGAACAGAGCGCCGACCAGGGCGTCGAGCAGGATGTCGCCGGTCAGCGAGGCGAAAATCACCTTCACGCCTTTGGCATGGGTGATCGGCCCGGCGGCCTCGACGATCAATTGCAGCGCCAGGATGATCAGCCCCAGGCCGATGGCCACGCGGCCCATCTGCCCGAGCCGCGTCTGTTTGCGCGACAGAAAGAAAATCACCCCGAGAAAAATCAGCAGTGGCGACAGCCACGACAGATCGAAGGTCAGCACCCGCGCCATCAATGCCGTACCGACGTCGGCGCCGAGCATGGTGGTCAGGGCCGGGGTCAGCCCCATCAGCCCCTGGCCGACGAAGGAGGTCACGAGCATGGCGGTGGCGTTGCTGCTCTGCACCATCGCGGTCACCAGGATGCCGGCGATGAACGCCAGCCAGCGCCTGGACATGTTCTGGCCGATCACGTGCCGCAGGTTGGTGCCGTACACCCGCAGGATGCCGGTTCGGACGATGTGCGTGCCCCAGATCAGCAGGGCCACGGCAGACAGCAGATTGAGCAGGGTGAGCATGCAGACCCCCTGTAGTTGCAGCGCCCCAAAGGGGCAAGTTGACGATACCGCGCAGTTTCTACGTGTTGTTCTTAAGCTGTAGTTGGCGAACGGTCCGGGCGCCAGCATTGCACAGCTAAAGTGCGGATTGAAACAAAAGTGTCATGAAAACAGGTTCATGCAGCCATGAAAAAAGGGCCCGAAGGCCCTTTGATCATCAGCGCAACGTTGCGGTTACTGACCCGGAACATCCTTGCGCAGTTTCACCGGATCCTGCTGTTTTTTCTTGCGGGCAATCGCGCCGCGCATCTTGATGTTGATCGCTTCGACCGCCAGCGAGAAGCCCATGGCGAAGTAGACGTAGCCTTTCGGTACGTGAACGTCGAACGCTTCGGCGATCAGCACGGTGCCGACCACCAGCAGGAACGACAGCGCGAGCATTTTCAGCGACGGGTGCTTGTCGATGAACTCGCTGATCTTGCCCGAGGCCGCCATCATCACCAGCACCGCCACGACGATCGCCGCCACCATTACCGGGACATGGGAGACCATGCCGACGGCGGTGATCACCGAGTCCAGCGAAAACACGATGTCGATGATCGCGATCTGGATGATGGTGTAGAAGAAGTTGCCGCCCTTGCCCGAAGGCGCATCATCGCTTTCGTCCTCGCCTTCCAGCGCGTGGTACATCTCCTGGGAGCTTTTCCACAGCAGGAACAGGCCACCGAAGAACAGGATCAGGTCGCGACCGGAAATGCCCTGACCGAACACCACGAACAGGTCGGCAGTGAGGCGCATGACCCAGGTGATCGACAGCAGCAACAGGATCCGCGTGATCATGGCCAGGCCAAGACCGAAAATCCGGGTGCGCTGCTGCATGTGTTTGGGCATGCGGCTGACCAGGATCGAAATCATGATGATGTTATCGATGCCCAGGACGATCTCCAGGGCGGTCAGGGTGAAGAAGGCAACCCAGATTTCGGGGTTGGTCAGCCAATCCATGTGTATTCCTTTGAGCGAGTGTTGAACCCGTACGCCGGCAGGCCGCCGGCGTACGGGTGATTTGATGCCGTTACAACGTGCTGAACAGCGGGAACGTCCCCAACAGCAGTGCGGCGGCCAGTATGCACAGGCAGACCAGCACTGCCCACTTCAGGGTGAAACGCTGGTGATCGCCGAACTCGATCCCGGCCAGTGCCACCAGCAGATACGTCGACGGCACCAGCGGGCTCAGCAGGTGAACCGGCTGCCCGACGATCGAGGCGCGGGCCATTTCCACTGCAGTGATGCCGTAGTGGCTGGCTGCTTCCGACAGCACCGGCAGCACACCGTAGTAGAACGCGTCGTTCGACATGAAGAACGTGAACGGCATGCTCACCAGCGCGGTAATCACCGCCAGGTACGGGCCGAGGAAATCAGGGATCACCGCCAGCAGGCTTTTCGACATGGCATCGACCATGCCGGTGCCCGACAGGATACCGGTGAAGATGCCCGCCGCGAAGATCAGACTGACCACCGACAGCACGCTGCCGGCGTGAGCGGCGACACGATCCTTCTGCTGTTGCAGGCAAGGGTAGTTGACGATCATGGCAATACTGAACGCCACCATGAACAGCACCGGCAGCGGCAGCAGGCCGGCGATCAGGGTGCACATCAACGCCAGGGTCAGCAGGCCGTTGAACCAGATCAGTTTCGGACGGCGGGCATCCGGGAACTGCGACACGCTGATTTCGCTGTGATCGATTTCGTCGCCGATCAGGTGCAGCTCACCCAGACGCGCACGCTCACGTTTGCCGTAGAAGTAGGCAATGATCAGGATCGCCACCACACCCGCGCACATGGCCGGGATCATCGGCACGAAGATGTCCGACGGGTCCACGTGCAGCGCACTCGCGGCACGGGCGGTCGGGCCGCCCCATGGGGTCATGTTCATCACGCCGCCGGCGAGGATGATCAGGCCGGCCATGATTCGCGGGCTCATGCCGATGCGGCTGTACAGCGGCAGCATGGCGGCCACGCAGATCATGTAGGTAGTCGCGCCGTCACCGTCGAGGGAAACGACGAGCGCCAGGACGGCGGTGCCGACCGACACTTTCAGCGGGTCGCCCTTGACCAGTTTGAGGATCTTGCGCACGGCCGGGTCGAACAGGCCGGAGTCGATCATCAGGGCGAAGTACAGAATGGCGAACATCAGCATCACGCCGGTCGGCGCAAGCTTGGTAATGCCTTCGAGCATCATCGGGCCGATCTTCGGCGCGAAGCCACCGAACAGGGCGAACAGGATCGGGATGATGATCAGAGCGATCAGCGCGGACAGGCGCTTGGTCATGATCAGGAACATGAACGTGATGACCATGGCGAAGCCAAGGAAAGTCAGCATGGGAAAACTCCAGGCGTAGCGCGGCTAGGTAAGTAAGCGGATCGAGGGGGGATCAGCGCAGAACGGGAAGCACGAGACGTACGGGCGGAGTTGGAGCGAGGAGGCGGGCTACAGAGGACATCAGAATCACCATTGTTGTTGTTAATCGGGCCTGACATGCGAGCAATGACATGCGTTGGCCAACCGGTCTGTTGCCGGTGGTGGCGGCGATCCTAATGGGGCAACCTTTCAACTACCTTTCGCTGATGAAAGGTCTGACAGAAGGCTCGGACAATGTCGTGCAACAAGTGAATCTGCAGTGGAGCGTGATCGTAAGACCATTCCGGAGATTTTGAAGGGCCATGTCCATCGCTGTATGGAAGGCATTCGCAATGCTAGGCTTGCGACCACTGCAAAGTTCGTGAGGAGCTCCAACCAATGCTCAACAGCGTTGATTTAGATAATTTCGGCCCGTTACAGAACATTCGCTGGAGCAATCTCTCGAACCTGAACCTGATCATTGGTGCAAACAGCGCTGGCAAGACCTTTCTGCTCAAAGCGCTCTATTGCACGATGAGGACACTTGAAGAGTACCAACGCGGCAATGACCAGCGTTCGGCCGCAGAAATCCTGACTGACAAGCTTTATTGGACATATCAGGCCGACAAGATTGGCGATCTGGTAACAAAAAGTGCAGACGGCCCTCTGTCCTGCAGAGTCAAAGTGGATGCGCGTGAATTTCGTTACAGCTTCGGCAAGGACACGACGAAGAACATCGCTACTCTCGAAAACCATGTCCCACCACGGAGCAGCAACTCCATTTTCCTTCCTCCCAAGGAAGTGCTCTCACTGCAACACATCATTCTGAAAAGCCGCGATATCGATAAAGACTTCGGCTTTGACGACACCTACTACGATTTGGCCAAAGCCCTGCGTCTCGTTCCTACAAAAGGAAAAAATCACGCGCACTTCGCAAAAGCGCGCGAGAACCTCGAAGAAATGTTCGGCGGCAAAGTCGAATTTGATAGCAGTGCGAATCGATGGCAGTTCAAGAAAGGCAATCAGAAGTTCCAGATCGGATCAACGGCTGAAGGCATCAAGAAAATTGCAATTCTTGATACTTTGCTGGGCAATCGTTTCTTGACGAAAGACTCCATGGTATTCATTGACGAACCGGAGTCTGCTCTCCACCCGGTAGCCATTTCCAGACTGGTGGAAATCATTGTTTCTCTTGCCGGAAGTGGCATTCAGTTTTTCATTGCCAGTCACTCGTACTTCGTCATCAAAGCTTTGTATCTGGCAGCCCAGAAACAGAAAGTATCCATACCGGTCCTGTCATCCATTGAGGGCGAATGGGTAGGTGATGATTTGCTCAAAGGAATGCCGACCAACCCGATCGTTGATGAATCAATTCGACTTTACGAGGAAGAAGTGGAGCTGGCGTTGGGATGAGTATTTCAATCCAGGAATCCGGAATGAATTTCGGACCTTACTCTCAGGACAAGTGTTTCCCGATCGAGACCAGTCCGCTTTTCACCAGACTGGGAAAAGGGTTGAAGGTCTCTGAATTCGTTTTATTGCGAAATGCACCTGACAATACTCAAGCGGCGTGGTTCATAGAGGCAAAATCGAGTGCTCCACAGGAGCATGCGATCTACGTTGAGGAAATCCGACAGAAATTCACGAACTCGGTACAACTGACATTCGCCGCCTGTCTCAAGCGTCACGAGGACACAGAGGATCTGCTACCTCTGGAGTTCAGGAAGCTGAATCTTGGAAAGTGTTCTGTAAAGTGTGTTCTGGTAATCCGCAATTTTCGAAAGGAATGGATTGCGCCACTACAGGAGTCATTGAACAGAGAAATGAGGACGCTGATAAAAACCATGGGCTTCAGCCCTGCCTCGGTAGTGGTCATTAACGACGAGAAAGCCCGCGAACTCAATCTGATCACCTGACGCGAAGGTGAAGTCCTCATGAGCCTTTTGCACACAGGCGGCTGCCATTGCGGACATATCCGCTATCAGTTCAGCGGAGCGTTGCGCGACATTGCCCACTGTCATTGTTCGATTTGTCGAAAGGTCAGTGGCGGCATCGTCACCACCTGGATCACGCTGCCAGCGGCGAATTTCCAATGGCTGACCGGAACACCTTCACGCTATGACTCGTCAGCCAGTTGCGCACGGTTCTTCTGCCCGAACTGCGGTGCACAACTGGCGCTGGTGACATCGCTCAGCCCCGAGAGCATCGATCTGACCATCGCCACGCTCGATCACCCGGAACAAGCCGCCGCCGAGCGGCATATCTGGATCGACAGCCAATTGCCGTGGCTGCACCTGGACGAGCATTTGCCCGGCGAGCCCGAAGAAACCATCTGATCAAAAAACAGACAGGTCCAGCGGTCGCATCGCACCCATCCAGATTGCGTGCTCGGTGTGATCGAGCAAGTCATCGCCGGTGTCCGGGTGCAGAAACACCACCAGTCCCTTGCGATGGAGTGCCAGCCACGGCAGCACATCGCCAATCAGCTCCGGACCGAAGGCCAGCTGGCAACTCCAGTCCGGATGCGGGCCCACCGGGCGTTCATGCATGCGGCCCATCTTCAATGGAAACAACGCTGCCGCCTGCTCACACAGCGTCCGCGCCTGTTCGATGGTGCCGGCGTCGTAATAAACGTGGGCGTGGTAACCCTTGATCGTCTGCATCGCAAACCCTCTGAATCGGTTCGAACCCTTGGCGTTGGCAATATGTCACACGCCATACAATGGAAATCAAAAGGGACCTCAGCCATGAAAAATGCCGAAACCCCGGTGGTGAAGGTGGTGCTCTATGGTGCCATGAGTAGCCTGGGCAGTGCGTTGATGGCTGAACTGCTGCGCCGTCAGCACGAAGTCATCGCCATCCTCGACGACCTGACCGCCCTCGCGCCACGCCCGGGCCTGCGCACCAAGGGCGGTGATCTGTTCGATGCCGAACGGGTCAACCAGAGCGTGGCCGGCAGCTCGGCGGTGATCTGCCTGTTGGATGCGCCGGGCCTGCCGTTCAGCAGCGATCATGTGGAAAAGTCCGTGGTGCTCGGGCCGGTGGAGCAGGTGCTGGCGGTGGATGCGCTGATCGATGGTTTGCAAGCGGCGAGCGTATCCCGGTTGTTTGTCGTGGGGGATTTCGCGCTGCTGGACGAACCGGGTCCGGATGATCGCTTGCAACGCCACGCCGCCGGGGAAATCCGCGAGGCCCTGCAAGGCAGCTCACTGCGCTGGACGTTGGTCGATGCGCCCCGTGGAGTGGCGGGGCTGACCATCGAGCATTTCAGCCAGGTCGGCGCAACGCTGGAGCCGGGCCTGGCCGAACCGTTGGAGCGTCTGCACCGGGTGGCGGTCGGAATTGCCGATGAACTGCGTCTGAACCTGCATACAGGCGAACATGTGAGTTTTGTTGCCGCATCGAAGCCTTGATCACACAGCGATCGAAGGCAACGCCATGCCCGTCAGCGACTGCGCGCTGCTGGCCTGTTCGGCCATCAGCCAATCGACATACCGCTGAATCAACGCCCCCCGGCGTTTGCGCTGGGGTAGTACCACGTAATAGCCGAGGCGGGAGAGGGTGGTCTCGGCAATTGGCCGGCACAACAAGCCCTGCGCCAGCAAGTTATCCACAAGGTGCCGCCAGCCAATCGCCACGCCCTGACCGCCAATCGCCGCTTGAATCAGCAACGTGTAGTTGTCGAAACGCAGTTGGCCCGGCGCGGGCGGCGTGTGGATTTCCAGTGCGCGAAACAAGCCGCTCCAGTCGAACCAGTTACTGCTGTTTTCGCCACGCAAGTGCAGCAGCGGGAACTCCAGCAGCCCTTGGGGCGGCAAGGGCAGAACGCGATCCTTGAGCAATTGCGGGCTGCACACCGGAAACACTTCTTCGCTGAACAGCCAGTGACTTTCGCCCTGTTTGAAGCGACCGTCGCCGAACAGCACGGCAACGTCGATGTCCGGCCGGAGCATGTTGTGATTGCGCTCGCTGGTGACCAGGCTGACATCGACCTGCGGATTGGCTGCGTGAAAACGATGCAGACGGGGCATCAACCAGTAGGCGGCGAAGGCGAAGTCGGTGGCGACCTGCAACACTTCATGCTGTTGCTGTGCGCTGATCGCACCCAATCCTGCGTCGATATTCTGTAAACCGAGGGTAACTTGCTCGAAAAGGATTGAACCAGGCTCGGTCAGTTCGATGCCTCGATAAATCCGGTCGAACAGCCGCGTCCCGAGCTGTTCCTCCAACCGTTTGATCTGCTGGCTGATGGCCGGCTGAGTGGTACCAAGCTCCACAGCGGCGGCGGTAAAACTGCGATGACGGGCCGCCGCCTCGAAAGCGCGCAGCAGGTCGAGGGACAGGTCACCGAGGGCTTCATACATAAGCTGTGCTTATCCTAGTCATTGTCCGGCACGGGCTTTACCAGAGATTGAGTGGAATCCATGCTCGATCACAGCAATATCGCATAAATATTCACTATGGAATGCCGCGATCACATGAAGCGCAAGAACATTCTCTTCATCATGGCCGATCAAATGGCCGCGCCAATGTTGCCTTTCTACGGCCCGTCGCCGATCAAACTGCCGAACCTGAGTCGTCTCTCCGAACAAGGCGTGGTGTTCGACGCCGCGTATTGCAACAGTCCGTTGTGCGCGCCCTCGCGTTTCACGCTGGTCAGCGGTCAATTGCCAAGCAAGATCGGCGCCTACGACAACGCCGCCGATTTTCCCGCCGACATTCCCACCTATGCCCATTACCTGCGTCGCCTCGGTTATCGCACCGCGCTGTCGGGCAAGATGCACTTCTGCGGCCCCGATCAACTGCACGGTTACGAGGAGCGCCTGACCAGCGACATCTACCCGGCCGACTACGGCTGGGCGGTGAACTGGGACGAGCCGGATGTACGACCGAGCTGGTACCACAACATGTCCTCGGTGCTGCAGGCCGGACCATGTGTGCGCACCAATCAGCTCGATTTCGACGAAGAGGTGGTGTTCAAAGCGCAGCAATACCTGTTCGACCACATCCGCGAGGACGGCGACCAGCCGTTCTGCCTGACCGTTTCAATGACGCACCCACACGATCCGTACACGATTCCCAAGGCATTCTGGGATTTGTACGACGAAGCGGATATCCCGCTTCCGACCACACCGGATCAGCATTCACTCGATCCGCACTCGCAACGTTTGCTCAAGGTCTACGACCTGTGGGACAAGCCGTTGCCTGTGGACAAGATTCGCGATGCGCGCCGGGCTTATTTCGGCGCCTGCAGTTATATCGACGCCAACGTCGGCAAACTCCTGCAAACCCTCGACGATTGTGGGCTGACGGACGACACCATCATCGTCTTCTCCGGCGACCACGGCGACATGCTTGGCGAGAAAGGCCTCTGGTACAAAATGCATTGGTTCGAAATGGCCGCGCGGGTGCCCCTGTTGATCAGTGCGCCCGGTCAGTTCAATGCAGGCCGTGTGGGCGCTGCAGTGTCCACCGCCGATCTGTTACCGACCTTCGTGGAACTGGCAGGTGGCAGCCTGGAGCCGGATCTGCCGCTGGATGGCCGCTCCCTGGTGCCGCATCTGCGAGGGCAGGGCGGTCACGATGAAGTGTTCGGCGAATACATGGCCGAAGGCACCGTCAGCCCACTGATGATGATCCGGCGGGGCGCTTTCAAATTTATCTACAGCGAAACCGACCCTTGTCTGCTTTTCGATGTGGATAACGATCCACGCGAAGAGGAGGAACTCAGCCAGTCACCGCAACATCGCCAACTGTTCGACGATTTTCTCGCCGAAGCACGGGCCAGATGGAACATTCCGGCCATTCATCGCGAAGTGCTCGAAAGCCAGCGGCGTCGGCGTTTTGTTGCCGAGGCGCTGACGATCGGCAAACTGAAGAGCTGGGACCACCAGCCGCTGGTGGACGCCAGTCAGCAGTACATGCGCAACCACATCGACCTCGATGACCTGGAGCGCAAGGCCCGTTATCCACAACCCTGCCAAAACCAATAAAGTCGAGGGGAAGTCCATGGTCAAGTTATCCACAGTTGTGACGGTCAGTGTGCTGGCACTGGGCAGCGCCAGCGCGTTCGCCGAGAGCTGCGACACGGTGAAAATGGCCGATCCCGGCTGGAGCGACATTGCCGCGACCAACGCCATCGCGGGCTTTCTGCTCGACGGCATGGGCTACAAGGCCAAGGTCGATACGCTCGCGGTGCCCATCACGTTTGGCGGCTTGAAGGACGGCCAGGTCGACGTCTTCCTGGGCAACTGGATGCCGGCGCAGCAGGGCTTCTACGACAAGTTCGTGGCCACCGGCGATGTCACGCAACTGGCGAAGAACCTCGACGGCACCGAATTCACCCTGGCCGTGCCGGACTACGTGTGGGATGCCGGTGTGCATGACTTTGCCGACCTGAACAAGTTCGCCGACAAGTTCGACCGCAAGATCTACGGCATCGGCTCCGGCGCTCCGGCGAACATCTCGCTGCAGGAGATCATCAGGAAAAACGATTTCGACATGGGTCAGTGGAAGCTGATCGAGTCCAGCGAACAGGCAATGCTGGCCGAAGTCTCGCGGGCGGTGAAGAAACAGAAATTCGTCACCTTCCTCGGCTGGACCCCGCACCCGATGAACGTGCAGCTGAAAATGCATTACCTCAAGGGTGGCGAGAAATACTTCGGCGACACCGGCAGTGTCTACACCCTGACTCGCAAGGGCTACGCACAGGCCTGCCCGAATGTGGGCAAATTGCTGACCAATCTTTCGTTCACGCAGGAGATGGAGAACAGCATCATGGCCGACGTGGTGAACAAGAAGGTCAGCAATGCCGATGCGGTGAAGGCCTGGATCAAGGCGAATCCGGGGGTGTTGGACAAGTGGCTCGACGGCGTGAAGACGGTGGACGGGAAGGATGCGTTGCCGGCCGTAAAAGCCCGGCTGTAAATCATTACCTCCGCTTTGTGGCGAGGGAGCTTGCTCCCGCTGGGCTGCGTAACAGTCCAAAAAACAGACAACGATGTATTTCTCATTGGCCGAGTCTGCGGGATCGGGAGTGCTGTGCACTCCAGCGGGAGCAAGCTCCCTCGCCACAATGATCAGCCCTGTACTGTTACGCTTGCGCAAAATTTCACCCGAGAGGATCCATGGCCTTCCCCAGCCGCCGCTCACTGTTCCCTTTCCTGGCCTGGCTGCCCCGGCAGACCCGCGCCAGCGTCGGACGGGACCTGATCGTAGGCCTCAGCGGTGCGATTCTCGCGCTGCCGCAGTCGATTGCGTACGCCCTGATCGCCGGTCTACCCCCCGAGTACGGCCTCTATGCGGCGATCATTCCGGTGCTGATCGCCTGTCTTTGGGGCTCGTCCTGGCATCTGATCTGCGGGCCGACGGCGGCGATTTCGATCGTGCTGTTCGCCAGCGTCAGTCCGCTCGCCGTGCCGACGTCGCAGGACTACATCACCCTGATCCTGCTGCTGACATTTCTCGCGGGGATTTTCCAGTGGCTGCTGGGGCTGTTGCGCTTCGGCGCGCTGGTGAATTTCGTCTCGCACTCAGTGGTACTGGGTTTCACCCTGGGTGCGGCGGTGGTGATTGCCATCGGGCAATTGCCGAATTTGCTCGGGCTGGATCTGCCGGCCAGGGCGACGGCACTGGCCAGCCTGCTGGATCTGCTGCGACATCTCGGGGCTGTGGATAAACCTTCGCTTGTCCTTGGCGCCGCTACGGTGGTGGTGGGCGTATTGCTCAAGCAACTGCTGCCACGCTGGCCGACGTTGTTGATAACGCTGGTCCTCGGCAGTCTGACGGTGTGGCTGTGGCCGACGATGTTCGGCCATGTTCATCTGGTCAGTGCCTTTATCGGGCGCCTGCCGCCGTTCAGCGGATTGCCGCTGGATATGGATCTGGTTTTAAGGCTGCTGCCCAGCGCCGTGGCGGTGGGCATGCTCGGGCTGGTCACCAGCCTGTCGATTGCCCGCTCGATTGCCGCACGCTCGCAACAATTGCTCGATGCCAATCAGGAAGTCCGCGCCCAGGGGCTTTCCAATATCGTCGGGGCGTTCTTTTCGGGCTCGTTGTCCGCCGGTTCGTTCACCCGTTCCGGACTGAGCTATGAGGCCGGCGCCTGTTCACCGCTGGCCGGGGTGTTTTCGGCATTGTGGGTGGCGCTGTTCGCGATTTTCGGTGCAGGGCTGATCGCGCACATTCCGATCCCGGCCATGGCCGGCAGCATTCTGTTGATCGCCTGGGGGCTGGTGGATCATCGCGGCATTCGTGCGCTGTTGCGGGTCAGTCGGGCCGAGTTTGTAGTGATGGGCCTGACCTGCGTCGCCACGTTGCTGCTGGAATTGCAGACGGCCATTTACGCCGGCGTGCTGGCTTCGCTGTTTTTCTACCTCAAGCGCACTTCGCAGCCGAGAGTGCAACATTGGCGCGATGGCGATGACGATGTGTTGCGGGTCGGCGGATCGATCTTTTTCGGCGCCAGCCACTACCTGCAAGTGCGCCTGCAACGGATGCACGGCACGCGGGTGGTGATCGAGGCGCAGCAGATCAACTTCATCGACTATTCCGGCGTGGAAATGCTCCATCAGGAAGCCCGGCGCCTGCTGCGCCAGGATCGCAGCCTGACCTTGCGTCAGGCGCGACCGCAGGTGGTGGAAGAGTTGCGCAAACTCGAAGGGCCGGAGAAATGCCCGATCCGCTTCGAGGACTGAAGAAGAACCCATTGTGGGAGCGAGCTTGCTCGCGATGGCGGTCTGTCTGTCAGATTGATTCTGGATCTGGCGACGTCATCGCGAGCAAGCTCGCTCCCACAGGTATTATTCCGTCAACTGCCGACGCAGTTCCGCCAGAACCGGCGTCGTGTCGGGACGTACGCCACGCCACAGGAAAAACGCTTCCGCCGCCTGTTCCGCCAGCATGCCCAAGCCATCCATCACCACGCCCGCGCCCTGTTCGCTGGCCCAGCGGCAGAACGCGGTCGGCTCCTTGCCGTACATCATGTCGTAGCACAGGGTCTTGCCCGGTTCGATCAGGCTCGCAGCAATGGGCGGCACATCGCCGCTGAGGCTGGCGGAGGTGGCGTTGATGATCACGTCCACCGGCTCGCGCAGCCAGTCGAAACCGCTGGCCGACACCGGCCCCAGATCGCAGAACAGCTCGGCCAGCCGCTCAGCCTTGTCCACGGTACGGTTGGCAATGATCATCGAGGCCGGTTTCTCCGCCAGCAACGGCTCCAGTGCGCCACGCACCGCGCCACCGGCTCCGAGCAGCAGGATGCGCTTGCCGGTGAGGCTGAACCCGGCGTTGACCGTCAGGTCCCGCACCAGCCCGGCACCGTCGGTGTTATCCCCGAGCAGGCTGCCGTCGGCGAGTTTGCTCAGGGTGTTCACTGCTCCCGCCCGTTGGGCACGGTCGGTCAGGCTGTTGGCCAGGCGGTAGGCCTCTTCCTTGAACGGTACGGTCACGTTGGCGCCGCGACCTTCGCGGAAAAACGCCGTGGCGCTGCCGGAAAAGTCGTCGAGCGGCGCCAGAAGGGTGCTGTAATCGAGGCTCTGCCCGGTCTGCTCGGCGAACAGCCTGTGAATCATCGGCGACTTGCTGTGGCCGATGGGGTTACCGAAAACGACGTAACGATCCATCAGAAATCCTCAGGCCTGGGCCAGCCAGTCGCGGTCTTGCAGGAAGTAGTCGGTCAGGCGTGCTTCTTCACTGCCCGGTTCGGCCTTCCAGTCATAGGCCCAGCGCACTTGCGGCGGCAGCGACATCAGGATCGACTCGGTACGCCCGCCCGATTGCAGACCGAACAGGGTGCCACGGTCGTAAACCAGGTTGAACTCGACATAGCGACCGCGACGGAATTCCTGGAACTCACGCTGTTTGGCCGTGAACGCATCATTCTTGCGACGTTGCACGATCGGCAGGTAAGCGTCGATGTAGGCATCACCGATGGCACGCATGAAAGCGAAACTGGTGTCGAAATCCCATTCGTTCAGGTCATCGAAGAACAGACCGCCGATGCCCCGTGGTTCATGGCGATGCTTGATGTGGAAATAGGTGTCGCACCAGGCCTTGTAGCGCGGGTAGACGTCCGCACCGAACGGCGCACAGGCCTGCTCGGCGACGCGGTGCCAGTGGATGCAGTCTTCTTCGTTGCCATAGTACGGGGTCAGGTCAAAGCCACCGCCGAACCACCAGACCGGTTCTTCGCCTTCCTTCTCGGCGATGAAAAAACGCACATTGGCGTGGGACGTCGGCACATGCGGGTTGTGCGGATGGATCACCAGCGACACGCCAAGGGCTTCGAAGCCGCGCCCGGCCAGCTCCGGACGATGGGCGCTGGCGGACGGCGGCAGACCGCTGCCGAAGACGTGGGAAAAGTTGACGCCGCCCTTTTCGATCACCGTACCGTTCTCGATCACCCGGGTGCGACCGCCACCGCCGGCCGCACGGGTCCAGGCGTCTTCGACGAAGCGTGTACCGCCGTCTTCGGATTCCAGCGCCGCGCAGATGCGGTCTTGCAGGTCGAGCAGATAGGCCTTTACGGCTTCGGTGCGGGTCGTCATGGCATCACCTTGGATCGGGCATCGCCCCGTGGGCGAGGGGCGGCGCAAATGGGCGCGTAGCATACCATCGCAGGCCGGCACGCCGCAGTTGACGAAGATCAAGCAGGGGAGTTCGATAGGGGCCTTCCGAATCGTCCCGAGGAGTAGGCAGATGGCCAAGCGAATCCAGTTCCGCGCCCATGGCGGCCCCGAAGTGCTCGAATACATTGACTACCAGCCCGCCGAGCCCGGCCCGCAGCAGGTCCGCGTGAGCAACAAGGCCATCGGCCTTAACTTCATCGACACCTACTACCGCAGCGGTCTGTATGCGCCGCCGGCATTGCCGTCGGGTGTGGGTGCGGAAGGCGCGGGCATCGTCGAGGCCGTGGGCAGCGCCGTTACCCGGTTCAAGGTCGGTGACCGCGTGGCGTACGGCAGCGGTCCGCTGGGCGCGTACAGCGACGTGCATGTCCTGCCCGAGGCGAATCTGGTGCACCTGCCGGACGACATCAGCTTCGAAACCGCAGCGGGCGTAATGCTCAAGGGTCTGACCGTGCAGTACCTGCTGCGCCAGACTTATGAACTCAAGGGTGGCGAAACCATTCTGTTCCACGCGGCGGCCGGCGGCGTCGGTTTGCTCGCCTGCCAATGGGCGAAAGCCCTGGGCGTGAAGCTGATCGGCACCGTCAGCTCGCAAGCCAAAGCCGAACTGGCCAAGGCCCACGGCGCCTGGGAAACCATCGACTACAGCCACGAAAATGTCGCGCAACGAGTGCTGGAACTGACCGACGGGAAGAAAGTCCCGGTCGTCTACGACGGCGTCGGCAAGGACACCTGGCTCGCCTCGCTGGATTGCGTGGCACCACGGGGGCTGCTGGTGAGTTTCGGCAATGCGTCCGGCGCGGTGGACGGGGTCAATCTGGGCATTCTGGCGGCGAAAGGCTCGCTGTACGTCACCCGGCCAACCCTGGCGACCTACGCCAACAACGCCGAGAACCTGCAGCGCATGGCGGATGAATTGTTCGGAATGATCACCAGCGGCAAGCTGAAAGTGGATATCGGTCAGCGTTATCCACTGGCGGATGCGGCGAAGGCGCAGACCGAGTTGTCGGCGCGGCGTACCACTGGCTCGACCATTCTGTTGCCATAGACCGAAGGTGGCGAGGGCGTTTGCTCCCTCGCCACAAATCACCACGGTGTCAGGCCGGGCGCACGACCTTGCCGGTAGCCAGATCGCGGATCAGGCTCGGGTTCTTGCGGCCGCCCAGCATGCCGCCCAGCACCAGATCGACCTGCCCGCGAAAATACTGCTCGACCCGCAAGCGACTCTTCGCCGCCGGCCGTCCCTGCGGGTTGGCCGAGGTCGAAATCAGCGGCCCCACCAGCGAGCACAGATCCCGCACCTGCGGATGATCGCTGACCCGCAGCGCCACGGTGTCATGCACACCGGTCACCCACTCCGGCAACAGGTTCTGGTGCGGCACCAGCCAGGTGTTCGGACCCGGCCAGGTACTGGCCATGCGGTCGATCCAGTCCTGGGGGAAATCCTCGAACAGGAAATCGAACTGCCGAATGTTGTCGGCGACCAGAATCAGTCCCTTGTCCACCGAACGGTTCTTGATCGCCAAAAGGCGATCCACCGCTTCTTCATTCCATGGATCGCACCCCAGCCCCCAGACGGCTTCGGTTGGATAGGCAATCACCGCCCCGGCGCGAATTTCTCGTGCGGCTTGTTGCACACGCCAACTGTTGACCATGAAAAAACTCTCCGCAAACAGGTTTCGCGCAGTTTACCGATCTTCAATGTAAAACCTAGCTTGCCCGTGCAAACCAGCGACCGTTTTCGCACACCGCTCGCCCCTCCATCTCCAGTTCGGTCAGTGCCGCCAGCACTTTGGGCAACGCCCAGCCACTGCTCTCGGCCAGCCCTTCGCTGGTGTGCGGGGCCGCATGCAGCAGGCGCAGCAACGGGCTGTCGGAGCCCGGCGCAGTCGCGGATGCCGGCAGGTACTGCCAGCCACGCAGGGCTTCGAGGATGTGTTCGACGGTCTCCACCAGCACAGCGCCATCACGGATCAACTGGTGGCATCCGCGCGCACCGGGATGGTGGATCGACCCCGGAATCGCGTAAACCTCGCGGCCCTGTTCCGCCGCCAGTCGCGCCGTGATCAGAGAGCCGCTGGCCACACTGGCCTCGACCACCAGCACGCCGAGGGACAAACCGCTGATGATCCGGTTACGCCTGGGGAAGTTGCTCGCCGTCGGTCCGGCGTCCAGTGGAAATTCCGAAAGCACCGCGCCGCCGGAGGCAATCATCGCGTCCGCCAGCCGTCGATTGCGCTGTGGGTAAAATTTTTCCAGCCCGGTACCCAGCACGCCGACGGTCTGCCCGCCGACGTCCACCGCCGCCTGATGGGCCGCTGCATCGATTCCCAGGGCCAGGCCACTGGTGATGACAAAACCGGCTCCGGCCAGACTCCGGGAAAACGCCGCCGCCGTGTCCATGCCCGGACGCGAGGCACGTCGGCTGCCGACCATCGCCAGTTGCGGTTTTTCCAGAATGGCGGGATCCCCGGCGACAAACAGCAAGGGCGGTGGATCAGGAATCTGCGCCAGCAACGCCGGGTAATCCGCCTGGTCCCACATCAACAGATGCTGCCGTGGCCGCTCCAGCCAGCGCAGTGCGTGGCTGGCGCCGTCGCGCACTTCAGGACAGCGGCGAGCTTCGGCGCTCGCCGCCGGCAATCCCAGCGAGCGCCAGGCACTGGCCGGCGCGCTGAGGGCCTTGGACGCAGAACCGAACGCTTCGAGCAATCGGGCAAAACGTTTCGGGCCGATTTCCGGCAGGCGGTGCAGGCGCAAACGCGCCTCCAGTTCCGCCGGGGAAACCGACGTACAGACAGGCATCATCATGGATCATCCTTGATCGTCATCAGCCCCGAACCCTTCGGGACAAGCTGTGGATAACTCTGTTGGTAACTTGTGAAGTCAGCTAAGGATTTCGCACCTTGTCCAGCACTGCCAGCGAGCGCGACGCGTTCAGGACGAGGCCGTAACTGAGCTTGTCGTAGGTACGGAACACCATCAGCAATCCGGCACGTTCATCGGGGATTTTCAGCGGCTGACCGGTGATCCGGTCGCGTACGGTTTCCCCGGTTTTCATCACCACCAGCACATTGCCCTCGGCGAGTCCGTCGCGCTTGCCCTTGTTGAGTGTCACCACGTCCATCGCGCCGATCTGCGTGACGCCACGCGGCACATCGATGATCAGGCCGTTGATGTCGGTGGCGGGAGCACTGGGCATGAAAGTCGAGTTGATCGAACGCTCTTCGCCACCGAACAGACGGTCGCCGAGGCGTACTTCCTGGGTCGTGCGTTGCAGGGCGAGGGTGGCGACGTCGCCTTCGGTGGCGACGATTTCACCGCCGCCGACATCGTCGGCGTTGATCCCCAGAAACTCCTTGGTCTGTGGATCGGTATAGACCTTGCCCTGACGGAAGATGCCGTAGACCGGCTGGCCCGGATCGAAATGGCCACGGGCGAAGATCCGGTCGCCGGTGCCGCTGAGCACGCGCTCCGCATCGCCGGCGACGATGTACGGCGCCTTGTCGAAGTCCTCGACCTTGTCGACGATCCGGTTGCTCAGCAGAAAGCTGTTGATGGATTTGAGCGGAATGCTCGGAATCGCCTCGGCCACCGGGCTGCTGCGGATCCTGGGCGAAAGTTTGATGGTGCCGCGCGACGCCCCGCGATTGAGGGTCAGACGTGGCTGGCCGTTGACGTAACTGAGCGTCAGGGTGTCGCCCGGATAGATCAGGTTGGGGTTTTCGATCTGCGGATTGGCCCGCCACAGTTGTGGCCACTGCCAGGGTTCGCGCAGATATTTGCCGGATATGTCCCAGAGTGTATCCCCCGAAACCACCGTGTATTGCTGTGGAAAACCTTCCTTGAGTTGCACTTGCCCGTATGCGGCGCCGGCCGAGGCCAGAAACAGCAGGGCGAGTAGTGATTTCCTCATGCGGTGAATCCCTTTATCATGTGCGTTCGCGTGAAACGCCAGAGCCCCCGTGGCTCGCTCCCTGCTCTACGCTGAAAAGCAAGGCGCTACGTTTCACAACGGTAGCCTGCATCTTCGGACCCGCCAGGCCATCGACCCGACTTTACCTCACACGTGCAGCAATCAAGCTTATGGCCATTTTGAACATCCTCGAATTTCCGGACCCGCGTCTGCGCACTATCGCCAAACCTGTGGCCGTAGTGGACGACGAAGTGCGTCAACTGGTCGATGACATGTTTGAAACAATGTATGAAGCGCCGGGCATCGGCCTTGCCGCGACCCAGGTCAACGTGCACAAACGTATCGTCGTGATGGACCTTTCCGAAGACCGCACCGAACCCCGGGTGTTCATCAACCCCGAGTTCGAACCGCTGACCGACGAAATGGAGCAATATCAGGAAGGCTGCCTCTCGGTGCCGGGCTTCTACGAAAACGTCGACCGCCCGCAGAAGGTCAGGATCAAGGCGCTGGACCGTGACGGCCAGCCATACGAACTGATCGCCGAAGGTCTGCTCGCGGTGTGCATCCAGCACGAATGCGACCACCTCAACGGCAAGCTGTTCGTCGATTACCTGTCCACGCTCAAACGCGACCGGATCAAGAAGAAACTGGAAAAGCAGCACCGCCAGAACGCTTGATGCCCCTCTCCAAAGGCTTGCCGCGGCAAGCCTTTTTCTTTTTACGAGATTCCCCCCATGACTGAGCCATTGCGCATCGTTTTTGCCGGTACCCCGGAATTCGCCGCCGAACATCTCAAGGCCCTGCTGGACAGCCCTTACGAGATCGTCGCCGTCTACACCCAACCGGATCGTCCGGCCGGTCGCGGACAAAAACTGATGCCGAGCCCGGTCAAACAACTCGCCCTGGAAAACAATATCCAGGTGTTGCAGCCGCCGACCCTGCGCAATGCCGACGCTCAAGCCGAACTCGCGGCATTGAAACCGGACTTGATGGTGGTGGTCGCCTACGGCCTGATCCTGCCGCAAGCGGTGCTGGATATTCCGCGTCTGGGTTGTATCAACAGCCACGCCTCGCTGCTGCCACGCTGGCGCGGGGCAGCACCGATCCAGCGCGCTGTGGAAGCAGGTGACGCCGAAAGTGGCGTGACCGTGATGCGCATGGAAGCCGGCCTGGACACAGGGCCGATGCTGCTCAAGGTCGTGACCCCGATCAGCGCCGAAGACACCGGCGGCAGCCTCCACGACCGCCTCGCCGAAATGGGCCCGCCCGCCGTCGTGCAGGCGATTGCCGGGCTCGCCGCCGGCACCCTGGAAGGTGAAGTGCAGAACGATGACCTCGCCACCTACGCCCACAAACTGAACAAGGATGAAGCACGCATCGACTGGAGCCGCCCGGCCATCGAGCTGGAGCGTCTGGTCCGCGCCTTCAACCCATGGCCGATCACCCACAGCACGCTCAACGGTGAAGCCCTGAAAGTGCTGGCGGCGACGCTGGCCGAAGGCAAAGGCGCGCCGGGCACCATCCTTGGCGCCAGCAAGGACGGTCTGCTGGTTGCCTGTGGCGAACAGGCGTTGTGCCTGACCCGCCTGCAATTGCCCGGTGGCAAGGCGCTGAACTTCAGCGATCTGTTCAACAGCCGTCGTGAGAAATTCGCCATCGGCACCCTACTGGGTGCAGCGGTGGACGCGCCATGAACCCGCGTCTGGCCGCCGCCAAGGCACTCGCCGCTGTCCTGAGCGGCAAGGCTTCGCTCAACAGCTCCCTGCCGGCACAACTGGACAAGGTCGAAGATCGCGACCGCGGTTTCACGCAGGATCTGGCGTTCGGCACTGCCCGCTGGCAACCACGCTTGTCGGCACTGGCGGAAAAACTGTTGCAGAAGCCGTTCAAGGCGGCGGACGCCGATGTCGAGGCGCTGCTGCTGGTCGGTCTCTATCAGTTGCTCTATACCCGCGTCCCGCCGCACGCCGCCATTGGCGAAACCGTCGGTTGCGCCGACAAGCTGAAAAAACCATGGGCCAAAGGTCTGCTCAATGCCGTGCTGCGCAATGCCCAGCGCGATCATGAGGCGATCTTCGCCGAACTGGAACGCGACCCTGTGGTGCGCACCGCCCACCCGCGCTGGCTGCAAAAATCCCTGAAGGCTTTCTGGCCTGAACAATGGGAAGCCATTTGCGAAGCCAACAACGCCCATCCGCCGATGATCCTGCGGGTCAACCGCCGTCATCACAGCCGCGACGCCTACCTCGGTCTGCTGACGCAAGCGGGCATCGCTGCGCAGCCGTGCACGTTCAGCCGCGACGGCATCGTGCTGGATGCCGCCGCTGATGTGCGCAGCCTGCCGGGCTTCGCCGAAGGCTGGATCAGCGTGCAGGACGAAGCCGCGCAACTGGCCGCCGACCTGCTCGATCTCGCACCGGGCCAACGGGTACTGGATGCCTGCTGTGCGCCGGGCGGCAAGACTTGCCACATCCTTGAAGCCGAACCGGCGCTGGCCGGTGTGGTGGCGGTGGACTTGGAAGCCAAGCGGCTGGTACGGGTGAAGGAAAACCTCGAACGCCTTGGCCTGAGCGCCGAACTGATTGCCGCCGACGGGCGCGACACTTCCGTATGGTGGGACGGCAAACCGTTCCAGCGCATCCTTTTGGACGCGCCGTGTTCGGCCACCGGGGTGATCCGCCGTCATCCGGACATCAAGCTGACCCGCCAGGCCGACGACATCGCCGCCCTCGCGCAACTGCAAGGCGAACTGCTTGACGCCATGTGGAAAACCCTCGAAGTGGGCGGCATCCTGCTCTACGCCACTTGCTCGACCTTGCCGACCGAGAACACCGAAGTGATCGCCGCGTTCCTTGAGCGCACGCCGGGCGCCCGGGAACTGGATCTGGCCACGCAGGCTGGAATCAAACAACCTCATGGTCGCCAATTGCTGGCCCGGCAGGGTGGGCATGACGGGTTCTACTACGCCAAGCTGATCAAGATCGCTGCCGCGCGCGGCTAAACGGATTCAATGGAGTGACGGGTTGAAAATCATCATCCTCGGTGCGGGGCAGGTCGGCGGTTCGCTGGCCGAACACCTGGCCAGCGAAGCCAACGACATCACCGTGGTCGACACCGATGGCGACCGTCTGCGCGACCTCGGCGACCGTCTCGATATCCGCACCGTACAGGGCCGAGGCTCGCTGCCGAGCGTGCTGCGCCAGGCTGGCGCCGACGACGCCGACATGCTGGTGGCCGTGACCAACAGCGACGAAACCAACATGGTCGCCTGTCAGGTCGCCCACACCCTGTTCCACACTCCGACCAAGATCGCCCGCGTACGTGAAGCTTCGTACCTGACCCGCGAAGAACAGCTGTTCCAGAACGAAGCGATTCCGGTCGACGTGTTGATCAGCCCCGAGCAAGTGGTCACCAACTACATCAAACGCCTGATCCAGCATCCCGGCGCCTTGCAGGTGATCGACTTCGCCGAAGGCCAGGCGCAACTGGTAGCGGTGCGCGCCTACTACGGCGGGCCGCTGGTGGGGCAGCAACTGCGTCAGTTGCGCGAACACATGCCGAATGTGGAGACACGGGTTGCCGCCATTTTCCGACGCGACCGCCCGATTCTTCCTCAGGGCGACACGGTGATCGAGGCCGACGACGAAGTCTTTTTCATCGCCGCCCGTGAGAACATTCGCGCCGTGATGAGCGAAATGCGCCGCCTCGACGAAACCTACAAACGCATCGTCATTGCCGGCGGCGGGCAGATCGGCGAGCGCCTGGCCGAGGCCATCGAAAGCCGTTACCAGGTGAAGATCATCGAGATGAACCCGGCGCGGTGCCGCTATCTTTCCGATACCCTCGACAGCACCGTGGTGCTGCAGGGCAGTGCGTCGGATCGCGACCTGCTGCTGGAGGAAAACATCGCCGACGCCGACATCTTTCTCGCGCTGACCAACGATGACGAGGCCAACATCATGTCATCGCTGCTGGCCAAGCGCCTGGGGGCGAAGAAGGTGATGACGATCATCAACAACCCGGCCTACGTCGACCTGATCCAGGGCGGCGACATCGACATCGCCATCAGCCCGCAACTGGCGACCATCGGCACCTTGCTGGCCCATGTGCGCCGTGGCGATATCGTCAGCGTGCACTCCCTGCGCCGTGGCGCGGCGGAAGCCATCGAAGCGGTGGCCCATGGTGATTCGAAGTCGAGCAAGGTCATCGGCAAGGCCATCGAGAACATTGCCCTGCCGCCGGGCACGACTATCGGCGCGATCATTCGCGATGAAGAAGTGATCATCGCCCACGGCGATACCGTCATCGCCGCCGGTGACCATGTGATTCTGTTCCTTGTGGATAAAAAGCATATTCGCGATGTGGAGAAGCTGTTCCACGTGGGACTGAGTTTTTTCTGACCGACCTCGAGGCGAAACCGATGATCGAATCCCTGGAAAAAATGCTCGCCAAGGGTGTGGATAACTCATTGCTGCGCTTCGGCCTCGGCAAGGGTTATCTGGATCAGGGGGAAAATGCGAAGGCGGCCGAACATTTTCAGCATTGCGTCGGTTTCGATCCGAAGTATTCGGCGGCCTGGAAACTGTTGGGCAAGGCGCAGTTGGCGCTGGGTGATCCGGCGGCTGCGCGACAGGCCTGGGAGCAGGGACTGGAAGCGGCCCGGGCCCATGGCGACAAGCAGGCCGAGAAGGAAATGACGGTGTTTCTGAAGAAGCTGGATCGGCAAAAGCCGTGAAGTCTGTGGATAACCTCGCAGGCGAGGTTATCCACAGATGAACGCGCGGCTCAGTACCAGCGCGCTTCGCCCGGCGGGCGCTTCTTGAAGCGTTTCATGCTCCACATGTACTGGCTCGGATAGGCCGCCACATAACGCTCGACCACCTGGCTCATTGCGGCGCAGGAGGTTCCGGTATCGGTGCTGTACATGGCTTCCGGCGCCGCTTCGAGGATCACCTTGTAACCGGAACCATCCGGCAGACGCAGGGCGTGCAGGAACACGCCGACAGCCTTGCCGCCGGCCAGCATGTTCGGCACGAACTTGCTGGTCAGGGCCTGGGTGGCGAAGAACGGCACGAAGATCCCGGCGGATTCGGCCGGCTCCGGGTCCGCCGGAATCCCCACCTGACCGCCCTTGCGCACCTCCTTGATGACACTGAGGATGCCTTCCTTGGTCGACGCCGCCACACGGTTGCCCAGTTGCACCCGCTGCTTGCGCAACAATTCATCCACAGCCTTGAGCTTCGGCGGACGATAGAAAATGATCGGTTTGCACTGGCTGCAATAGAAATGGTTGAGCACTTCCCAGTTGCCCAGGTGGCTGGTGATGCCGACCACACCTTTGCCCGACGCCAGCGCCTCCTTGAGGATGTCGAGGCCTTCGACTTCGCGTACCAGATCAATGGAACGCTGGGCCGGCCAGATCCAGGCGCAGGCGCTTTCGGTCAGGGACTTGCCGATGTCTTTCAGACTCTGCCCCACCAGACGCTCACGTTCGGCCGGGTCCATCTGTGGAAAACATTTGGCGAGGTTGATCCGCACCACATCGCGGGAACGGTTGGGGGTTTTCCACATGATCCAGCCGATCGCCGAACCCACGGCCTGCACGGCCCGCCACGGAAGCATGGCAAACAGCCGCAGAGCGCCGACCAGCATGGCGCCTTTAAACTTTTCCACAGGTCACTCCTGATCTTGTGCTGTGCGCGAGGCGGCCATTCTAACCGCCGTTGACCAACTGCGCGTAGCGGTCGCAATCCTGTGTGTGATCCATGACCATGCCCGAAGCCTGCATCAGGGCATAGCAAATGGTCGGGCCGACGAAGGTGAAACCGGCCTTTTTAAGGCCTTTGCTCATGGCCACGGCTTGCGGGGTAATGGCCGGGACTTCGCTGCGATCCTTGAAATGATTGATGATCGGGCGGTTATCCACAAACGACCAGAGGAACGCCACCGGGTCATCCAGTTCCAGCCACGCCTGAGCGTTGCGCCGGGCGGCATTGAGCTTGAGACGGTTGCGGATGATCCCCGGATCGAGCATCAACTCATCGATTTCCGCGTCGCTCATCTGCGCTACGCGCTGTACGTCGAAGCCGTACAACACCTCGCGATATCGCTCACGCTTGCGCAGCACGGTGATCCAGGAAAGCCCGGCCTGGAACCCTTCGAGCAAAAGCAACTCGAACAATCCCTGCGCGTCGCGTAGCGGCGTACCCCACTCCTGATCGTGGTAAGCCATGTACAGCGGATCATCGTTGCACCAAAAGCAGCGTGGCATAAGGCTCCAGGGGGTGGAGGTGCGACTGAATCGGGTATACTCCCGCTCTTTAAATCGCAGCCCAAGAAACAGGTGAATTTCGTGAGCCAGCCTACGCCAGCCGTGCGTACCTTCCAAGACTTGATCCTCGCGCTCCAGCAATACTGGGCCGAGCAAGGTTGTGTGGTACTTCAGCCCTACGATATGGAAGTAGGCGCCGGCACTTTCCACACCGCGACATTCCTGCGTGCCATCGGCCCGGAAACCTGGAACGCCGCGTACGTACAGCCAAGCCGCCGTCCGACTGACGGCCGTTACGGCGAAAACCCGAACCGTCTGCAGCACTACTATCAGTTCCAGGTGGTCCTGAAGCCGAACCCGGACAACTTCCAGGAACTGTACCTGGGCTCCCTCAAGCATGTCGGCCTGGACCCGCTGGTCCATGACATCCGCTTCGTCGAAGACAACTGGGAATCGCCGACCCTCGGCGCCTGGGGTCTGGGCTGGGAAGTCTGGCTCAACGGCATGGAAGTGACCCAGTTCACCTACTTCCAGCAGGCAGGCGGCATCGAGTGCTACCCGGTGACCGGCGAGATCACCTACGGCCTCGAGCGTCTGGCCATGTACCTGCAAGGCGTGGACTCGGTCTACGACCTGGTCTGGGCCGACGGTCCGTTCGGCAAGGTGACCTACGGCGACGTGTTCCACCAGAACGAAGTGGAGCAGTCCACCTACAACTTCGAGCACGCCAACGTCGACAAGCTGTTCGAACTGTTCGATTTCTATGAAAGCGAAGCCAAGCGCCTGATCGAACTTGACCAGCCGCTGCCGTTGCCAAGCTACGAAATGGTCCTGAAGGCCTCGCACACCTTCAACCTGCTGGATGCGCGCCGGGCGATCTCGGTGACCGCGCGTCAGCAATACATTCTGCGCGTTCGCACCCTGGCGCGTTCCGTCGCCCAAGCCTACCTGCTGGCCCGCGCCAAGCTGGGCTTCCCGATGGCAACCCCGGATCTGCGTGACGAAGTACTGGCCAAGCTGGAGGCTGCACAATGAGTGCTCAAGATTTTCTGGTTGAACTGGGCACCGAAGAACTGCCACCCAAAGCCCTGAACACCCTGGCCGAAGCGTTTCTGGCCGGTATCGAAAAGGGCCTGCAGACTGCCGGTCTCAGCTACGAGTCCAAGGCTGTCTATGCCGCGCCACGTCGTCTGGCCGTGTTGATCACCAGGCTGGACACCCAGCAGCCCGATCGCAGCATCAACCTCGACGGCCCGCCACGTCAGGCCGCGTTCGATGCCGAAGGCAATCCGACCCAGGCTGCACTGGGCTTTGCCAAGAAATGCGGCGTCGAGCTGAGCGAAATCGACCAGAGCGGTCCGAAACTGCGCTACAGCCAGAACATCGCCGGCAAGCCGACCGCCAGCCTGCTGCCGACCATCGTCGAAGACTCGCTGAACGATCTGCCGATCCCGAAACGCATGCGTTGGGGTGCACGCAAGGAAGAGTTCGTGCGTCCGACCCAGTGGCTGGTGATGCTGCTCGGCGACCAGGTCATCGACTGCACCATCCTCGCGCAGAAGGCCGGCCGTGAATCCCGTGGCCACCGTTTCCACCACCCGCAAGCCGTGCGCATCGGTTCGCCGTCGAGCTACCTGGCCGACCTGCGTGCCGCTTATGTACTGGCTGACGCCAACGAACGTCGCGAGATCATCAGCAAGCGCACCGAAGAACTGGCAACCCGTCAGGAAGGCACCGCGATCGTGCCGCCGGCGTTGCTCGACGAAGTGACCGCGCTGGTCGAATGGCCGGTGCCGCTGGTGTGCTCGTTCGAGGAGCGCTTCCTCGACGTGCCGCAGGAAGCGCTGATCACCACCATGCAGGACAACCAGAAGTATTTCTGCCTGCTGGATGCCGACGGCAAGTTGCTGCCACGTTTCATCACCGTGGCCAACATCGAATCCAAAGACCCGCAGCAGATCATCGCCGGTAACGAGAAAGTGGTTCGCCCACGTCTGACCGACGCCGAGTTCTTCTTCAAGCAGGACAAGAAGCAGAAGCTCGAAGTGTTCAACGAACGTCTGCAGAACGTGGTGTTCCAGGAAAAACTCGGCAGCGTCTACGACAAGGCCGAGCGCGTGTCGAAACTGGCCGCATACATCGCGGCGCGTATCGGCGGCAACGCTTCGTGGGCTGCCCGTGCAGGCCTGTTGTCCAAGTGCGACCTGGCCACCGAAATGGTCGGCGAGTTCCCGGAGATGCAAGGTGTCGCCGGCTACTACTACGCCCTCAATGACGGCGAGCCGGAAGACGTCGCCCTGGCGCTGAACGAGCAGTACATGCCGCGCGGTGCCGGCGCTGAACTGCCAGCCACCCTGACCGGTGCGGCCGTGGCCATTGCCGACAAGCTCGATACCCTGGTCGGCATCTTCGGCATCGGCATGCTGCCGACCGGCAGCAAGGACCCGTATGCCCTGCGCCGTGCGGCACTGGGCGTGCTGCGGATCCTGATCGAGAAACAACTGGATCTGGACCTGAACGACGCCGTGGCGTTCGCCGTGAATTCCTTCGGCGCGAAGGTCAAGGCTGCCGGCCTGAGCGACGCGGTGCTGGAGTTCATCTTCGACCGTCTGCGTGCGCGTTACGAAGACGAAGGCGTGGATGTCGCCACCTACCTGTCGGTACGGGCCCTGAAGCCAGGTTCGGCGCTGGACTTCGACCAGCGTGTGCAAGCGGTTCAGGCCTTCCGCAAATTGCCGGAAGCGGCAGCGCTGGCGGCGGTGAACAAGCGGGTGTCGAACCTGCTGAGCAAAGTCGAAGGCTCGGTGCCGACCGACGTTCAGGCCAAGTACTTCGACAACGCCAACGAGTTCTCGCTGTACTCGGCGATCCAGCAGGCGGACCAGGCGGTACAGCCAATGGCTGCGGCGCGTCAGTACAACGAATCGCTGGCACGTCTGGCTGCACTGCGCGAGCCGGTGGACGCGTTCTTCGACGCCGTGATGGTCAATGCCGAAGACGCCAATGTGCGGGCCAACCGTTACGCGCTGCTGGCGCGCCTGCGTGGCCTGTTCCTGGGCGTTGCCGACATTTCGCTGCTGGGTTGAGGGATTGCTGTTGAAACTGCTGATTCTCGATCGGGACGGAGTGATCAATTACGACTCCGACGCTTACATCAAGTCGGTGGAGGAGTGGATTCCGCTGCCCGGTTCGATCGAAGCGATTGCGCAGTTGAGCAAGGCCGGCTGGACGGTGGCGGTCGCTACCAACCAGTCGGGCATTGCTCGCGGCTACTACGACCTCGCCACCCTCGACGCCATGCACGCGCGCCTGCGCGAACTGGTGGCGGAGCAGGGTGGTGAAGTCGGGCTGATCGTGTATTGCCCGCACGGGCCGGACGAGGGTTGCGACTGCCGCAAGCCGAAACCCGGCATGCTGAAAACCATCGCGCAGCATTACAACGTGACGCTGACCAATGTCTGGTTTGTCGGCGACAGCCTTGGTGACCTGGAGGCTGCCAAAGCCGTCGATTCACAGCCCGTTTTGGTAAAGACCGGGAAAGGCGAAAAGACCCTGGGCAAGACCCTTCCGGTCGGCACCCTGATTTTTGACGATCTGGCGGCGATTGCCGCAGAACTTATCCACAACTAGAGTACTTCTGAAGTTCCTGACCAGGGATTGATCGGGAGTGCGCTTGAACAGTCGGGCATCGCCCGTAACGGTAAACGTCGCCATGTCGATACTGCAGGCCATCAGAATTGTCCTCTTTTACCTGCTGCTGGGTACCACCGCCTTGCTGTGGTGCAGCCTGAGCTTTTTTATCGCGCCCTTTCTGCCGTTCAAGGCGCGCTATCGCTTCATCAATGTGTACTGGTGCCGCTGCGCCTTGTGGTTGACCAAGGTGTTCCTGGGTATCCGTTATGAAGTCAAAGGCGCGCAAAACGTGCCTGACCGGCCCTGCGTGATTCAATCGAACCATCAGAGCACCTGGGAAACGTTCTTTCTCTCCGCTTATTTCTCGCCCTTGAGCCAGGTACTCAAGCGCGAATTGCTGTATGTGCCGTTCTTCGGCTGGGCGATGGCCATGCTGCGGCCGATCGCGATTGACCGCGACAACCCGAAAGCCGCGCTCAAACAGGTGGCGGCAAAAGGTGATGATCTGCTCAAGGACAATGTCTGGGTGCTGATCTTCCCGGAAGGCACTCGTGTACCTCACGGCACCATCGGCAAGTTCTCCCGCAGTGGCAGCGCGCTGGCAGTCAATGCGCAGTTGCCCGTATTGCCGGTTGCGCACAACGCCGGCAAGTTCTGGCCGAAAATCGGGTGGGGAAAAAAGCAGGGGGTGATCACCGTAGTCATCGGTGAACCGATGTATGCCGAAGGAACCGGCCCCC
This sequence comes from Pseudomonas bananamidigenes, assembly GCF_001679645.1. Classification (GTDB taxonomy): domain Bacteria; phylum Pseudomonadota; class Gammaproteobacteria; order Pseudomonadales; family Pseudomonadaceae; genus Aquipseudomonas; species Aquipseudomonas bananamidigenes. The sequence goes on along the minus strand of NZ_LRUN01000047.1, from coordinate 31,998 downwards.
GCGCCATCGCCGATCTGAATGACCGGGTGCAGACGTGGAACGAACAGGCCCAGCGAGAAATGGGGTCGCTGCCACCGGCTCCACAAGCACCGGCTACCAACGATCAGGCGACGGTCTGATTTTTGTGGATAACCTGTGTACGGTTTGTTGGCATCGTTCAGAAAGTAATAAATAAGTGACTGATTTTCTTATATATTTCTGAACCTGCTAAAACGCCGTAAAAGGTGCATAAGTTTTTTTCGGAAGTAAGGAAACCGGCTGATATAGCCGGTTTTTTTATACCTGCTCTTCGGCAATCATCGGTAACGCCAGACGAAATGTGGTGCCTTGATCGACTACGCTGAGACACTCGATCCGGCCACCGTGGTGATCCACCACAGCCTTGACCATCGATAGCCCCAGGCCCACGCCATCGATACCCTGGGCTGAAGAAAAACGGCGGTACTGACTGAAAAGTTCGGGCAGTTCTTCGGCGGCGATGCCTTTGCCCTGATCGGTCAATTCGCATTGCAACCAGTCATCGTGACAGCGAACGCGCAATCTGACCGTGGAGCCGACCGGGCTGTACTTGATCGCGTTTTCCAGCAGATTGAACAGCGCCCGGGTCAGCAAGCCCTGATCCGCCATTACCAGACGTTCCTGTGATTGCTCATCCATCTCGTTCAGCAGTTCGATACGCTTTTGCTGGGCGATCGGCAGTGCCTGGTCCAGGACGTCCATCACCAGCATTGCGAACAGAGTCGGCTGGAACTGATACGCCTCGGATTCGGCCCGGGCCAGCAATACGAAACCATCGGTCAGTTCCAGCGCGCGGCGCACCTGACGTTCGATCTGCTCGAACAACGGCGCATCGCTTCCTGCCTGGTGCCGATGGACGTCGAGGAGGGCGAGAATCGCCGAGTGCGGAGCTCGCAGATCATGGGACAGAAAACGCAGCAACACGCTGCGCTGTTCCTCGGCGGCGCGCTCGGCACTCAGATCGGTGAGGCTGAGCAGCCAGCCAATCGGCGTATCGCCATCCACTGGCAACAACGCGGCGCGTTCCAGACGCAGGCTGCGTTCCTTGGGGTCGCGAAATTCCAGCAGAGGTAAATCAGATAGCGGGGGGCGCGAGTCTGTGGATAAATCCGGATAGCCCAGACTCGCCAGTTGATCGAGGACATCCTCACCCACCAGAGGATGATCGAACAGGCTCCGGGCCTTGCGATTGCCCAGCAGGATTTGCCCCCGTGGATCGCTGATCAAGGTCGCTACCGGCAAGTACTCCAGCCCATCGGCAATGAACCGTCGCGTATCGCGGGTGCGGCTCATGGCCTGTTCAAGGGCCATGATCTGCCCCTGCAGGCGATCCGCACTGGAAAACTGCGCCCGGCGTCGCTCGGGGAACACCTTCGGTTCACTGTCGAGCCGTGACAGCTCCCAGCCGAAGTACGTGAGTACGACGCTCAGACGACGCCAGTTCCAGATCAGGTAGCCAAACAGCATGCCCAGCGCCGCCGGTGTCGGTGACCACCAGAGGCGCATCTGCGCCAGGCCGGCACTGGTCAGCAACACACTGGCAATCCCGCCGAGCGTCACCCAGATAGCCAGGCGAGGGCGCCACAGCAGCAACCCCAACACACTAGCCACCAGAGCGACCGACAACATCGCGCCGATCGCCGGCGCCGATTCCTGCAGATTGACCTGCGCACGCCACGACAACAATGCAGTCAGCGGCAACAGCACTAGACTTATCCACACCCATTCGCGTACCAGTTGCCGAAACAGGCGTTGAACCTGACTTTGCACACGGCTTTCGTGGCGGCGGCGGTTAATCATGGAATACCGGACTGGGCGGGTTGAATGGTTTCACAGGCGACAGGTCTGAGGACGTAGATCCGAAGAATCATAGCGGCTCCCCTCACGGCGTGCCGCTTACTTTCATTTGCTTTGCATAAAACCAGCGACAAGGAATCCCGCGTATGCGCGTTGCGATACTGGACGATGAACCCGCCGAACTGCGCCGGGTCGAGCAGACCCTGCAACAAATGGCCGAGGCCGGCGAACAGCCCTGGTCACTGCATAGTTTCGAACGCGCAGAAGACCTGCTGCGACAGCTGCGTCGCGAAACCTTCGACCTGCTCATACTCGACTGGCAGCTTCCCGATCTTACCGGAATGGCGCTGCTGCGCTGGACCCGAGAACACATGGAAGCGCCGCCAGCGGCCATCATGTTGACCAGTCGCGACGGCGAGAGCGATATCGTCCAGGCCCTGAACGCCGGCGCCGACGATTACGTCAGCAAACCATTTCGTCCCAACGAATTGAAGGCCCGGGTCACCGCCGTGCTGCGTCGGCACAGCCATCAACGCCCGGCTGCAGCCAATGTCCTGCGTTTCAATGATCTGGTGTTCGACGATGCCGAGCTGACCGTTACCCGTGAAGGAAAACCGATCATGATGACTGAGCGCGAATACCGGCTCGCTCATTGCCTGTTCAGCAACCTCGGCCGACCACTGTCACGGGACTATCTATACGAAAGGTTCTGGCCCCATGAAGAGATGGCCTCGTCACGACCGCTGGATACCCACATCTATCGCCTGCGCAACAAGCTCGGGCTGACAGCGGATCGGGGCTGGCAGTTGCTGACGATTTACGGGTACGGGTATCGGTTGGAGAGTGTGGCATCTGCCGGCCAATAAACGACAGGCAAATAAAAAAGGCCAACGCGAATGCGTTGGCCTTTTGCGTTGGTACCGAGCGGGATCAGAAATCCAGGTTCGAAACCGACAGGGCGTTGCTCTCGATGAAGTCACGGCGAGGTTCGACCGCATCACCCATCAGGGTGTTGAAGATCTGATCCGCGGCAATGGCATCTTCGATGGTGACCTTCAGCATGCGGCGCACGGTCGGATCCATGGTGGTTTCCCACAGCTGATCCGGGTTCATCTCACCCAGTCCTTTGTATCGCTGGATGGTATGGCGCTTGGTGCTTTCGGCCATCAGCCAGTCCAGAGCGTCCTTGAACTCGGTGACCGATTTTCTGCGTTCGCCACGCTGAACGTAAGCCCCTTCGTCCAGCAGAGTGCTGAGTTGGGCCCCCAAGGAAACGACGGTCTTGTAATCGTTGCTGCCGAAGAAGTCGCGGTTGAAGGTGACGTAGTTCGACAGGCCGTGGGAGATCAACTCAACCTCTGGCAGCCACACACCACGCTCGCGGTCTTCACGCAAGCTGGCCTTGTAAACCAGACCGGATTTCTCGACGGTGCGCAGACGGGTTTCGTACTGAGCCAGCCAGGCTTGCATCTTCGCGTGGTCGCCCAGCATTTCCAGGCTGACGGCAGGCAGATAGATGAAGTGCTCGGTCAGCTCCTGCGGGTACAGGCGCGACAGGCGCTTGAGGGTCTTCATCACCATGCGGAAGTCATTCACCAGACGCTCCAGCGCTTCACCGGAAATGCCCGGGGCGTCTTCGTTCAGGTGCAGGCTTGCGTCTTCCAGGGCCGACTGCGTCATGTACTCTTCCATGGCGTCGTCGTCTTTGATGTATTGCTCTTGCTTGCCTTTCTTGACCTTGTACAGCGGCGGCTGGGCGATATAGATGTAGCCGCGCTCGATCAGCTCCGGCAACTGACGGAAGAAGAAGGTCAGCAGCAGGGTACGGATGTGCGAACCGTCGACGTCAGCATCGGTCATGATGATGATGTTGTGATAACGCAGCTTGTCGATGTTGTACTCTTCGCGACCGATACCGCAGCCCAGTGCAGTAATCAGGGTGCCCACTTCCTGGGACGAGATCATCTTGTCGAATCGGGCTTTCTCGACGTTGAGGATCTTGCCCTTCAGCGGCAGGATCGCCTGGGTCTTGCGGTTACGTCCCTGCTTGGCAGAGCCGCCCGCGGAGTCACCTTCCACGAGGTACAGTTCGGACAGCGCCGGGTCTTTTTCCTGGCAGTCGGCCAGCTTGCCCGGCAGGCCGGCGATGTCCAGTGCGCCTTTGCGGCGGGTCATCTCACGGGCCTTGCGCGCCGCTTCACGGGCACGGGCGGCATCGATCATCTTGCCGACAACCAGTTTGGCTTCGTTCGGGTTTTCCAACAGGAAGTCGGAGAAGTACTTGCCCATTTCCTGCTCGACCGCGGTCTTCACTTCGGAAGACACCAGCTTGTCCTTGGTCTGCGAGCTGAACTTCGGATCCGGCACCTTCACCGAGATGATCGCGGTCAGGCCTTCACGGGCATCGTCACCGGTGGTGGCGACCTTGTGCTTCTTCGCCAGACCTTCCTGCTCGATGTAGTTGTTCAGGTTACGCGTCAGCGCGGAACGGAAGCCCACCAGGTGGGTGCCACCGTCGCGCTGCGGAATGTTGTTGGTGAAGCACAACAGGTTCTCGTTGAAGCTGTCGTTCCACTGCAGGGCGATTTCCACGCCGATGCCATCATCACGCTGGATGTTGAAGTGGAATACCTGGTTGACCGCAGTCTTGTTGGTGTTCAGGTATTCAACGAACGCACGCAGGCCGCCTTCGTATTTGAACAGCTCTTCCTTGCCGGTGCGCTCATCCTTGAGGACGATACCGACACCGGAGTTGAGGAAGGACAGTTCACGGATACGCTTGGCCAGAATGTCCCAGCTGAAGTGAATGTTCTTGAAGGTTTCCTTGGAAGCCTTGAAGTGGATCTGGGTACCGGTGGTTTCGCTGTCGCCAACGATGGCCATCGGCGCCTGAGGTACGCCGTGGACGTAGGTCTGTTCCCAGATCTTGCCACTGCGGCGCACGGTCAGGACCAGCTCTTCGGACAGCGCGTTCACCACCGAAACACCTACACCGTGCAGACCGCCGGATACCTTGTAGGAGTTGTCGTCGAACTTACCGCCGGCGTGGAGGACGGTCATGATGACCTCGGCAGCGGATACGCCTTCCTCTTTGTGCACGTCTACCGGGATGCCACGACCGTTGTCTCTGACGGTGATGGACTCATCCGGGTGGATGATGATGCTGATATCGTCGCAATGGCCGGCGAGGGCTTCGTCGATCGAGTTGTCGACCACCTCGAACACCATGTGGTGCAGACCGCTGCCATCATCGGTATCACCAATGTACATACCGGGACGTTTGCGCACGGCATCCAGGCCTTTCAGCACTTTAATGCTCGATGAGTCGTACGTATTTTCTTCGCTCAATGCCTTCACTCCCGATGGTCGTGGGTCTGGGTGATACGGCCCTGTTCCACGTGGAACAGAGCGACTGGCGTTTCCGTCTGCCAGCCTTCCCTCAATAATTCATGATCTACACAGGTGATAAAGACCTGGCAGCGTAAGTCTTCCAGCAAGCGGCACAGCGCGCGACGGTGGCTCTCGTCCAGCTCGGACGGCAGGTCATCCACCAGATAAATACACTGACCGCGCCGGGCCTGGCTCACCAGATGCCCCTGGGCAATCCGCAACGCACAGACCAGCAGCTTCTGCTGACCCCGGGACAAGATGTCCGCGGCATTGTGTGCGCCGAGTCTAAGACGCAAATCAGCACGTTGCGGCCCGGCCTGGGTATGACCCATTTGCTGGTCACGCTGCAAGGATCCGGCAAGCACGTCACTCAGTTCGCGATCCTTGTCCCAGCCTCGGTAATAGCTGAGCGTCAAACCTTCAAGCTCAACCAGTTCGCTCAAGGTCTGCTCAAAGACCGGTTTCAAGGCTTTGATATAGGCGCGGCGGTATTCATCGATTTCAGCGCTGGCCTGGCACAGTTCCCTGTCCCAAACCGCCTGCGAAACGGCGTCAAGTGTACCATGCCGCAGCCAGGAGTTTCTCTGGCGCAAGGCCTTCTGCAAACGCTGCCAGGTGGCCATGAAGCGCGGCTCGACATGGAATACGCCCCAGTCGAGGAATTGCCGGCGGATCTTCGGTGCGCCTTCCAGCAGACGAAAACTGTCCGGATTGATCAACTGCAGCGGCAACATTTCCGCCAGTTGCGCGGCGCTACGGGCATTCTGACCGTCGATGCGGATCTGGAATTCGCCCTGACGGTCGCGAGAAATCCCCAATGCGCTGTGACCACCCTCAGCGAGCTCCACCTGCCCGAATACGGTACAGGCGAGTTGCTCATACTGGATGACCGGCAACAGTCGTGTGCTGCGAAACGAACGGGCAAGCCCCAGCAGATGAATGGCTTCCAGAACACTGGTTTTGCCGCTGCCGTTGGCGCCGTAAAGAATGTTGATTCGGGGAGAGGGGGAGAAGGTCACCGGGTGCAGATTGCGCACCGCGGTGACCGAGACGCGACTTAGCGACATCCAGAGTCAGCTGATTACAGACGCATCGGCATGACAACGTAAGCCGAATCGTCGTTATCGGACTCCTGCAGCAGCGCACTGCTGTTGGAGTCGGACAGAATCAGGCGAACCTGCTCGGTGGTCATCACGCCCAGCACGTCGAGCAGATAGCTGACGTTGAAGCCGATTTCCAGCGAGCCGCCGTTGTATTCCACGCCCACTTCTTCTTCCGCTTCTTCCTGCTCCGGGTTGTTGGCCTGAATCTTCAACTGACCGCTGGCCAGTTGCAGACGAATGCCGCGGTACTTCTCGTTGGACAGAATCGCGGTACGGCTGAACGCTTCGCGCAGTGCCTGGCGATCACCCAGTACCAGCTTGTCGCCGCCCTTTGGCAGAACGCGCTCGTAATCAGGGAACTTGCCGTCGACCAGTTTCGAAGTGAAGGTGAATTCGCCGGTGGTCGCACGGATGTGATGTTGACCGAGGACGATGCTGACGTTGCCGTCCGGTTCGGTCAGCAGGCGTGCCAGTTCGAGAATACCTTTGCGCGGCACGATCACCTGATGGCGATCCTGCTGACCGATATCGGCCTGCATCGAGCACATGGCCAGACGGTGACCATCGGTCGCCACAGCACGGATCACACCGGTCGACACTTCCAGCAACATACCGTTGAGGTAGTAACGCACGTCTTGCTGGGCCATGGCGAAACTGGTGCGCTCGATGAGGCGACGCAGTTTGCTCTGATCCAGGCTGGTGGTCAGCGAACCCGGGCCTTCTTCCACGGTCGGGAAGTCATTGGCCGGCAGGGTCGACAGGGTGAAGCGGCTACGACCGGCCTTCACCACCAGCTTCTGCTCGTCGACCCTGATGTCGATCAGTGCATCGTTCGGCAGGCTCTTGCAGATATCCATCAGCTTGCGCGCCGGCACGGTGATGGAACCTGTTTCGGCAGGCTCTTCGAGTTGAACGCGACCGACCAGTTCGACTTCCAGGTCGGTACCGGTCAGCGACAGCTGCTGGCCATCGACGACCAGCAGCACATTGGACAGTACCGGCAAGGTCTGTCGGCGCTCGACGACGCCTGCGACCAGTTGCAGGGGTTTCAACAGGGCTTCGCGTTGAATGGTGAAATGCATGGTCTAGTCCCTTGCCTTAATAAGCTGCGCTGGTGTTCATCAAGTGGTCAGAGTACGCAGCAGGTTCTTGTAGTCCTCGCGGATGTCCGCGTCGGATTCCTTAAGTTCGTTGATCTTGCGGCAGGCGTGCAACACCGTCGTATGGTCACGACCGCCAAACACATCGCCGATTTCCGGCAGGCTGTGGTTGGTCAGTTCCTTGGACAGCGCCATGGCCACCTGACGCGGACGAGCGACCGAGCGCGAGCGGCGCTTGGACAGCAGGTCGGAGATCTTGATCTTGTAGTACTCGGCGACGGTGCGCTGAATGTTATCCACAGAGACCAGTTTATCCTGCAATGCCAACAGGTCTTTCAGGGATTCGCGAATCAGCTCGATGGTGATGTCGCGGCCCATGAAGTGCGAATGGGCGATCACGCGTTTCAGCGCGCCTTCCAGCTCACGGACGTTGGAGCGAATGCGTTGGGCAATGAAGAATGCCGCATCGTGCGGCAGCTCGACCTTGGCCTGGTCGGCCTTCTTCATCAGGATGGCTACGCGGGTTTCCAGCTCCGGCGGTTCGACGGCGACCGTCAGACCCCAACCGAAACGGGATTTCAGGCGCTCTTCAAGGCCTTCGATTTCCTTCGGGTAGCGGTCACTGGTGAGAATGACCTGCTGGCCACCTTCAAGCAGGGCGTTGAAGGTGTGGAAAAACTCTTCCTGTGAACGCTCCTTGCGGGCAAAGAACTGAATGTCGTCGATCAGCAGGGCGTCCACCGAGCGATAGAAACGCTTGAACTCGTTGATCGCGTTCAGTTGCAGCGCCTTGACCATGTCGGCGACGAAACGCTCGGAATGCAGGTAGACGACCTTGGCATTCGGGTTCTTCTTTAATAGATGGTTGCCCACCGCATGCATCAGGTGCGTCTTACCCAGACCCACGCCGCCATAAAGGAAGAGCGGGTTGTAGCCGTGCTTGGGATTGTCTGCCACTTGCCAGGCCGCCGCACGGGCGAGCTGGTTGGATTTACCTTCGACAAAGTTTTCGAAGGTAAACGTACGGTTCAGATAACTCGTGTGCTTGAGTGCGCCTTCAACCTGCACGGTACGCTGTTCGGCACGAACCGGGGCTTGCTGCGAAGCAGCGCCTGCCATCGGATCGAAACTGTCGCGGGACGGCTCTTCGCTGACTTCCTCGGTTTTCTGCGTCGCCGGCTTGGCCGGGGCAGAAGCCGGAACCGGAGCCGGAGCGCTGACTGGAGCCGCGCTGGCTTGCAGCTGAGACGCTGCCGCCGCGGCCAGCGGAGCGTTCGGCGCTGCGCGTGGGGCAGAACTGCGTTTGCTGCCTATTAATAAGGAAAGCGATGGCGCCAGACCGTTGCCATGCTCATCCAGCAGTTCAAGGACGCGCCCGAGGTACTTTTCGTTGACCCAGTCCAGAACAAAACGGTTCGGTGCATAGACACGCAACTCGTCGCCTTCGGCTTCGACCTGTAATGGACGGATCCAGGTGTTGAATTGTTGGGCTGGCAGCTCTTCGCGCAAAAGCTCCACGCACTGCTGCCAAAGTTCCACTGACACGGAAATCCCCTAAGTTGAAAGCCGGTGAGGCAAAAAACAAGCGGCCATTGTAGCGGCGGGACGTTCACTTATCCACACGCAGGTTGCCCGGTGGACATGATTTATCAATACGTTAACCCACGAAAAAGCGACCGACGGTGTGTGAATAAGCTCTGTGGATAAATACAGCTGAGAGCACTGGACAACCGGGGGCGAAACCCGGTGGATAATCCGCCTGTGGATAACACCACCTTCCACACACAGGTTATCCGGTCGCGCAGCACAGGCTGATCACGGTTTTCCACCGTAGTTGTCATTCTCTGTACATCACGTCGAATAAGGACTTGAGACAGTTATCCACAGACATGGGCTAGCCTAGCTTTTACAAGCTTTACAGAAAAGCTTTAAATACTTCGCTTCTTTATTTTTATGTCTGGTCGACAAGGTTTCGAGCGTCGAGGCATCCGGGATCTATTTATAAGGAAACGCTGGTTGGAAATTGACCTGTGGACTTGCTTTCTCTAGAATCCCCGGTCTCTTAAAACGGGGGCCATTCCGGCCCGTTGTGGACGAACCAGGTAACACGACATGAAACGCACTTTCCAACCAAGCACTATCAAACGCGCTCGTACCCACGGTTTCCGTGCTCGCATGGCTACCAAGAACGGTCGTGCCGTACTGTCGCGTCGTCGCGCCAAAGGCCGCGCACGTCTGGCAGTTTGATAATCCGGCACTGGAGGTGAGTCAGGACTTCAGTCGGGAAAAGCGTCTGCTTACCCCCCGGCACTTCAAGGCGGTCTTTGACTCCCCTACCGGCAAGGTTCCGGGGAAAAATCTCCTGCTCCTTGCGCGCAACAACGATCTCGATCACCCCCGTCTAGGGTTGGTCATCGGGAAAAAGAGCGTAAAGCTCTCCGTCGAGCGCAATCGTCTCAAACGTCTTATGCGCGAATCGTTTCGCCTGCACCAGGATTCACTGGTCGGCTGGGACATCGTTATCGTCGCGCGCAAAGGTTTGGGCGATGTAGAAAACCCCGAATTGATTCAGCATTTCGGCAAACTCTGGAAACGTCTGGCGCGCAACAAGCCGGCACCGGCAGCCAAAACCGAAACTGTAGGGGTAGACAGTCCAGATGCGTAAACTGGCACTCGTTCCGATCCAGTTTTACCGCTACGCCATTAGCCCCCTGATGGCCAGTCACTGTCGTTTCTACCCCAGTTGTTCCTGCTACGCGTTGGAAGCCATCGAAAATCATGGTCTTCTTCGCGGTGGCTGGCTGACCTTTCGTCGTTTAGGTCGCTGTCATCCGTGGAATCCCGGTGGTTATGACCCGGTTCCACCTGTCCCTACCTCCCGTTCTTCTTCGATGGCCGAGTAATCATGGATATCAAACGCACGATCCTGATCGTCGCCCTGGCAATCGTGTCCTACGTCATGGTTCTTAAATGGAACCAGGATTATGGCCAGGCTGCCCTGCCGACTCAGAATGTTGCTTCCAGCACGACCACCTCCGGTTTGCCGGACACCGTTCCTGGCAATAACGCTTCCGTCAGTGACGATATTCCGCATGCCGCAAGCGATACCAGCGCACCTGCAGAAGTCCCGGTCGCTGCCAGCAAGGATCTGATCCAGGTCAAAACCGACGTGCTCGATCTGGCGATCGACCCACAAGGCGGTGACGTTGCACAACTGACCTTGCCACTGTATCCACGTCGTCAGGACCGTCCGGATGTTCCGTTCCAGCTGTTCGACAACGGCGGTGAACGTACTTATCTGGCGCAAAGCGGGCTGATCGGCACCAACGGCCCGGACGCCAATCCGGCCGGCCGTCCGGTCTACTCCTCGGAGAAGAAAAGTTATCAACTGGCCGACGGTCAGGACCAATTGGTCGTCGACCTGAAATTCAGCAAGGACGGCGTCAACTACATCAAGCGTTTCACCCTGAAACGTGGCCTGTATGACGTGACCGTGACCTACCTTGTGGATAACCAGAGCGCTCAGCCCTGGACCGGTTCGATGTTTGCGCAGTTGAAGCGTGACAACAGCGCCGATCCTTCGTCGACCACCGCTACCGGTACTGCGACTTACCTGGGCGCCGCCCTGTGGACAAGTTCCGAGCCCTACAAGAAAGTGTCCATGAAGGACATGGACAAGGGTCAGCTCAAGGAAACCGTCACCGGTGGCTGGGTCGCCTGGCTGCAGCACTACTTCGTGACGGCATGGGTTGCGCCGAAAGGCGAAAACAACATCGTCCAGACCCGTAAAGACAGCAAAGGCAACTACATCATCGGTTACACCGGTCCTTCGCTGACCGCGGCACCAGGTGCAAAAGTTGAAACCGGCGCCATTCTGTACGCCGGCCCGAAAAGCCAGGCTGTCCTGAAGGAGTTGTCCCCAGGTCTGGAACTGACCGTCGACTACGGCATTCTGTGGTTCATTGCCCAGCCGATCTTCTGGCTGCTGCAACATATCCACGCGATTGTCGGCAACTGGGGCTGGTCGATCATCTTCCTGACCATGCTGATCAAGGGAATTTTCTTCCCTCTGTCGGCCGCCAGCTACAAGTCGATGGCCCGCATGCGTGCCGTGGCTCCGAAACTGGCTGCGTTGAAAGAACAACATGGCGATGACCGGCAGAAAATGTCGCAAGCCATGATGGAGCTGTACAAGAAAGAGAAAATCAATCCGCTGGGTGGCTGCCTGCCGATCCTGGTGCAGATGCCGGTTTTCCTTTCGCTGTACTGGGTTCTGCTGGAAAGCGTGGAAATGCGCCAGGCGCCGTTCATGCTGTGGATCACCGACCTGTCGATCAAGGATCCGTTCTTCATCCTGCCGATCATCATGGGCGCGACCATGTTCATCCAGCAGCGTCTGAACCCGACTCCGCCGGATCCGATGCAGGCGAAGGTCATGAAAATGATGCCGATCATCTTCACCTTCTTCTTCCTGTGGTTCCCGGCCGGTCTGGTGCTGTACTGGGTTGTGAACAACTGCCTGTCGATTGCCCAACAGTGGTACATCACGCGTAAGATCGAATCGGCGACGAAAAAAGCCGAGGCGTAACTTACTCTGTGGATAACACCATTCGAAACGCCCCCTAGTGGGGCGTTTTGCTATCTGCCATTTCTGTCTGGATACCGGTTATGAGCGTACCTCGTGAAACCATCGCAGCCGTCGCCACCGCCCAGGGCCGTGGTGGCGTGGGCATCGTTCGGATCTCCGGGCCGTTGGCTGGCGTTGCAGCCAAAGCCATCAGCGGCCGTGAACTGAAACCACGGTTCGCTCACTACGGCCCGTTCTTCAGTGACGATCAACAGGTGCTGGACGAAGGTCTGGCGCTGTATTTCCCCGGCCCGAACTCGTTCACCGGCGAAGATGTGCTGGAACTGCAGGGCCACGGCGGTCCGATCGTCCTCGACATGTTGCTCAAACGTTGTCTGGAACTGGGTTGCCGTCTGGCCCGTCCGGGGGAATTCAGTGAACGCGCTTTCCTCAATGACAAACTCGACCTGGCCCAGGCCGAGGCGATCGCCGACCTGATCGAAGCCAGTTCTGCACAGGCTGCACGTAATGCGTTGCGTTCCTTGCAGGGCGCCTTTTCCCAACGTGTGCATAACCTCACCGAACAACTGATCGGCCTGCGCATTTATGTCGAGGCTGCCATCGATTTTCCGGAAGAAGAAATCGACTTCCTTGCCGATGGCCATGTGCTGAGCATGCTCGACAAGGTTCGTGACGAGTTATCCACCGTGTTGCGTGAAGCCGGGCAGGGAGCGTTGCTGCGTGACGGTATGACCGTGGTGATTGCCGGTCGTCCGAATGCCGGCAAATCCAGTCTGTTGAATGCACTGGCTGGGCGAGAAGCCGCCATCGTGACGGAAATCGCCGGTACGACCCGGGATATCCTGCGCGAACATATCCACATCGATGGCATGCCGCTGCATGTCGTAGACACTGCCGGATTGCGCGATACCGACGACCATGTGGAAAAGATCGGTGTAGAACGTGCGCTGAAAGCCATCGGCGAAGCCGATCGAGTACTGTTGGTGGTCGATGCTACGGCTCCGGAAGCGGCCGATCCTTTCGCGTTATGGCCCGAATTCCTTGAAACCCGACCGGATCCGGCAAAGGTCACCCTGATTCGCAACAAGGCGGACCTGACCGGTGAAGCGATTGCCCTGGAAGTCAGCGACGATGGCCATGTGACCATCAGCCTGAGCGCCAAGGCTGCCGGCGAAGGCCTGGATCTGCTGCGCGATCACCTCAAGGCCTGCATGGGTTACGAGCAGACCTCGGAAAGCAGCTTCAGCGCACGTCGTCGTCATCTGGAAGCCTTGCGCCATGCCAGCGCTGCTCTTGAACATGGCCGTGCACAGCTGACCCTGGCGGGGGCCGGCGAGTTGTTGGCAGAAGATCTGCGTCAGGCTCAACAGTCCCTCGGGGAAATTACCGGGGCGTTCAGCTCCGATGATCTGCTCGGGCGGATCTTTTCCAGTTTCTGCATCGGTAAATAACCCTTCCGTTGTCCACAGACAGGTCCGTTCGCGACCTGTCTGTTCCTTCTCTTTGCATTTCTTTGCTTCCAGCCCCGGGCAGATTCCTTCTCCCTGAGCGGATTTCTCCTGTCCGCTGCGTGCTCACTCATCCGAATACTGTGGATCAAGCCCTGTGAATAACTGCCGTTAAGGACAGTTGATAACAGAGCTTCAAAACTGGATATAACCGCCTCTGTGGATAACCATCTCATTCATCCACAGGCTTACACCGGTTATCCAAGGGCCTCACGGTGACATGGGCACAGGGTTTTGAATCTCTGTACACATCGAAAATAAAGGCCTGTAGAAATCTATCCACAGAAATCAGGTGCAGTAAGAATAAGCTTTAAAACAAGGGTTTTATAAATTTCTCTCTTTTTTATTTTTTTAACCGCGAGTTCTCCACAGCTGGTTAAATTTTGTGCAAAGGGTTCTTTAGGAAGGGCGAAGTCCCTATACTTGTCGACCAGGTCCAGAAACCTGATCTCAAACTATTCCTGAATACCTACTTAAGCAGGCACGAGGTGCGTGGTGGATTTCCCTTCCCGTTTTGAAGTGATCGTCATCGGCGGCGGTCATGCCGGTACCGAGGCAGCACTGGCCTCAGCACGCATGGGGGCAAAAACCCTGCTGCTGACGCATAACGTGGAAACCCTCGGTGCCATGAGTTGCAACCCGGCCATCGGCGGCATCGGCAAAAGCCATCTGGTCAAGGAAATCGATGCCCTCGGCGGCGCGATGGCCACGGCTACCGATCTGGGTGGCATCCAGTTTCGTGTATTGAACAGCCGTAAAGGCCCGGCCGTGCGTGCAACCCGTGCACAAGCCGACCGGATTCTTTACAAGGCCGCTGTCCGCGAAATCCTGGAGAACCAGCCGAACCTGTGGATATTTCAACAGGCCGCTGACGACCTCATCGTCGAGCAGGAGCAGGTGCGTGGTGTGGTCACGCAAATGGGTCTGCGCTTCTTTGCAGATTCCGTGGTATTGACCACCGGTACGTTCCTGGGCGGACTTATCCACATCGGCTTGCAGAACTACTCCGGCGGTCGCGCCGGTGATCCGCCGTCCATTGCGTTGGCTCGTCGTCTTCGTGAACTGCCACTGCGTGTCGGCCGGTTGAAGACCGGTACACCGCCGCGCATCGATGGCCGATCTGTGGATTTCTCGGTCATGACCGAGCAGCCAGGCGATACGCCGATCCCGGTGATGTCGTTTTTGGGCAACAAGGAACAGCATCCACGGCAGGTGAGTTGCTGGATCACCCACACCAACGCCCGTACCCACGAAATCATCGCTTCGAACCTCGATCGTTCGCCGATGTATTCCGCCGCCGGAGAAATCGAGGGCATCGGTCCGCGTTACTGCCCGTCCATCGAAGACAAGATCCACCGTTTTGCCGACAAGGAAAGCCATCAGGTGTTCATCGAGCCGGAAGGCCTGACCACCCATGAGCTGTATCCGAACGGGATATCCACAAGCCTGCCGTTCGACGTGCAATTGCAGATCGTGCAATCGATCCGCGGCATGGAAAACGCGCACATCGTGCGTCCGGGTTACGCGATCGAGTACGACTACTTCGATCCACGGGATCTGAAGTACAGCCTGGAAACCAAAGTCATCGGCGGTCTGTTCTTCGCTGGCCAGATCAACGGCACCACCGGTTACGAAGAAGCCGGCGCTCAAGGTCTGCTGGCTGGCGCGAACGCCGCACTGCGGGCCAAGGGCAAGGAAGCCTGGTGCCCGCGTCGCGATGAGGCGTACATCGGGGTATTGGTCGACGACCTGATCACCCTCGGCACCCAGGAGCCGTACCGCATGTTCACTTCACGTGCCGAGTACCGCCTGATCCTGCGCGAGGACAACGCGGACTTGCGCCTGACCGAAAAAGGTCGCGAACTGGGTCTGGTCGATGACGCGCGTTGGGCGGCGTTCTGCAAGAAACGCGAAAACATCGAACTTGAAGAACAACGCCTGAAAAGCACCTGGGTTCGTCCGGGCACGCCGCAGGGGGATGCGATTGCGGAAAAATTCGGCACACCGCTGTCCCACGAATACAACTTGCTCAATCTCTTGAGTCGTCCGGAAATCGACTACGCTGGTCTGGTCGAAGTGACCGGGCCGGGTGCGCAAGACCCACAGGTCGCCGAGCAGGTCGAGATCAAGACCAAATATGCCGGTTACATCGACCGTCAGCAGGACGAAATCGCCCGTTTGCGCGCCAGCGAAGACACGAAATTGCCTGTGGATATCGAATACACCAGCATTTCCGGTCTCTCCAAGGAGATTCAGAGCAAGCTGAGCGCCACGCGTCCCGAGACGCTGGGCCAGGCTTCGCGGATCCCGGGCGTGACCCCGGCAGCGATTTCGCTGTTGATGATTCATTTGAAAAAACGCGGCGCGGGCCGTCAGTTGGAGCAAAGCGCTTGAGTTCTAAGGTCACTTCGCAACACGCCGAAGAGTTATCCACAGGAGCCCGTGAGCTCGGTGTCAATCTCACAGAGGCCCAGCACGAATTGCTGCTGGGTTATCTGGCCCTGTTGATCAAATGGAACCAGGCCTACAACCTGACTGCCGTTCGCGATCCGGACGAAATGGTTTCCCGCCATTTGCTCGACAGTCTGAGCGTGATGTCGTTCGTCGAAAACGGTCGCTGGCTGGATGTCGGCAGCGGCGGAGGCATGCCTGGTATTCCTTTGGCGATCCTGTATCCGGATTCGCCAGTGACCTGCCTGGACAGCAACGGCAAGAAAACCCGCTTTCTGACCCAGGTCAAACTTGAGCTCAAACTGGACAATCTGCAAGTTATCCACAGCCGCGTCGAAGCCTTCCAGCCTGCAGAACCTTTCAACGGGATCATTTCCCGGGCATTCAGCAGCATGGAGAATTTCACCAACTGGACTCGCCACCTCGGCGACGCCGATACGCGCTGGCTGGCAATGAAGGGCGTTCATCCGGCCGATGAGCTGGTAGCATTGCCGGCAGACTTCAAACTCGATAGCGAACACGCCCTGGCCGTACCCGGTTGCCAGGGCCAACGCCATCTGCTGATACTGCGCCGCACGGCATGATTGGGAACACAAGCAAGAATGGCTAAGGTATTCGCGATAGCGAACCAGAAGGGTGGTGTGGGCAAGACCACCACCTGCATCAACCTCGCAGCATCCCTGGTCGCGACCAAGCGCCGGGTGCTGTTGATCGATCTCGATCCACAGGGCAACGCCACCATGGGTAGCGGTGTGGATAAACATGGCCTGGAAAACTCGGTCTACGACCTGTTGATCGGCGAATGCGATCTGGCCCAGGCCATGCATTTTTCCGAACACGGCGGTTATCAACTGCTGCCGGCCAACCGTGATCTGACGGCGGCCGAAGTGGTGCTGCTGGAAATGCAGATGAAGGAAAGTCGCCTGCGCAGCGCGCTGGCGCCGGTCCGTGAAAATTACGATTACATTCTGATCGACTGCCCGCCATCGCTGTCGATGCTCACGCTGAACGCTTTGGTTGCCGCCGACGGGGTGATTATCCCCATGCAGTGCGAATACTTTGCGCTCGAAGGTTTGAGCGACCTTGTGGATAACATCAAGCGCATCGCCGAGCTGTTGAACCCGGACCTCAAGGTCGAAGGCCTGCTGCGGACCATGTACGACCCGCGTCTGAGTCTGATGAACGATGTATCGGCGCAGCTCAAGGAACACTTCGGCGATCAGCTGTACGACACGGTGATCCCGCGCAACGTCCGCCTGGCCGAAGCACCGAGCTACGGCATGCCGGCGCTGGCCTACGACAAGCAGTCGCGTGGAGCGCTGGCCTATCTCGCTCTGGCAGGCGAGATGGTTCGCCGCCAGCGCAAAAATTCACGCATCGCCGCTGCCCAGCCAACTTAAGGAATCCCCATGGCCGTCAAGAAACGAGGTCTCGGACGTGGACTGGATGCACTGCTGAGCGGTCCGACTGTCAGCGCCCTGGAAGAACAGGCTGCGCAGGCTGACAGCCGTGAGTTGCAGCACCTGCCGCTGGATCTGTTGCAGCGTGGCAAGTATCAGCCGCGCCGGGACATGGATCCCCAGGCGCTGGAAGAGCTGGCGCAATCGATCAAGACTCAGGGCGTGATGCAACCGATCGTGGTTCGCCCGATCGGTGGTGGCCGCTTTGAAATCATCGCAGGTGAACGTCGCTGGCGTGCCAGCCAGCAGGCCGGGCAGGAAACCATTCCGGCCATGGTCCGTGATGTGCCGGATGAAACCGCGATCGCCATTGCCCTGATCGAAAACATCCAGCGCGAAGACCTGAACCCCATCGAGGAAGCGGTGGCCCTGCAGCGCTTGCAGCAGGAATTCCAGCTCACCCAGCAACAGGTGGCCGAGGCTGTGGGCAAGTCTCGCGTCACTGTGGCCAACCTGCTGCGACTCATCGCACTGCCGGAAGTCATCAAGACCATGTTGTCCCACGGCGACCTGGAAATGGGTCATGCCCGTGCATTGCTCGGTCTGCCGGACAATCAGCAGGTGGAAGGGGCGCGACATGTTGTCGCACGCGGCCTTACAGTGCGCCAGACTGAAGCACTGGTTCGCCAGTGGCTGAGTGGCAAACCCGCGCCGGTCGAACCGGCAAAACCCGACCCGGATATCGCCCGGCTCGAACAACGTCTGGCCGAGCGCCTTGGCTCTGCGGTGCAGATCCGCCACGGCAAGAAGGGAAAGGGTCAACTGGTGATCGGCTACAACTCGCTCGACGAGCTTCAAGGTGTGCTTGCACACATCCGCTGAAACAATTGCTCTTGTAGCGCGCAGTCGGAAATCACTACCTGACAGTTGAATAGGGGCAGAACCGCCCCTATACTCTGCGCGCATTTTGTCGGCACAAATTATGCCAAGTTATTGAATTTCGGCAGCCGACCATTGGAGAGCAATCGTGATGGAAACCCGCAAGCCAAACCGCCTGCCCTTCCATCGCCTGGCGGTTTTTCCGGTGTTGATGGCTCAATTTGTCATTTTGCTCATTGCCGCTTTGGCGCTCTGGCAATGGCACGGAGTCGTTGCCGGATACTCGGGACTTTGCGGAGGCCTGATAGCCTTGCTGCCCAATGTTTATTTCGCTCACAAGGCATTTCGGTTTTCCGGCGCCCGAGCAGCCCAGTCCATCGTCCGGTCTTTCTATGCCGGCGAGGCAGGCAAACTGATTTTGACGGCAGTGCTTTTTGCACTGGTGTTTGCAGGTGTGAAGCCACTGGCGCCGATCGCTGTATTCGGCGCCTTCGTGCTGACTCAGTCGGTCAGCTGGTTCGCTCCCCTGCTGATGAGAACAAGACTTTCGAGACCTTAGGGCGTTTGAGGCAACCATGGCAGAAACAACCGCTTCGGGCTATATCCAGCACCACTTGCAGAACCTGACCTTCGGTCAGCTACCCAACGGCGGCTGGGGCTTTGCCCACACCGCAGCAGAAGCCAAGGAAATGGGTTTCTGGGCTTTCCACGTCGATACCCTCGGCTGGTCGGTCGCACTGGGTCTGATTTTCGTCATTCTTTTCCGCATGGCGGCCAAGAAGGCGACTTCCGGTCAGCCAGGTGCACTGCAGAACTTCGTTGAAGTGCTGGTCGAATTCGTCGATGGCAGCGTGAAAGACAGCTTCCATGGCCGTAGCCCGGTGATCGCACCGCTGGCACTGACCATCTTCGTCTGGGTGTTCCTGATGAACGCCGTCGACCTGGTACCGGTCGACTGGATTCCTCAGCTGGCCATCCTGATCTCCGGCGACCACCACATCCCGTTCCGTGCCGTGTCGACTACCGACCCGAACGCGACCCTGGGCATGGCGTTCTCGGTTTTCGCACTGATCATTTTCTACAGCATCAAGGTCAAGGGCATCGGCGGCTTCATCGGCGAGCTGACCCTGCACCCGTTCGGCAGCAAGAACATCTTCGTTCAGGCGCTGCTGATCCCGGTGAACTTCCTGCTGGAATTCGTGACCCTGATCGCCAAACCGATCTCTCTGGCCCTGCGTCTGTTCGGCAACATGTATGCCGGCGAGCTGGTGTTCATCCTGATCGCTGTGATGTTCGGCAGCGGCCTGCTCTGGCTCAGCGGCCTGGGCGTTGCGCTGCAGTGGGCGTGGGCGGTGTTCCACATCCTGATCATCACCCTGCAGGCGTTCATCTTCATGATGCTGACCATCGTCTACCTGTCGATGGCGCACGAAGAAAACCATTAAGACCGGTCTCGGCCGGTCTGATGTCCCTCCCGGTCAAACGGGAGGGGGTTCCTCACGGGGCCGCTGAAACGATTTGTTTTACCGCTTTAATCTAAAAAACCTAAACCATACGACGTAAAAGTCGGGAGGAAAGATGGAAACTGTAGTTGGTCTAACCGCTATCGCTGTTGCACTGTTGATCGGCCTGGGCGCACTGGGTACCGCAATTGGTTTCGGCCTGCTGGGCGGCAAGTTCCTGGAAGGCGCAGCGCGTCAGCCGGAAATGGTTCCAATGCTGCAAGTTAAAATGTTCATCGTTGCCGGTCTGCTCGACGCCGTAACCATGATCGGTGTTGGTATCGCTCTGTTCTTCACCTTTGCGAACCCGTTCGTTGGTCAGATCGCTGGCTAATCATTCGGATCTTCCGATTGATTTGATGTGATGGACAACGTAACTGCGAGGTGTTGGCGTGAACATTAATGCGACCCTGATTGGCCAGTCCGTTGCGTTCCTGATTTTTGTACTGTTCTGCATGAAGTTCGTATGGCCTCCGGTCATCACGGCACTGCGCGAACGTCAAAAGAAGATCGCCGATGGTCTGGACGCTGCCAACCGAGCAGCTCGCGACCTGGAGCTGGCCCAAGAGAAAGCGGGTCAGCAACTGCGCGAAGCGAAAGCTCAGGCAGCTGAAATCATCGAGCAAGCCAAGAAACGCGGTAACCAGATTGTTGACGAAGCCCGTGAACAGGCTCGCGTCGAAGCTGACCGTGTGAAGGCTCAGGCTCAGGCCGAGATCGAACAGGAACTGAACAGTGTCAAAGATGCGCTGCGCGCCCAAGTGGGTAGCCTGGCCGTTGGCGGTGCTTCGAAGATCCTGGGCAAG
Source organism: Pseudomonas bananamidigenes (assembly GCF_001679645.1). Lineage (GTDB taxonomy): Bacteria > Pseudomonadota > Gammaproteobacteria > Pseudomonadales > Pseudomonadaceae > Aquipseudomonas > Aquipseudomonas bananamidigenes. Next base: position 11,456 of record NZ_LRUN01000047.1, on the reverse strand, counting down.
ACAATCGATCAAAACGCGCACGCAGAGCTGGTTAACCAACTGGCTGCTGAAATCTAAGCGAGGGCGATCATGGCAGAACTGACCACGTTGGCCCGACCTTACGCTAAGGCGGCCTTCGAGCACGCTCAGGCCCACCAGCAACTGGCCAATTGGTCAGCCATGCTCGGCCTGGCAGCAGCGGTGTCGCAAGACGACACCATGCAGCGCGTGCTCAAGGCCCCGCGACTGACGAGCGCAGAAAAGGCCGCCACGTTCATTGACGTGTGCGGCGACAAGTTTGATGCCAAGGCACAAAATTTCATTCACGTCGTTGCCGAAAACGACCGTCTCCCGCTTCTGCCGGAGATCGCTGCTCTTTTCGACCTGTACAAGGCCGAACAAGAGAAATCGGTAGACGTTGAAGTGACCAGTGCTTTTGCATTGAACCAAGAACAGCAAGACAAACTCGCCAAGGTTCTCAGTGCACGACTCAACCGGGAAGTGCGCCTGCAAGTTGCGGAGGATGCTGCCCTCATAGGTGGTGTCGTTATCCGCGCCGGCGACCTGGTTATCGATGGCTCAGTTAGCGGCAAACTCGCGAAACTGGCCGAAGCATTGAAATCTTGAGTTTGAAGGGGCAGCAGAGCAATGCAGCAACTCAATCCTTCCGAAATAAGTGAAATTATCAAGGGCCGCATCGAAAAACTCGATGTGACCTCCCAAGCCCGTAACGAAGGCACTGTCGTCAGCGTATCTGACGGTATCGTGCGGATTCACGGTCTGGCCGACGTCATGTACGGCGAGATGATCGAGTTTCCGGGCGGCGTCTACGGTATGGCCCTCAACCTGGAGCAAGACTCCGTAGGTGCCGTTGTACTGGGCGCATACACGACTCTGGCTGAAGGCATGAGCGCCAAGTGCACCGGCCGCATCCTCGAAGTTCCGGTTGGTAAGGAACTGCTGGGTCGCGTTGTCGACGCACTGGGTAACCCTGTTGACGGCAAAGGTCCACTGGGCAACACCGAGACCGACGCGGTCGAGAAAGTTGCTCCGGGCGTGATCTGGCGTAAGTCGGTAGACCAGCCTGTACAGACTGGCTACAAGGCTGTCGATGCCATGATCCCTGTCGGCCGTGGCCAGCGTGAGCTGATCATCGGTGACCGTCAGATCGGCAAGACCGCTCTGGCGATCGACGCGATCATCAACCAGAAAGACAGCGGCATTTTCTGCGTATACGTAGCGGTCGGTCAGAAGCAGTCGACCATCGCCAACGTGGTTCGCAAGCTGGAAGAAAACGGTGCATTGGCCAACACCATCATCGTTGCCGCGAGCGCTTCGGAATCTGCAGCACTGCAGTTCCTGGCTCCGTACTCCGGTTGCACCATGGGTGAATTCTTCCGCGACCGCGGTGAAGACGCGCTGATCGTTTATGACGATCTGTCCAAGCAAGCAGTGGCTTACCGCCAGATTTCCCTGCTGCTGCGCCGTCCACCAGGACGTGAAGCCTACCCGGGCGACGTGTTCTATCTCCACTCCCGTCTGCTGGAGCGCGCATCCCGCGTTTCGGAAGAGTACGTAGAGAAGTTCACCAACGGTGCAGTGACCGGCAAAACCGGTTCCCTGACCGCATTGCCGATCATCGAAACCCAGGCTGGCGACGTTTCCGCGTTCGTTCCGACCAACGTGATCTCCATCACCGACGGTCAGATCTTCCTGGAATCGGCCATGTTCAACTCGGGCATCCGCCCTGCAGTGAACGCCGGTGTTTCGGTATCCCGTGTGGGTGGTGCCGCTCAGACCAAGATCATCAAGAAGCTGTCCGGTGGTATCCGTACCGCTCTGGCCCAGTACCGTGAACTGGCGGCATTCGCCCAGTTCGCTTCTGACCTGGACGAAGCGACCCGCAAGCAACTTGAGCATGGTCAGCGCGTTACCGAGCTGATGAAGCAGAAGCAATACGCGCCAATGTCGATCGCCGACATGTCGCTGTCGCTGTATGCCGCTGAGCGTGGGTTCCTGACTGACATTGAAATCGCCAAAGTCGGCAGCTTCGAGCAAGCGCTGATTGCTTACTTCAACCGCGATCACGCCGATTTGATGGCCAAGATCAACGTGAAGGGTGACTTCAATGACGAAATCGACGCTGGCCTGAAAGCCGGTATCGAGAAGTTCAAGGCCACCCAAACCTGGTAAGCCGCAGCGGGAGCCGCAAGGCTCCCGCTTGCTAACCTGATAGGTGTTACATGGCAGGCGCAAAAGAGATTCGCAGTAAGATTGCGAGCATCAAAAGCACGCAAAAAATTACCAGCGCCATGGAAAAAGTGGCGGTCAGCAAAATGCGCAAGGCACAAATGCGCATGGCTGCTAGCCGCCCTTATGCGGAGCGTATCCGCCAGGTAATTGGGCATCTGGCCAACGCCAACCCGGAATACCGCCATCCGTTCATGATCGACCGCGCCGTCAAGCGCGTCGGCTATGTCGTGGTGAGCAGTGACCGTGGTCTGTGCGGCGGCTTGAACACCAACCTGTTCAAGGCCCTGGTCAAGGACATGGCGGTAAACCGCGAAAACGGCGTCGAGATCGATCTGTGTGTCGTTGGTAGCAAGGGTGCGGCCTTTTTCCGCAACTTCGGCGGTAACGTCGTTGCAGCTATCAGCCATCTGGGTGAAGAGCCGTCGATCAATGATCTGATCGGCAGCGTCAAGGTGATGCTGGATGCTTATCTGGACGGCCGTATCGACCGCCTGTCCGTGGTGTCCAACAAGTTCGTCAACACCATGACCCAGACGCCAACCGTGGAGCAGTTGATTCCACTGGTGGCGACCCCGGATCAAGAACTCAAGCACCACTGGGACTACCTCTACGAACCGGACGCCAAAGAGCTGCTTGACGGCTTGATGGTGCGTTACGTGGAGTCGCAGGTGTACCAGGCGGTGGTCGAGAACAACGCGGCCGAACAAGCTGCGCGGATGATCGCGATGAAGAACGCTACCGACAACGCCGGTGATCTGATCAGCGACTTGCAGCTGATCTACAACAAGGCGCGTCAGGCTGCGATCACCCAAGAGATCTCGGAAATCGTCGGCGGCGCTGCCGCGGTTTAACGGTTCAAATATTCAGAGGATCCAGCTATGAGTAGCGGACGTATCGTTCAAATCATCGGCGCCGTTATCGACGTGGAATTTCCACGCGACAGCGTACCGAGCATCTACGACGCCTTGAAGGTTCAAGGCGCCGAAACCACTCTGGAAGTTCAGCAGCAGCTGGGCGACGGCGTGGTTCGTACCATTGCGATGGGCTCCACCGAGGGTCTGAAGCGCGGTCTGGACGTCAACAACACTGGCGCAGCCATCTCCGTACCGGTCGGTAAAGCGACCCTGGGCCGGATCATGGACGTACTGGGCAACCCGATCGACGAAGCCGGCCCGATCGGCGAAGAAGAGCGCTGGGGTATCCACCGCGCCGCTCCTTCCTTCGCTGAACAGGCAGGTGGCAACGACCTGCTCGAAACCGGCATCAAGGTTATCGACCTGGTCTGCCCGTTCGCCAAGGGCGGTAAAGTCGGTCTGTTCGGTGGTGCCGGTGTAGGCAAGACCGTAAACATGATGGAACTGATCCGTAACATCGCCATCGAGCACAGCGGTTATTCCGTGTTCGCCGGTGTGGGCGAGCGTACTCGTGAGGGTAACGACTTCTACCACGAGATGAAGGACTCCAACGTTCTCGACAAGGTAGCCCTGGTCTACGGTCAGATGAACGAGCCACCGGGAAACCGTCTGCGTGTAGCGCTGACCGGTCTGACCATGGCAGAGAAGTTCCGTGACGAAGGTAACGACGTTCTGCTGTTCGTCGACAACATCTACCGTTACACCCTGGCCGGTACCGAAGTATCCGCACTGCTGGGTCGTATGCCTTCGGCAGTAGGTTACCAGCCGACTCTGGCTGAAGAGATGGGCGTTCTGCAGGAACGTATCACTTCGACCAAGCAAGGTTCGATCACTTCGATCCAGGCCGTATACGTACCTGCGGACGACCTGACCGACCCGTCGCCGGCAACCACGTTTGCTCACCTGGACGCCACCGTCGTTCTGTCCCGTGACATCGCTTCCCTGGGTATCTACCCGGCGGTAGACCCACTGGACTCGACTTCGCGTCAGCTGGACCCGAACGTGATCGGCAACGAGCACTACGAGACCGCTCGTGGCGTTCAGTACGTGCTGCAGCGTTACAAAGAGCTGAAGGACATCATTGCGATCCTGGGTATGGACGAGCTGTCGGAAACCGACAAGCAGTTGGTAGCTCGTGCTCGTAAGATCCAGCGCTTCTTGTCGCAGCCGTTCTTCGTGGCTGAAGTCTTCACCGGTGCTTCGGGTAAATACGTTTCCCTGAAAGACACCATTGCTGGCTTCAAAGGCATCCTCAACGGTGACTACGACCACCTGCCAGAACAAGCGTTCTACATGGTTGGCGGCATCGAAGAAGCGATCGAGAAAGCCAAGAAACTGTAATCCAGGCGCCCGGCAACGGGCGCTAATTTAGGTTGAGGCAATCAGATGGCTATGACAGTCCATTGCGATATCGTCAGCGCGGAAGGGGAAATCTTCTCCGGTCTGGTCGAGATGGTGATTGCGCACGGTGCTCTGGGTGATCTTGGTATCGCTCTGGGCCACGCGCCGTTGATCACGAATCTCAAGCCGGGTCCGATCCGCCTGATCAAGCAAGGCGGGGAAGCCGAGGTGTTCTACATCTCCGGTGGTTTCCTCGAGGTTCAGCCGAACATGGTCAAGGTGCTTGCCGATACCGTGCAACGTGCCGCCGACCTGGATGAAGCTCAGGCCCAGGCAGCTCTCAAGGCTGCCGAGGCCGCTCTGCATGAGAAGAGCGCAGATTTCGACTACGGAGCTGCGTCCGCACGTCTGGCCGAGGCTGCAGCTCAGCTGCGCACCGTCCAGCAGATCCGCAAGAAGTTTGGCGGTTGATCCGTCAGCCACTTATTGTGCGATTGATAAAAAAGGGTAGCCTCGGCTACCCTTTTTTATTTTCCTACTTTCAAAAAACCGGTCGCAGTTGCTGACCACCCAGGATTGGTAGCCAGTCATGTCTCTTGAAATCGTTATCCTCGCGGCCGGCCAAGGCACCCGCATGCGTTCGGCATTGCCAAAAGTGCTGCACCCGATCGCCGGCGACTCCATGCTCGGCCATGTTATCCACAGTGCGCGTCAACTCGATCCACAGCGCATTCACGTGGTTATCGGCCATGGCGCCGATGTGGTGCGCGAGCGTCTGGCTGCCGATGATCTCAATTTTGTGCTGCAAGACAAGCAGTTGGGCACCGGCCACGCGACCGCTCAGGCCGTACCGTTCATTACCTCCGACACCGTTCTGATTCTCTACGGAGACGTGCCGTTGATCGAGGTCGAAACCCTGCAGCGTCTGCTAAAGCATGTCGTTCCAGGGCAAATGGGCTTGTTGACTGTCGAGCTGCAGGACCCGACCGGCTACGGCCGTATCGTGCGCGATGCCAGCGGCAAGGTGGCGGCAATCGTCGAGCACAAGGATGCCACTGAAGCGCAACGCATGATCACCGAAGGCAACACAGGCATTCTCGCGGTACCGGCCAGCCATCTGGCCGACTGGATGGGACGCCTGTCGAACAACAATGCCCAAGGCGAGTATTACCTGACTGATGTGATCGAAATGGCGGTCGGTGACGGCCTGGTGGTTGCGACGGAGCAACCCCATGATCCGATGGAAGTGCAGGGCGCCAACGATCGCAAGCAACTGTCCGAACTGGAGCGCCACTATCAGTTGCGCGCCGGTCGCCGCCTGATGGCGCAGGGTGTGACCCTGCGTGACCCGGCCCGGTTCGATGTACGTGGCGAAGTGACCGTCGGTCGCGACGTGCTGATTGACATCAACGTGATACTCGAAGGCAAGGTGGTCATTGAAGATGACGTGGTGATCGGCCCGAACTGCGTCATCAAGGACAGCACCCTGCGCAAAGGCGTGGTGATCAAGGCCAACAGTCATATTGAAGGCGCGGTGCTGGGCGAGGGCAGCGAAGCCGGTCCGTTTGCACGCCTGCGCCCGGGTTCCGTGCTGGAAGCTCGCGCTCATGTGGGTAACTTCGTCGAACTGAAAAACACCCGCATGGGCGAGGGTGCCAAGGCCGGGCACCTGACTTATCTGGGCGACGCCGAGATCGGTGCCCGCACCAACATCGGAGCCGGCACCATCACCTGCAACTACGATGGCGCCAACAAGTGGAAAACCGTGTTGGGCGAAGATGTGTTCATCGGTTCCAACAACTCGCTGGTGGCGCCTGTGGATATCTCCTCCGGTGCGACCACTGCCGCCGGTTCGACCATCACTCAGAATGTGGATAACGCTCAGCTCGCCGTGGGGCGTGCGCGGCAGAGAAACATCGATGGCTGGAAGCGTCCCGAGAAAATCAGGAAGAGCTGAGTTATCCACAGCACCTCAATCCAGAGAAATCGCTGCCCCAGGGCAGCGATTTTTTTTTCATCCCCGGCTTGACGATTTTGCGTTGATCGGTTTTGATTGCTTCCGTTATCTTTCGAATCGAAATTTATCAGGCCATGTCGAAACGCAATACACCCCAACGCCGCCACAACATACTGGCCTTGCTCAACGAGCGGGGTGAAGTCAGTGTCGACGAGCTCGCCAAGCGTTTCGAAACTTCGGAAGTTACGATTCGCAAGGATCTGGCCGCGCTGGAAAGCCATGGCCTGCTACTGCGCCGTTACGGCGGAGCGATCACCATGCCTCAGGAGCTGGTGGCCGATGTCAGTCAGAACGTTTCCAAATACAAACAGGCGATTGCCCGCGCCGCGGTCACCCGTATTCGCGAGCACGCCCGTATCATCATCGACAGCGGCAGCACCACGGCCGCGATGATTCCCGAACTTGGCCAGCAACCCGGGCTGGTGGTGATGACCAACTCCCTGCATGTCGCCAATGCCCTGAGCGAACTTGAGCATGAACCTGTTCTGCTGATGACCGGTGGAACCTGGGATCCTCATTCGGAATCCTTCCAGGGTCAGGTCGCCGAGCAGGTACTACGCTCTTACGACTTCGATCAATTGTTCATCGGTGCCGATGGCATCGATCTGGTGCGTGGCACCACAACGTTCAATGAACTGCTCGGCCTGAGCCGAGTGATGGCGGAAGTGGCGCGGGAAGTGATCGTGATGGTCGAGGCCGACAAGATCGGTCGCAAGATTCCAAACCTGGAGCTGCCATGGAGCAGCGTCCATACCCTAATCACCGATGATCGCCTGCCGCAGGAGGCACGGGATCAGATTCAGGCTCGCGGTATCAATTTGATTTGCGCGACGGTCAGTCAGGAGAAATAAGCATGTGTGGAATTGTCGGCGCGGTAGCTGAACGTAATATCACCGCCATCCTGGTCGAAGGCCTCAAGCGCCTCGAATACCGGGGTTATGACAGTGCCGGTGTGGCGGTGTACACCAATGACGGCGCTTTGGAGCGTACCCGTCGTGTGGGCAAGGTCAGCGAACTGGATGCGGCCCTGGCTGAACATCCGCTGGCGGGACGCCTCGGCATTGCCCACACCCGCTGGGCCACCCATGGCGCGCCAAGCGAACGCAATGCTCACCCGCATTTCTCCGGCAATGTCGCGGTGGTGCACAACGGCATCATCGAAAACCATGAAGTGCTGCGCGAGCAACTCAAGGCGCAGGGTTATGTGTTCTCTTCCGACACCGACACCGAAGTCATTGCTCACCTGCTGACCGAAAAACTCAAGGCGCTGCCGGATCTGACCGACGCCCTGAAAGCAGCGGTCAAGGAACTGCATGGTGCCTATGGGCTGGCGGTGATCCACGCCCTGCAGCCGGATCGTCTGGTTGCGGCTCGAAGCGGCAGCCCGCTGGTGATCGGTCTGGGCCTGGGCGAAAACTTCCTCGCTTCCGACCAACTGGCTCTGCGTCAGGTCACCGACCGTTTCATGTATCTGGAAGAAGGCGATATCGCCGAAATCCAGCGTGACAAGGTGCAGATCTGGGACCTGACCGGCAAAGCCGTCGAGCGCCAGACCGTGCAGTACACCGATGGCGCCGAAGCGGCCGACAAAGGCGAGTTCCGCCATTACATGCTCAAGGAAATCCACGAACAGCCGTCTGTGGTGCAACGCACGCTGGAGGGGCGTCTCAGCCCGAACCAGGTGCTGGTGCAGGCATTCGGCCCGCAAGCGGCCGAACTGTTCGCCAAGGTGCGCAACGTACAGATCGTGGCCTGCGGCACCAGCTATCACGCCGGTATGGTTGCCCGTTACTGGCTCGAAGAGCTGGCAGGAATTCCGTGCCAGGTCGAAGTGGCCAGTGAGTTCCGCTACCGTAAGGTCGTGGTGCAGCCGGACACGCTGTTCGTCACCATTTCCCAGTCCGGCGAAACCGCCGACACCCTCGCGGCGCTGCGCAACGCCAAGGAACTGGGTTTCCTGGGCAGTCTTGCGATCTGCAACGTCGGCATCAGTTCGCTGGTGCGCGAATCCGACCTGACCCTGCTGACCCAGGCCGGTCGTGAAATCGGCGTGGCCTCGACCAAGGCGTTCACCACGCAACTGGTTGGTCTGCTGCTGCTGACCCTGTCCCTGGGGCAGGTGCGCGGCACGCTGGGCAAAGACGTTGAAGCCACGCTGGTCGAAGAACTGCGTCGCCTGCCGACCCGACTGGGCGAAGCGCTGGCCATGGACAGCACGGTGGAAAAAATCGCCGAACTGTTCGCCGACAAGAACCACACATTGTTCCTTGGTCGTGGCGCGCAATATCCGGTCGCGATGGAAGGGGCCCTGAAACTCAAGGAAATCTCTTACATCCACGCCGAAGCTTATCCTGCCGGCGAACTGAAGCATGGTCCGCTGGCGCTTGTGGATAACGACATGCCGGTGGTGACTGTGGCGCCGAACAACGAACTGCTCGAGAAGCTCAAGTCCAACCTGCAGGAAGTTCGTGCCCGTGGCGGCGAACTGATCGTGTTCGCTGACGAGAAGGCCGGGATGACCAACGGCGAAGGCACCCACGTGGTGCAGATGCCGCACATCCACGACATCCTGTCGCCGATCCTCTACACCATTCCGCTGCAACTGCTGTCGTACTACGTCGCCGTGCTCAAGGGCACTGACGTGGACCAGCCGCGTAACCTGGCCAAGTCGGTGACGGTGGAATAAGTTATCCACACGCCGCAATAGACGACCTCAGCCTGGAGACTCATTGAGTCTCCAGGCTGAGGGATGTTTCCCACTTTTTGTTACCGAACACCCCAGCGCGGTGCAATGCCACGCTCCTGTAACAACCTCTCTGATTTCAAAAAGCGTCCCTTCGAAAAAAATTCAATCACTCGATGCCCCATGATTTCGGTGTCCTCAGCGATGTTCGCTGGTTTTGTCGGACAGCTTCTTCATAAGTTGGCCGTTCAATTGCATATGCTTGTATGTACAAGTAAAGACGTATGCATACGAGTTGAAAGAAACCAAGCATCACGTCCACTGATTCGCTTGTCGCGCATTGAAGCGCACAAGCCGCTTGCCCATCGCCAGGGTTGGTTTGAATTGATCGCTGAGGAGTCTTTTTCGTGACTGACGCAAAAACTACTAAATTCCGTGACGTCGAAATCCGCGCCGCCCGCGGCAACAAGCTGACCGCCAAGAGCTGGCTGACCGAAGCGCCGCTGCGCATGCTGATGAACAACCTCGACCCGGAAGTGGCCGAGAACCCGAAAGAGCTGGTGGTTTACGGTGGTATCGGTCGCGCCGCGCGCAACTGGGAGTGCTACGACAAGATCGTCGAAAGCCTGACCAATCTGAACGACGACGAGACCCTGCTGGTGCAGTCCGGCAAACCGGTCGGCGTGTTCAAGACCCATAGCAACGCCCCGCGCGTGCTGATCGCCAACTCCAACCTGGTGCCGCACTGGGCGACCTGGGAACACTTCAACGAACTCGACGCCAAAGGTCTGGCGATGTACGGCCAGATGACCGCCGGCAGCTGGATCTATATCGGTAGCCAGGGCATCGTCCAGGGCACCTACGAAACCTTCGTCGAAGCCGGGCGCCAGCATTACGATTCCAACCTCAAGGGCCGTTGGGTTCTGACTGCCGGCCTCGGTGGCATGGGCGGCGCCCAGCCGCTGGCTGCAACATTGGCCGGTGCCTGCTCGCTGAACATCGAATGCCAGCAGGTGAGCATCGATTTCCGCCTGAAAAGCCGTTACGTCGACGAGCAGGCCAAAGACCTCGACGACGCCCTGGCGCGCATCGAGAAGTACACCAAAGAAGGCAAGGCGATCTCCATCGCGCTGCTGGGTAACGCTGCAGAAATCCTCCCGGAACTGGTCCGTCGCGGTGTGCGCCCGGACATGGTCACCGACCAGACCAGCGCCCACGACCCGCTCAACGGCTACCTGCCGGCCGGCTGGACCTGGGACGAATACCGCGCCCGCGCCAAGACCGAGCCGGCCGCTGTGATCAAAGCCGCCAAGCAGTCGATGGCGGTGCACGTCAAAGCCATGCTCGACTTCCAGAAACAAGGCATCCCGACCTTCGACTACGGCAACAACATCCGTCAGATGGCCCAGGAAGAGGGTGTGGAAAACGCTTTCGACTTCCCGGGTTTCGTCCCGGCCTACATCCGTCCGCTGTTCTGCCGTGGCATCGGCCCGTTCCGCTGGGCGGCGCTGTCGGGTGATCCGCAGGACATCTACAAGACCGACGCCAAAGTCAAAGAGCTGATCCCGGACGACGCCCACCTGCACAACTGGCTGGACATGGCCCGCGAGCGCATCAGCTTCCAGGGTCTGCCGGCGCGGATCTGCTGGGTCGGCCTGGGTCTGCGCGCCAAACTCGGTCTGGCGTTCAACGAAATGGTCCGCCGCGGCGAGCTGTCGGCGCCGATCGTGATCGGTCGCGACCACCTCGACTCCGGCTCGGTGTCCAGCCCGAACCGCGAAACCGAATCGATGCAGGACGGCTCCGACGCCGTCTCCGACTGGCCGCTGCTCAACGCCTTGCTCAACACCGCGAGCGGTGCGACCTGGGTCTCGCTGCACCACGGTGGCGGCGTCGGCATGGGCTTCTCCCAGCACTCGGGCATGGTGATCGTCTGCGACGGTACCGATGAGGCGGCCGAGCGCATCGCTCGTGTGCTGCACAACGACCCGGGCACCGGTGTGATGCGTCATGCCGATGCCGGTTACCAGATCGCCATCGACTGCGCCAAGGAGCAGGGCTTGAACCTGCCAATGATCACTTCGGTTAAAGGAGCCTGAACATGACTGCGCTGAACCTGATCCCCGGCCAACTGAGCCTGGCCCAACTGCGTGATGTCTACCAGAACCCGGTCAAACTGACTCTCGACTACAGCGCCGCCGCGCAGATCGAAGCCAGCGTCGCCTGCGTCGAGCAGATCCTCGCCGAGAACCGCACCGCCTATGGCATC
>NZ_LRUN01000046.1 GCF_001679645.1 Pseudomonas bananamidigenes | reverse complement strand
CGGTGTGTCAATCACCAATGATGTCGGCTGACACAACCTCTTCGCGAGCAAGCTCGCTCCCACAGGGTGGGGCTGCTTACCACCACGGCTTGTCCCCGCTTCCCATGTCAGACACCCAAGCCCCGATGTTTTAGCTTTTCCGGGCTGCGCGTGGCCGCACGGACTCGCCGCTGCGCGCTCCTTTTTCCCGAATTTACAGCAGGTTACCCCCATGCAATTTCGCGAGCTGATGGCTGTTATTTCCACCCATGCGATCCGCCTTCAACAGGACGATGAAGACCTGGTCATTCTGGGCGACGACGAAGCGCTGGACGACGCGTTGTGGGACAGCCTCGCCAAACACAAGGCGCAGCTGCTGGAGCTGGTGGCGAGCCACGGCGGCGACTGGTCGAGCCCGGCGCTGCGCATCACCCCGGACATGCTGCCGCTGGTGCAACTGGATCAGCCGGCCATCGACCGTATCGTCGCCACGGTGCCGGGCGGTGTGGCGAATGTGCAGGACATCTATCCGCTGGCACCGTTGCAGGAGGGTCTGCTTTACCTCCACATCAGCGCACCGGAAGGGGATCCCTACGTGTCGCAGGCGCGGTTCACGTTCGACAGTCGCAAACGGCTGGATACATTCACCGACGCACTGCGTCGCGTAATAGAGCGCCATGACATTCTGCGCACTTCGTTCGTCTGGGAGCGACTGGACGAACCTGTGCAGGTGGTCTGGCGCGAAGCCCCGCTGGTCTGTGAGGAAGTTGCTCTCGATGACCGCGAGGACGCGCTTACGCAATTGCTGGCACGCCATGACCCGCATTTTTTTCGTCTCGACCTGCAACAGGCCCCGTTGCTGCGACTGGTGTTCGCCGAGGATCCGGTCAACGACCGGGTGGTCGCATTGTTGCTGTTCCACCACATGATCATGGATCACCTCGCGCTCGATGTGGTACGCCGGGAAATTCAGGCTTATCTGTCTGGCCGCGATGCCGAGGTCGGGAGAGCGGTGCCGTTTCGCGACCATCTGGCGAGGGCGCGTCTGGAGTCGGATGAGCAGGCGCACGAAGCATTTTTCCGCGAGATGCTGGGTGACATCGACGAGCCGACACTGCCCGGTGGCTTGCACGATGTGCAGGGTGACGGTCAGGGCATCGAGGAAGTGTCGTGCATGCTGGAAGGCGATCTGAGTCAGCGTCTGCGCACTCAGGCGCGACAACTGGGCGTGAGCGTGGCGAGCTTGATGCACTTGGCCATGGCGCGCGTGCTGGGGCAGTTGTCCGGGCGCACGGCGGTGGTGTTCGGCACGGTTCTGCTGGGGCGGCTGAACGCCGCGGATGGCGTTGAACAAGCATTGGGGATGTTCATCAATACCTTGCCGTTACGGGTGGATGTCGGCGAGTCGAGCGTTCATGACGGCGTGCTGGCGACGCACCGACGCCTGACCGCGCTGCTCGCCCATGAGCAGGCATCTCTGGCACTGGCCCAGCGTTGCAGCGCCGTGGCGGTGCCGACGCCGCTGTTCAGCGCCATGCTCAACTACCGCCACAGCAGCGTGGAGGAAGTCGCCGAGGTGATCGAGCTGTCGCCGGGGGTGCAAGTGTTGGGCGCCCGCGAACGCACCAATTATCCGCTGACGGTCAACATCGATGACCTTGGTCAGGACCTGCGCATCACGGTGCTGGCCGATGTGACGCTTGGCGCTTCCCGAATCGCCGGTTACCTGCGCACGGCACTGGACAGTCTCGTCGATGCGTTGCAGCACAACCCGCAAGCCGCATTGCACAGTCTGAACATACTGCCGCCCGTCGAGCGTGAGCACTGGCTGTATGGCGTCAACGCGCCGAAAGCGGAGTTGCCCGACACGCCGTTGATCCATCAGCAATTCGAAGCGCAGGCGCACACTCGGCCCGAGGCGGTTGCGTTGCTGTTCGATGGCAGGACTTGCAGTTATGAAACACTCAACCGGCAGGCCAACCGGGTGGCCCATCGTTTGCTCGCCCTCGGCATTCGCCCTGATGACCGGGTAGCGATCTGCGTCGAGCGCGGCCCGCAAATGATCGTCGGCCTGCTTGGCGTGCTGAAGGCGGGCGCCGGTTATGTGCCGATCGATCCGGCTTATCCGCTGGAACGGATCGCCTTCACCCTGCAAGACAGTGCGCCGGTGGTGGTGCTGATGCAGGCAGCGACTCTGGATCGGATTGTCGGGCTCTGCGTGCCGCAGATTGATCTCGACGACCACGCTTTGCAGACCGAACCTGATTTCAACCCGCAGATCCCGGGCTTGACTCCGGCGCATCTGGCCTACGTGATCTACACCTCTGGCTCCACCGGGGTGCCCAAAGGCGTGATGGTCGAGCACCGCAACGTGGCCCGCCTGTTTGGCGCGACCCACGACTGGTTTCGGTTCAATGCGCAAGACGTCTGGGCGCTGTTCCACTCGTTTGCCTTTGACTTCTCGGTCTGGGAAATCTGGGGCGCGCTGGCTTACGGCGGTCAGTTGCTGGTGGTGCCGCAACACATCAGCCGCTCGCCGGACGAGTGTTACGCGTTGCTTTGCCGCACAGGTGTCACCGTACTCAACCAGACGCCGAGCGCGTTCCGTCAGTTGATCGCCGCCCAGGGCCGCAGCCTGTTGCAGCATTCGCTGCGCGAAGTGATTTTTGGCGGAGAGGCGCTGGAGCCAGGATCGCTCAAACCCTGGTATGCGCGGGTCGGCAACGCCGGCACTCGGCTGGTGAATATGTACGGCATCACCGAAACCACGGTGCATGTGACCTATCGACCGCTGGTGGCGGCAGACGCGCAATTGACCGCGGGCAGCCCGATCGGCGTGCGCATTCCCGACCTGCAGCTGTACGTCCTGGATGCCCGGCGGGAGCCAGTGCCGGCCGGGGTGACCGGTGAGTTGTACGTTGGCGGCGCCGGGGTGGCCCGTGGTTATCTGAATCGTGAGGCGTTGACCGCCGAGCGCTTTATCGCCGATCCGTTCAGCGGGCATGCCGAAGCGCGTTTGTACAAGACCGGCGATCTGGCACGGTGGACGGTGGAGGGCGAACTCGAGTACCTGGGACGCAACGACGATCAGGTGAAAATCCGCGGCTTCCGTATTGAGCTTGGCGAGATCCAGGCACGTCTTGCAGCCTGCGACGGCGTGCGCGACGCGCTGGTGATCGCCCGCGAGGACAGCCCCGGCGACACGCGTCTGGTGGCTTACTGGCTGGCCGCCGAAGGTGCCGAACCGAGCGTTGCGCAATTGCGCGATCACCTGCTGGCATCGCTGGCCGAGCATATGGTGCCGGGCGCGTTCGTGCGCCTCGATGCCTTCCCGCTGACGGCCAATGGCAAACTCGATCGCAAGGCGTTGCCGCAGCCGGACAACGAAGCCTTCGCCCGGCGGATGTTTGAAGCACCGCTTGGCGAAATCGAAACCCGCATCGCTGTGATCTGGCAGACCTTGCTCGGGCTGGACCGGGTGGGCAGGCATGACAATTTCTTCGAGCTGGGCGGGCATTCGCTGTTGGCGGTGAAGCTGATCGAGCGCATGCGTCAGCAAAACATGCAGTGCGACGTCCGTGTGCTGTTTGGCCAGCCGAGCGTGGCGGCACTCGCCGCGACTCTGGGAGGGGATGCCACGGTCAGCGTGCCGGCCAATCGCATCGAACCCGGCTGCATCCGCATCACCCCGGACATGCTGCCACTGGCCACACTGGATCAAGCGGCCATCGACCGTATCATTGAGGCCGTCGAGGGCGGTATCGACAACGTGCAGGATATCTATGCCCTGGCACCGTTGCAGGCGGGAATCCTCTATCACCACCTGGCCATCGCCAACGGTGACCCATACGTGCTGCAAGCACAGTTCGCCTTCGACGGACTGGCGCAGATCAAGGCGTTCGTCCGCGCATTGAACAGTGTCATCGCCCGGCACGATATCCTGCGTACCGGCGTGGTCAGGGAAAACCTCGAGGAGCCGGTGCAAGTGGTGTGGCGTGCGGCGCCGCTGGCACTGGAACGGGTGGATGTCGATCCGCAGGACGGTGATGTGTTGCAGCAAATGCAGGCGCGCTTCGATCCGCGACACTATCGCCTGGACTTGCAGCGTGCGCCGTTGATGCGCTTCGCCTACACCGAAGACCCGTTGCAAAACCGCTGGGTCGGGATCCTGCTGTTGCACCACATCGTTCTCGACCACACCGCGCTCGAGGTGTTGGTGGCCGAGATGAGCGACGCACTTGACGGGCAAATCGGCGTGCTGCCGCCCCCCGTGCAATACCGCAACTACGTCGCTCAGGCCCGCCTCGGATCGAATGCCGGGGCACATGAAGCGTTCTTTCGCGAGATGCTTGGCGACATCGTTGAACCGACCCTGGCGTTCGGCCTGCGAGACGTACTCGGCGATGGCACAGGTATCGTGGACAGCGAATTGGCACTGGATGAGCATCTTGCCGGCCGCTTGCGCAACCAGGCCCGTACGCTGGGCATCAGTGTTGCGAGTCTGGTGCATCAGGCCTGGGGCCAGGTGCTTGCGCAGGTCTGCGGGCGCGAAGAGGTGGTATTCGGCACGGTGTTGCTGGGGCGCATGCAGGGTGGAGAGGGCGCCGACCGTTCGTTGGGTATGTTCATCAACACACTGCCGCTGCGGGCCCATGTCGGGGCAACGGCAGTGGAGGCGGGTGTCAGGGCGACCCACGAGCGTCTGGCGCAGCTGCTGGTGCATGAGCAAGCGCCCTTGATGCTGGCTCAACGTTGCAGTGGCGTGACGGGGTCGCAACCGCTGTTCAATACCTTGCTCAACTATCGCCACAGTGCGCAACAGGCGGCTACGCCGGGATGGGAAGGCATCCGGATTCTCGATTCTCGTGAGCGCAGCAACTATCCGCTGGTGGTCAGCGTCGATGACCTTGGACAGGGCTTCCGGCTTTCTGTGCAGGCAGTGCCCGAAGTGGATGGCATGCGGGTCTGCGACTACCTGCAGACGGCATTGCACAATCTGCTGAACGCGCTGGAGCAGGACCGCAATGCGCCATTGAATCAGGTGTCGATTCTGTCGGCGGCCGAACGCCAGCGCGTGCTGGTCGGTTTCAATGTCACCGGTCGCGACTTTGCCCACGGCCATGTTGTGCACCAATTGTTTGAAGAGCGAGCGGCGATCCAGCCCGACACTGTGGCAGTGGTGCAGGGCGGGCAAAGTCTGAGCTACGACGAGTTGAACCGCCGTGCCAACCGCCTGGCCCACCACTTGATCGGCCTCGGTGTGCAACCGGACGATCGCGTTGCGCTCTGCGTGCAGCGTGGGCCGCAGATGCTGGTCGGGCTGCTGGCGATCCTCAAGGCTGGCGCCGGTTATGTTCCGGTTGATCCGGCACATCCGGCAGAACGGATCACTTATCTGTTGCAGGACAGCGATCCGGTAGCGGTGCTGGCACAGACGACCACCCGCGACCTGCTGGGCGCCGTGCCGGTGATCAATCTGGACAGCGACGCTTGGCAGCATCTGCCGGACAGCAACCCACAGTTGCCGGGCCTGACCCCGGCACATCTGGCCTACGTGATCTACACCTCGGGTTCCACCGGCCAGCCGAAAGGCGTGATGGTCGAACACTCGACCCTGGAAAACCTCGTGCACTGGCACGCCGAAGCCTTTGATCTGCACGCCGGCAGCCACACCGCCAGCGTGGCCGGTTTCGGTTTCGATGCGATGGCCTGGGAAGTCTGGCCGGCGCTGTGCGTCGGCGCGACCCTGCACCTGCCGCCGGAATCGGTGAGCAACGAGCATCTGGACGAACTGCTCGACTGGTGGCGGGCGCAGCCGTTGCAGGTGAGCTTCCTGCCGACGCCGGTGGCCGAATACGCCTTCAGCCGTGAGCTGCAACACCCGACCCTGCGCACTTTGCTGATTGGTGGCGACAAACTGCGCCAGTTCAATCGTGCGCAGAGTTTTGCGGTGATCAACAACTACGGCCCGACCGAGGCCACGGTGGTCGCCACCTCCGGTCCCGTCGAAGTCGGTCAGCCGCTGCACATTGGTCGGCCGATGGCCAATGCCCGCGTCTATCTGCTCGACGATCAGCAACGTCCGGTGCCGGTAGGGGTGACGGGCGAGTTGTACGTCGGCGGCGCTGGCGTGGCACGGGGTTACCTGAACCGTCCCGAACTGACCGCTGAGCGCTTCCTGAATGACCCGTTCAACGAAGGGCGCATGTACCGCACCGGCGACCTCGCGCGCTGGCTGGCGGACGGCAACATCGAATACCTGGGCCGCAACGACGATCAGGTGAAACTGCGCGGCGTGCGGGTCGAACTGGGGGAAATCGAAGCGGCGCTGGCCAGCCATCCGGCAGTACAGGACGCCGTGGCGCTGGTGCGCGACGGGCAGTTGCTGGTGTGGTTCACCGAACGTACGCCCACCGATATCGAAAGCCTGCGCAATCATCTGCAAACCCGCTTGCCGCAAGCGCTGATCCCGGCGGCTTACGTGCGCCTCGACGCCTTACCGCTGACCGCCAACGGCAAACTCGACCGCAAGGCCTTGCCGGAACCGGATCAGCACGCCTGGCTCAGTCGTGAGTACGAAGCCCCGCAAGGCCCGGTGGAAACCGCGCTAGCGCAGATCTGGGCCGACGTCCTGAAGCTGGAAAAAGTCGGTCGCCACGACAACTTCTTCGAACTGGGTGGTCATTCGCTGCTGGCGGTCAGCCTGATCGAACGTCTGCGCCAGATTGGCCTGAACACCGACGTGCGCGTGCTGTTCAGCCAGCCAACCCTGGCCGCGTTGGCAGCGGCGGTGGGCAGCGGCCGCGAAATCGAAGTGCCGGCCAACCGCATTCCCGCTGGCTGCACCCGCATCACCCCGGACCTGCTGAGCCTGACCGAACTGGATCAGGCCGGCATCGACCGGATCGTCGCCACCGTGCCGGGTGGCGCCGCCAACGTGCAGGACATCTATCCGCTGGCGCCGCTGCAGCAAGGCATCCTTTATCACCACTTGAGTGCGGAGCAGGGCGATCCGTACCTGCTGCAATCAAGTGTGGCCTTTGCCAGCGTCGAGCGCCTGCGCGCTTTTGCCAACGCCTTGCAAAAGGTGATTGCGCGCCACGACATTCTGCGCACCAGCCTGGTTTGGGAAGGGCTGCCGAGCCCGCAGCAAGTGGTATGGCGAGAAGCTGCGCTGGCGGTTCAATCGGTCGCTCTGAGTCCGCTGGATGGCGATATCCTCGATCAGTTGCGCGCACGATTCGATGCCCGGGATTTTTGCCTCGACCTCGGTCAGGCACCGCTGATCCGTCTGATGTATGCCGAAGATCCGGTGCATGACCGGGTGGCAGGCGTGCTGTTGTTTCATCACGTCGTGCTGGATCACACCGCGCTGGAGGTGGTTCGCCGGGAAATGCAGTTGTATCTGCCGGGACAGGTTGAGTCTCTGCCGCCCGCTGCACCCTACCGCAACTACGTTCACCAGGCTCGTCAAGGCATTAGCGAGGAAGAACACGAAAACTTCTTTAGCGAAATGCTCGGTGATATTGACGAGCCGACCCTGCCATTCGGCTTGCAGGACGTACAGGGCGACGGCCGCAACATCGAGGAGCACTCGCTGGCGCTGCCGCTGGAATTGAATCGGCACCTGCGCAGCCAGGCGCGGCAATACGGGGTCAGCGTCGCGAGCCTGTTTCATCTCGCCTGGGCACGGGTGCTGGCGGCGACCTCCGGGCGCCGAGACGTTGTGTTCGGCACGGTGCTGCTGGGCCGCATGCAAGGCGGCGAGGGCGCGGATCGGGCATTGGGGATGTTCATCAACACCTTACCGCTGCGCGTGAAGGTTGACGGGCAGCGTGTGAGCGAAGCGGTTCGAACGGTTCATGAACGATTGGCCTCTTTACTGGGGCATGAGCATGCGTCGCTGGCACTGGCTCAGCGTTGCAGCGCCGTGGCTGCCCCTTTGCCGTTGTTCAGCGCGGTACTCAACTATCGACACAGCGGCCACGACGCTGAGCGACAGACTGTTGATCAAGTCTGGCAAGGCATCGAATTCCTGGCTCAGGACGGGCGCACGAATTACCCGCTGACCCTGAGCATCAACGACCGGGGCGATGGCTTCAACCTGTCGGTGCTGACCCCGGATCATGTGGGGGCGCAACGGGTCTGCGAGTTGATGCACACCGCTCTGACGGAGCTGGCGACAGCGTTGGCTGACAATCCCGGACAAGCCTTTGAACGTCTCAACGTCCTGTCAGCGGCGGCGCGCGAGCAACTGCTTGGCGACTTCAACGCGAGCACTGCCGTTTACCCGTCAGCGCAAGGTGTTCATCGTCTGTTCGAGGCGCAGGTTGCACGCACGCCGGATGCCGTGGCGGTTCAAGCGGGCACGCAGCGCCTGACTTTCAGGCAATTGAACCAGCGCGCCAATCGCCTGGCCCATCATCTGCTGGGGATGGGGGTCACCGGCGATACGCGAGTGGCGATCTGTCTCAAACGCAGCCCGGAAATGCTGGTCGGGTTGCTGGCGATTCTCAAGGCCGGCGCCGCCTATGTACCGGTCGACCCGGCTTATCCGCCCGAGCGCATCGCTTACATGCTGGGCGACAGTGCGCCGACGGTGATACTGGTTCGCGACGCAGCACTGCCGAATCAGGCTGGCGTACCGGTGATTGATCTCGCTCATGAGACCTGGCAAGACCTGTCGGATGCTGACCCGCAGGTCGCCGATTTTACGCCGGACAACCTGGCCTACGTGATCTACACCTCGGGCTCCACCGGCCAGCCGAAAGGCGTGATGGTCGAACACTCGACCCTGGAAAACCTCGTGCACTGGCACGCCGAAGCCTTTGATCTGCACGCCGGCAGCCACACCGCCAGCGTGGCCGGTTTCGGTTTCGATGCGATGGCCTGGGAAGTCTGGCCGGCGCTGTGCGTCGGCGCGACCCTGCACCTGCCGCCGGAATCGGTGAGCAACGAGCATCTGGACGAACTGCTGGACTGGTGGCGGGCGCAGCCGTTGCAGGTGAGCTTCCTGCCGACTCCGGTGGCCGAGTACGCCTTCAGCCGCGAGCTGCAACACCCGGCCCTGCGCACCTTGCTGATCGGCGGCGACAAGCTGCGTCAGTTCAATCGTGAGCAGAGCTTTGCGGTGATCAACAACTACGGCCCGACCGAGGCCACGGTGGTCGCCACCTCCGGCCCCGTCGAAGTCGGTCAGCCGCTGCACATCGGACGGCCAATTGCCAACGCCCGAATCTATCTGCTCGACGACCAGCAACGTCCGGTGCCTGTGGGTGTGACGGGCGAGCTGTATGTCGCCGGCGCCGGTGTTGCGCGGGGTTACCTGAACCGTCCCGAACTGACCGCCGAACGCTTCCTGACTGACCCGTTCAGCGACCAGCCGCAGGCGCGGATGTACCGCACCGGCGACCTCGCGCGCTGGCTGGCGGACGGCAACATCGAATACCTGGGCCGCAACGACGATCAGGTGAAACTGCGCGGCGTGCGGGTTGAACCGGGGGAAATCGAAGCGGCGCTGGCCGGCCATCCGGCAGTACAGGACGCCGTGGCGCTGGTGCGCGACGGGCAGTTGCTGGTGTGGTTCACCGAACGTACGCCGACCAACATCGAAAACCTGCGCAATCATCTGCAAGGGCTTCTGCCGCAAGCCCTGATCCCGGCGGCGTATGTGCGACTCGACAATTTGCCGCTGACCGCCAACGGCAAACTCGACCGCAAGGCCTTGCCGGAGCCGGATCAGCACGCCTGGCTCAGTCGTGAGTACGAAGCCCCGCAAGGCCCGGTGGAAACCGCGCTGGCGCAGATCTGGGCCGATGTCCTGAAGCTGGAACAAGTCGGTCGCCACGACAACTTCTTCGAACTGGGCGGTCATTCATTGCTGGCGGTCAGTCTGATCGAGCGTCTGCGGCAAATCGGCCTGAACACCGACGTGCGTGTGCTGTTCAGCCAGCCGACCCTGGCAGCCCTGGCCGCGGCGGTGGGCAGCGGGCGCGAAATCGAAGTGCCGGCCAATCGCATTCCTGCCGATTGCACGCGTATCACTCCGGAATTGTTGAGCCTGACTGAACTGGATCAGCCGAGCATCGACCGCATCGTTGCCACAGTGCCGGGCGGTGCTGCGAACGTGCAGGACATTTATCCGCTGGCACCCTTGCAGGAAGGCATTCTTTATCACCACTTGAGCGCAGAGCAGGGCGACCCCTATCTGCTGCAATCGAAGCTGGCGTTCGACAGCGTCGAGCGTGTGCACGCGTTCGCGGCAGCGCTGCGTCAGGTCATCGCCCGCCACGACATCCTGCGCACGGCCGTGATCTGGCAGAAACTGGCCGAGCCCATGCAAGTGGTCTGGCGTCACGTTGAGCTGCCGGTGCAGGAGGTCGTGCTGGATGCGGCGGATGGCGACGTCCTTGAGCAATTGCATGGGCGTTTCGATGCCCGTCACTACCGCCTCGACATCAGTCAGGCACCTTTGCTGCGGCTGGTGTACGCCCGGGATCCGGCTCACGACCGGGTGGTGGCGATGTTGCTGTTCCACCATGTGGTGCTCGATCACACCGCGCTGGACGTGGTGCAGCACGAAATGCTCGCCTGCCTGCAAGGGCGCGAAGCCTCGCTGGGCGCAGCGGTGCCTTACCGCAACTACGTGGCGCAGGCGCGGCTGGGTGTCAGCGAACGGGAGCACGAAACGTTCTTCCGCGACATGCTCGGCGACATCGACGAGCCGACCCTGCCGTTCGGCTTGCAGGATGTGCAAGGTGACGGTCGTGATATCGAAGAAACCCGACAGGCCCTGACGGCTGCCACCGGCCAGCGCCTGCGCAGCCTGGCCCGGAAACTGGGTATCAGCGTGGCCAGCCTGTTCCACCTCGCTTGGGCGCAGGTGCTGGCGGCGACGTCCGGGCAGGAGCGGGTGGTGTTCGGCACAGTGCTGATGGGGCGGATGCAGGGCGGCGACGGGGCCGACCGGGCGCTGGGGATGTTCATCAACACCTTGCCGCTGCGGGTCGACCTCGGTGAAACCCCGGTGCACGAAGGGGCTCGGGCGACGCATGCGCAGCTCAGTGCGCTGCTCGGTCATGAACATGCTTCCCTGGCGCTGGCCCAGCGTTGCAGCGGCGTGGCCGCGCCGGCGCCGCTGTTCAGTTCGATGCTCAACTACCGGCACAGCGCCGACGAAGCGCAGCAGCAAAACATCCGTCAGGCCTGGCAAGGCATCGAGACCCTGAGCAGCGAGGAACGCACCAACTATCCGCTGAGCCTGGGCGTCGATGATCTGGGGGATGGCTTCGTCCTCACCGCCATGACCCCGGCGAGTATTGGTTCGCAGCGGATCTGTGACTACATGCAGACCGCGCTGGCGACTCTGGCGGATGCTCTGGAGCAGGCACCGGATCAGCCGCTGAATCGCTTGCCGATCCTCGACGGTGCAGAACGTCAGCGGGTGCTTTACGACCTTAATGCCACCGAAACCGCAGATGATCTGCAGCAAACCGTTCACGGGTTGTTCGAGGCGCAAGTCCAACGCACGCCGCAAGCCATCGCTTTGCAGGCCGGTGAACGGCAACTGACCTACGCCGAACTCAACGCACAGGCCAACCGTCTGGCCCATCACCTGCGCGAACTGGGCGTGGGGCCGGATTCGCGGGTGGCGATCTGTGTCGAGCGCGGGCTGGAACTGATGGTCGGTCTGCTCGGCATCCTCAAGGCGGGTGGTGCCTATGTGCCGCTGGATCCGGCGTACCCGGCGGAACGTCTGGATTACATGCTCAAGGACAGTGCCCCGGTGGCGGTGCTGGTTCACGGGGCGACTCGCGCATTGCTTGACGAAAGCACTGCGCTGGTGATCGATCTGGATCAGGAACACTGGCGATACAACCCGGATGCCAATCCGCAAGTCCCGGGCCTGAGCGCTTCCAACCTGGCCTATGTGATCTACACCTCCGGCTCTACCGGCGCGCCGAAGGGCGTGATGGTCGAGCATCGCGGTGTAACCAACCTGTTGCACTGGAGTTCGCAACTGTGTCCGGCCGTGACGGACGGTGCGCTGTTGCAGAAAACCCCGTTCAGTTTCGATGCCTCGGTCTGGGAGCTGTTCTGGCCGTTGAGCGCGGGGCTGCGTCTGGTGCTGGCGCGGCCCGACGGACACCGCGAGCCGAAGTATCTGGCGCAACTGATTTGCGAGCAGCAGATCAGCGTGATTCAGTTCGTGCCGGTGCTGTTGCAACAGTTCCTCGAACTGGACGAGGTCAGTCAGTGCAGCAGCCTCACCGACGTGTTCTGCGGCGGTGGCGACCTGACACCGGCGCTGGCGCGTCGTGTGCGTGAGCGTTTGCCACAGGTTCGTTTGCACAACGTTTACGGTCCGACCGAAGCCACAGTGGACAGCACGGTGTGGACGCTGGAGCCGTCAATGCCGGTGCCGGACAGCGCCTTGCCGATCGGACGGCCGATCAGCAACACCCGTCTGTATGTACTCGATGCTGCCGGGCTTCCGGTGCCGATGGGCGTCATCGGTCAGTTGTTCATTGGCGGTGCCGGTGTCGCGCGGGGCTATCTGGGCCTGCCGCAGTTGATGGCGGAACGGTTCATCAACAGTCCCTTCGTCGCCGGCGATCGGCTGTACGCCACGGGCGACCGGGTGCGCTACCGCGCCGACGGTCAGCTCGAATTCATCGGTCGCAACGACTTCCAGGTCAAGTTACGTGGCCTGCGTCTGGAGCCGGGTGAAATCGAAGCGCAGCTGCTCAGCCATCCGGCCTTGCGCGAGGCCGTGGTGCTGGTGCGTGAAGAGCGCCTGGTGGCGTACTTCACCTGGCGCGCCGAGGCCGGGCAACCGGGGATCGAGGCGTTGCGCGAACACCTGCTCGCACGCCTGCCGGACTACATGGTGCCTTCGGCATTCGTCGCACTCGACAGCCTGCCACTGAGCCCCAACGGCAAGGTGGATCGCAAGGTATTGCCCGCACCGGATTCGGCTGCGGTCAGTCACCGCGAATACGAAGCGCCGGTCGGCGAAATGGAGATCCTCCTTGCGCGACTGTGGTGCGAACTGCTCAAAGTCGAGCGCGTCGGACGGCAAGACCATTTCTTTGAGCTGGGTGGGCATTCGTTGCTGGCGGTCAGCCTGATCGGGCGCCTGCAACAGGAAGGTATCGAAGCCGATGTTCGGACGTTGTTCGAGCAACCGACCCTGGCTGGTTACGCAGCCATCACGGAAAGAATGGAGATCGTCCTGTGAACCTGAATGAACTGTTGGCGACGCTGAAGACAAAAGACATCCAGCTGGCAATCACGGACGGCCAATTGCGGGTCAATGGAAACAAGCAGGCTCTGAGTGAACCAGCCTTGCTGGCCGCATTGCGCGAGCACAAACCGGCATTGATCGGGCTGATCGAGGCGGGCATTTACTCGCCCGCACGGGAGGGGCAGGTTGAAGTCCCGGTCAATGGAATCTCGCCGGGCACAACACGGATCACTCCGGAGATGCTGACGCTGGTTGACCTGAGCCAGGACATCCTCGATCAGATTGTCGCGCAGATCCCTGGCGGCGGCGCCAATGTCCAGGACATCTACCCGCTGACGCCGTTGCAGCAGGGCATTCTCTACCACCACGCGAGCGCTGAGCAGGGTGACCCGTACGTGATGCAGGCGAAATTCTCGTTCAGCGGGCCTGAGCGGTTCGAGGCATTCGTCCGAGCGCTGCAGACCGTCATCGAGCGCCACGACATTCTGCGTACCGCTATCGTCTGGGAAGGACTGGACACACCGGTGCAAGTCGTCCTGCGAAGTGTCGGGTTGCCCGTGGAAGAAGTGCAGCTCGACGCGGCACAAGGCGATGTCCTGGAGCAGTTGCATGCGCGATTCGACGCCCGGCATTTTCGTCTGGACGTGACACGTGCGCCGCTTTTGCGCCTGGCCCATGCCTGGGATGCAGGCAGCGGGCGTATCGTCGCGATGTTGCTGTTTCATCACATGGCGATGGATCACTCGGCGCTGGCCGTGGTCAGCGAAGAAATGCAGGCTTGCCTGTCAGGGCACGGCGCCAGGCTGGGAGCGCCCGTGCCGTTTCGCAATTATGTCGCCCAGGCGCGGCTAGGCATCAGCGAGTCGGAGCACGAGGCGTTTTTCCGCGAGATGCTCGGTGACATCGACGAGCCGACGTTGCCGTTCGGCCTGCAAGGCGTGCATGGCGATGGCTGCGACATCGAAGAATGCAGCGTGCCAGTTGATCCGTTGCTGGGGCAGCGCCTGCGAGCCAGCGCACGCTCGCTCGGCGTGAGTGTCGCGAGTCTGTTCCATCTTGGCTGGGGGCAGGTGCTGAATGCACTCACCGGCAAGTCTCCTGTCGTGTTCGGTACTGTGCTGATGGGGCGGATGCAAGGAGCGGAGTCGACCGACCGCGCCCTCGGCATTTTCATCAACACCTTGCCGCTACGGGTCGAAATCGGCGCGCTGGCGGCAAGCGAGTCGGTTAAGGCCACCCATGTCCGTCTGACCAGCCTGATGCGCCATGAGCACGCCCCGCTGGTGCTGGCCCAGCGTTGCAGCGGGGTGGTCGGGTCGTCGCCGCTGTTCAGTTCGCTGCTCAATTATCGACACAGCACCTCGAGTGCCAATGCCGGTGCCGAGGCGCTCGCGGCCTGGGAGGGGATCAGCGTCCTGCATGCGGAGGAACGCACCAATTACCCACTGACCTTGAGCATCGATGACTTTGGCAATCACTTCAGCCTGACGCTGCTGGCGACCCGTGAAGTCGAGGCGCAGCGGATCTGCGGCTATATGTTGTGTGCCATGGAAAACCTGTTGCACACGCTGGAGCAAGCCGCGGATACGCCGTTGAGCCAACTGTCGGTTCTGCCCGCCCCGGAGCGCGAACGGTTGTTGACGGGGTTCAACGCCAGCGATGTCGAATACCCTGGCGGACAGACGATTCATCAACGCTTCGAGGCGCAGGTCCTTGCGCGACCGCAAGCGCTGGCAGCGGTGCACCAGGACAGGCAACTGACGTTCCACGAACTGAATCGCCAGGCCAACCGTCTGGCGCATCGCTTGATTGATCTGGGTGTGCAGCCGGATGACCGGGTCGCAGTCGTGGCCCGTCGAGGACTGGATACCCTGGCCGGATTGCTCGCAGTCCTCAAGGCTGGCGCCGGGTATGTGCCGATCGACCCGGCGCATCCGACCGAACGCCTGAATTACCTGCTGGGTGATTGCGCACCGGTGGCGATCCTGACTTCACGTGATTTGCTCGCACGGCTGCCGGCGCAGGAGCTGCCGGTTCTCGATCTCGACCCGCGCACCTGGCGCTCAGGCAATGACGCAAACCCTGTGGTTCCGGGTCTGTCCGAGGCGAACCTGGCTTACGTGATCTACACCTCGGGCTCCACGGGTTTGCCCAAGGGCGTGATGGTCGAACACCAGACACTGGCCAATCTGGTCGACTGGCACAGCAACGCGTTTGACCTGTGTGCCGGCCGCCATACGTCGAGTCTGGCCGGGTTCGGCTTCGACGCGATGGCATGGGAAATCTGGCCATCGCTGTCTGTCGGCGCGACCCTGCACCTGGCGCCTGCGCAGGACGGCGGCGAAGACGTCGACGGGCTGCTGGCCTGGTGGTGCGCGCAACCGCTGGACGTGAGTTTTTTGCCGACGCCAGTCGCCGAATACGCCTTCAGCCGGCACCTTGAGCATCCGACATTGCGCACCCTGCTGATCGGCGGCGACCGCTTGCGTCAGTTTTCGCGCAATCAGCATTTCGATGTGATCAACAACTACGGCCCTACCGAAGCCACAGTAGTTGCCACGTCCGGACGGATCGAGGCAGGGGAGGCGCTGCACATCGGCAAACCGGTGAGCAATACCAAAGTGTATTTGCTCGACGACCAACAGCGACCGGTGCCGATCGGTGTGTCCGGCGAGCTGTATATCGGCGGCAGCGGCGTGGCGCGCGGTTACTTGAACCGTGCGCAACTGACCGCTGAACGCTTTCTGCCGGACCCCTTCAGTGAACGACCGAATGCGCGTATGTATCGCACCGGCGACCTTGCCCGCTGGTGTCCGGACGGGAGGATCGAATACCTGGGACGCAACGATGATCAAGTGAAAATCCGCGGCATGCGCATCGAATTGGGGGAAATCGAAAGCCGTCTGCATCAGCTTCCCGGCATTCAGGAAGTGGTGCTGCTGGCCCGTGAAGACGAACCCGGACAACCACGGCTGGTGGCCTACTTCACGGAGCAGGCCCAGGTGCAGCCCCTGGCGGTAGCGCAACTGCGCGAGCATTTGCTGGGCCAGTTGCCCGAGTACATGGTGCCGGTCGCATTCGTCAGGCTCGACAGCCTGCCGTTGACCGCCAATGGCAAACTGGATCGCAAGGCCTTGCCTTTGCCGGAGCGCACGGCCCTGCTCACACGCGCATACGAGGCGCCGCAAGGCGAACTGGAATGCACGCTGGCGCAGATCTGGGCCGAGGTTTTGCAGGTCGAACGGATAGGACGTCAGGATCATTTCTTTGAGTTGGGCGGCCATTCTTTGCTGGCCATGCGCATGGTCGCGCAGGTGCGTCAGCGACTGGGCGTGGAGCTTGCGCTTGGCGAGTTGTTCGCCAATGCCGAACTGGCGTCGGTGGCGCAGTCGCTGACCCGGGCCGGACGCTCTACGCAGCCGCCGATCCTGCCGGTGCCACGGGAAGGCGCATTGCCGTTGTCGTTTGCCCAGCAGCGCTTCTGGTTTCTGGCACAGATGGAAGGTGCCAACACCGCTTACAACATTCCGATCGGTCTGCGTTTGCGCGGTGTACTTGACGAAGATGCGCTACAGCGGGCACTGGCCCGGATTGTCGCCCGGCACGAAAGCCTGCGCAGCCGCTTCGCTCCCTGCAATGGCGAAGCCCAGGTGCTGATTAGCCCGCCCGACAGCGGCGTGCTGCTGCGTATCGAGGACTTGCGCCAGCACCCGCTGGCCGACGAAGCCTTGCAGGCACTGATTCAGGGAGAAGCTTCAGGTCCGTTCGACCTGCAGGACGATCCGTTGATCCGCGGGCGACTGGTCCGTCTGGCCGACGATCACCATGTGCTGCTGATCACCTTGCATCACATTATCTCCGACGGTTGGTCGATGGAGGTGCTGACCCGCGAGCTGATGGCGTTGTATCAGGCTTTCAGTCAGGGCGCCGAGGACCCTTTGCCGCCCCTGGCACTGCAATACACCGACTATGCCGTCTGGCAGCGGCGCTGGCTGAGCGGGGAGGTATTGCAGCGTCAGAGCGAATACTGGCAACGCACGCTGGCCGATGCGCCTGCCTTGCTGACGTTGCCTGCCGACCGACCGCGGCCGCCGCAACAGGATTACGCCGGCAGCAGCGTCGAAGTGTGCCTTGACGAACGCTTGAGCGCCGGGCTGAAAGCCTTGAGCCAGCGCCATGGGGTGACGCTGTACATGACGATGTTGAGTGCGTGGGCGATGCTGCTCAGTCGTTTGTCCGGGCAATCGGACGTCGTGGTCGGCTCGCCGGTGGCCAACCGTCAGCGGGCCGAAATCGAGGAACTGATCGGGTTGTTCGTCAATACCCTGGCATTGCGCATTGATACCTCCGGTGAGCTGAGCGTCGAAGCCTTGCTGGCGCGAGTCAAGGCGCTGACCTTGCAGGCCCAGGACCATCAGGACCTGCCATTCGAGCAAGTGGTGGAAATTGCCCGACCGGCCCGCAGTCTGGCCCACAGCCCGCTGTTCCAGACCATGTTCAACTGGCGCAACAGTGACGGGCCGGTATTGGCGCTAGGGGATCTGACCCTGGAAGCGGTGGCCGAGCCGAGTCACTTCGCCAAGTTCGATCTGACCCTGACCCTCGGTGAGTCACCCGACGGGATCATTGGCTGGATGGAGTACGCTACCGCTCTTTTCGATGAGGTGACGGCACGGCGTTATGTCGGTTACTTCCAGCGTTTGTTACAGGCCATGGTCAACAACGACCAGGCAGTACTGGAACACGTGCAGATAATCGACGATCAGGAACGCAGGCAATTGCTCGGCGAATTCAACGCCCCCGCAGGGGACTGTCCGCAAGTGCTTACCGTGCACCGTGTTTTCGAAATGCGCACCGCGGAGCGACCGCAAGCCATCGCTGCGGTGCACGGGATGCAGGCGTTGAGTTACGCAGAATTGAACCGCCGCGCCAACGGCCTGGCTCATCATCTCATCGCCCGGGGAGTGCGGCCCGGCGACCATGTGGCGATCCTGTTGCCACGCTCGCTGGAGCTGTTGGTCGCGCAGTTGGCGATCATCAAGTGTGCGGCGGCCTATGTGCCGCTGGACATCAACGCACCCGCCGAGCGTCAGGCATTCATGGTGCAGGATTGTCAGGCGGTCGCGCTGTTGACCGGCAGCGATCAGTCCGTCGATTACCCGGTAAGACGAGTGGATCTGGATACCCTGGCGCTTGCCGGGAGCCCTTCGCACAACCCGGATCTGCCTCAGTCCTCGGAGGCGCTGGCATACATCATGTACACCTCGGGCTCCACGGGCACCCCGAAGGGGGTCATGGTGCCGCATCGCGGAATTACCCGCCTTGTGATCGATTGCGGCTATGCCGATTTCAACCCGGGTGACCGGATAGCATTCGCTTCCAACCCGGCGTTCGATGCGAGCACCATGGATATCTGGGGCGCTTTGCTCAACGGTGGCCAGGTGGTCGTGATCGATCATGCGACCTTGCTCGACCCCCAGGCATTCGGTCGCGAGCTTGACCGGTGCGGTGCGACGATCCTGTTTGTCACCACCGCGTTGTTCAATCAATACGTGCAATTGATTCCCGAGGCGCTCAAAGGGCTGCGCATCCTGCTGTGCGGTGGGGAACGTGGTGATCCGGCGGCGTTTCGAAAGCTGCTCGCCGAAGCACCGGAACTGCGCCTGGTGCATTGTTATGGCCCGACCGAAACCACGACATACGCCACCACCCTCGAAGTGCGTGAGGTGGCGCCGGATGCGGACAGCGTTTCGATTGGAGGCCCCATCGGCAATACCCGCGTGTATGTGCTTGATACCCGGCAACAACCGGTACCATTCGGCGTCACCGGCGAGTTGTACATCGGTGGGCAGGGTGTTGCGCTGGGGTATCTGAACCGGCCTCAACTGAGTGCCGAGAAATTTCTCCGGGATCCGTTCAGCGACAATCCGCAAGCCTTGATGTATCGCACGGGTGACCTGGTGCGCTGGCAGGCGCCGGGGCGACTGGAATGTATCGGCCGCAACGATGACCAGGTAAAGATTCGCGGCTTCCGGATCGAGCTCGGAGAAATCGAAAACCGCTTGTTGAGTTGTCCGGGCGTCAAGGAAGCGGTGGTCCTGGCCCGGCGCGACGAACAGGAGCCAACGCGGCTTGTGGCCTATTACACGGCGCATGATCCTGCCTTGCAGGGCGGTACTCTGCGCGCGCTGCTGCAAACCAGGTTACCGGAGTACATGGTGCCGACCGCCTGGGTGGCGCTGGAGAGCCTGCCGCTGAACAACAACGGCAAGGTCGATCGCAAAGCCTTGCCGGCGCCGACACACCAAGCGCTGGTCATGCGTGACTATGAAGCGCCGGCCAATCCTCTGGAGGCGTCTCTGGCCGGGCTCTGGGCTGATGTGTTGCAAGTCGGACGGGTAGGACGCCATGACAACTTCTTCGAACTGGGCGGGCATTCGCTGCTGGCGGTGCGACTCGTCGATCTGATGCAAAAGGCCGACATGCCAGTTTCGTTGGCCGAGCTGTTCCAGCATCCCACTGTCGAGGGTACTGCCAGGCTGTTGTGCCAGCGCCATGACGCCGTGCCGCGCCCTGACGGCGTGATCGTGGTGCGGGCAAGCGACCGGGGCACGCCGTTGTTCCTGGTGCATGAGTTCAGTGGTCAGGACCTGTATTTCCCGGCGCTGGGCATGCACATCGGTGGCGAGTTTCCGATTTACGGTTTGCCGGGGATCGATTCCGGTAGGGCGCAACTGCGCACCATGGAGTGCCTGGCATCCCGGCTGGTCGAGGTTATCCGCGCCAGGCAACCTCATGGCCCCTATCGGCTTGCCGGCTGGTCGTTCGGTGGCGTGCTGGCTTATGAAATCGCGTCGCAACTGCTCGGAATGGACGAGTCAGTGGAGTTTGTCGGGCTGATCGACTCCTACGTGCCACGCCTGGCCGATCCGAACAAGGCGCAGTGGAGCGATGCACAGGTGCACAAGCGTCAATTGCTTTTGCATTGCACGGCACACTGGGCCGGCCGCGAGACACAGGGCCAGCAAGCACTGGCGCGTCTGGCGGTATTGCAGACCGAACTTGAGCAGTGGGCGTTCGCCGATTTGTTCAAACATTGCCACGAACAGCGCTTGCTAAGACCCGAACTCGCGGCTGTCTCGTCGGCAGATGCCTGGCATTACCTCGATCGGGAAGTGGCCCACGGGCATGCGCTGGCGCATTACCGGATCAATCCGGTCGGCCTTCCGTTGCATCTGCTGCGTGCCAAGGAGCGTTCGGCACCAATGTCACGACTCAGCCCCACGCGCGGTTGGGCTGAGGAATTGCCGGGTGCGCAGCTGAACTGCATCGACGTACCGGGCGACCACCAGAGCATGATGAAAGCACCGCACGTTCAGGCTCTGGGGCTGGCCCTGACTCAGGCGCTGGAAACGGCAATAGCGCCAGTGCCGCCGGCGTATCAGCCGATTCTGACGATCCAGACCGGTCACGCCGGGCATGCACCGATTTTCTGTGTGCCGGGCGCCGGGGACAGTGTCACCGGGTTCCTCCACCTGACCGAGGCGCTGGGGCCGGAGTGGCCGATTCATGGGCTGCAACCCCGAGGCCTGGACGGCGCGAGCGTGCCACACAGCCGGGTCGAAAGCGCCGCCGGTTTCTACCTGCGGGCGCTGGAGCAGTTGTATCCCCACGGGCCGGTGCATCTGATCGGGCATTCGTTCGGTGGCTGGGTGGCGTACGCCATGGCGGCGCAATTGCAGGCCGCCGGGCGCGAGGTGGCGTCGCTGACCCTGATCGACAGCGAATCGCCGGGCGGCAACAGCGTTGTGGGCAAGCCGTTCACCACAACGGCGGCGTTGTTGCGGCTGATCGAGTCGTTGCAACTGTCCAGCGGCAAGTCATTGGGGATCGATGCTCTGACCTTCGCTGAAGCCGATGACGCTACGCAAATGCGCCTGCTGCATGAGGGGATGGTTCATGCGGGCGTGCTGTCCGATCGTTCCTCTGCCGATGCGATGCGGGGCCCGGTGCGAACCTTCGCCACGGCGCTGCGCACGGTTTATCGACCGGCTCTGGCCTACACCGGACCGGTGCGCCTGGCGCTTGTGGACGACCCGACGCTGGACGCCCTCGGCAACCAGCGTGAACAGGCGGCCATGCTCGAGGGCTGGCAGCGTGAAGCCAGGGATCTGACGGTGTGGTACGGCCCCGGCAACCACTTCACGATCCTCAAGGCGCCGAATGTCTTCAGTCTTGCGGCGTGGTGGCATGACGGGCTGACCGTGGCGGCGGGGCAAACAGTGTCCTGATCGACGTTTTTAACCTGGAACCCGGCCACTGGCCGGGCTCAACCCTGAACGGAATTGTGGTCATTTATGGAACAGTCGAAGTTGCGCAAAGTCGGTCTGGGGATCGCGTTGACACTGGTGGCCGGGTTGGTGTTCTACACGGTGCAGGCACCGGCCGAAGCGCCGCAATACCTGACCGCCACGGTCGAACGAGGCGACATTGAAAACGCGGTGCTGGCCACCGGTTTGCTGGAAGGCATCAAACAGGTGGACGTCGGTGCCCAGGTCTCGGGGCAGTTGAAGTCGCTCAAGGTCAAGGTCGGTGACAAGGTCAAGAAGGGCCAGTGGCTGGCGGAAATCGACCCGCTGGTGTTGCAGAACACGCTGCGCCAGGCGCAGGTCGACGAAGAAAACCTGCAAGCCCAGCGTCGGGCGACCCAGGCTCAGTTGAAGCAGAGCAAGGCCATCTACGAGCGCTATCAGAACTTGCAGGAGGACGCCTCGATCTCGCGGCAGGATTTCGAAACCGCGCAATCGAACTACGAGGTGCAACAGGCCAATCTGTTGTCGCTGGATGCGCAGATCAAGAGCGCGCACATCCAGATCGACACCGCCAAGGTCAACCTGGCTTACACGCGGATCGTCGCGCCCATCGACGGCGACGTGGTGGGTATCGTCACCCAGGAAGGCCAGACCGTGATTGCCAACCAGTTGGCGCCGATCCTGCTGAAACTGGCGGATCTGGACACCATGACCGTCAAGGCTCAGGTGTCGGAGGCTGACGTCATTCATATCGTACCGGGGCAGGAGGTGTACTTCACCATTCTCGGCGAGGACAAGCGTTACTACGGCAAGCTGCGCGGCACCGAGCCCGCACCGCAGAACTTCCTGGAAACCCAGCCCGCCGGCACGCCGAAGCAGAACACGGCGGTGTTCTACAACGCGCTGTTCGAGGTGCCCAACCCGGATCATCGCCTGCGTATTTCCATGACGGCGCAGGTGCGCGTGGTGCTCGACACCGCCAAATCGGTGCTGACGATTCCGGTGGCGGCGCTGGGCCCGCGCAACAACGACGGCAGTTTTCCGGTACGGGTACTGGACGCCAAGGGCCAGGCGCAGACGCGCAACGTTCATACCGGGATCAACAACAACGTCAAGGTGCAGGTCAACGAAGGCCTGACCGAAGGTGACCGGGTGGTGATCGGTGATCCGGTGGCGAAAGTGGCGGGGGCATGAGCATGACCGAACCCCTGTTGCAACTGAGCGGCATCAGCCGCAGTTTCACCGCGGGCGACCGTGAGTTTCTGGCGCTGAAGCATATCGATCTGACGATCAATGCCGGGGAAATGGTGGCGATCATTGGTGCGTCGGGCTCCGGTAAATCCACGCTGATGAACATCCTCGGCTGCCTCGACTACGCCACCGCCGGCAGCTACAGGATCAACGGCCGGGAAACCCGTGATCTGGACAATCAGGCGCTGGCCGAGCTGCGTCGCGATTATTTCGGTTTCATCTTCCAGCGCTATCACTTGTTGCCGCATCTGAGTGCGATGCACAACGTCGAAATGCCGGCGATCTACGCCGGCACGCCGGAGCCCCAGCGTCACGCCCGGGCCCGTGAACTGTTGGCGCGCCTGGGGCTCAAAGGGCACCTGACGCATCGTCCCAGTCAACTGTCCGGCGGTCAGCAGCAGCGGGTGAGTATTGCCCGGGCCTTGATGAACGGCGGTGAAGTGATCCTCGCCGACGAACCGACCGGCGCGCTCGATACCTCCAGCGGCAAGGAGGTGATGCGCATTCTGCTGGAGCTGCACGCCGGGGGGCACACGGTGATTCTGGTGACTCACGACCCCAAGGTCGCCGCCAACGCCGAGCGCATCGTTGAAGTCAGCGACGGCGAAATCCTCAGCGACCGCCGCAACGAGCGTGATACCACGGCATTGAGCAGCGAGGATGCCGTGCCACCCAAGTCCACGACAGTGCGGCATCTGGTGGCCAGCCTCGGTTTGTTCAAGGAAGCGTTCAACATGGCCTGGGTCGCGCTGATCTCCCACCGGATGCGCACCTTGCTGACCATGCTCGGGATCGTCATCGGCATCACTTCGGTGGTGTCGATCTCGGCCATCGGCGAAGGAGCCAAGCGCTATGTACTCAAGGACATTCAGGCCATAGGCAGCAATACCATCGATATCTATTCCGGCACCAGTTTCGGTGACAGTCGTTCGGCGGCCATCGAAACCCTGGTGCCCGCCGACGTGACCGCACTCAATCAACTCTACTACGTCGACAGCGCCACGCCGGTGGTCGGGCGCAATCTGTTGCTGCGCTATCGCAACATCGACCTGGATGCGCAGGTCAACGGTGTCAGCGATCTGTATTTCCAGGTGCGCGGGATCAAGATGGAGTCGGGCATTGCGTTCAGCGAAAGCGACGCCCGGCGTCAGGCGCAGGTGGCGGTGATCGATCACAACACCCGAAACCGATTGTTCGGCGAAGGCGTCGATCCGCTGGGGCAGGTGATCCTGATCGGCAACTTGCCGTGCACGGTGATCGGTGTGGCGGCGGAGAACAAGAACATCTTCTCGTCGAGCAAGTCGCTCAACGTCTGGGTGCCCTATGAAACCGCAGCGGGCCGGTTGCTGGGCCAGCGCTATCTGGACAGCATCAGCGTGCGTATCAAGGACGGCCAGCCGAGTAAAGTGGTGGAGGAACACGTCAACAAACTGATGCTGCAGCGCCACGGCACCAAGGACTTCTTCACCAACAACCTCGACAGCGTGATGCAGACCGTGCAGAAAACCAGCCGCTCACTGGCATTGCTGCTGTCGCTGATTGCAGTGATTTCGCTGGTGGTGGGCGGTATCGGCGTGATGAACATCATGCTGGTGTCGGTCACCGAACGGACCCGTGAGATCGGTATTCGCATGGCGGTCGGTGCACGGCAATCGGATATCCGTCAGCAGTTTCTGGTGGAAGCGGTGATGGTCTGCCTGCTGGGTGGCGCCATCGGTATCTCGCTGTCCTACGCCATCGGTCATCTGTTTTCGTTGTTCATCAAAGAGTGGGAAATGGTGTTCTCGCTGACCTCGGTGCTCACCGCCGTAATCTGCTCGACCCTGATCGGCATCGTGTTCGGCTTCGTACCGGCACGCAATGCGTCGCGCCTCGACCCCATCGAGGCGTTGGCCCGGGATTGACGACGGCGTGAAAAGACCGCCGTCCTTTGCAGGAGGGCGGTCCTTTTCGCGACGGTATCAGGCAGCGTTCGACGGACCGCAGGCTGTCGGGCAGTCCTTTGGCGAATACATCCAGCGCATCAGCGAATGACGCCCGCTGATACCGAGTTTGATGGCGGCACGCTTGAGATAGCTTTCAACGGTATTGACCTTCAATTGCAACTGTTCGGCCAGTTCCGGCGCGGTGCGTCCGGCGAGCAGGCCGACACACACTTCCATTTCGCGGTTCGACAGGCTCAGTCCCAGTTGTTCCACGCGCTCGCAAAAGCGCAGGCGCAGGGTTTCCAGGCCTTGCAGGGCCGATTCCGATTGTTCCTGGGTCTGTCCTTGTGCATCAACGCTTGCCGGTTGCAGGGCATTGATGTGTTTTTCCACCATCGGCAACAGCACCGGGGAAATATCCTGCAACAGGCTGCGCTCCTGAGCGGAAAAACGTTTTGACGGGCCGCAGCGATAGACCGAGATCACATAGCGGTAACCGTCGTTGCGCCGGGTCAGATGCAATTGCGAGGCATCGGTGACGGTCGAGGGTACCGGGACGGGCAAGTCATTGGCGCCGGGCAGGGGGCTCAGTTCGGAATAGACCGTTTCGGTCAGCAGGGCGGCTTCCTTGACGCATTCGGGCTCGCTGCGTGGTTGCGTACGTCCGAGCGGTTCCACGCGCATCTGCCGGATGTGTGTGGCGTCCACCGCCAGTTGAGTCAGGATCAGGTCATGCAGCATCCGTGGGAAATGCCGGCTGCCAGTGCTGGCGATGACTTTGCCGATGTGAGGAAACAGCTGTGAGTTCATGTCGTTCATCCATGAGTTGCAGTGTGGTACTCGTGCTCCTGAACCACCGGAAAACAGCTCCATGCCCGGCGACAGCGCAACAGGAAATTGGATCCTATCTTAGTACAACGATTCAGCGACGATTTAATGAAGGGGCTATTAGCTAATAACTGACGGTGAAGGAGATATGGGATGACGGATGTCAGCGAAATGTCTTACGGCTGAACAGGGTCAGATTTATGAAATTCATACAAATGACAGTATCGAAGGACAAAAAAAGCCCGTTTCAGCCGAAGCTGAAACGGGCTTTTTCCCACATCGACAACCGTTACTTCAGGTTGTCAAAATGGTCTCGCAGGAACTCGTAAAAGCGAAACGTCTGAAACGATCTCCATACGAGGCTCAGCGTACGCAGCAAAAGCTTCATACGTTTTGGCCTCCAGGTCGGGGGCCAGACCTCCAGCGCACTTACCGGACCATGGGCGCCTTCGGACATAAACGTCAGTCCTGTCCATGAGGCGGCCGGTTGTGATCCCTCCGAGCCTTCATTCCGGCACGGGTGCAAAACCGTGTCGAAGGGCATGAAACCGTATGGTTCCAGCCAAACCTCATGGACGTACTGACGAGTGAGCGCTGGGATATTAACCTGACTTGTGGCGGGATTTTGAGGATCAAGGATAAACGGTTTATATGTTTTGTAATTCGTTATTTCTGTCAGCATATTTTGAGGCGATACACGTCCGTCAGCCTCTTCCTTGTTTTCGTATGGCACGCAAAATAACGTTGCAACCAAGACCAAAGATTAATAGTATTCCGGCACGTCAGTTCTGTCCGTGAGACAAAAAAGGTCCCAGCCGCAAACTGAGGCCTACCGAAAAACCGCCCCGCAAAGGCGGTTTTTTTTCGCCTGTCGTTCGACCGCCGCCAGCAATCCTACGTCTGGTCCACCAATGGCAACGCGGCATCCACCAACTCGATCCAGTGCCTGACCGGCGTGCGCCCGGCGCCGTCAAGGTGGGCCTGGCAACCGATATTTGCGGTGGCGATGACATCCGGATGACCGCTTTCCAGTGCATTGAGCTTTTGGTCGCGCAGTTGCCGGGCCAGTTCCGGTTGGGTTATCGAATAGGTCCCCGCCGAGCCGCAGCACAAATGGGCGTCCGGCACGCTCGTGAGGCTGAAGCCCAGTCGGCTCAGCACCGACTCCACCGCGCCGCCGAGTTTCTGCGCGTGTTGCAAGGTGCAGGGGCAGTGAAAGGCAAGACGCTGATCGGCATGAATGCCAAGGGACTCGAGCGGCTCCTCGCGCAATACTTCGACCAGATCTTTCGCCAGCGCACTCACGGTTTTCGCCTTCTCGGCGTAGGCCGGATCAGTGCAGAGCAAGTGTCCGTAATCCTTGATGAACGCACCGCAGCCGCTGGCAGTCTGTACGATCGCCTCGGCACCTTGTTCGATGGCCGGCCACCAGGCGTCGATGTTCTTGCGGGCCCGCTCAAGTCCTTTGGCCTGGGCATCGAGGTGATAGTCCACGGCGCCGCAGCACCCGGCATTTCGCGCTGGAGCAACGCTGATTCCCAGTCGATCCAGCACCCGTGCCGCCGCCGTATTGGTGTTGGGCGACAGACCCGGTTGCACGCAACCTTCGAGCATCAGCATCTGGCGGGCATGTCGGGTTTCCGGGCGGCGCTCGGTTGTAGTGGTGTTGCGTGGCAGTTTGGCTTGCAGAGCCTTGGGCAACAGCACGCGGAAGATCCGGCCAGCACCGAGCAGCCCCTTGAACAGAGAAGCATCGGGCGTCACTGCGCGCAAACCTTCGCGCAACAAGCGTTGGCCCATGGGCCGCGGCACCGCCGCATCAACCACAGCCCGGCCGATATCCAGCAGGTTGTGATAGTCCACACCGGACGGGCAGGTGGTTTCGCAATTGCGACAGGACAGGCAGCGATCCAGGTGCAGTTGGGTCTTGCGGGTGACTTCGTTGCCTTCGAGCACCTGTTTGATCAGGTAAATGCGGCCTCGCGGGCCGTCGAGTTCATTGCCGAGCAACTGATAGGTCGGGCAGGTCGCGTTACAGAAACCGCAGTGTACGCAGGTGCGCAGGATGCGCTCGGCTTCTTCGGCACGGGGCAGTTGTCGGGCCTTTTCGCTGAGAGTGGTCTGCATGGTTCAAAGCTCCGCGTACAGGCGACCGGGGTTGAAGATGCCCTGAGGATCGAACTGTTGCTTGAGGCGGCGGTGATAATGCAAGAGGGCGGGCGAAAGAGGATGGAAGGGCGCATCGATCAAACCATGGCTGTAGCAGGTCGCATGCCCGCCAACCTTCGAAACCGCCTGGCGGATCAACACCGCTTCCTCCCCTGACTTGAGCCACCGCTGGGCGCCGCCCCAGTCAAGCAACCGGGTGCC
Organism: Pseudomonas bananamidigenes; assembly: GCF_001679645.1. GTDB lineage: Bacteria > Pseudomonadota > Gammaproteobacteria > Pseudomonadales > Pseudomonadaceae > Aquipseudomonas > Aquipseudomonas bananamidigenes. Next base: position 84,365 of record NZ_LRUN01000046.1, on the reverse strand, counting down.
GTTCACATCCAGTGGCGGTGCGTTGTTCGGCACCGAAAGGCGCCACAGCGGCATGTCTTCATCGAAGAAGGCCAGGCGCTGTTCATTCAAGTCCGCCCAATAGGAACCGTCGAGTATTTCACCACCGAGACGGTCCCGGGCAGCGGCCACCGAACCATCGCCTCCTTCAAGCCGCAAATGCAGCCGCTGGCCGTCGTGGCAGGCGGCGCTGATCGGCAACGGTTGTTGACCCCATTCCACCAGACGCTGCAAGGCTCGCTCGCTGTCCATCTCCAGGCTGATGCTCTGGCACTGACGTGGCCTGGGCAGGACTTTGAGCGAAACTTCGGTGATGACCCCGAGCGTGCCGTAACTGCCGGCCATCAGCCGGGAAAGGTCATAACCGGCGACGTTCTTCATGACCTCACCGCCGAACCGCAGGTGCTTGCCATGACCGGTGATGATGCGGGTGCCGAGCACGAAATCCCGCACCGCCCCCGACCATGGCCGTCGCGGGCCCGACAGACCGCTGGCGACCATCCCGCCCACCGTTGCGTCGTCGGCGAAGGCCGGAGGTTCGCACGGCAGCATTTGTTGTGAAGCGTCCAGCACCGCCAGCAGTTCGGCCAGCGGTGTGCCGCAACGTGCGGTGATCACCAATTCGGTCGGGTCGTAGTGGACGATGCCGCGATGGGTGCGGGTGTCGAGGATTTCTCCGGCGACGATGCGCCCCAGAAAGGCCTTGCTGTTGGCGCCCTGAATCCGCAACGGTGTTGCAGCGTGCAACGCCTGATTGACCTGCTCAAGCAGCGCGGCGCTGTCATCGACGTCCTTGCCATGATTCATCAGAAACGCTCCAGCTCGGGGAAGGGCAGCTGTCCTGCGTGGATATGCATGGCGCCGAATTCGGCGCAGCGGTGCAGGGTCGGGATGTTCTTGCCCGGGTTGAGCAGACCGCCGGGGTCGAACGCGGTTTTGACGGCATGGAACAGGGTCAGCTCATCGCTGTTGAACTGTGCGCACATCTGGTTGATTTTCTCACGACCCACGCCGTGTTCGCCGGTGATGCTGCCGCCGACCTTTACACACAGTTCGAGGATTTTGCCTCCCAGGGTTTCGGCGCGCTCCAGCTCTCCGGGCCGGTTGGCATCGAACAGAATCAACGGATGCATGTTGCCGTCACCCGCGTGGAACACGTTGGCCACCCGCAGGCCATGTTCGGCGGACAACTGCGCAATGGCTTGCAGGACGCCGGGCAGTTCGCGGCGCGGGATGGTGCCATCCATGCAGTAGTAATCCGGTGACAGGCGACCCACGGCAGGAAAGGCATTCTTGCGCCCGGCCCAGAAGCGCACGCGCTCGGCCTCGTCCCTGGCCTGACGCACTTCGCTGGCGCCGGCGTTCTCCAGCACCTGGCGTACGCGGATGCAGTCATCGTGGACGTCGGCTTCAACGCCATCGAGTTCACACAGCAAGATGGCCTCGGCGTCCACCGGGTAGCCGGCGTGGATGAAATCCTCGGCGGCGCGGATCGCCAGGTTGTCCATCATTTCCAGGCCACCGGGGATGATGCCGGCGGCGATGATGTCGGCCACGGCTCGGCCGGCGTTTTCCACGGAGTCGAAGGCGGCCAGCAGGACTTTCGCGGTCTGCGGCCTGGGCAGCAGCTTGACCGTGATTTCGGTGATCACGCCCAGCAGGCCTTCGGAGCCGGTGAACAGCGCCAGCAGATCGAAACCGGGAGAATCGAGCGCGTCGGAGCCGAGCGTGAGGTGTTCGCCCTCGACAGTCAGGATCTCGACCTTGAGCAGGTTGTGCACGGTCAGGCCGTATTTCAGGCAATGCACGCCACCGGCGTTTTCCGCGACGTTGCCACCGATGGAACAGGCAATCTGCGAGGACGGGTCCGGCGCGTAATACAGGCCAAACGGTACGGCAGCCTGGGAGATCGCCAGATTGCGTACTCCCGGCTGAACCCGTGCGGTGCGAGCGGCCGGGTCGATGTGCAGGATGTTGTTGAAGCGCGCCATCACCAGCAGCACGCCTTTTTCCAGCGGCAGCGCCCCACCGGACAAACCGGTGCCGGCACCCCGGGCCACCACCGGTACATTCATCTCATGACAGATTCGCAAGATGCCCTGTACTTCATCCAGATGCCGTGGCAGGACCACCAACTGCGGTGTGGTGCGACAGGCGGACAACCCGTCGCATTCGTACGGGGCGAGATCCTCGCGCTGGTGCAGGATTTCCAGTGCTGGCCACTGGTTGTGCAGCGCCTGCAACAGCGCGGTTTTATCGACGTCCGGCAGGGCGCCGTCGACCTGTTCGTCGTAAAGAATGTTCATGCGGGCGCCCCTTGTTTTTATTATCGGCTGCGAGCGATTACTTCAGATCAGCCGCCTCATGTCTTTCGGGGACCTGGCTCGCTTCGTCGCCCCAGGTGCGGTTGACACGCTGCCCACGGATGACCGCCGGCCGTCTGGCGATGTCCTCGGCCCAGCGCTGCACATGGGTGTATTCGTGAGCCGACAGGAACTCGGCTGCGCCGTATACGTTGTTGCGCACCAGTTGCCCGTACCACGGCCAGACCGCGATGTCGGCGATGGTGTAGTGGTCGCCGGCAAGATAAGGGCTTTCGGCAAGACGCCGGTCGAGTACATCCAGCTGACGCTTGGCTTCCATGGTGAAGCGGTTGATCGGGTATTCAAACTTTTCCGGCGCGTAGGCATAAAAATGCCCGAAACCGCCGCCCAGGTAGGGCGCCGAGCCCATTTGCCAGAACAGCCAGTTCAGGGTTTCGGTGCGGCCGGCGAGGTCGGTGGGCAGGAAGGCGCCGAACTTTTCGGCCATGTAAAGCAGGATCGAGCCGGATTCGAATACGCGGATTGCCGGCTCCACGCTTCGGTCCAGCAATGCCGGGATCTTTGAGTTCGGGTTGACCCCGACAAAGCCGCTGGAGAACTGATCGCCTTCGCCGATGCGGATCAGCCAGGCGTCGTATTCGGCGCCGCCATGACCCAGAGCCAGCAATTCTTCCAGCAGGATGGTGACTTTCACGCCGTTGGGTGTGGCCAGCGAATACAGTTGCAACGGATGCTTGCCGACGGGCAGTTGCTTGTCATGGGTCGGCCCGGCAATCGGGCGATTGATATTGGCGAAGTGGCCGCCGGACGGAGCGCTGTGTTTCCAGACCCTGGGTGGTACGTAAGGCGTCTTGCTCATGAACGAACCTCATCGTCAGCTGCTGAAATGTGGTGAGCCGGCAGAAAAAAACCACCGGCTCCTGACGAACAGAACACCACAGAACGGCGTTTGAATGCCACCCTGTTGTCCCATCAACTCTTTATATGGTTATTCGATTCGCGGGTGCTGTTGCGCCAGATGATCGCGTTTGGCTTGCAGCTCGGCGATCTCGGCGTCGATGTCCTCGATTTTCTGTTCGATGTTGTCGTGATGCTCCTGCAACAGCTCCCGCGCTTCAGCGATATCGGAAGCTGCCGGCGCGGCCCCGCGTAGCGGTTTGTTGGCGGTTTCTTTCATGGTCACACCGGTGATCAGCCCGACGACGGCGGTCACCATCAGGTAATAGGCCGGCATGTACAGGTTCTGGGTGCTTTCCACCAGCCACGCTGCGACGGTCGGTGTCACCCCGGCGATCAGCACCGAGACGTTGAACGCACTGGCCAGCGCGCTGTAGCGGATATGGGTCGGGAACATCGCCGGCAGCGTAGAGGCCATGACACCAATGAAGAAGTTGAGCACCACGGCCAGTATCAGCAGGCCGGAGAAGATCAGGCCGATCTTGCCGCTGTTGATCAGCATGAAGGCGGGAATCGCCAGAATGAACAGAGCGATGCTGCCGAAGATGATGAAGGGACGACGGCCGATCTTGTCGCTGATAAAACCGATGGCAGGTTGTACGAACAGCATGCCGACCATGATTGCGATGATGATCAACACCCCGCGGTTCTCGCTGTAATGCAGGTTGTGCGACAGGTAGCTCGGCATGTAGGTCAGCAGCATGTAATAGGTGACGTTCGTCGCCGCCACCACGCCGATGCAGGTCATCAGGCTGCGCCAGTGTTTGGTCGCGACTTCCTTGAACGACACTTTCGGGCCGCCGGCCAGGCCTTCGCGGTCACCTTGCTCAAGCTTGTCGACATGTTGCTGGAAGGCCGGTGTCTCTTCGAGCGCATGACGCAGGTAAAGGCCGATCATGCCCAGCGGCAGGGCGAGGAAGAACGGCAGGCGCCAGCCCCAGTCCTGGAATTTCTCTTCGCCGATGATTGCGGTAATCAGCACCACCACGCCGGCACCCAGGACGAAACCGGCGATGGAACCGAAGTCCAGCCAACTGCCGAGAAAGCCGCGTTTGCGATCCGGCGCATATTCGGCGACGAAAATCGAAGCACCGGTGTACTCGCCCCCCACAGAAAAGCCCTGGGCCATTTTCGCCAGCAGCAGAAGGATCGGCGCCCAGATGCCGATCGAGGCATAGGAGGGAATCAGCCCGATGGCGAACGTACTGAGTGACATGATGACGATGGTTGCCGCGAGGACTTTCTGGCGTCCGTACTTGTCCCCCAGCGCACCGAAGAACAGCCCGCCCAGCGGCCGGATCAGGAACGGTACCGAGAAGGTCGCCAGTGCCGCGATCATTTGCACGCCGGGATCGGCCCCGGGGAAAAATACCTTGCCCAGCACATAGGCCACGAAGCCGTAGACGCCGAAATCGAACCACTCCATCGCGTTGCCCAGCGCCGCAGCGGTGATGGCCTTGCGCATCTTGGCGTCGTCGACAATGGTGATGTCTTTCAGCCCGATCGGGCTGACGCTTTCCTTTGATTCCATGGGATTCACTCTGCATCGGATCTGTTTTTGTGCAAACCGGCAGGCCCCGAGAGTCTGGGGCCAGAGCGGTTCGCCTTGGGCGATGCCATCTCCTTGATGGCACGGCTTCTTCCAGATCAGATACAAGCGGACACGAAAAAATTCACCACTCACCCGGTTTTTTGCCGATGACGCCATCGTGGCGCGATCCTGCGCGCAATTGCGCCGGACTCACGCCCAGTCGCTGGGTGAACGCACGGGTCATGTGTGCCTGGGAATTGAAACCGCAGGCGAGGGCGATCTCCGAAAGGCCGGCGCGGGCGTCGTGCATCAGCGCCCGGGCGCGGGCCAGGCGTCGGTCGATCAGATAACTATGGGGGCTTTTGCCGGTGGTCTGTTTGAAGGCGCGGTTGAAATAGCCTTCGGACAAATCCAGCAATTGCGCCATGGCCTGGACACCCAGCGGACCGTCGAGGCCGGCGTCGATGAATTCGTCGAGCAGGCGCATGCGACGGTCGGTGAGGGCGCCTTGAGTCGGTGGAATGGATTGCCCCTGGGCTCGCTCTGCCAGTTCGAGGGCCCAGGTTTCCCATTCATCGTCCACCGAAGCCCTCAGCATCGCGCTGCGCATGCGCGATGCAAGGCGAATGGCCGGCGGATCGATGTAATTGTTGAAGGCCCGATCACCCACCAGCGCCACGCCGTCGGTACGAATCACCCGCAGGTATTCACCGCCCGTGGGGGACTCGGACATCACGTCACAGCCAGCCGGGACGAACGCCAGACCATTGGGCAGCGCTTCGAAGGGACGGATCCGATCACTGCCGATGGCGTGCACGCCGCGCTGGCTGTCGAAGGCGAAGCCGATCGCCGATTGAGTCGCGACATAACGGGTTGCATAGGCGGCACCGGGCAACAATTCGATCGCCCACGGGCCGGCCTCGATACGACGGACCGGTTCGGGGACGACGGGTGACGGCGGACGATGGCTCATGACCGCCATGGTAGTGAAGAACCGAGGCAAAAGTCAGGTCGGTTTTTTGAAAGCCGACGTGATGTGCCTGTGCCTAGACTGGGGCCACGCACAAGGAGATTCCGATGCATTCACTCACTCGCCAAGACATCGAACAGGCTGCCCGTCAGGTTTACCAGGTGATGCCGGCCACCGCTCAATATCGCTGGCCGTTGCTGGCCGAGCGGCTGGGTTGCACGGTATGGGTCAAGCACGAAAATCACACGCCGACCGGCGCTTTCAAAGTGCGCGGTGGCATCACCTTCATGCACTGGCTTCGGCGTGAACACCCGAACGTCGAAGGCATTGTCTCCGCCACGCGCGGTAACCACGGGCAAAGCCTGGCGCTGGCAGCGCGAGAAGCAGGGCTGAAAGCGTTGATCGTGGTGCCGCAGGGCAACTCGCTGGAAAAGAACAACGCCATGCGCGGCTTCGGTGGCGAAGTGGTCGAGTACGGACGGGATTTCGATGAGGCTCGCGAGGAAGCGGCGCGGTTGGCGCAGGCGCACGGGCTCTTTCTGGTGCCACCGTTTCACACCGAACTGGTCAAGGGCGTGGCGACCTATGCGCTGGAGCTGTTCAGTGCGGCACCGGATCTGCACACCGTTTACGTGCCCATCGGTTGCGGCTCTGGCATTTGTGGCGTGATCGCCGCTCGGGATGCGCTGGGTCTGGAGACCCGGGTGGTGGGCGTGGTGTCCACGGAAGCCGCCGCTGCCAAGCTGTCCTTCGAGGCGAAAACCCTCTGCGAGACCGCCTCCGCCAATACCTTTGCCGACGGCCTGGCCGTGCGCAAGCCGATTGCCGAGGCGTTCGATGTCTACGGAGCCGGCGCTGCACGTATCGTCTCCGTCAGCGAGGAGGAAATCGCCGAAGCCGTGCGCGTGTATTACACCGACACCCACAACCTCGCCGAAGGCGCCGGCGCCGCAGCAATGGCGGCGTTGATGCAGGAGCGGGAGAGGATGCAGAGTCAACGAGTGGGGGTGATTCTGTCCGGCGGGAACATTGACCGGTCGGTGTATGCGCAGGTGATTGGCCGAGGATGAGCCCATCGCAACAGAATCAGGGCTTTTTGCGCTTGTGAATCGCCCTGAGTACCCCTATAAGTGCCGTTCCCACTACCAAAATAAAGGGTGCGCGCATGAGCAATGCCTGGAACGAAGGTTATTTCACGGACGAAGGCTACACCTACGGGTACAGCCGGGAAATCAATCCGGTTTTCCAGCGTTATTGTTTGTTGCTTCGCGGTTTTGCCACGCTTGAGGGCAGCGACGGTTATCACTGCGAACTGGGCTTTGGCCAGGGCGTGTCAATCAATATCCATGCCGCCGGTAATCCGGGGACTTATGTCGGTACCGATTTCCATCCGGGCCAGGCCGCCCATGCGATTGGACTTGCGAATGACTGGGGCAGCGATGCGCGGCTGTATGACGACAGTTTCGAGCAACTGCTGGCCCGCCATGACCTGCCGCAGTTCGACAGCATCAGCCTGCACGGCATCTGGACCTGGGTCAGCCGGGACAATCACAAGCTGATCGTCGAATTTGTCCGCCGTCATCTCAAACCGGGCGGTCATGTGTACATCAGCTACAACTGCTTCCCGGGCTGGTCGCCCATGGCCCCGTTGCGCCAGTTGTTCAGCCTGCATGACCGCTTCGCCGCGCAAGCGTCTGCACGGCCGGACCAGCGTATCGACGCTGCGCTGCAATTTTCCGAAGCGCTGTTGGCGGCCAATCCCAACTATGCCGACTCGGTGCCGGGGCTGGACGCCAAGTTGCAGAGCATCAAGGGCCAGAATCGTCAGTACGTGGCTCACGAATACTTCAACCGCGACTGGAACTGCATGTACTTCACCGACGTGGTCCAGGCCATGGCCCCGGCCAAGCTCGACTACGCCACCACGGCTGTCCCACTGGATTCGGTGGACCCGCTCAACCTGACTGCCGAAGGCATGGACTTTCTGGAAGGCATCGAGCATCCGGTCATGCGCGAGCAGGCGCGTGATTACTTCGTCAACCAGAACTTCCGTCGCGATCTCTACGTCCGTGGCGCTACCCGTCTGTCCGCCTCCGAGCACCGAGAGCGCATGCTCGGCACCCGCTTTGTTCTGATGCAACTGGCGGACAGTGTTGCGGGCAGCGTCACCGGGCCGGCGGGCTCGGCGACCTTGCAAGCGGAAATTTACGGCCCGGTGCTGGAGGCGCTGGCGGACGACGCCTATGTGCCGAAAACCCTGCGCCACTTGCTGGAAGCTACGCAGTCGTTGAGTTATGGCGATGTGGAGCAAGCGCTTAATGTGCTGATCGGAATGGGCGCCGTGGCACCGTGCCAGAGTGAAGCGGCCGAGGCACAGGTGCAGGCGCGCTGCAGCACTCTCAATCTGCAACTGTGCAGACGCTCGCTGTTCGACCACAAGATTCAGGTACTGGCCAGCCCGGTCATTGGCGGTGGCGTGACGGTCAGCCGCTTCCAGCAGTTGTTCCTGATTTCGATCAAGCAAGGCAAAACCCGTCCGGCCGACTGGGCACTGCTGGCCTGGGGCATCATCGGCGGTCAGGGTGAAGGCTTGCTCAAGGACGGCAAGGCACTGACCACCGCCGAAGAAAACCTTGCCGAACTGACCGAACAGGCCGAGGCATTCGCCGAGCGTTCACTGGTCGTTCTCAAGGCACTGAAAGTCGTTTAGCGACAATACGTCTTTCGGGATTGGGGTTTTTATCGAACCGGGCGATCAGCGAACAGTTCATCGAGGAGCCGACACGCCGTTGCTGCGCCGTCGATGGACTGCTTGTATCCTGCGCGGCCCCGAACAGACGGTCGCCGATATTGCCCCGGTCCGACAACGGCCATGAGGGAAACGGACTTTCCAAAAGGTACTGATGTGAAGCGTGATACCCACCTCGTGATGCTGTTGCTGTTGATGATCGGCTGCTCCCTGGCGTCGCTGACCATCTGGAAGGTGCTGAGCTCTCGGGAACAGGCGCTGGACGAGGTGAACGTCCACGGGCTGAACCTGACCCAGGCGCTCGCGACTTATTCCGAAGGCATCGTCCGGCAGAGCTCGCTGCTGTTGCTCGGGCTCGTCGAGCGTCTGGAAACCGAGGGCAGCGGCCCCGCGCAGATCGAACGCTTGAGTGCCCTGGTCAAACGTCAACAGCCGCTGATGCCGCAGCTCAGTGGCGTTGCCGTCTACGATAAACACGGCCGCTGGCTGATGTCCTCCAACCGACCGATTCCGGCGGGGGCCAACAGCAGTGACCGGGCCTACTTCATCCATCACCGCGACGATCCCTCCCGCGAGCCCTTCATCGGCCCGCCCATCCGTAGCCGCTCGAATCAGGAGTGGGTGATAACCGTGAGTCGCCGCTTCAATGACGCGCATGGAGATTTTGCCGGTGTGGTGGCGGTCACCCTGGGCGTCGAGAACTTCCTGCGGCTGTTCGGCAAGCTCGACGTCGGGCAGGAGGGGGCCATCGGTCTGTCCTATACCGACGGTACGCTGCTGGTGCGTTATCCCTTCCGCGAACAGGACATGGGGCGCAATTTCTCCAAGTCACCCATCTATGCGAAGTACCTGGTGGACCAGTCAGTGGGCACCGCATCTTTCACGTCCAGCCTTGACGGGGTGGAGCGGCTCTACGCGTTTCGCAAGAGTGAAAAGCTGCCGCTGATTACCACGGTCGCGCTCGGCAAGCGCGAAGCCTTGGCGGCGTGGCGACTGGAGGCGCTTTTGTCGCTGGTGGTGGTTGCCTCGTTGCTGGCGCTCACGGGCGTGATCGGCTGGTTTCTGATTGTCGATATACGTCGGCGGACCCAGGTGGAAGGGGAGTTGCGGCTCACCCAACAGCAGCTGCTCGGTTCCAATCGGCAGCTGGAATTGCTGGCGAGGAAAGATGCGCTGACCGGCCTCGCCAATCGCCGCTGTTTCGATGAAACCTTGGCCATGGAAGCGCGCCGGGCACAAAGGGACGGGGCGACACTGGCCCTGCTGATGATCGATATCGACTACTTCAAGCTGTTCAACGATTCCCAGGGGCATGTGGCCGGCGACGCCTGCCTGCAACGGGTGGGGAAGGTGCTTGAGGCCTGTGTGCGGCGACCGTCGGACCTGGTGGCGCGCTATGGCGGGGAAGAGATCGCGATCATCATGCCCGACACGGATGGCGAGGGGGCGACGGTCGTGGCGCAACTGATTCTGGAGCGACTGTCGCAAGCGTCCATTGCTCATCCGGCGAGCCCGTTCGGCAGGGTGACGGTCAGTATCGGCGTCACCGCGGCGGCCGGTCCGCAGCTTGCAGAGGTACAGGCGCTGATCGAGGCGGCCGATCAGGCGCTGTACCAGGCGAAATCCACAGGGCGGAACCGGATGGCAAGGCGTGCTCCCGGCGAAAGTGCCCATTCAGCACAACCCGTGTGAGCCTGCTGAACGGGCCGATAGTGCGCGACGCACGTCTTTCGGATGGATGACCGCTGAAAACGTCAGCCGAGCAACGTCAACAGCTTCTCGGCAACAGCGGCGGAACTGGCGGGATTCTGGCCGGTGACCAGTTTCCCGTCGGTCACGACGTGTACCTGCCAGTCGGCAGCTTTGGAATACCGTGCGCCGAGGCGCTGGAACTCGTCCTCGACCAGGAACGGCACCACATCCGTCAGGCCGACCGCCGCCTCTTCGGAGTTGGTGAACCCCGTCACTTCACGTTCCCGGACCAGCGGCTTGCCGTCGGCACCGAGCACATGTCGCAGCACGCCCGGCGCATGGCAGACGAAACCGTGGGGTTTGTTGCTGCGGGCGAAAGCTTCGATCAGGGCAATCGAATGCTTGTCTTCGGCCAGATCCCAGAGCGGACCGTGGCCACCTGGATAAAACACGGCATCGAAATCTTCGGCACGGACATCGGCCAGACGCCCGGTATTTGCCAGCGCTTGTTGCGCCGCCGGATCCTTGCGGAAGCGGTCGGTTTCGGCGCTCTGGGCGTCAGGTTCGTCGCTTTTCGGATCCAGCGGTGGCTGGCCGCCGGCGGGCGAAACCAGCGTGATATCGGCGCCGGCATCCTTGAAGGCGTAATAGGGCGCGGCGAACTCTTCGAGCCAGAAGCCGGTTTTCTTGCCGGTGTTGCCGAGTTGATCGTGGGAAGTCAGAACCATCAAGATTTTCATAGAGCACCTTGGGTGGGTCGGGAGTCGTGGCTGTGCGAGGGATTCACACAGGGCCGACACCGGGGAAAAGTTTGTCGGGGCGCAGCTTAGTTTCCAATTAGACCAGTCGTCTAGTGATTTTTTATCCGCATGTTTTTCATGGACCGGTGTGGCAAACTCCCGTTCCTTCGCATTAAACGACTGGTCTATTGCCTGGTAATCCGCGCCCCGATGAAACCGACCTACGACGACACCCGCCAACACCTGCTCGACACCGGCCACCGGATGATGGCCGAGAAAGGCTTCACCAGTGTCGGTCTGAACGAAATCCTGCAGACCGCCGGCGTGCCCAAGGGCTCGTTCTATCACTACTTCAAATCCAAGGAGCTGTACGGCCAGGCGCTGCTCGAGGATTACTTTGTCGGTTACCTCGCCGAGATGGAGCGGCGCCTGACGCTGCCCGGCCTGAATGCCCGCGAGCGTCTGATGGATTACTGGCAGGGCTGGCTGGATCGCTGCACGCTGGAAGGGCACGGCGACGAGTGTCTGGTGGTGAAGCTCAGTGCCGAGGTGGCCGATCTGTCCGAAGCCATGCGCCTGACCTTGCGTGATGGCGCCGAGCGCGTGGTGGCGCGCATCACCGCTTGCATCGAGCAAGGCCAGAGCGAAAACAGCCTGCCCGACGGCGATGCCCGGCAACTGGCGGAGACCCTGTATCAGCTGTGGCTGGGGGCCAGTCTGTTGAACAAGTTGCAACGGACCGGGCAGTCGCTGAGCACGTCGATGGCGACCACCCGGCGACTTTTGGGCGCCTGAGCGTCTAGCGCTCCTGGCCCTTGCTGATCGAGTGCCGGCGCAGCTTCAGGGCCGTGTCCAGCCGGCTGATCCAGTTGATGTCGTTGAGATCCGCTCCCAAGAGGGTTTCGATCCGGGCGGTGCGGTAATTGAGGGTGTTCGGGTGAATGCCCAGCGTCTTTGCCGTCTGGGCGCGGTGACGGCCGCTTGAGAAAAAAGTTTCCAGTGTCAGCAGCAGATCGGGTTCATGACTGAGCTGTTCGATCAGCGACATCAGGTATCGGAGGGTGTTGTCGTGGCTGCGCACGCTGTCTTCGATTAGCACGCTGGAATAGCGTCTGACCCGTGCTTCGGCCCCGTCGACAGGGAACAGGTCGATGGCCTTGATCGCTTCTTGTGCCGTGCCGATCCAGCCGGCGATCCCCTGATTAAGCAGACCGATGCCGATACCACGCAACGACGGCAGCAACGCCGGCAGTGACGCGGCGCTGTCGCTCAGGCGCTGGTCGCATTGCGTGAGGGTTTCGCCTTTGATGCCCGGCAGCCAGATCACCAGTCTGTCGCGGTACCAGACGCGGATCAGTTCCTTGACCGGGATCTTCAGGTGCCGGGCAACCTGCAGGGTCAGGCGGTCGAATTCATCTTCACGCTGCAACGGCTGGACAGGACGCAACGGCAGTTCCAGTGCGAGGGCCACGCGGGGCGTGCTGGCGTCCAGGCCGAGGGCCGACAGGGTTTCCTCAAAGCCTTCGGTATCGTGTGGCGCATGCAACAGGAAGTGATAAAGCCGCTGGTGCAGGTGTTCCCGCCAGCGAACCTTCTGAATCTGTTCTTCCAGATACGCCTGGACCACTTCTTCGGCAATATCGTCGAAGAAGTCGAACATGTAGCCGGAAATCTGCGACAGCAACTCTTTGCTTAATGCATCGTCGTCTCTGGCGAGCTCCAGATAGCCGCTCCAGATCCCGCGAACGCCCAGACTGAAACCGCGCATCAACGATTGCAGAGGCACGCCCTGATGGACGCGCCGGCAACCGATTTCCCGCAGCGCACGGCGAGTGTCCGGTGACAACCCCTCGCCGGTCAGCAGTGTTTCGCACCACAGGCGCGCGGTGTAGCTGAGGGAGTTTTCCAGATCCTTGCGGGCTTCGGGCGTGAGATCCTTGTAGCCTGCCATCCCGTTGAGCTGGCTGTTGATCTTCGCAGTGAGCAGGGAAGGGGTGTTCGCAAACTCGCGGGTGATCGTCGCAAGGCGAGCGCTGAGGGTGGGAATGGGCGTCATTGCGTTCACCTTTTTGCGCCTGGAAGGGTCGGTTTGACTCGTTGGCGAGTGTCTGTGCGCGCTCTATGTTCTTACGTTCAACAGGCCGGTTCAACAACGCTTTCAGCCCGGTTTCCCGGTTGTTTCCTGTCACAACGAAGTTGTGTTTTTTTCCAATATCGGGACCGCGGACGGATCGGTAAGGTGCGCAGGTCAATTCCTTGCCCAGAGGTTCCGGTTTGCGTCAGTCGTCACTTGCGAAGGTCGGCATGCCTTCATTCGATCCCGTCAGGCTGGCACTGATCCCCGTCGTTCTACTGCTCAGCGGCTGCTCCACATCCCCCTCGCTTGTACTGTTCGGTGCGGCATTTCCCGACTGGTTGTTCTGCATGGTCGGCGGCGTTGTGGCAACCACGGCGATCCACGTGATCCTGGGCAAATGCTCGCTGCGCGAACGCATTGCGCCTCTGGCACTGAGCTACCCGGCGCTGACCGGACTCCTGGCGATGCTGTTGTGGCTCGTCGTCTTCCACCGATGAATGACCGCCATGAATAAAACCGACGCAAAACCACGTGCAAGCCGTGTACCGGCGCTGCTGATCGTTCTGGCAGCGCTCCTGCTGCTGGGTTATGTGCTCTGGCAAACCGAAACCCGGCCGAGCACCGACGATGCCTATGTGTACGCCGATACCATCGATGTCGTTCCGGAGGTCAACGGCCGGATCGTCGAAATGCCGGTGCGCGACAACCAGTGGGTCAAGCAGGGCGATCTGTTGATCCGCATCGATGCACGTCCGTATCAGGACGCGCTGGATCAGGCCAGGGCGCGGCTGGTGACCCTCAACCATCAGATCGGCTTGACCCAGCGCAGCGTGAACGCCCAGCAATACGAGGCCGCATCGGCGGTGGCGTCGGTCGAACGGGCGAGGGCGCAGGCCACTCAGTCCAACGACACCCTTCAGCGTCTGGAGAAACTGCTCGCCAAGGGCTACGTGTCCGTGGAGGCCGTGGATCAGGCGCGCACGGCGCAACGTTCGACAGCTGCCGAACTCAACGCCTCCCGATTACAGGCCCAACGAGCCTCCGCTGCCGTCAGCGGTGTGGATGCGCTGGTGGCGCAGCGGGCCGAGGTCGAGGCGCAGATCTCCCTGGCCGAACTGAACCTGGAATTCACCGAAGTGCGCGCGCCTTTCGACGGACGAATCGCGTCTTTGCGCACCACCGTCGGCCAGTTCGCCTCGGCCTACAAACCCATCTTCACCCTGATCGATACGCGCCATTGGTACGTGGTGGCGAACTTTCGCGAGACCGATCTGAAAGGCATCAAAGCCGGCACGACCGCCACGCTTTATTTGTTGGGCGACACCGGCAAGCGCTTTCAGGGGCGGGTCGACTCGCTCAGTTTCGGTGTGCTGCCGGATGACGGCGGAACCGTGATCGAAGGTCTGCCGCGTGTGCAGCGCACCATCAACTGGGTCAGGGTTTCGCAGCGGTTTCCGGTGAAGATCTCGGTGCAGGATCCGGACCCGGAGCTGTTCCGTATCGGCGCCTCCGCCGTCGCCGTGTTGCGCCCTGACGAACCGGCCAAGACTGGCCAATGAAACACTCGGCGCAAGACTGGAACCGGGGCGGTCTGGAGCGCCTGTACCGGTTTCTGGTCGATGAACTTCAGCCCTATCCAGGTCGTATGAACCTGCTGTTGCGCACGCTGCTGGGCAGTGCGCTGGTGATCGTCATTTCGATGACTTTGCAGGTGCCGTTGCTGGCGCTCTCGCTGATCGTGGTGTTCTACGTGACGCAAACCAACGTAGTGCTGACCCGTATGGTCGGGATGCTGTTTCTGGTCGGCGCGACACTGGCCATCGGCTTGACCATCCTGCTGCTGAAATTCACCTACGGCTATCCGCTGCTGCGTATTCTCGGCGCTTGCGCGCTGTTTTTCTGCAGTGCGTATCTGATTCGTGTGACCCGGATCGGCGTGGTGTTTTTCGTGGTCGGCATTGTGGTGATCTACGCCCAGACCTTCGTCGACCTGACCGATCAGGCCGAGGCGGTTTTGCGTCTGGTGCTCTGGGTGTGGGTGGCGGTCAGTTACGCCATCGGCCTGACGCTGTTGGTCAACACGTTGCTGTTGCCGGCGGAGCCTGTCAGGCAATTGCAGAATCATCTGCGCTCCCAGTTGCTCACGGTTGCCCGGTGTCTGAGTGGCGAGCAGAGCGGGGCGGCGTTGGGTGCCGCCGCGATTCAGCGCAGCGTGTTGGCGTCGCAACAACTGTTGCGATTCGCCTGTATGCGCGACACTGATTTTCGCAGTCGGCAGACTGCGCATCTGGCACGCATCAGCAGTATTTCCCGGCTGTTGACGCTCGCCGCTCAACTGCCACCGCCCACAGCGAATGCACGGGCCACCGAGTTATTGCGTCAGGCCGTGCTGGATCTGGAAGCTGCTCTGGAAACGGGCCATGCGCCCGAAGGATTGTCTGCACTTGATCAAATCGACACGACCGGTCTGCCCGGCGTGTACGAGCAAATGCGCCTGGAATTGTTGTCTTTTCTCAATGTGCAGACGGCTGACAGCATTCCGGAAACCAAGCCGAAGAGCGCACCGATGTGGGTGCCGGATGCCTTCGAAAACCCGGTGTACACGCAGTTTGCCGTCAAGACGCTGCTGGCCGCCTCGCTGTGTTACCTGTTCTACATGGGTACGGACTGGCAAGGCATCCACACCATCATGCTGACTTGCCTGATCGTCGCTCAACCCAGCCTCGGCGCGACCGGCATGCGTGCGACGTTGCGTGTAGGCGGTGCGCTGGTGGGCAGCGCTTTGGCATTGGCGATGGTGATTCTGGTGGTTCCGCACATCGACGGAATCGTTGGCCTGTTGTTCATGTCGTTGCCGGTGATTGCGCTGGGTTCCTGGATCGCCGCCGGCTCCGAGCGAATCAGCTACGCCGGTGTGCAGATCGTGTTCACCTTTGCGTTGGCGTTGCTGGAGCAATTCGAGCCCAGCACCAACCTGACGGAGATTCGCGATCGCATCATCGGTGTGCTGCTGGGTGTCGGGATTTCCCTGTTGATTCACGCCTTTTTGTGGCCCGAGGCAGAAGGTGAAACGCTGCGTCAACGATTGGCGACGTTGGTAAACCAGCTCGCGAACTCACTGAACACGAGACGAAAAGCCGACGACGCGCCCCGTGACTTGCGCATATGGAACGAGTTGGCCGACTGCCAGGCGATGGTGGCCCGCGTGGCGTTGGAGCCGGGGTGGCAGGTTGCCGAGAGTCATCAGGAAGTGTTGGTCTTGCGCATGCAGGAATTGCTGGTGCGACTCAGAACCATCGCCATGGCAATCGATGCGCTGCAAGTGGAACTGGCTCACGGTCAGTCCCAAGGCGAGGCCTGGCTGGCATCCCTTGAACTGTGCAACGAAACGGCCACCGTGCTGGGTGACTACGCGCAGCAACTGAAGGGACAGCAGGGCTTTGCGGTTGCGAGCGGGGCCCTGGAACGCTTGCGGGAATACGCCAGCGCAAGGCTGGCGGACGATGAACTGAAAGCGCGTTTTCTTCAGTTGCTGGCAAGCGTGGAAAACCTGCCTGCCCGTTAATGCGACGAAACATACTCCGAGGGCGAAGTCGGCGCAGGCAAGGCATACGTCGCCTTCATCCATTCGATCTCCGCCTGCGGCGTTCTGCCAAAAAAGCGTTTGAACTCGCGACTGAATTGCGAGGCGCTTTCATAACCCACGTTGAACGCCGCTGCCGAAGCGGTCATGGCATTGCGCAGCATCAACAGCCGCGCCTGATGCAGGCGTGTCGACTTCAGGTATTGCATGGGTGAGGTGTCCGTCACGCCGCGAAAGTGCAGGTGGAAATTCGGCACACTCATGCTGGCTTCGTGGGCGAGTTGCTCGACGTCGAGGCGCTCCTGATAGCAACTGTGGATCTTGCGGATCGCCCGGATCACCTTGCCGAAATGCCCCTGTCGATTGAGCGCGGCACGCATCGATCCACCTTGTTCGCCGGTCAGAATGCGGTAGTAGATTTCCCGCAGCAGCGATGGCCCCAGTATCTGCGCGTCACCCGGGATGCTCATGGCTTCAAGAAAGCGCAATGTCGAAGCGCGGAGCTTGTCGTCCATCGGTGAGGCGTACATGCCCTTGGGGTGCGCATCGCTCGGGCCGTGCAGGTCATCCACTTGCTGCATCAACTCGCTGGCCAGGTGGAAATCCAGATGCATGTAGATCGCGAGCATCGGCTCAGCCTCTGTGGCATCGGTTTCCATGGTGAAGGGGATGGGCACCGACACCACCAGATAATGCTGGGCGTCGTAAACATAAACGTCTTCGCCCAGATACCCGCGTTTGCGTCCCTGACAAAGGATCACGATGCCCGGGTCGTACAGCACCGGTGTGCGGTTGAGTGGCCGGTTGGAGCGCAGGAAGCGGACACTTTCAAGTGCACTCAGGTTGTAGCCCTCGACCGGTGTAAGGGTTTCCATGAGTTGCACCATGCGCGAGGTGCCTGGGTCGGCCTGCTTCATTGCGTTCTCTCTATTGGCCACTCAATGGTCGGTGGAGCGGGTCAAGGCTTCCCACTGATCGATCTCGCTGGCTGCCTGTTGGAGCTTTTCACGCACCAGGCGCAGCGCGTCACTGCCCAGGAGCACATGTGCCGGTGGTCTCGGGCTGGCGATAATCTGCAACATCGCCCGCGCCGCTTTTTGCGGATCGCCGAGCTGCTTGCCGCTTTTTTCTTCGCGCGCCTTGCGTACCGGGTCGAAACTGGCGTCGTAGTCGGCAATGCTGCGCGGCGTGCGCTGCATCGAACGACCGGCCCAGTCGGTTCGAAATGAACCCGGCGCCACGGCAGTCACGAAGATATTGAAGGGCGCCAGCTCCTTGCTCAGCGTATCGGAGATGCCTTCGAGCGCAAACTTGCTGCCGCAGTAGTAGGCGATCCCCGGCATCGTGATCGTGCCGCCCATCGAGGTGACATTGATGATCTGGCCCGCACGCCGCTTGCGAAAGAACGGCAGAAACGCCTTGATCACGGCGACCGCACCGAACACGTTCACGTCGAACTGACGGCGCATCTCTTCCAGCGGCGACTCTTCGAAGATGCCTTCGTGACCGTAACCGGCGTTATTGATCAACACATCGACCGGGCCATGAGTCGCCTCAACTTCGGCAATGACGTCGTCGATCCGCTCGAAGTCCGTGACATCCAGCATTACCCCGTAAGCGTTATCCATGGACAGCGACTGAAAGGCGTGCAGGTCAGCTTCCCTGCGCACAGTGCCGATTACGCGATGGCCGGCCGCGAGTGCTTCCCTGGCCAGCGCATGGCCGAAGCCGCTGCTGACGCCGGTAATGAACAGGGTTTTGGTGGTGGACATGACGGGCTCCGGTGAATGAGGTTTCAGCTCATGGTAGCCATCGAAGAAACGCCCACCTATGTCGGTTTGTCTTTGAACATTGCCTATTCCTATCAGCGAGGCGAGGGCCACCCGATGAACTTTTTGCATGGCTTCAGGCATCCAAGCAGAACCAGACTCAACGCGCTGATATCAGCCAAGGACAGACGATGACCTTTCTAATTTTCCTGTTGGCCTGCGGTGCGGCAGCGAGCACCGGGATGATTTTCCAGCCGGGCCCGTGGTACCAATCGCTGGTCAAACCACGCTTCACACCGCCCAACTGGGTGTTTCCCGTTGCCTGGACAACGATCTACCTGTTGCTCGCATGGGTCGGTTATCGCCTGACCCTGACCCCCGGCAGCGAAACGGTCCTCGCCCTGTGGGCAGCGCAAATTGCATTGAACACCTTGTGGACGCCGGTATTCTTCGGCGCCCATCGCCTCTTCGCCGGCATGCTGATCATCACGCTGCTGTGGCTGGTAGTCGCGGCGATGGTGGTGTTGGCCTTGCGCCTGGACGTGATCACCGGTTTGATCCTGTTCCCTTACCTGGCATGGCTGTGTGTCGCGGCGGCGTTGAATTTCTCCATACTGCGCAACAACCGCGGATAAAAAGGACGTATGAAGACATCAATGGACTGGCCAGCGGACGAAGACGAGTTGGCGCAATTGCGCGCCTTCAACAAGAAACTTGCCCGGCTGCCGCGCTTTCGCATCCGCAATCGCATCACACCACGGGTGATTCAGATGCTGCTTCGCCTCAGCCAATTGGGCGGCGCGAGAAAGTTGCGCAAGCTCGGGCTTGAGGCCGAACGCAAAGTGGTGAGCGTCGACGGCGCTTCAGTGCCGGTACGGATCATCCGACCCAAGACAAAAGCCAAAGGCGTGGTGCTGGATTTTCATGGCGGCGGCTGGGTCATCGGCAATGCGCAGATGAACGACCCCCTCAATATCGGCATGGTGAAAGCCTGCGACGTAGCCGTGGTCTCGGTCGATTATCGGCTGGTGGTCTCGACGCCGATTGAAGGCGTCATGGAAGACTGCCTCACGGCGGCCCGCTGGCTGCTGAGCGATGACTGCCACGAGTTTGCCAACCTCCCCGTCATCGTCGTGGGCGAATCCGCCGGCGGCCACCTCGCCGTCGCAACCCTGCTGCAACTCAAACAATGGCCGCACTTGCTCAAACGGGTGAGCGGGGCGCTGCTGTACTACGGCGTCTACGACCTGACCGGAACCCCCAGCGTACGCAACGCCGGGCCCGAGACCTTGCTGCTGGACGGGCCGGGGATGGTTGAAGCGCTGCAAATGCTCACGCCGGGATTGAGCGATGAACAACGCCGGCAGCCGCCGCTGTCTCCGTTGTACGGCGACTTCACCGGGTTTCCGCCGGCGTTGATGTTTGCGGCGGAGCTGGATCCGCTCAGGAATGACACGCTTGAGTTGGCTGAGCGTTGGGGTAGGGCGGCGGAGGTTGAAGTGCATTTGTTGCCGGAAACGGCGCATGGGGTGATTCATTTTCCGCTGGGGTTGGCGGGGAGGGTGGTTGGGTATAGTCGGGGGTGGGTTGGGGGGCGGGTTGACTTCGGCTGCTCATGAATGTCCGCTATCGGCCAGTAGCGGACACTGGCTTTAAGGTCCGCTTTAGCTGCTGTAATCTATGCGAAGGCTCGTTGATCAATTCTATAGATTGCCATCTACGGGAATCAGTACCTTTAGACTAATCATATTTAATAAGAGTAGACATGGAACGTTATGAAAAATAAAGACCTTCTCCGGCTTAAAGAAGCAATATCGTTAGCAATTGAAATTGGGAAAAAGGCAGACTCTGAATATCCTGATGATAGTGGCAGTTGCAATCTTGATAGTGTTGCCATAAAAATGAAAGGCGTTCGTCAGTCTGCGATAGATAGTGCTGGATTGCCTGGCTATCTCGCCCCGGCGAATTCTAGGCACACAAGAAGGCTTTACTTGCCGAACCCATCTTCAGGTCAAGCAAATCGCAGAACAGAAACAGCCGAAGCCATGGCTAACTCTCTAAAAGAACAAGGTTTTGAATGCTACGTTCATTATCAAACTGATTAATTAATCGGCAGAGAAGGGAGGCTGATTTATTTTCTGAGAAATAAATCAGTCCCATTTTTTGATTAGAATCCGTTTTCTGAAAATAAATTCTTCCGCTTTATTCTGCACTTTTTCTAAAAAGGAAAATTATGTCGATTTACTTACCGTTTAGAGAAGATAATTTCTTGGAGTACGTCGATGAGGTGATTAAAAAATGGGGGCAGTGCACAGCTCCGTTGTTTATTGAGCAGGTAAGTAAAAGCGGAAAAATTACTGGAGCCGCTGACCTGATTGGCTCCAGTTTCTTCGCAGCTCGGCGAGGACACTATTTTCTGGTATCAGCTGCGCATGTCTTTGATGACCAAAATCCACTGCGTAAGTTCGGCGTCAATGTAAACGGAAAGGGTGCATTACTTAATGGCATTCCTATTGTCCGATGTAAGATCGACGATATCGCTGTAGCCCTACTGCCTGAGGCTTGGTTTTCATATGCGAAGATTGAAAGGCTAAAAGCTGTTCCTCTTGATGATTCTGTAACTCACTACTCCCCAATCGGAATTTGGGTAGCAATAGGATATCCCGCTTCAAAAAACGGGCTTAACCCGCGTCTCAACAAGACCCAAATCGTTACTCATGGCACAAGCTTCACTGATCGAATTGAGCGACCTTCCGCTAAGTCGCACATCTCGAACCCTGTTGGCTTTCGCTTCGACAAGAAGCGGGTAATCAATACCAAGATGGAGCCTGCAAATCCCCCATGCTTCAGTGGAACCAGTGGTGGACCGGTATTTGAGGTGCTGGCCGCCGTAGATAATCACGGATCATTTCGGTGGAAATGTCATTTAGAAGGTGTGTTTCTTGGGTGGCATAACCGTGAAAAGGAAGCCCATGCAGCTCGCGTGCAGCCGTTAAAGAATTTAATGGATCAGATCATTGACCATGTGAATAAGTAGAGTTTTAAATTCCGCTATTTGCGGATAACAACGCTAGGAGCACGCGAGAGAGGCAACGTCATAAAACTTGGTGAGCAACTTGACAGTTTTCTCCTGAACCTGACCATAAATGAATGGCTGCTAATGGCTGGGGATTCAACCGGTCACTGACGAACAACCATAACCGCCCAGAAACGGCTAGGTAATAGAGCGCCCATCGAACACGCTCAATATCTCTTACCTCAACAGGCCTTATCAAAGGGATCAACGCTTTATTCCACGCACTGCATTCCGGCAATCCAGTAACAGGTCATCCAGAAAGGGAGTGATTTCCAGCA
Organism: Pseudomonas bananamidigenes; assembly: GCF_001679645.1. Lineage (GTDB taxonomy): Bacteria > Pseudomonadota > Gammaproteobacteria > Pseudomonadales > Pseudomonadaceae > Aquipseudomonas > Aquipseudomonas bananamidigenes. Next base: position 62,601 of record NZ_LRUN01000046.1, on the reverse strand, counting down.
ATTCCATGAGGCCCCCGAGCTCTACAGCAGCCGTTCTGATCGGCGACCAATCGTCGTGATCAAATATGAACCAGTCATCGCAGTGAAATGCTGCTTCGCTCAGGTCATTGCATAGCTCCCAGGTCGCCTGTAGCCGTGTTTTGATCTCTGTTGGCAATGCGCTGCCGCAGATTGAAAGAACTTCGTTCAACGGCAGCATCATTTCAGACCAGGCTTCACATGCCGGGCAGTAGGGGATTGCGTTCCGCTGTGAATCCGCAGGAAGTGCCAGAAATTGCAGGGCCGGGATTGCCTCGCACACGGCGAGCACTCGCTTGTGCTCATCCTGGCCGTACCACTCCCACAATGTCGTTGAAAAACCCATCATCAAACTCCAGAAAACCAATCCAGCCGAACGGTCTGCGACGAGGCTGCTCAACGCGCTCAGGCTGTTCTCGCTCAGATCGAACGATTGCTCAGGGTTGTGGATTCAACCAGTGGACTCAATTGGTCGCAATCGCGTATCTGAAGTTCTTCCAGTTTGCACCGCAGCAAGAAAGGGGGGGGGGGGAGTTCATTTTCGGAATCCGCCCTCATTTTTTCCACCGGTTTAACCCTCCAAAAATCCCCGTTTAAAAGACACCATCCGTAACGCCCTCAAGGCTACACAGCCTTGCGTCATTGCCTACGACTACGCCAGAATCCGCCGGCTTGTGCGTCTGGGACGCGGGTTTTATCGTTTTCGGGTCACTGAAAAACAGTGATCGGGTTTGGTAGCCCGGTTCCCCATATGACGCATAACGTCACCTAGCGCGGATGCCTTTCGGTATCTGATTTATGGTGGCCATGCGCAGGGCGTCTTCGGGCGCGCCGGATTTTCCATATGGGCCGGTCTACCAACCTTCGTATGGCCACCACCCCTCGTTTGGTAGCGAGAGTGATGGCTCCTTAAGTCCCATATGGAGTTTCACCATGATCAAACCAACACCCAACCCACCCGAAACCGACCCGGTTTCCCCCTACCAATTCCCCGATTCCCGAACCCTGAACGAAGCCGCCGAACGCGCCCTCGATCATTACCTCACCCCGCAACAACGCATCATGGGCAGTCACACCACACACGACCCCATGTTCCTGGCCAACCCCGCCTACAACAGCGAATCCCTCCTGGCCAATGCCTGCGAGTCCCTTGATTCCGCCAGCGAAATGCTCAGCAACTTCGCCGCGATCCTGGAACCCGGCCACCGCAAAACGGCGCTGGGCATTGCGCAAGTGGTGATGGTCGCGGGGCTGGCGGTGAATCAGGCGTTGGATCATGTCGAGGTGAAGACGTGATCGGTTGATGGCAGTCGCTCAATAGTGGGAAAGAAAATGGCCGAGGTTGTCAGGTGTAACTGACGACCTCGGCCATATTTTTTCTGCACATATCGACGTTCGAACAAAGGGGACGCCTCGTCAGTCCGCGATATCTACACTTTCCCCTCCACTTGCCGCGCATCCCGCCGCACCGCCTGTGGAGGCACGCCGAAGCCTCGAATGAAGGCTTCACGCATATGGCGCCGATCGCGAAAGCCGGATTCGCTGGCGATAACGTCGAGGGAATGTCGGCTCTGTTCGATCATCAATCGAGCGGCCTCCAGGCGCAGGCCTTCGATGGCTTTGGCGGGGGATTGGCCGGTTTCTGCGCTGAATATGCGGGTGAACTGGCGAGGGCTCAAATGCGCCACGCCGGCCAGTTCTTCGACGCTGAGCGGTCGGCTCAAATGCTGGCGTGCATAGTTCAGTGCGCTTTGGATGCGGTCGGATTTGGGGGCGAGGTCGAGCATTTCCGAATGCTGCGACTGGCCGCCGGAGCGGTGCTGGTGCATCACCAGTTTGTGCGCCACCGAACGGGCGGCATCGGCGCCCAGATCCTTCTCCACCATGCCGACGGCGAGGTCGAGGCCGGCAGTCATGCCTGCCGACGTCCAGAAGGGGCCGTCGACGATATAGATGCGGTCGACGTCGACGCTGATTTCGGGGTGGCGCTTCTGCAAGGCCTGCGCGTAGGCCCAGTGGGTCGTGGCGCGGCGACCGGTCAACAGGCCGGCTTCAGCGAGGATGAAACCGCCGGTGCAGATGCCGACGGTGCGCCGGGCCTGACTGCCGGCCTGGCGCACGAAATCGAGCACAGCAGAGGCCGTTTCGGTTTTTACCGGATCGTTGACCCCGACCACGATCCAGGTGTCGGCCAGTCCGGGCGCCTCGAGCGGGCGGGTTTCCATGGCCAGCCCCAGCGAGGAACGCACCGTGCCGCCGTCCGACGAGAAGTTTTCGATGCTGTAGAAGGGGGCTTCGGCGATCTGATTGGCGAATTCGAATACGGCTTGAGTCGCCAGGGAGAGCACCTGAAAACCGTCAGTGAGCAAGTAGCCGATGCGATGCATGGTGATTTCTCGAATGTCCTGAATCCATACCATATACGTCATTTGAGATATGGCCAAGCCGTCGCATCCTGTTCTCCAGCACTTCCCATAACCCTGGAGACTCGACATGACTCAATCCCGCCTCGGTACCGCCCTGATCACCGGCGCTTCGTCCGGCATCGGTGCCATTTACGCTGAACGCCTGGCCCGCCGTGGCCATGACCTGATTCTGGTCGCACGAAATCGCGACCGCCTGAATGTCCTGGCCAAGCGCCTGAGTGAAGAAACCGGCCGTCACGTTGAAGTCCTGGCGGCCGATCTCTCCGACCGGGCCGATCTGGCACGGGTCGAAGCGCGGCTCAGAACGGACAGCAACATTTCTGTGCTGGTGAACAATGCCGGGGTTGGCGCGACTCAGCCCTTGCTGGAGTCGGACGTCGACAAGCTCGAAGACTTGCTGACGCTCAACGTGAACGTGCTGATGCGCCTGACGTATGCGGCGGTCCCGGGTTTCGTTGCCCGTGGCGGCGGCACGTTGATCAACATCGCCTCGATCGTGGCCATCGCCCCGGAGGTGTTGAACGGTGTTTACGGCGGGTCCAAGGCGTTCGTCCTGGCGTTCAGCCAATCCTTGCGGCATGAATTGGCGGACAAAAATGTCCGGGTCCAGGTGGTGCTGCCGGGCGCGACGGCCACCGAATTCTGGAGCGTGGCCGGCACACCGCTGGAGCATCTGCCGGAGGCCATTGTGATGCGGGCGGACGACATGGTGGACGCGGCACTGTCCGGCCTCGACCAGGGTGAGTTCGTCACCATTCCGGCACTTCCCGAGCTGGCCGACTGGAGTGCCTACGAGGCGGCGCGCCAGAAGCTCATGCCTGACCTGTCGCGCAGTGCACCGGCTGCACGCTATCGCGACTGATAACGAACAAAGGGGCGAAATTACGGGGTGGAGTTCTCGTTCCGCAGGCGTCAGGCTTGAACGATCGTGCAGAACTCCTATGATGCAAAAGGCTTGCGCCTGCGCCTTGCAAACGGCGACGCCCCCATCGTTTCCCAGAGAGATCGCCCCTCGTGGAGCCCATTCCAGACGCCTTGCATGAGTCCCTCACGACCCGGTTCATTTTTGGTCCGTTCTGCGTCGTTCCTGGTAAACGGTTGCTGACCCGCAACGGTGTTCCGGTGGAGATCGGCGGTCGGGCGCTGGATCTGCTGATTGCCTTGCTGGAGCAGCCGGGGCGGGTGCTGTCCAAGTACGATCTGATCGAAAAGGTCTGGCCCGACAGCGTGGTCGCCGAAGGCAGCCTGCGCTTTCACATGACGGGCCTGCGGAGGATTCTCGGAGATGGCGAAGAGCACGCACGTTATATCGCCACACAGGTGGGAGTGGGCTACGCCTTTGTGGCGCCGCTGGAAAGGCAATTGTTGGAGGCTCAGCCGGCATCCACGCAGCGCCGCCGCGAAAGTAACGTCTGCAGCCTGCCACCACGGGCGAAGCTGATCGGGCGCGAAACCGATCTGCAACTGGTCGTCGATCATCTGCAGCAGCCCAGGTTGTTCACCCTCGTCGGCCCCGGTGGTGTCGGCAAGACCAGCCTGGCCATCGAAGTGGCGCATCGCATCGCGGCCCAAGGCTACGAACGCGTCTGTTTCGTCGATCTGGCGCAAGTGGAAGACTGCGCGCTGGTGCCGTCGGCACTGGCCAGATCGCTGGGCATTGCGGTGCAGGCGGAAGACCCGCTGTTTGTCCTGCTCGCGCATCTGCGTGAACAGCGGCTGATGCTGGTGATCGACAATTGCGAACACCTGATCGACGCCGTTTCGACCCTCCTGGAACAGATCAGCGACAGCGCGCCGGATGTGGGCATTCTGGCGACCAGTCGCGAGCCATTGCGCGTGCGCGGTGAATACGTTCACTGGCTCAATCCGCTGGAGTTTCCTCGCGAGTCCCGGCACCTGTCCACTCAGGAGCTGCTGGCATTCGCTGCGATCAGGCTGTTTGTCGAGCGCGCTTCGTCGAGCAATGCGGCGTTGCTGCTGGAAGCGGAGGGCGGGCAGATGATCGCGGACATCTGCCAACGCCTGGAGGGCATGGCGCTGCCGATCGAACTGGCGGCGATGCGGGTCGCCAGCCACGGCCTGAAGGCCACGCATGCCTTGCTCGGCGAGCGCTTTTCACTGGGCTGGTCGGGGCGCCGGACGGCGGTGCCGCGGCATCAGACGCTGCGCTCCATGCTCGACTGGAGTTACGACCTGCTATCGGCGCCGGAGCGTCTGGCGCTGGAGCGGTTGTCGGTGTTTGTCGGGCCGTTCTCTCAAGAGGCGGCATCCCAGGTGGTGGCCGAGTCTCAGTCCGAAGGCCCGGCGGTGGCCGCGATCCTCGATGATCTGGTGTGCAAGGGGCTGGTCACGGTCGATCACAGTGATTCGACGGACTCCTATCGGCTGCTGGAGATGACACGCGCCTATGCCCGGGAAAAACTGACGGCCCGGGGCGATGCCGAAGTCAACTCGCTGGCCTTCCGGCATGCGGCGTATTACATGGATCTGCTGGGCCACCCCGGTACCTCGCCTGATGAGTTTTTCCGCTACTTCGGGCGCCTTGCCACTCAGTTGGGCAACGTGCGCAGTGCGCTGGAGTGGAGCTTCGGCCCCCATGGCGATCCGGGCCTGGCATTGCCCCTGGCGGCGGCGAGCGCCCCGTTGTTTTTGCATTTTTCGCTGTTGGTCGAGTGCCGGACCTGGTGTTCCCGGGCCGCAGAACTGCTCGAGCTGGGGTACTACGGCACATCGACCGAAATGGAATTGCAGGCGGCCCTCGGGCTGGTGCTGATGTTCACTCAGGGCAACAGCGAAGCGGCCGAAAAGGCCTTGCTCCGGGCGCTGGACATCGCCGTTGCGCTGGCGGACCACGGATCACAGTTGAGGCTGCTGGGGCGCTTGCAGATTTTCTACGAGCGCATTGGCGATTTCCGCTCTTCGCTGGCATGGGCAGAGCAGGCCGCCGTGGTCGGCAATGTGCTGAATCAGCCGGCAGCCATTGCGATTGCTTCATCGCTGACCGGCATCTCCCATCATCTGTTGGGCGATCAGCGTCTGGCCCGACAGGAGCTGGAGCGCTCGCTGCGCAACAGCTTGCCGTCCCACCCCGGCAACACGATCTACTACGGCTTCGATCATCGCAATCGTACCGGGCTGGCACTGGCCCGTTCGCTGTGGTTGCAGGGTTTTCCCGATCAGGCCCGGCACTGGGCCGAACTGATCGAAGCCGAGGCGTCGGCGCTGCAGCATCCGGTCACCTACTGCATCGCGATGGTCTGGATTCTGTGCATCTATATCTGGACCGGCGATCTGGAGAAGGCACTCGCCAGTCTGGAGCGATTCAGTGCGGTTGCCGAAACCAATGCGCTGGGCCCGTACATGGCTGCCGCCCATGGCTTGCGAGCGGCGATTGCCATCCGTGCCGGGCAGCCTGGCGAAGCGGTGCCGCTGCTGGAGGAAAGCCTGGCGCGGCTGCGTGGCATGCGCTATGAACTGCTCACGACATCCTTTGAAATCGCATTGGCCGAGGGCCTGATGCTGGGCGGGCAACACGATAAGGCGCTGGCGCTGGTCGACGGCACCATCGATCACTGTCGTCAGAGCGGCGACGCTTTCGCCTTGCCGGAACTGCTGCGGATCAAGGCCGGTATTCTCAAGTTGATCGACGGCGAGAATGTTCAGGCCATCACGACCCTGCTTGAGGCGTCCATCGCGCTGAGCCGCGATCAGGGAGCCTGGGCATGGGAGCTGAGGACTTCGATGGATCTGGCCAGGCTCTGGCTGGAACAGGGAAGGGCGGAGCAGGCCAGGGCGTTGCTCGGCGCGTGTCGCGAGCAGGTCTCGGAAGGTTTCGACACCCTTGACCTGCGCCGGCTGGAATCCCTCTGGCAAAGCCTTTGCGTCACCTGCGAGTGATCAGCGCCGCCATTTTCACCAGATCCGCCAGCGAGCGGGCTTTCATCTTGCGCATGACCTTGCCCCGGTGAGCCTTTACCGTGATTTCGCTGATATCGAGGTCAGCGGCGATCAGCTTGTTCAGACGACCGCTGACCACGGCGGCCATGATTTCCTGTTCGCGGGGTGTCAGGGTCCTGTAGGCCTCAAGCACGGATAGCACGGCTTTTTCTTCCTCCAGCGCCGCGCGGCTGCCTTCGAGCGCCTCGCTCATGGCCGTGAGAAGCACGTCATCGTTGAACGGTTTGGTCAGAAACTCCACTGCGCCGGCTTTCAAGGCCCGCACCGTGCGCGGAATGTCGCCGTACCCGGTGATGAAAATGATCGGCATGTTGTAGCGCTCGTCAGCCAGGGACGTCTGCAAATCCAGACCATTCAGGTCCGGCAGGTTGATATCCAGCACCAGACAACTGGGAACCCGCGCCCGAGGCTCGGCGAGAAAAGCCTGCGCGGACTCGAAGAGTCGTGGCTGCCAGCCGGCGCAGCGGATCAGCAGTTCCAGCGACTCGCGCACGGAGACGTCGTCATCCACAACGAAAACCACAGGCGTGACGTCACTCATCGAAGAAGCTCCGTGGCCGGGGGACACTGTGCGATTGCTGTTCAACATGGCGATTCCTTTTCTTTGCCGCTTCGCGCTCAGTCGAGGGGCAGGGCGGCGCTCAGGGCCTTGAGCAGTTGCGCTTCACTGAAAGGCTTGAACAGGCACTCCACCGCGCCAGTGTTCATCAGCTTCGCCTGTTGGCTGGCGTCGGCGTGAGCGGTGATGAAAATCACCGGGATGCGATAGCCGCGACGCAGCAGTTCCCGATGCAGATCCTGCCCGGACATGCCCGGCATGGCCACATCGAGAATCAGGCAATCGGTCAGGCCGAGATAAGGCGACGCCAGAAACGCCTGGGCCGAGGCGAACGCCTGGACAGCGAATCCGAACTCCCTGATCAGGTCAGGCAGCGATTCACGAACCGACTCGTCATCATCGACAACCGATACGAGCAAGTACTTACCCATCAGTGATTCTCCATGACGCGACCGGAGACATCGCGGTTGTCGGTTGGCGCAGACTCGTCCGCACACGGAATTGAAAAGGTGAACGTCGTACCCGGTCCGTCGTGGGCCGTGGCCCGGAGCTGCCCGTCGTGGTGTTCGATGATGGAGCGACTGATCGACAGACCGACTCCCATGCCCGAGCTTTTGGTGGTGTAGAAGGCATTGAAAATCCGTTCCATGTCCTGTGGATCGACGCCGGTGCCGCTGTCCTTCACCGCCAGATAAACGCTCCGGTCTTGCTCCTGGCCGGTGCTGACGAAAAGTTCTCTGGAGCGACCGGTGATCGTAGTCATGGCCTCGACGGCGTTCATGATCAGGTTGAGGATCACCTGTTGAAGCTGGACCCGGTCGCCCTTGACCGGTGGCAGGGCCTCGGCGAATCGAGGATGAAGCACCACGCCGTTGCGTTGCAGCTCGCCCAGCAGCATGGCGATGACTTCCCGTGCGGCGTCATTGAGGTCGACGTTTTCAATGGTGATGCTTTTTTTCGAGAACAACGCCCGCAAGCGGTTGATCACATCGGCCGCCCGATTGCCGTCGCGAATGGTGCGGCGTGCGGTTTCCAGGGCTCCGTCGACATTCGGAGGGTCGGCGCCGAGCATCCGCAGGCAGGTACTGGCATTGGTGATGATGCCGGCCAGCGGCTGATTGACCTCATGGGCAATCGATGCGGTGACTGCGCCCAGGCTGGCGACTCTGGCCAGATGCGTCAGCTCGGAACGGGCCTTGGCCAGAAAGGCTTCCGCCTGTTTGCGGTCTTCGATGTCGGTGTTTTCGCCATACCAGCACACGATCCGGCCCGCCTCGTCGCGCTGGGGTACGGCGCGGATCAGAAACCAGCGGTAAATGCCGTCGAAGCGTTTCAGGCGAGCCTCGTACTCACCGGCATCGCCCGAATGCAGAAGCGCTTGCCAATAATTGCCGAGCCCCGGGGCGTCGTCGGGGTGGATCGAGGCCGTCCAGCCGTTCCCGCACGCCTCTTCGAGCGACATGCCGGTGTAGTCGCACCAGCGCCGGTTGACGAAGCCGACACTGCCTTCGGGCGAAGCGCTCCAGACGAACCCGGGAACGGCATCGATAATGCCGCGCAGGCGCTCCTCCGAGCGGCTGACGTCTGCGAGGGCCTTGGCGATCAAGACCTTGTCCCGTCGGCGTTCATCGATATCGACCTGCAACACGCACCAGCGAGTGATGGTGCCCTCGCTGTTCCTGACCGGCAGGCCACGCACATGAAACCAGCGATAGACCCCGTCGGCGCGACGAATGCGATGCTCGACGTCATAGGGCGTGCCGGTGTCGACCGAATGCATCCACGCCGCAGTGACCGATGGCAGATCGTCCGGGTGCACGGTGTCGCTGGCTTGCCAGTTTTTCAGTTCATCGAACGGGATGCCGATGTAGTCGAGGATTTGCCGGTTGACCTGCTCCAGTTCACCGGACGGCGTCATGAAGGCGACCATGGCCGGAATGCTGTCGATGATCGAGTCGACCTCGGACATTGGCAGCTTCCTGTCATTGACGTGACCCGGCCCGTCTTCGATGACGCGCTCCTGCTCATTCGCCATATCGATTCTCATTGTGCAGTCACCGTTGAACAAAGATGCGCCTTCTGATGGCACCCGCCCATCATACTTTGGTGTCGCTTGCCGCGAATATCGGCCGCCATCGCACATTGCGAAGGGCATCACGGTGCTGCTTTTGTAAGGCACTGTATCTACGACCCCTCCAGCCATACAAGCATGCAAAGCGCCCGCTTCGCGAAACCGCGTGGATACATCCGCCGCGCAGTCTTGGCCCTGGTTTCAACGTCCTCCGACGATTGAATGAAGGCAACGTGACGTCCGCATTCCTGCCACCGCCAAGGCAGCAGGAAAGGTCGTCCCTGTGACAAGGCAGAATCTTATGAAAGCAGTGGTCATCCAGGCCTTTGGCGGGCCCGAAGTCTTGATGGTGCAAGACATTCAACTGGCACAACCGGGGCCCGAACAGGTCCTGGTCAAGGTCATGGCGGCGGGCGTCAATTTCATGGACACCGGTGTCCGGCGCGGGCTCGGCGCTGCCTGGGAACTGCCGTTGACGCCGGGGGCGGAAGGCGCCGGCATTGTTTTAGCCACCGGACCGCAGGTGATGGAGTTCGGTGTCGGTGACCGCGTGGCCTGGCATTACGTGCCGGGCAGCTACGCCGAACAGGTGATCACCCCGGTCAGCCAGTTGGTGCCGCTACCGGACGAGATCGACTTCGTCACCGCCGCCAGCCTGATGATGCAAGGCCTGACCGCCGCCAATCTGGTGGACAAGGTGCATGCGATCCAGCCGGGTGACGTGGCCTTCGTGCACGCGGCGGGCGGTGGTGTGGGGTTGATGCTGACCCAGTTGATCAAGCTGCATGGCGGCAAGGTCATTGGCCGGGTGTCTCACGCCGACAAGGTGGAGGCCGTACTCGCGGCGGGTGCCGATTACGCGGTGATCGGGCGGGCGCACAACATTGCCGGACAGGTCATGCGCCTGACGGAGGGAAAACGCGTGAATGTGGTGTACGACGGCACTGGCGCGCAAGGTTTTGCCGACTCGCTGGAGATGCTGGATTATTTCGGCACCCTGGCTTTGTACGGACCGTTCATGGATCCGACACCGCCGATCGATATCTTCAGCGTGCCGCGCAGCATCAAGCTGACGTATCCCTCGGTCATGCACTACGTTCGCGATCGCAAGGTGCTGCTGGAAAAATCCCGGCAACTGTTCGCGTGGGTCAGTACCGGCAAGCTGAAGACCTTCATCGGCAATCGTTATTCGCTGGACCAAGCACAACAGGCCCATATTGATATCGAGTCGCGCAACACGACGGGCAAGCTGATCATCGTCCCTTAGTGCCACGCCGGATCAGCAGCGCTGCCAACAGCTGGCTGCCGGCGAAGAACGTGAACAGCTCTTGCGCGGTCCATCGGGCATCCAGCAGAAAACCGGCAACCACCGGCGATATGATCGCCCCCAGGCGCCCCATCGCCAGCACCACGCCGACGCCGGTCGTGCGAACCGACGTGCAGAACGCCTGAGGGGCCAGGACATACAAGGCAGCCACCGCACCATTGAGCATCAGGCCAAGGGTGACGGCCACAAGTGCCGCCAGGCCGGGCAGGTGCGAGGCCGGCACGATCAATGGCAGCAGGGCAGCGTTGAGCAGCAGGAAACCCGATAACAGACGTTGGCAGCCGAATCGATTGGCCGCGAGGCCCAGAAGCAGGGCACCGAGCATGCCCCCGAACGCCAACAGCACCCCGATCCGGGCGCCTTGCCGGTCGGTAAAGCCGTTATGGACCAGCAGGCTCGGGGTCCAGCTCATCACGAAGTAGAAGCAGAACATCAGCAGAAAGAGCGCCAGTGCCAGCGACGTGGTCTGTTGCCACTGACCGGGCGCAAACGGTCGGCGGGCGTTGTCAGGCAACGCTGGAGCGCCAGGCGCGCGGTGTTCGAGTGCCAGAAATGACGGCGACTCTCGTAACCAATGGACGCCGGCCAACGCTGCCGCCAGCGTGATGCAACCACCGGCTAGAAAGACATACCGCCAGCCCACCCAATCATTCAGTACATGCGCCAGTACCCCGCCCAGGCTGGCGCCCATGGCGAAGGCGAGGGATTGCAGCGCGATGGCCAGATTGCGCCGCTGCGCGCTGGCGTGTTCGAACGTCAGCACGTTCGCCCCCACCAGCACCGCCCCCGTGCCGATGCCGGTCAGCAAACGCAGGAACATCAGCACGTGATGATCCGGACTCCAGAACGACAGCAACATGCTCAGGCCGCTGAGCAGCAGACCGGCGAGCAATAACGGCCTGCGACCGAAGCGGTCGGCCCTGGGCGCGGCCAGCAGCGAACCGAGCGCCATCCCGATCAGACTTGCGCTCAACAACAGGCCCAATTGCGCGCCGCTCAACGCCCACTCCGCAGAAACCCGGCTGGCAGTGAAGGCCATGGCCATCACGTCCAGCCCGTCGATCACGTTGAACAGCATGCACAGCCCGATCACCCACCACTGCGAAGTGGTCGATGGCGTACTGCTCAGGCGTTCGAGCGCTGTGTCCCCACGCATCCGCAATCCTTGTTCCGCTCTATCAATTAAATGGGCCGTTTCCCCGCCGCATTCTGCCCGTTAACCGCTGCTCATTTCGAGCGCGATTTTACGCGCCGGGCCAACGTGTCATACCAAGGTATCGACCGACACCAACGTGTAATCGCGGCGACGGTGTCGGGGTGGTCTGATCCGATTGGCGATGCCTTTCGAATAATGACTACAAGGAGATCCATCATGGTTGCGGTTACGTGCGGTTCCACATGGCGCCATTGCCTGGCGTCAGCCATCAGAAGAGGGGCCCTGGGCCTTGCCGTGCTCGCAGGCAGCAGCGCGACCTGGGCCAGCAGCGCGACCACCGATCCGTCGCAAGCGATTCGCCCGTACCACGTCCATGTGGATGAAGCGAAATTGACTGACCTGCGCAAACGCATCGCCGACACCCGCTGGCCCGACAAGGAAACGGTCAACGACGTGTCCCAGGGTGTGCAGCTGGCGCAGGTCGAAGCCCTGGTGAAGTATTGGGGCAGCGGTTATGACTGGCGCAAGGCCGAGGCGAAACTCAATGCCTTGCCGGAGTTCGTGACCACGATCGATGGCGTCGACATTCAGTTCATCCACGTGCGTTCACGCAACCCCAATGCGATGCCGCTGATCCTCACTCATGGCTGGCCGGGTTCGCAATTCGAGTTCCTCAAGACCATCGGCCCGCTGACTGACCCCGTGGCGTATGGCGGCAAGGTGGAGGACTCGTTCGATGTGGTGATCCCGTCGATTCCCGGTCACGGTTTTTCCGGCAAGCCGACCGAACTCGGCTGGGGTCCGGATCGGGTCGCAAAGGCCTGGGATGTGCTGATGAAACGTCTGGGTTATACCCATTACGTGTCTCAGGGCGGCGACCACGGTTCGGTGATCTCTGATGCATTGGGTCGTCTGGCGCCGCCCGGTCTGCTGGGCATTCACTTGAACATGCCGGCCACCGTGCCTCCGGAACTGGTCAAGCCGATCAATGGCGGTGACCCGGCTCCGGCAGGGCTGAGCGGCCCGGAACTGACGGCGTTCAACTCGCTCAGCCAGTTCTTCGGGCGCAATGCGGCCTATGGCGCCATGATGGTGACCCGGCCACAGACCATCGGTTATCTGCTGGCCGATTCGCCTGCCGGCACGGCGGCGTGGATGTATGAAAAGTTCGCCGCGTGGACCGACAGTGACGGCCAGCCCGAGAAAGTCCTGAGCCGCGATGAAATGCTCGATGACATCAGCCTTTACTGGCTGACCGACAGCGGCGCCTCGTCCTCCCGTTTCTACTGGGAGAACAACAACAATAACTTCAGCGCCGCCGCGCAGAAGACTGCGGACATCAAGGTGCCTGTCGCGATCACCGTGTTCCCCCACGAAATCTACCGCGCGCCCAAGGTCTGGTCGCAGCGTGCCTATCCGTCGCTGGCCTACTTCAGCGAGGTCAGCAAGGGCGGTCACTTCGCGGCCTGGGAACAACCGCAATTGTTCAGCGAAGAACTGCGCGAAGCGTTCCGGCCACTGCGTGCCGCCGCGCAGAAAACCACGGCTCAGGCAGCCCGCTGACCTTTTGATCCGCAAGCCTTTCAACCCCAAGCCCTTCAACCAAAGCCCGGAACCGCCGCCCGGCGGTTCACGGTGGAGACTCGGCATGACTGACTCTGACGCTGTAATCCAATCCCGGCGCGTGCTCGCTGGTTCCATGCTGGCGATTGCCCTGGCTGTCGTCGCGACATACGCCGGCGCCACTGAAGTGCCTGCCGGCAAGATCGACGCCATTACCGCCGGCAGCAACGTTTCATTCGGCGCGCTGAAACACGTCAAGGCCGGACTGCTGGACGTGTCCTATGCCGAACTCGGTCCGGCCGACGGGCCGGTGGTGATCCTGCTGCACGGCTGGCCCTACGACATTCACAGCTACACCGACGTCGCTCCGGCACTGGCGCAAAAGGGCTATCGGGTTCTGATTCCCTATGCGCGCGGTTATGGCGATACGCGCTTTCTGTCGGCCAAAACCGTTCGCAACGGCCAGCCTTCGGCGCTGGCCAAGGATCTGATCGACTTCATGGACGCCCTGAAGATCAAGCAAGCCGTGCTCGGCGGTTACGACTGGGGTGCACGCACCGCCGATATCGTCGCCGCGCTCTGGCCGGAACGGGTCAAAGCGCTGGTGGCGGTGAGCGGTTACCTGATCGGCAGCCAGGACGCCGGCAAGGCGCCGTTGCCTCCCGCCGCCGAGTTGCAGTGGTGGTATCAGTTCTACTTTGCGACCGAGCGCGGTCGTCTGGGTTACGAGAAAAACACCCATGACTTCGCGAAACTGATCTGGCAATTGGCGTCGCCGAAATGGAACTTCGACGATGCGACCTACGACCGCAGCGCGGCCGCCTTGCAGAACCCCGATCACGTCGCCGTCTCGATCTTCAACTATCGCTGGCGCCTGGGGTTGATCAAAGGGGAAGCGCAATACGATCCGCTGGAGAAAAAACTGGCGGCGTTCCCTTCGATCAGCGTGCCGACCATCACCCTGGAAGGTGATGCCAATGGCGCGCCGCACCCACCGGCCGAGGCGTATGCCAAACGCTTTACCGGCAAATACGAATACCGGCTGATCAGCGGTGGCATCGGCCACAACCTGCCGCAAGAAGCGCCGCAGGCCTTCGCTCAGGCAGTGATCGATGCCGATCATCTCTGATAGCCGGCCCGAGAGGATCCGACGATGAAACTCAACCATTGGGCCGTGTTGCCGGCGGCCATTGCGCTCGCGGCACTCGCAGCCACGGGCGTCGCTCTGGGCGAAGCCGATGACGGTGATGCTTCGCCGATCTACGGCGTGAAGCTGCCGAAAAACTATCGCCAGTGGGCGCTGATCGCTCCGGCCCAGGAAGCCGCGCCGCTGGATGAATTGCGCGCGGTGCTGGGCAATGACCGGGCGATCAAGGCTTACCAGAGCGGGACGTTGCCGTTCCCCGACGGCACGGTGCTGGTCAAGCTGGCGTGGAAACACGTGCAGTCCCCGGAGTTCGAGCCGGCCTCGATTCCGGGGGCGGCCACCACTGTCCAGGTCATGGTCAAGGACTCGCGCAAATACGCTTCGACCGGTGGCTGGGGATTTGGCCGATTCATCAATGGCAAGCCTGCCGATGAAGCCCAGCACCAGACCTGTTTTGCCTGTCATCAGGCGCGGGTGCAAAACCATGACTTCGTTTTCACCCGATACGCCCCCTGATCCATCACACAAGGAGTTGTCACATGAAAAGAACATTGACTGCACTGACCCTCGCGGCCGGCCTGTGCCTGGGCGTGAGTGCCTTCGCCCAATCCGCCAAACCGACCGTGGTACTGGTGCATGGCGCCTTCGCCGATGCGTCGAGCTGGAACGGCGTGGCGAAAATTCTCGAGAAGGATGGCTACACGGTGATCGCCGCCGCCAACCCGTTGCGCGGCGTCAAGAGCGATGGCGCAGCAGTATCGGCGTTGCTGAGCAGCATCCAGTCGCCGGTGGTGCTGGTCGGTCACTCCTATGGCGGCAACGTCATCAGTGAGGCGGCCAACGATCATGCCAATGTCAAAGCGCTGGTTTATGTCAGTGCCTTTGCCCCCGAGGCTGGTGAAACCGTTGCCGGACTCGCCGGCAAGTTTCCCGGCAGTACCCTCGGGCCAACGCTGGCGCCACCCGTTGCGCTGGCCGATGGCGGCAAGGACTTGTACATCCAGCAGAGCAAGTTTCACGATCAGTTCGCCGCCGATGTCCCGGCTGCACAAGCGGCGCTGATGGCCGCGACCCAACGCCCGGTCACCGAAGCAGCGCTGAACGAGCAGGCCGGGGCGCCTGCCTGGAAGCACATTGCGTCCTGGTACATCTACGGCGACAAGGACAGGAACATACCGCCCCAGGCGATGGCGTTCATGGCCAAGCGTGCGGATGCCAAGGCGGTCGAGGTGGTGAAGGGCGGTTCTCACGTGGTGATGGTGTCGAACCCGGCACCGGTGGCCCGGCTGATCGAGAAAGCGGCGACGGCCCTCTGAACCTCGGCGTGCACCCGGGTGCACCGCCGTTTTTTATCGGTTCAGGCAGCGGATGTCTGCGGCGACTTCATCGGGGCCAGTCTGAGCAGGGGCGTGATGCCGAGCATCAGCAACAGTACCGCGAACAGCGATGCGTACGCCGGGCCGAAGTGTCCGGTGTATTCGCGCAAGGCACCGAACAGCAGCGGCCCGAGCGCGGCGATCAGGTAACCGATGAACAGCATGAACACCGTCCATAACCCCGCCTGTTCGCTGGTGCTGGCGTGATCCAGCGGCAAGGTCATGGCCACGGTGAAACCCATGCCCAGGCCGATGGCTGCGAGCACCACGTACAGCATCGGCCAGTACGCCGGCAGGAACGCCATGCCGCCAACTCCCATCAGTGCCAGCAACGCCGACAATCCCAACAGGCCGCGCCGGTCGTGGGCCTTGCCTCGAATCAGCCCCGCACCCACGCTGGCAACGGCGAATACCGCGGTAAAAATGCCCAGCAGAACGCCCGGGGGCACACTCGACGTGGCCGCTTCCACCGACGCTGGCGCCATCCAGGCGAAGAGGGCGTAGACCACGAATTGACCGGCACCGAAATTCAACGCAATCAGCCACGCCTGCGGATTGCCCCACGGCAGACGTTTGCTCGGGGTCGACGGCGATTTCACCGCTGGCGCCGGTGTCGCAAAACGCCGTGCCATCCACACCCAGCTGGCGATGGCGGTGAGGCACAGCCCGCTCCAGCTGCCGGCGCTGACCCGCCAGTCCTGCGCCAGCTCGGCAATCGGCGCGCTGAACACTGCCGCGAGGGTCGCGCCCAGGCTCAGTCCGCCAGCATAAATGCCCATGAACAGTGCCGGTCGTTGCGCAAAGTGGGTCTTGATCCACGCGCCGGTCATGGCGCCAGCGACCGCGATGCCGATGCTGGCAAGGAACGTGCTGCCGAGCAGGAAAAAAGCATTCGGCGAGATTGCCCGCAGCAACGTGGACGCGCCCAACAATGTCAGGGCGGCCACCACACTGCGATCGATCCCGAAGCGCCTGGCCAGGCTCGGCACCACCAGCGCGAACACGCCCATGCAGACGTCGGGGATCGAGGTCAGCAACGCAGCCTGGGTGTAGCTCAATTGGAAGTGTTGCTGGATCAGCGTCAGGATCGGTCCCACCGAAATGATCGGCGGACGCAACGCGATGGACAGGATCAGCAGGCCGATCACCGCCGTGACGCTTTGTGGGGGAGCGGAGAGATTACGCGTGTTAGCCATGGAAAAAGCCTCATTGCTCAAGAATGAGCGCAAGGCTAACAATGGGCTCGCAATGGCAAATGCCAAGATTTGTCGCCAAAGTGACAATCGCTGCATGAGGCGATCAAGGTCTGTTTTCAGGAGAGTCCACTCGATGAAACAAGAGGTGCGCAAGGTCGTCGCCAAGCGAGAATCCGCGCCGCGCAGCGAACGTTATCCCGACTATCAGGATGTGCCGCGCGTAATGACCGTGCTGGTGCGCGATCAGGTCACTGGCGAGTACAACGAACCGCATGTGCATCGTCATGGGCAGTTGCTGTACGCCTCAAGCGGCGTGATGCGGGTGGCCACTGAACGCGGATTGTGGATCCTGCCGCCGAAGCGGGCGCTGTGGATTCCGCCAGGGGTGACCCACGATCAGTTGATGCTGAGCGCCGTCAAAATGCGTTCGATCTACATCGAGCCGCAGGCCTGCGCCGGGCTGGGCCCTCATTGCAAAGTGCTGGAAATCCCCGGACTGTTGCGCGAGTTGATTCTGGCCCTGGCCGACCAGCCGATCGAATACCCGCAGGAGGGGCGCAACGCGCACATCGTGGCGTTGATACTCAGCGAACTGCAGGGGGCGCGGACGTTGCCGATCGAAGTGCCGTGGCCGCTCGACAGGCGACTGGTCACGGTGTGCGAGGCAATTCTGCAGGATCCCGGGCAGGACCACTCGATGGGTTATTGGGCCGACCGGGTCGGCGCCAGTCCGCGCACGCTGATTCGCCTGTTCGTCAATGAAACCGGCCTGAATTTCCGCCATTGGCTGCAGCAGGTGCGGCTGGCGACCGCCATCGACCGGCTCGACAAAGGACAGTCCGTCGGCGTGATTGCCCGGGACCTGGGTTACGCCAGCCAGAGCGCCTTCAGTGCGATGTTCAGACGAGTGATGGGCGAATCGCCCCGTGAGTTTCTCGTGCGCGATTAGCGCCGTCCGGGGTTTCCGATACCTTTGTATTCTGTCGCCGAAGGGAGTCGGGTGTTATCAATGCTTCTGCAGATGCAGGTGATTGAAAACCCGCCCATCGTTCCGCAAGGAACCTTCGAAGAGAGAGAAGCCTGATGCTTTTATACCTGTCGACCTGGTCCGAAATCGCGCAATTCCTCGAACGCAGCCGCACCATCGTCATCCCGATCGGTTCCAACGAACAGCACGGGCCGACCGGCCTGCTGGGCACCGACTGGATGTGCCCGGAAATCATCGCCCATGAAGCGCAGAAGAACGCCGACATCCTGATCGCCCCGACCTTCAACATCGGCATGGCGCAGCATCACCTGGGGTTCCCCGGCACCATTTCGCTCAGGCCTTCGACCTTCATCGCTGCCATCGCCGACTGGACCCGTTCGCTGGCCGCCCATGGCTTTGAAAAGATCCTTTTCCTCAATGGCCACGGCGGCAACATCGCGTCAATCGAAGCCGCGTTTTCGGAGCTGTACGCTGAAGCGAGTTTCGCCCGGCGCAAGGCCGGGTTCGCCCTGAAGCTGTGCAACTGGTGGGACCTGGAAGGCGTGAACGAGCTCGCCCGTGACCAGTTTCCGACCGGCCACGGCATTCATGCCACGCCTTCGGAAATCGCCGTGACCCAATGGGCGTACCCCGATTCCATCAAGTCGGCGGACTACTCGCCGCAGATCGCCAATTGGGGGCCGATCCGTGAAGCGGCGGACTTCCGTGCCCGTCACCCGGACGGCCGCATGGGCTCGGACCCGGCCCAGGCTTCGCCGGAAAAAGGCCGACAACTGGTGGAAATGGCCGCTCGCGGCCTGGTGCAGGAGGTGCAGGCCTTCAGCCGTGAATCATTACCCGACTGAGCCGTCGCCCTGACCAGCGCCCGGATTTTCCGGGCGTTGCTGTTTCAACCCTTTGGGAATATCGACATGTGGACTATCAAGCACAGCTACATCGATGGCGCATTCGTGCCCGTTCAGGGCCGCGAAACGATCGAATGCATCAACCCGGCGACGGAAGCAGTCATTGGCACCGTCACCCTGGCCAACCGCGACGACGCCAGGCAAGCCATCGCCGCTGCCCGGCGTGCACAGATCACGATGGGCGGCACCTCGAAAGCCGAGCGTATCGACATGCTCAAGCGCCTTCAGGCGGCGGTGCTGGAGAGCACCGACGAAATACGCGACACCGCCATCGAGGAATACGGCGCACCGTTGGCTCGTGCGCAATGGGTCAGCCAGTACGCGTCGCAGTCCTTCGCCAACGCAGCGCAGGTGCTGGAGAGCTACGAGCTGGTCCGGTCTGTGGGCCATGCAAGGGTGATCATGGAGCCGGTCGGGGTGTCGGCGTTGTTCGCCCCCTGGAACAGCACCGCCGGTACGGTATGCAGCAAACTGGCGGCGGCGATTGCCGGCGGTTGTGCCACGGTCATCAAGCCGAGTGAGCTGAGCCCGTTGCAGACCCAGGTGCTCGCGCTCGCCCTGCAACGTGCGCAACTGCCCAACGGGGTGATCAACATTGTCTTGGGCCGTGGGAGCGATGTGGGCGACGAAATCAGCACCAGCCCGCACATCGCGAAGATCTCGTTTACCGGCTCCACCGCCACCGGAAAACTCATCGCCCGCGCCGGCATCGAGACGATGAAACGGGTGAGCCTGTCGCTCACCGGCAAGTCGGCGTCCATCCTGCTGGACGACGCGGATCTCGAAACGGCCATCCCCATGGCGCTGAATGGCGCTTTCATGAACAACGGTCAGGCCTGTGTCGCCGGTACGCGGCTGTTGGTCCCGCGCACGAACTTGCCGCAGGTGATCGAGCGGGTGAAAACCCTGGTCGACGCCATAGTGGTCGGTAATCCCCGTGATCCGGCGACCGCCATCGGCCCGATGGTCAACCAGGCGCAGTTTGATCGCGTGCAGGGTTTTATCCGGCGCGGGCTGGAGCAGGGCGCACGGTTGGTCGTCGGCGGGGAGGGCCGGCCTGCCGGGCTGAGCCAGGGCTATTTCGTGAAACCCACGGTGTTTGCCGACGTCGGCAACGACATGGACATCGCCCGGGAAGAGATTTTCGGCCCGGTGCTGTCGATCATTGCCTATGACGATGAAGAGGACGCGGTCCGCATTGCCAATGCCAGCGTCTACGGTTTGCAGGCCTATGTGTTCACCCGCGAGGTGGAACGTGGCCGACGCATCGCTACGCGTCTGGAGGCCGGTTCGGTGTTGATCAACCGGATTGCACCGGAGCTGCTTGCGCCGTTTGGCGGGGTCAAGCAGTCGGGGATTGGCAGGGAGTTCGGGGTGTCGGGGCTGGAAGCGTTTCTTGAAGCGAAAAGCATCGTAGAGGACTGACAACGACAGCAGGGCCGGCAGGATCAATCCTGCTGGCCCTGCTTGCATCATTGCGGATCAGCCCAGTGCTTCGATGGCCTGCGCAACGCCTGCACCGTACGCCGGATCCGCCCGGGTGCAGTGGTCGATGTGGCGTTGTCGGGTCTGGGCGCTGGCGCCATGGATCGAGCGCGCCGTGTTCTCGAACAAGACCTGTTGCTGGGCGGGCGACATGGCCCGGAACAGCGCACCCGGTTGCGAGAAGTAATCGTCGTCCTCGCGGTGATTCCAGTGCCCGGCGCTGCCTTTGAGGGCCAGCGGTGGCTCACTGAAATCCGGTTGCTCGACCCATTGGCCATGGCTGTTGGGCTCGTAGCCGATTGTGCTGCCCGCATTCGAATCGGTGCGCATCTGACCGTCCCGGTGATAGCTGTGGACCGGGCAGCGGGGGGCGTTCACCGGGATCTGATGATGATTGACGCCCACGCGATAGCGCTGTGCATCGCCGTAGGAGAACAGTCGCGCCTGGAGCATTTTGTCCGGTGAAAAGCTGATGCCGGGCACCACGTTGGCCGGGTTGAAGGCCGCCTGTTCGACGTCGGCGAAATAGTTGTCGGGATTGCGGTTGAGTTCGAGCACACCGACTTCGATCAGCGGGTAGTCCTTGTGGGGCCAGACCTTGGTCAGGTCGAAGGGATTGAACGGGCAAGTGTCGGCGTCCGCCTCGGGCATGATCTGCACAAAAAGCTTCCATCGCGGGAAGCGGCCTTCTTCGATGGCGGTATACAGGTCGCGCTGGGCGCTTTCGCGATCTTCGCCGATCAATGTAGCGGCTTGCTGGTCGGTCAGGTTCTCGATGCCTTGCTCGGTTTTCCAGGTGAACTTCACCCAGAAACGCTCGTTCGCCGGGCTGATGAAACTGAACGTATGGCTGCCGAAACCATGCATGTGCCGGTAAGTGCGTGGCAATCCGCGATCACTCATGACAATCGTCACCTGATGCAGCGCTTCGGGCAGCAGCGTCCAGAAATCCCAATTGTTGCGGGCGCTGCGCAGGTTGGTTCGAGGGTCGCGTTTGACCGCGTGGTTGAGGTCGGGGAATTTCAACGGGTCACGCAGAAAGAACACTGGTGTGTTGTTGCCCACCAGATCCCAGTTGCCTTGCTCGGTATAGAACTTGATGGCGAATCCGCGAATGTCACGTTCGGCATCGGCGGCGCCACGCTCGCCGGCCACGGTGGAAAAACGCACGAAGATATCGGTGGTTTTGCCCACGCCGGAGAACAGCGCTGCCTTGGTATATCGACTGATATCGCGGGTGACGGTAAAGGTGCCGAATGCCCCTGAACCCTTGGCGTGCATGCGTCGTTCGGGAATGACCTCTCGATCGAAATGCGCCAGTTTTTCCAGCAGCCATACATCTTGCAACAGCACCGGGCCTCGGGGGCCGGCGGTCTGCGAGTTGTTGTTATCCACCACTGGCGCGCCGGCGGCGGTCGTCAGCTTGTTCATGCGCTACTCCTGGCTTTTGTTGGTTTGCCGCCATCACATCAAAAGCCTCGGGATGCCCTCTATTGCACCTTGGTGTCGCTGCAGGAAACGGGGGAATGGCCGGACATTGCAATGTGATCAGGCGAGGGTGATGCTGACATTGACGTTGTTGCGCGTGGCTTTGGAGTAGGGGCAATTCTGGTGCGCCGCTTCGATCAGCTGCTGTGCCAGTTCCGGCTCGATTTCCGGCAACGATACAGCCAGACGGGCCTGCAGGAAAAAACCGTGCTCTGCGTGTACCAGGTCGACATGAGCCTCAACTCCGGCGTTTGCCGGGAAGCCGATCCTGCGCGCGTTGCAGGCGTGGCGCAGGGAACCGAGAAAACAGGCTGACCAGCACACCGCGAACAACTGCTCGGGATTGGTTCCGGTCCCGGGGGCGCCCGGAGGAGAGAGCCTGAGATCCAGTCGACCGTCGTGACTGCGTGCGGTCCCTTCACGGCCTCCTGTGGTGCAGGTGTGAGCGGTGTAGAGCGTTTTCTCGATGTTGATCATGGGCATTCCCTGGTGAAGATTTCACTGCGTCGAACGATCGATGCAGGCTGCGCGCGCAGTGTCGTTGCGTTCCGTTGGCGACACGCACGCCAGCGGTGGGGAAGCGGTTGTCGTGGCCATGTCCCGTTTGCCCAGGTTGATGAGCAGCGTGGATCTTGCAATCTCGATCAGCCAGGCCCGAAACGGAAAGTCGGGGTCGTGCCGGGCCTGTTCCAGATAAAGCATCTTGAAGGCTTGCTGAACGAGGTTGCCGGTGTCCTCGCGGCTGATCCGCCCGGCCTGGACCTGGCCCTCGTAAAAGGCGATGAGCAACGGCGTCACGGTCGCGAACAACTGTTGTGATTCAGCCCTGTCATGCCGGACGGCGCCGGTGACCAGGGCATACAGTTCGTCGTTGCCGAGCCGGTCGGCCTCGCACAGGCACTGTTGGCGATAACCTTCAGCCATGATCGGATCCCTCGCAAAACCATCATTCGACCGAGCGAAGCGAGCAAAAAGATTCGCAGGGAGCCTCGCGCTCGGCGGTGAGATTCAAGCCTGCCTTCACCGCTCCATGACTGCCAGTTATGCGTTGTTAGCGCTTGTTAGCAACCGGCTGTTGCAGCACGTTGCAGGGTGATTTTTTTGCTGGCTGGCCAAGACGCTGCGCGGGTTTTCGATGGCCTTTGCCTGGAGAAACGGCGGGGAGGTGTTCGGGCATTTTTGACATCCCTGTCTCTTTGCCATCGTCACGATGACGTAGGAAATGTCTGATATTTATTTCGCAAAATTCCTACATTTTGTTTGCCTCACCGGCAAAAAACGTGGTTATTATCCGCCGGCGCTCCGGGTCACAAACCCGGCGCCAGAAGATTGCCGTGCGTCTACAGGCCCGGCAGTCGCAGCCGATCGGGACCACCCTGGCGCTGTCACCCACCGCGCAGGTTGTTCCTCGTCGTTGACCCTCAAATGGAAGTCGAGGTTTCAATTGAGCACGCGGTTTGCAATTGACGATGCAGTGGACAAGGCGATCGATCTCGCCATCGGTCCTGGCAATTCTCCAGCTGTTCATGCTGATCGCGCTGCGATGTTCTTCGCCAGCTCATCTCCCCCCGGTTTTCTGTGCGCGTGTGCGTGCGACGTGAGTCTGCATGCGCGTGTCGCGCCATCTTCCTGAATTCGAATGACCGAACCGGCACTTGATGCCGGGACCTGACTGGCAGGGTGCATTCCGCCCCTGCCTGATCACAACAATAAAGCAGTCATGGACGGTAGCCTCCGATGTTCGACAACATTTCCTTGCGTGGGACGAATCCTGCGCAGCCCGACGTTTCATCCTCGATTCCGTTCGATACCGATCTGTGTGTGCACGGTCTGTTCGAAGCGCAGGTGCTGCGTACCCCCGAGGCGATTGCCGTACGTTGGCAGGATGAGGCGCTCAGCTACCGCGAGCTCAACCGCCGGGCCAATCGTCTGGCCCATCACCTGCGCAGCCTCGGGGTCGGGCCGGATGTGCGGGTCGGGATTTGTCTTGAGCGTTCGCTGGAAATGCTGGTGAGTGTGCTCGCGGTGCTCAAGGCCGGTGGCGCCTATGTGCCGCTGGACCCGGCGTATCCGCAGGCGCGGCTGGCGCACATGCTGGCCGACAGCGCGACGCCGGTGGTACTGACCCATGGTCAGGCGCGGCATGTCCTGATGGCTGCGCTCGAACAATCGACCACGGTGCTTGATCTGGGCGATTCAACACATTGGGCTTCACAGTCACCCGAGAATCCTGATCCCCATGAGACAGGCCTGACACCCCGGCACCTGGCCTACGTGATCTACACCTCGGGCTCCACCGGCAAGCCGAAAGGCGTGATGGTCGAGCATCGCGGGCTGATCGCCGTGAGCGCTGCCTGGGCGCAACTCTATGCGCTGGGCGAGCCGGTCAATCACCTGCAGATGGCCGGGTTTTCCTTCGATGTGTTCAGCGCCGATCTGATTCGCGCGCTGGGGTTCGGCGGCACGCTGGTGCTGTGCCCACGGGACACCTTGATGGACCCGCCGGCCCTTTATCGCTTGATGCGAGACGCGCAGATCGGTTTTGCCGACTTCGTGCCGGCGCTGCTCAACCCCTTGCTGGCGTGGGTCGAAGAGAGCGGTCATGACCTGTCGTTCCTGCGCACCGTGGTCTGCGGCTCGGACATCTGGACCGCTCACAGCGCCCGGCAACTGCGCAGGTTGTGCGGCGACAAGGTGCAAATCGTCCAGGCCTATGGCGTGACCGAGGCAAGCATCGACAGCACTTGTTTCGAGTTCACCGAAAGCAGTGAGATCGACGGCGTCCTGCCGATTGGCCGGGCACTGCCCAACACCCGGATCTACCTGCTCGACGAACAGGGCGAGCCTGTTACCGAGGGAGCTGCGGGTGAGCTGTACATCGGTGGTGTCGGTGTGGCGCGGGGTTATCTGAACCTGCCGCAGCTCACTGCCGAGCGCTTTATCGACAACCCGTTCGTAGCGGGCGAACGCCTTTACCGAAGCGGTGATCTGGCGCGCTATCGGGCCGACGGCCAACTGGAGTTTCTGGGACGCAACGATTCCCAGGCCAAATTGCGCGGTCTGCGTCTGGAGCTGGGGGAAATCGAAACCCGGCTGGCGGACATTGCAGGTGTGCGCGAAAGCGTGGTGCTGCTGCGTCAGGACGGCCCCGGCGAACCGCGACTGGTCGGCTACTACTGCGAAAAACCAGGCTCGACGCTGAGCCCGGGTGCCCTGCGTGAACAGCTGCAAAACAGTCTGCCGGATTACATGGTGCCGACTGCATTCGTGCGACTGGAGGCGTTGCCGCTGACGGCCAACGGCAAGGTTGATCGACCGAGTCTGCCGGCGCCTGACGTCGACGCCTTCGACCAGCAGGATTACCAGCCTGCGCAAGGCTCGCTGGAAACCGCGCTCGCCGCGATCTGGGCCGATGTGCTCGGTGTCGAGCGCGTGGGGCGTGAGGATCAGTTTTTTGCGCTGGGCGGTCATTCGCTGCTGGTGATGCGCGTGCTGGCGCAGGTGCGTCATGCGCTGGGGCTCGAAGTCGCGCCTTCGACGCTGTTTGCCGCCCCCGTTCTGAAGCAGTTCGCCGAACGGCTGCAAGCCAGTCAGGCTGCGGCTCGCCCGGCGATTACGGCCTTTGCACGAGCGGGCGCGCAAACGTTGTCGTCTGCCCAGCAGCGCCTGTGGTTCATCGCACAAATGGAGGGTGGCAACGCGGCGTATCACATGCCGCTGAACCTGCGCTTGCGCGGTCCTCTGAACGTGGCGGCGCTTGAGCGCAGCTTCAATCAACTGGTGGCACGCCATGGGGCGCTGCGCACCACGTTCATCGCCGTTGAAGGGGAAGGGCGGCAACAGGTTTTACCGCCTGCGCACAGCCTTCGACTGACCGTAACCGATCTGCAAGGTCCCGATGCGCAAGAGCGTCTTACCCGGTTGATCGACGAGGAGGGTGCCCGGCCTTTCGATCTGAGCCGTGGCCCGCTGATGCGCGTAAGTCTGGCGCGACTGGCGGCGGACGATCATGTGCTGATGCTGACCCAGCACCACATCATCTCCGATGGCTGGTCGATGGGCGTGCTGACCCGCGAGCTGGGGCAACTGTACGAAGCCGCGCTTCAGGATCGCGACAATCCGCTGCCGCCATTGCCCGTGCAGTATGTGGATTACGCCGTGTGGCAGAAGCAATGGCTGACCGGCGACGTGCTGGAACAGCAAAACCGCTATTGGCGCGAAACCCTCACGGGCGCGCCAGTGCTGCTGGAGTTGCCGAGCGATCACAAGCGTCCGCCCGTGCAGGATTACCTCGGCGGATTTGTGCCGCTGGTCTTCGACCCATCCCTGACCGCAGGCCTGAAAGCCTTGGGCATGCAGCAAGGCACCACGCTGTTCATGACCTTGCTGGCCGGTTTCTCGCTGCTGTTGTCGCGCCTGGCGGGGCAGGACGATGTGGTGATCGGCGTGCCGTCGGCCAATCGCCCGCAACAGGAGCTGGAAGGGCTGATCGGTTTCTTCGTCAACACCCTGGCCCTGCGCATGACCCGGTCCGGCACACCCTCGGTGGCGCAATGGCTGCAACAGGCGCGGCAGGTTGCACTGGGCGCTCAGGAGCATCAGGAACTGCCGTTCGAGCAAGTGGTGGAGTTGCTCAACCCGCCACGCAGCCTGGCCCACAGTCCGCTGTTTCAGGTGCTGTTTGCGTGGGAGCAGGATCAGGATTCCGATCTGTTGCTGAGCGGGCTTGACGTCACGCCAGTCGAGAGCAGTCATCACGTGGCCAAGTTCGATCTGCAACTGGCGTTGCATGAGCGTGACGGGCAGATCGTCGGTGGTCTGGAATACGCCTCGGGCCTGTTCGAGCGCGAAACCGTCGAGCAGTTCGGCGAGTACCTGCGACGGGTGCTGACGCAGATGGTCGAGGACAGCGAGCAGTCGCTGGCCGGGATCAAACTGCTGAGCGCCGAACAACACCGGCAGATCGTTCATGACTGGAATCGCACCTCACGCGATACGTCTTCACTGCCCGATTGCATGGCGCGGTTCGAGACCCAGGCCCGGCAAACACCCGATGCCGTGGCGCTGCTTGCCGGCCGTGAGCAACTGAGCTACGGCGAACTGAATCGCGCTGCCAACCGACTCGCGCATTACCTGATCGAACAGGGCGTCGGCCCCGAACATCGCGTCGGCCTGTGCCTGGAGCGTTCGCCGCAGATGGTCATCGGCCTGTTGGCGATTCTCAAGGCCGGCGCGGCGTACGTGCCGTTCGACCCGGCCTATCCGGGCGAGCGCCTGGCGTTCATGCTCAGCGATGCCGCGCCGACCGTGCTGTTGACGCAATCGAGCCTGATGGCCGGGCTGCCGGCGAACGAGGCGCAGATCTGCTGTCTGGACACTGACGCAGCGCAATGGGCCCGACACTCGGCGGATGATCCGCAAGTTGCGGTGAGCCGGGAACACCTCGGCTACGTGCTCTACACCTCCGGCTCCACCGGACGCCCAAAAGGCGTGGCCCACAACCGTCGCGCGCTGGATAACCTGATCACCTGGCAGCTCGATCAAGCCACAACACCGAAGCGCGTCCTGCAGTTCGCCTCGCTGAATTTCGACGTCTCTTTTCAGGAAATCTGCAGCACCCTTTGCCAGGGCGGCAGCCTGTTGCTGATGACCGAGGACAGCCGCAAGGACCTCGCCGCGCTGCGTCCGACCCTGGTGGCCGAAGGCGTGCAGCGGGCGTTCCTGCCATTTGCCGTGTTGCAGCAACTCGCCGGCCTGACCGAAGCCGATGCACCTGTGCCGGCCGGTGGCTGCGAAATCATCACCGCCGGTGAGGCCCTGCAGATCAATGACGAGCTGCGTGGTTTTGTCCGCGGGCTCGGTGGCGCGCAGTTACATAACCAGTACGGGCCGACCGAAACCCATGTGGTCAGCCAGTTCAGCCTGGACTGCGGTGATGCCGAGGCCTGGCCGGACAAGCCGCCCATTGGCCGGCCCATCGCCAATGCGCGGTTGTATGTGCTGGACGAGCATCTGAATCCGGTGCCGGTCGGCGTGGCGGGCGAGTTGTACATCGCCGGCGCGTGCCTGGCCCGGGGCTACCTGAACCGCCCGGACCTGACCGCCGAACGTTTCCTGCCGGACCCGTTCAGCGACGAACCGGGTGCGCGGATGTACCGCAGCGGCGACCTTGCGAAATTCCAGGCCGACGGCAACGTGCAATACCTGGGACGCATCGATCATCAGGTGAAATTGCGCGGCTTCCGCGTCGAGCTCGGCGAGATCGACAGCCTGTTGCAGCAACAGCCCGGGGTGCAGGAAGCCGCCGTGTTGCTGCGTGAGGACGTGGCCGGGGACAAGCGTCTGGTGGCCTATGTGGTCGGCACCGCGACCAGCGAATTTTTGCGTGCCGAACTGCAACGTCAGTTGCCCGAACACATGATCCCGAGTGCCTGGGTCCGGCTTTCGCAATTGCCCCTGACCCGCAACGGCAAGCTCGACCGGCAGGCGCTGCCGGCGCCGGAGCGCAGCGCCGGGGCGGCTTACGAGGCGCCGCGCAACGACATTGAACGGCAAATGGCCGAGATCTGGGCCGAGGTGCTCAAGTGCGAGCGGGTCGGCATCCACGACAACTTCTTCGACCTCGGCGGCCATTCGTTGCTGGCGACGCGGATGATCTACGCGATCAACCAGCGCATGGGTGCGCAACTGTCGTTGAGCAGCCTGTTCCAGACGCCCGTGTTGAGGGATCTGGCGGCGCAGGTCTCGCGTGATGATCAGAGCATCGAACCGGCGTTCATCCAGATCGAGCCGGATCGCACTGATCGACATGAACCGTTCCCCCTGACCGATATCCAGCAGGCCTACTGGTTTGGTCGCGAAGCCTCGGTCAGCCTCGGCGGCGTCAGTGCCCACGGCTATGAAGAATTGCGTATTCCCGACTTCGACGCCGAGCGTTTCGAACTGGCATTGAATCGCATGATCCAGCGCCACGACATGCTGCGCGTGATCTTCCTCAGCGACGGCACGCAACAGGTGCTGGCGCAGGTGCCGACCTATCGCATGCCCCGCAGTGACCTGCGCGGTCTGCCCGTCGAAGAGGCGCAACGCCTGCTTCAAGCGACCCGCGAGCGCCAGTCCCATCAGGTGCTGGACGCCAGTCGCTGGCCGCTGTTCGAGTTCAGCCTGTCGCTGCTCGATGACGGCATCACGCATCTGCACATCAGCCTCGATGCGTTGATCGTCGATGCGGCGAGTACGCAGATTCTGGCGCGCGAACTGATGGCGTTCTATGTCGACCCGACCCTGGTGCTGGTGGAACCGGGCCTGACTTTCCGTGACTACGTACTGGCCGAACAGCAACTGCGCAACGGCCGCCGTTACGAGCAGGCACTGGGCTACTGGCGCGAGCGGGTGACCACTCTGGCCCCGGCGCCGGACCTGCCGCTGGTGCGCCAGCCCGAGAGCATTGCCAACCCGCACTTCACCCGTCGCGACCGCGACATGTCGGCGGCGCAGTGGGCGCAGCTCAAGGCCGTGGCCAAGCAGTTTGCGGTGACGCCGTCGGTGATGCTGCTGACCGCGTTCAGCGAAGTGCTGGCGCTGTGGAGCCGCACGCCGCGATTCACCCTGAGCCTGCCGCTGTTCAACCGCATGCCGCTGCACCCGGATGTCGACGAAATCATCGGTGACTTCACCTCGCTGGTGCTGCTGGAAATCGGCATCGACGGCACGCGGAGCTTCACCGACAAGGCCCGCGCCGTGCAGGCGCAATTGTGGCGCGACATCGACCATTCGGTGGTCAGCGGTGTGCGGGTGCTGCGTGAATTGTCCCAGGCCCGGGGCGTGCAGCAGACAGCGATGCCAATCGTGTTCAACAGCACGCTGTCGGAAGCCGCGCCGGAACTGGCCGAATTCAACCTCGCGGACGCATTGAACGCCACACACATGCATAGCATCACCCAGACACCACAGGTGTGGCTCGACCACACCTTGCTGGAGCTGGAAGGACGGCTGTTGTTCAACTGGGACAGCATCGACGAACTGTTCCCGCAAGGCATGATCGAGCAGATGTTCGCCGCCTATAACACGCTGCTCGACAGCCTCTGCGAGCCGGCGGCCTGGAGCGCGAATACGCCTCGACTGCTGCCGCAGGCGCGGTTGCCGGCACCGGTCGACAGTCAGCAGACATTGCCGTTGATGCACGAACTGTTCGAGCGCCAGGCTCTGGCCACGCCGGACGCACTGGCAGTGATCGGAGCGCGTCAGCTGACCTACGCCCAGTTGCGCAATGAGGCCCGACAACTCGGCGCCCGCCTGCAAGTGCAAGGCGTGCTGCCGAACCGCTTGGTCGCGGTGGTGATGGAGCGCGGCTGGGAGCAAGTGGTCGCGACCCTGGCGATTCTGTATGCCGGCGGCGCTTACCTGCCGATTGAACCGACTCAGCCAGCCGAACGGCTGCGACATATTCTGGATCGCGCCGAGGCGAGTCTGGCCCTGACCCAACCGGCATTGCTCGACAGGATCGAATGGCCGGCGCAGGTCACGGCCATGGCGGTGACCGATGAAGTCCCGTACGAAGTCCTGCCACTGCAACCGGTGCAGGTAAACGAAAGCAATCTCGCCTACGTGATCTACACCTCCGGTTCCACCGGCCAGCCGAAAGGCGTGGTGATCGATCATCGCGGTGCGGTCAACACGCTGCTCGACATCAACCGGCGTTTTACCGTTGGCCCGAATGACCGGGTGTTGGCGATTTCCTCGCTGAGTTTCGACCTGTCGGTCTATGACTTTTTCGGCACGCTGGCGGTGGGCGCGGCAGTGGTCATCCTCGACCCGCAACTGACCCTCGATCCGGCGCACTGGCTTGAATTGATCAAGCGTCATCAGGTCAGCCTGTGGAATTCGGTGCCGGCGTTGCTGGGCATGCTGGTCGAGTACGGTGAGGGCGAGGGCGGTGCATTGCCCGCCAGCCTGCGGGTGGCGATGCTGTCGGGCGACTGGATTCCCCTGACCTTGCCCGAACGGGCCTGGGCGTTGCAGCCGGACTTGCAACTGATCAGCCTGGGCGCGCCACCGAAGCGTCGATCTGGTCGATCTGTTATCCGGTGACGCACGTCGACCCGGCCTGGCGCAGCATTCCCTACGGCAAGGCTCTCGACCATCAGCGCTTCTACGTGCTGGACGAAGCGTTGCAGGTTCGTCCGACCTGGGTCGCGGGTCAGTTGTACATCGGCGGCATCGGTCTGGCCAAGGGATACTGGCGCGATGAAAAACTCAGCGCCGGCAGCTTCTTCGATCACCCGCTGACTGGCGAGCGGCTGTATCGCACCGGTGACCTTGGTCGCTTGCTGCCTGACGGCAACATCGAATTCCTAGGGCGCGAAGACAATCAGGTCAAGGTCCAGGGCTATCGCATCGAGCTGGGCGAGATCGAAGCCGCACTCAATCGCCATCCCGGCGTGCAGAGCGCGGTGGTGCGGATTCTGGGCAGCACGCTGGGCGAGAAGCGTCTGGCGGGTTATGTGCTCAAGGCCGATCCGGCGCTGCAGGCCAATGACTTCACCGATTACCTGACGGACAAACTGCCGGCGTACATGATTCCGTCGTCGTTCACTTTCGTCGAGGCGTGGCCGTTGTCCTCCAACGGCAAGGTCGACAAGAAGCGCCTGCCGGAACCGGCACAAGCCGAAGAGCAAGGGCCCGCATTGCAAGTCGAAGGCCCGCTGGAACAGCAACTGGTGGACATCGTGCAGGGCGTGCTCAAGCGCGAGTCCATCGCCGCCAGCGCCAACTTGTTGAACCTGGGCGCGACTTCGATCGATATCGTCAGGATCAGCAACGCCTTGTCCGGCGCCTTGCAGTTCCGCCCGCACGTGGCGCAACTGCTGGCCCAGCCGACGCTGCTGCATCTGCTCGGCATGTATCGCCAGCACCGGGCGCGGCAGGAACTGCTCGGCAATATTCAGCAGATCTGCGAGACCCCGCAGGACATCATCGAAGATCCACAACAGCGGGCGCAGTTCAAGGCTGAGCAACGTGGTCGCCGTGCCTTCGCTCAAGCCTTGCCGGAGCTGGCACTGGACTTGCCGCAAGATCCGGCTTTCGCAAGGCGTCTGAGCGATTACCGCTCGGTGCGTCAATACGATCCGCAACCGATCGCCACCCAGGCATTCGCGCATCTGCTGGCCGCACTGGCGCAGGGGCGACTCGACGGGGAGGTGAAATACCAGTTCCCGTCGGCGGGCGGGTTGTACCCGATTCAAGCCTACCTCTACGTCAAGCCGGATCGCGTGCTCGGCGTGCCCGGTGGCGCCTATTACTACGACCCTCGCCAGCACCGTTTGCTGGCCCTCCAGAGCGGATTGCTCGACCCGGACACCTATGACTATTTCGTCAATCGCCCGGTGTACGAGAACGCCGCGTTCTCGCTGTTCTTCATCGCCTACATGGCAGCGATCCGCCCGCTGTATGGCGAGCGTAGCCGCGACTTCTGCCACATCGAAAGCGGCGCCATGGCGCAGTTGCTGAGCATGACCGCCGTCGAACACGGCCTGGGCCTGTGCGGCATCGGCTCGGTCGAGGAGCAGCCACTGAAAACGCTGTTCGACCTCGGGCCGAGTCATGAATTGATCTACTCGATGATCGGCGGACGGCGCACGGCCGATGAACAGTACCGCGCAACGGTCGAGGCCTTTGCCATCGAGCCTGCGACCGCAAGCCTGGACGACGAAGACATGGAGGAGTTCGAAGTATGAATGCCGATCAATTGCTGGCGTTGTTCGCTCGCCATGGTGTGGTGCTCGAGGTGGATGGCGACAAGTTGCGCTGCAAGGCGCCTCGCGGGTTCCTCACTGAAGAGCTGACTCAGGCGCTCAAGCGCCACAAGCAGGCACTGATTGCCTTGCTCGGTGGCGGGGATGACATGGCGATTCCTTGTCGTGCCGGCGAGCACGCGGACTGGCCATTGTCGTTTTCGCAACGGCAACTGTGGTTTCTCGATCAACTGGAGCCCGGCAACCCGTTCTACAACGTGCCCACGGCGGTGACGCTGAAGGGCCAACTGGACGTGGCGCTGCTGGAGCGGGCGCTGAACGCACTGGTTGCCCGCCACGAAATCCTGCGCACGACGTTTTGCAGCGTTGAGGGGGAGCCGCGTCAGGTGGTGCATCCGTCGATGCCGCTGTCGTTGTTGGTGACGGATCTGCGCCCGTTGCCTGCCGAGGAGCGTGAGCAGCAAGTGCGAGTCGCCGTCGAGCAGGACGCCCGGGCGCCGTTCGATCTGGCCATCGGGCCATTGCTGCGGGCGTCTTTGTTGCGTGTGGCGGACGACGAATACCTGTGGCTGTACAGCGTGCATCACATCATTGCCGACGGCTGGTCGATGGGTGTGATCCTGCAGGAAGTCGCCACGCTGTATGGCGACTTTCTGCGCGGTGAGACCCCGAGCCTGGCGCCGTTGCCGGTGCAATACGCCGATTACGCCTGCTGGCAGCAGCAACGCGTGGGCGGTGCGGCGCTGGATGCCCAGCTCGATTACTGGCGACGCACCCTGGACGACGCGCCGCTGTTGTCGACCCTGCCCGCCGACCGGCCGCGACCGCTGGTGCAGCGTTACGTCGGCGCCACGTTCAATGCTTGCGTCGATGGCGGCACCCTGCGTCAACTGACGGCGCTGGCCCGGCAGACCCAGGGCACGCTGTTCAACGTGTTGCTGGGTGCTTTGGCGGTGCTGCTGTGGCGCCATAACGGGCAGCAGGATCTGTGCATCGGCACGCCGTTCGCCAACCGCAACCGTCCGGAAGTCGAGCCGCTGATCGGCCATTTCGTCAACACGCTGGTGCTGCGTCAGCGTCTGAATCCACAGCAGACCTTCGCCGAGCTGCTGCGCGACGTACGCGGCCAGATGCTCGATGTCCACGCTCATCAGGACGTGCCGTTCGACCGTGTGGTCGAGGCCGTCAACCCGCAGCGTGATCCCGGCCATTCGCCGCTGTTCCAGGTGATGCTGGTGTTGCAGAACACCCCCGGCAGCGGCGTGCAGATGCCCGGCCTGGCGCTGGCGCCGTACAGCACCAGCAGCGCCACGGCCAAGTTCGACCTGGCGTTCGAGTGGTTCGAGCGAGAAGGCCGGCTCGACCTGTTGGTGGAATACAACACCGACCTCTATGACGTCGCGACCATCGAACGGCTGAGCGGGCACTACCGTCATCTGCTGGAACAGATCGCCGCCGACGCCAAGCAGCCGATCAATGCCTTGCCCTTGATGAACGAGGCCGAACGTCAGCGGGTGCTGGTCGACTTCAACCGCACCGAACCGCTGATGCAACCGGCGCAATGCGTGCACCAACTGGTCGAAACTCAGGCCGCGAGCAATCCTCAGGCTTGCGCAGTGGTATTCGAGGGCCAATCCCTGAGCTACGCCGAACTCAATGCCCGGGCCAATCGTCTGGCCCGGCATTTGCGCACCCTGGGTGTCGGCCCGGATGTGCCCGTGGCGGTGTGCATCGAGCGTTCACTGGAGTTGCCGGTGGCGCTGCTGGCAGTGCTCAAGGCCGGCGGCGCCTATGTGCCGCTGGACCCGGACTATCCGCTCGGACGCCTGAGCCACATGCTCGGCGACAGCACGCCGGCGGTGCTGCTGACCCTCGGCTCGGCGTACGGAATATTGCGTCAGGCCATACAAGGTTCGACCTGGGAAGCGCCGATTCTCGATCTGGAAAAAGATGCCGCGAGCTGGGCGTCGCTGCCTGCGGACAACCTCGATCCGCGCAGTGTCGGCGTCACTCCCGACCATCTCGCCTACGTGATCTACACCTCCGGCACCACCGGTCTGCCGAAGGGGGCGATGGTCGCTCACCGGGGCCTGAGCAATCTGCTGCTGTGGTGCTTGCAGGTCTGCGGCGAAGCAGGGGCGATGCTGCACAAGATCCCGTTCGGTTTCGATGCTTCGGCCTGGGAGACATTCTGGCCACTGGCAACCGGCGGACGGCTGGTGATTGCACGGCCCGGCGGGCATTACGAACCGGCCTATCTGGCGCGTGAAGTGCGTGAACAAAGGGTCACGGCGCTGGTGTTCGTGCCGGCGATGTTGCAGCTGTTTCTGGAGGTCGACGAGGTCAGCCGGTGCACGTCGCTGACCGATGTGTTCAGCGGTGGCGGTGAACTGCCGCCCGCCCTGGCCCGACGTTTTCAGGAGCGTCTGCCCCATGCACGGCTGCACAACGTCTACGGCCCGACCGAAACCACGGTGATCAACAGCGTCTGGACGCTGGAGCCCGGCGCCGAAGTCCCGGCCCGGCAACTGCCGATTGGCCGGCCGATTGCCAACAACCGTTTTTATGTCCTCGACGAGCGCGATGAGCCGGTGCCGGTGGGCGTTACCGGGCAGTTGCACATCGGTGGTGTCGGTGTTGCCCGGGGTTATCTGGGGCTGGCGCAGCTCAGTGCCGAGCGCTTTATCGACAATCCGTTCATGGCAGGTGATCGCCTCTATCGCAGCGGCGATCTGGCGCGCTATCGCCCGGATGGCCAGCTGGAGTTTCTCGGGCGCAACGACTTCCAGGTCAAGTTGCGCGGTGTGCGTCTGGAGCTGGGCGAGATCGAAGCCCGGCTCGAGGCATTTCCCGGCATTCGCAGTGCCGTGGTGCTGATGGTTGGCGAAGCGGCGCAGGATCAGCGACTGGTAGCCTGTTGTGTGGTCGCCGAAACCATGGATGAGGCGGCGGTACAGGCTCATCTGGCGCAGACGTTGCCGCGCGCGGTTGTCCCCGGCAATTACCTGTGGCTCGATGCCTTGCCGCTGACCGCCAACGGCAAGGTCGATCGTGCCGCACTGGTGGCGCTGGCGGATGAAGACAGGGTCAACCGTCAGGTCAACCTCAGCAGCCCGCGCGACCACATCGAACTGACGCTGTACCAGATCTGGAAACGCCTGCTGCTGGTGCCGCAGATCGGCATTCGCGACAACTTCTTCAATGTCGGCGGCACCTCCATCGCCGCCATCAAGATGGCCCACGAAATCAGCCAGGTGTTCGCGGTGGAAATGCCGGTGCGCGTGGTGCTCAGCTACCCGACCATCGAGGCGCTGGGCGGCTGGCTGCGGGTCGGGGCCAACCCGGCGGTGGCGCAGGGCAACCTGATCGAGTTCCGCCGTGGTGCGGGGCACAGCAATGTGGTGTGCATTCACCCGGCGGGCGGCACGGCGTTCTGTTACCTGTCGCTGGCCAAGGTTCTGCCGGATGAAGCCGGCGTTTACGGGGTGCAATCACCGGGACTGAATCCGGGGGAGAGCACCGAACCGACAGTGGAAGCGATGGCCGAAGCCTATCTGAAACTGATCGAACCGCTGGCGACGCAACCGCTGATTCTCACCGGCCTGTCGTTCGGCGGACTGGTGGCCTATGAAATGGCGCGACGATTGACGGCCGCCGGACATCGACAGGTGACCGTGGTGCTGCTCGACACCCAGGGCAGCGACGATCCGGGTTTCCGCGAGCAGATCGGCACCGTGGACATGGCCGAGTTCCGCGACAAGCTGGTGCGTTTCAACGGCATGTACCCCGGCATCGAAGACGCCCAGGTCGAGCGTTATTTCCACATCTACAACCACAACCGTCTGGCCATGGCCGCCTATGAGTGCGCGCCACACGCCGGTCGTGTGGTGCTGATTCAGGCTCGGGAAGACTTCAGCCGCCATCAGTTGCATGAGCTGCGCGGATTCTGGCGGCGTCGAGCGGGTAGCGGCTACCTGGCAAAACTGGTCAGTGGCGGGCACTGGGACATGCTCGAAAGTGCGGAAATCCATCGGGTCTCGCAGATCATTCGGCATGAGCTGCAACGCTTCGACGCGCAGGAGGCGAAATGATGAATGCTGCCAAAGAAATGCCATTGCTCGCGCGTTTCGCCGAACAAGTGCAGCGCAATCCGCACGCCCCGGCCATTATCGACGGGGCACTGACCCTGACTTACGCGGAACTGGCCAGCGCCAGCGAGCGCATTGCCCGAGGCTTGCGCACACGCGGCGTCGAGCCCGGCCAGTCACTGGCGTTGTGCATGCCGCGCTGCTGGCAATGGCTGGCGGCGATTCTCGGCGCGTTGAAAATCGGCGCCGTGGTTGTGCCGCTGGACCGTGCCAGTCCGCTCAAGCGCCGGGAGTTGATGCTGGCGGACGCGGCCTGTGTCGGCCTGATGACCCTGGACGAAGAACCTCAATGGTCGCCTGCAGTGTGGCAATCCGGCGTCGAGGCCTTGCTCGACCAGCCGGACTCTGCGCCGCAAACATTGGCGGACGAGTTCGCCGAGGTGATGTTCCTGTTCTACACCTCGGGCACCACTGGCATTCCCAAGGCGGTGGAAGTCGGCGAGCGTGGCCTGCTGCGCCTGGCACACACCACGGGTTATATCGAGATTCGCCCGACAGACCGCTTCGCCTGCCTGTCCAACCCGGCGTTCGACGCGTGCAGTTTCGAGCTGTGGGCACCGCTGCTCAACGGTGGCTGCTGCGTGATGATCGCCGACGAAGACGTGCTGGATGCCCGCCGACTGGCCGAGGTGCTGGAGCGCACGCGAGTCGACAACCTGTTCATGACGGTGTCGTTGTTCAACACCTTGATTGCTGAATGGCCGTCGTGCTTTTCCAGCGTGCGTCAGGTGCTGATCGGCGGTGAGCAGATCAGTGCTGCCGCCGTACGCGGATGGTACCGGGCCAATCCGGAGAGCCAGTGCCGGATTCATAACGTCTACGGCCCCACCGAATGCACCACGTTTGCCCTGTGCTGGCCGATCAGCCGCGACTTTACCGGTGACCTGGCGCCCATTGGCCGACCGTTGCCGGACACGGGTGTGTGGGTGCTGGATGAGCAGCAGCGACCGGTGCCAGTGGGAGAGGTGGGCGAGTTGTATCTGAGCGGCAGCGGTGTCGCCCGTGGCTA
Source organism: Pseudomonas bananamidigenes (assembly GCF_001679645.1). Taxonomy (GTDB): domain Bacteria; phylum Pseudomonadota; class Gammaproteobacteria; order Pseudomonadales; family Pseudomonadaceae; genus Aquipseudomonas; species Aquipseudomonas bananamidigenes. The sequence continues at coordinate 25,028 of NZ_LRUN01000046.1, read as the reverse complement.
CCGCAACCGGCCCGAGGAAACGGCCCGCCAGTTCGTCCGGTTGCCCGGCCTCGATGGTGGCGCGCAAGTGCATTACCGCACCGGCGATCTGGTGCGGCGCAATGCCGAAGGTCTGATCGAGTACCTGGGCCGGATCGACCGTCAGGTGAAGATTCGTGGCTTCCGCATCGAGCCGGGGGAGGTGGAACAACGGATCCTGGAGCATCCGGGCGTAGCGCAGGTGTATGTCTGTACCCGGCGTCAGGCGGCGGAGGATCATCAACTGCTGGCGTACATCGTGCCGCACGGGGAGCTGGACTATCACGCCTTCGAAACCCATCTGCGGGCGCAACTGGCGCCGTACATGCGGCCGCATCAGTTGTTCCTGCTGGAGCGTCTGCCGCTGACGGCCAATGGCAAGATCGATCGTGACGCCCTGTTGGCTCAGCCATTGAGACCATGGCACCCGGCGGTAATCGCCATGGAAAACGATCACGCTTCGCCAGCGCTGGCCTGGTTGCTGGGTCAGGTCCGCTCGCTGCTCGGTCAACCGAACCTGAGCGCACAGGACGACTGGCTGGGCAGTGGCGGCGATTCGCTCAAGGCCATGCGCCTGCGGTCGGCGATTCGCAACCGTTGGCAGTGCGAGATGGCCCTCGACACACTGCTCAACGAGTCTTTCTCATCGTTGGCCGAGCGACTGGTCGCCGAGACGCATCGCGATTCGATCTATCCACCTGCGCCCTCGATCAGTGGCGCCCGCCGCCTGCCTGCCACCGCTGAACAGCGGCGCTTGTGGCTGTTGCAGCAACGTTCGCCGACCTCGACCGCTTACAGCGTGCCTCTGATTCTGCATCTGGCGGCCGGCGTCGACGTCGCGGCACTGGGCGAGGCCGTGGACCGCCTGGTGAAGCGCCATCCGGGCTTGCGCACGGCGTTCGCATCGGGTGCCGATGGTCTTGATCAGGTGATTGCCGAGCTGGGGCCGGTCTGTCGCACCTTTGCGCTCGGGCACTTTACCCAGGACAACTGGAAGGCCTTTGCGGAGCTGGTTTTTGCTGCGCCGTTCGACCTGAGCACGCCGAACCTGTTTCAGGCCTGGCTGTTGCCGTTCACCGATGGCAGTTGTCGGTTGTTGCTGAACCTGCATCACATCATCGTCGATGGCTGGTCGGTGAACCTGCTGTTCGAAGAGCTGAGGCAGTTCTACACCGACGTCGTGCAAGGTCGCGAAAGCCCTGAATCGGCAGCCCATCTGACGACACTGGAATTTGGCCAGTGGCAGCGGCAGTGGAGTGTAGAGCCGCATTACCGCGACCAGCGTCGTGCCCTGGTCGAGTTGCACCGTCAACGGGAAGAACCGTCCCCGGCGTTGATGCCGATGCGCGCACTCAGCCCGGACGCAAGATTGCACCGCGAACCCCTTGGGGCGGTGCGCAGTGCGGACCTTGAACGGTTTTGCACGCAACAGCGACTGACCCGTTTCGAAGTGCTGTTCAGTGTCTTCGCCTGGAGCCTGTACGCCCTGACCGGAGGCGAGCGGCTGCGGATCGCCAGCCCGGTGGCCAATCGGCCGCTGGCGGAATTCGAGGATAGCATCGGCATGTTTGCCAATACCGTGCTGATTCCCACCGCCGTAGACCACGCACTGACCCTGGGCGAACAATTGCAGCGCCAGACCGCTGTCGTGCGCGAGGTGCTGGCACTGCAGGACGTGGCACTGGCGGATCTGGTCGAAGACCTGCGGCTGTCTTCCAGCGCCGCGCTGTTCGATTTCATGTTTGTGCTGGAAAACACCGATTACGCTGCCCTTGCCGATTCGAACCTGCACGCCACGCTGGAATTCAACGAGCATCTGCACGCCAAGTGCCCGCTGACCTTATTGATGGTGGGCAGCGGCTCGCAGCTGGAATGCTGGTGGGAATATCAGTGCAGCCATTTCGATGCCGAGCAGATGAGCACGGTGAATGCGTTGTTCCGTCGGGGGCTGGATCTGTTGCTGGAAAGCCCCATGGCGACTCTCGACAGTCTGGTGGGTCCTTATCGACGCGGCCTGCCGGCAGCCAGTGAAGGGCCGAAAGTCGAGCTGCCGTTCAACACCCTCGCAGACTGGTTCGAGCATCAGGTGCATTGCACACCGGACGCCACTGCGCTGGTTCAAGGTCAGCGCCATCTCACTTATCTTGAGTTGAATGTGCTGGCCGATTCCCTGGCCGCTGCATTGATCGAGCGTCATCCGTTGCCGGTCGCAAGCGCGCCGCTGCACGTGGTGCTGTTTCTCGATGCCTCGGTGGAACACATCGTCGCCTTACTGGCGCTGGCCAAACTCAACCTGACCGCCGTGCCGCTGGATCCCGCTTACCCGGCGGCGATCCAGCGTCAGGTGCTGGAGCAGGCGCAGCCGCATTGCCTGTTGTTCAACGAGGCGACCGCCGCAGTGCTGGAGGGGCTGAACGCGGGACGGTTCCCCGTGCACCGGGTCGATCTGCTCGCCGATGCCGGACTGTTCGAGCGCCCGCGTCATGACGGCGAACGGCCGCTGTACACGCTGTTTACCTCCGGCTCGACCGGCACGCCCAAAGGCGTGCAAGTGTCGGAGCGCACCCTGTGCAACCTGTTGCAATGGCAGCGCAACGAAGGGCAGTTGCCGGCGAAGTCGGTGACTCTGCAGTTCTCCATGCTGTCGTTCGATGTGTCGTTTCAGGAGATTTTCAGCACCCTGTGCGGGGGCGGCTGCTATCACCTGATCACGCCGCGTTGGCGTCAGGATGCCGAGGCGTTGCTGGATTACATGGTCGAGGCGCGGATCGAACGGTTGTTCCTGCCTTGCGTGGCGTTGCAGCATCTGGCGCAAACCGCCGTGGCCCGTGGCATTTACCCGTCGCATTGCGCGAAGTGATCACCGCCGGGGAGCAATTGCTGTGTACTGACGCGCTTCGCCACTGGTTCGGCGCAATGCCGCACGCTTCGCTGTTTAATCACTATGGCCCGACCGAGACCCACGTGGTCAGCGCCTTGCGCTTGCCTGCGGTGCCCCGCGACTGGCCGCTGCGTGCACCGATCGGCCACGCCGTCGGCAATGCCCGGTTGGTGCTGGTCGATGAATTTGATCGCCCGGTGCCCAATGGCTGCCGTGGTTATCTGTTGGTGGCGGGACCGATGGTTGCCCGTTGTTATCTGGCCGATCCTGCGCTGAATGCCTCGCGGTTTGTCGAGCTGCAAGAGGGGGGCTTGCATTACCGCACCGGCGATCTGGCGTGGGCCGATGCCCAGGGCTGCCTGCACTATCTGGGCCGCGATGACCAGCAGATCAAACTCAGCGGTCATCGTTTGGAACTGGGGCAGATCGAAGCGGCGCTGATGCAGGTGCCGCAAGTGGTCAATGCGGTGGTGGCGGTTCAGGCCGAACCTGCGCGCCTGATCGCGTGGCTGCAGCTCGACGGCGAATCTGCGACAGCGCAACAACTGGATCGTCAGGTTGCGCAGAGTCTGCCGGCCCATGTGCGGATCGATGAATACCGAAGGCTCGACGTCTGGCCGCGCACCCCAAGCGGCAAGATTGACCGCAAGGCCTTGCCGGCGCTGGGAGAGGCGCTGGAGCGGCGCCGCACGCCACAGTTGCCTGTGCAATTGACGGCACTGGAAAGCCAATTGAGCGAGTTGTTCCGCGAGGTGATCGGTCGTGACATCGAGCCGGAACAGACCTTCTTCGAGGCCGGCGCCACCAGCCTCGGCCTGATGCGTTTGCATGGCCGTTACGCCGACGAGCTGCCGCACAAGGTGACGATGGCCGACCTGTTCGAACACGTCACGGTACGGCGGCTGGCGGCGCACCTGTCGACGGCTTCGGGGGCAGCGGTGGCGCGTGTGCGGCAAACCGATGCAGGCGATCAACCGATGGCGATCATCGGTATGTCGGTCAACGTGGCCGGGGCGCAGAACCTGTCCGAGTTCTGGGCGATGGTGCAGGGCAACGGGCTGGGCATCGAACGTTTCGCCGCCGAAGAAGGTCTGGTCGGTGCCCGCAGCCAACTGGCCGGAATGCTTGACTTCGATCCCGAATATTTCGGCATCAGCCGTCAGGAAGCGCGGCTGATGGATCCGCAACAGCGGCATCTGTTGATGGGCTGTGTGCAGGCCCTGCAACATGCGGCGATTGTCCCGTCGGCGGACGGTCCGCGCATCGGCCTGATCGCCAGTTGCGGCGAAACCACGTACTTCCAGCAGATGTTGCGCGAGACCCGCGAAGGTGATTTGCCGGACGGTTTCCAGATGGCGCTGCATCACGACAAGGATTTTCTGGCAACCAAGGCCGCGTATCACCTGGACCTCAACGGTCCGGCCCTGAGCGTGCAGGCAGCGTGCGGCAGCTCGCTGATCGCCGTCCACATGGCCAGTTCGATGCTGCGCCAGGGCGACAGTGACGTGATGCTGGTCGCTGGCGTGTTGATCGACCCGACCCTGAGCGATGGCTACCGTCATCGCTCGCAGCACATTTTTTCCGCCGACGGTTTGTGCCGTCCGTTCAGCGACGATGCCAGCGGCACCATCGGCGCCAGTGGTTATGGCGTGGTGGTGCTCAAGCCGTTGGCCAGGGCGCGGGCGGAGGGTGACCGGATCTATGCGTTGCTCGAAGGCTCGGCGCTGAACAACGATGGCCGGGCCAAGATGAGCTACACCGCACCGTCGGTGGCCGGGCAAAGTGCGGTCATCAGCGAAGCCTTGAGCCGCGCCGGGTTGACCGGTGCAGACATCGGCTACATCGAAGCCCACGGCACCGGCACGCTGCTCGGGGACCCGATCGAAGTCGCGGCGTTGACCAAGGCCTTTGGCGAGGCACCGACCGGCCATTGCGCGCTGGCTTCGGTGAAAAGCCAGATCGGCCATCTGGGGGCGGCGGCGGGGGTGGTCGGACTGATTCGCGCCAGCCTTGCGGTGTTCCATGGCGTGCTGCCGCCAAACCTCGGGTTTGCACGGATCAACCCGCAGATCGATCTGGAGCATTCGCCGTTCTACGTACCGACCACGTCGCGGCCCTGGCCGGAGGGACGGCGGCGTCTGGCGGGTGTCAGCAGTTTCGGGATTGGCGGTACCAATGCCCATGTGATTGTCGGTGCTGCACCCAAGGTGCAGGACGTGACCGAGCAAACGCTGCCTCTACTGATGATCTCGGCCCATAGCCGAGCGCAACTGCTACGCGATATCTCCGTGATCAGAACGTATCTGCAAGCGCATCCGCAACAGCAGACCGCATTGCTACGACACTTGCAGTCAGGTCGCCGGCAACTGCGCTGGCGCTTTGCGATGGTCTGCCAACCGGGTGACGAAATTCCCTTGCAGCCAACGACGATCAAGGAAATCACTGCGCCGGGTGGACAACTGATCGTCCGTGATCACTCAGCGCAGGCATTGCTGCAGGCCTGGTACGAGGGCGCCCATATCCAGTGGCCGCAGCGCTCGGCGCCGCCGCCCTGGGATTTGTCGCCATCGTCTTTTGATCTTCAGACCTACCGGTTTCAATCCGTTGATGAAATCGTTGCCCCGGTTTCGGCAGGCATCGAGCGGCTGCCGCTGGCGCAGTGGTTCCACCAGCGGCAGTGGGTGCGCGTCCGGCGCCTGAGCGTGAAGGCATCGGATGCCAAACGAGAAACGCTGATTCTTTGCAGCCATGAAGCCCCCGGCGCGGCATTGCTGGAGCCTCTGCGAGGGGTTTATCGACGTGTGATTCAAGTGTGCGCGGGCAATGGTTTCAAGCACCTCGGCGCAGATCGTTTCGAACTGGACCCGCTGGACACCGAAGCCTTGGGCCGTTTGCTCCGCGAGGTCACGGCGTCTGAAACTGGCGAACTCGACTGGCTGCACACCTTGCCGCTGGCGGTATCCGGCGCGGTCAACGAGCCGTCGCTGGACCTGGCGCAGTGGGCCTGTCTGGACACGGTCAGTGCGCTGATGCAGGCGTGGGGGCAAACCGCACGGACGACCCGGCTGCGGTTGTGGTTGATGTCGTGGCAGGCCTGCCCGGTGGACGGCGAAGTCCGACGCCCCGAGCTGGCGGCGCTGGCCGGAGTTACCGAAGTGGTGCCCCAGGAATACTCGGTGAATTGTCACTGGCTGGACTGGCCGTCGCCGCACCTTAATACGCAGGCCAGAGAGCTGGCGGCGCTGCTCGGTGATCCGGCGACGCTGCCTCGGCGAATGGCGGTGCGCGACGGTTTCTTGTGGCAGCCACGCTTGATCGCTCATCCATTGCCGAGTGCGACGACCTCCAGCCTGTTGCCGGAGGACGGCACGTTTCTGGTGCTGGGTGGTACTGGCGGGATCGGTCGAACCCTTTGCGAACATCTGTTGCAGGCCCCTGCGCGGCGTGTGGTGCTGCTCTCCCGCCAAGGTGAACTGCCTGAAAATCTGGCGGCATACGCCTCGCGAATCGACTGCGTTCAGGCGGATATCGCCGATCTGTCGCGCTGGCCGCAGGTACTCGATCAACTGGCCCGGCGTTACGGTCGCCTGAGCGGGGTGATTCATGCGGCAGGTGTCGGCGCAGGGAGTCTGATTCGCCTTCGCGACCCCCGGCAGATGGCCGAAGCGATGGCCGCCAAGACTCGCGGCATGCTCGCGGTCGAAAGCCTGATCGAGCAGCTTTCGCCGGGTTTCGTCCTGTACTGCTCATCGATGTCGGCACTGTTCGGCGGGGCGGGGCATCTGGATTATTCGGCGGCCAGCGGTGTGCTCGACGGGTTTGCGCATTACCGTCCGGACACGGCCAATGCTTGCCTGCGCCTGGGCATCAACTGGGACATCTGGCGCGACATTGGCATGGCTACGACTAGTAACGGCGGGGACACTGCGCACCAGGAACATCTGAAGGTCGGCATGTCCGCCGAAGAGGGGGGCCGGGTGTTCGATCTGGCGATGACGGCGCAGTTGCCGCAATTGCTGGTGTCCACCACTGGTATCGAGCAGTCGCGGCGCTTTTATCCGGTTCGCCATGGCGTCGTGGCTCCGCCGGTCGAAGTACCGGAAAGCGAGGATCTATCCGTGCGCCTGCGTGAATGCCTGTGCAAATGGCTCGGTGTGGCTGAACTTGAGGATGACGATTCACTGTATGAACTGGGTGCGGATTCGCTGACGCTGCTGGACCTGATCGACGAGCTGCAAGCGGCCACCGGCGAGGTGTTCCAGTTGTCGCAGTTCAGTCACAAGGTCAGCCTGAGTGAAGTGCTGGGGCTGGTGGCCGCCTGTACGGGCGAGGCTTTGGCGACCACGCAGCCGGGCTGGAACGGTGTAGTCCGGGTGGATCAGTGGCACGCCGGTGCCGGCCGCGAGTGGTTGTACCTGATCCATCCGGTGGGTGGCGATGTTCAGGCTTACCGGGAGCTGGTTTCGGCGCTGCCGGCGGATCTTGGCGTGTGTGTGATCGCCGATCCTGCGTTGCGCGTGCCGCAGCTTGTGGACACCAGCATCGGCGAGCGGGCGCGTCTGTATCTGGAGGCCATCAAGGCGCACCTTCCGGACGGCTGCGCCTGGCGTCTGGCGGGTTGGTCGTTCGGAGCCTGGGTGGCGCAGGCGCTGTGTCATCAGGCACAGGCAGACGGTTACAGGCAACCGTTGTTGTACCTGATCGATCCACCTGCGCCGGATGCCGGAGCGGAACTGGCCCATATCGATGAGCAGACCATCGAGCAGGTGTTCCAGCGTGAGTTCGCCCAGCGCTGGCCCGATGGCGAAGGGCAGACGATGTCCGAAGAACGTCAGGCTTATCTGCAGCGGCTGACGGTGTGCTGCCGCAACAATATGAGCAGCATGGTCGACTTCGTGCCGCCGGCATTGACGGTCACACCGGTGCGGATGCTCATCGCCGGACATGCCAATCCCTATGGTCTGGGCAATGCCTGGCACATGGATGACCTGCAACGCCGCTGGCAGGCATTGTTGCCGCAATTACAGAGCTGGCAGCGGCTGGATACCGATCACTACGGCATCGTGGCGGGCCGCTGGGCGCGGTTGCTGGCCGAGGTGATCGGTAGCGATGAGGCGTCGATATGAATGACGTGACTTCGATGCCTCGCTGGTTACCGATCCTGATGCAGGTGCTGTGCGAAGACCGGCCCGAAGCCCGGCGCGAGCGGATATGCAGCTTCGACGAAACGCCTTCGCTCCAGCAGGTTCATTGTTGGCAGGCCGAGGTGGTCTTGCCGATGGTGTGTGAGTCCTTGCCGGAGCATCGGCCAGCGTTGCTCACTTTGCAAAGCCTGCATCAACGGGCGGCGCTCGGCTTGTCCGGGCGCCAGGGTGAATGGCGGGCCACGCTCAAACCGGTATGGCTGGCGCTTTATCGACGGGCCTATGCCTACGACGCGGCTTACGCCCAGGCCCACGCCAGTGCGATGACGTACGGCCTCGCACCGGCCAACACGGCCATGATCGCCGAGCACTTTGGCGATGCCGAGGCGTTCGCGACGTACTACGCGCAATTGAATACCGAGGCCAGTGCTACGGCGTTCGCTCAGGCCCATGCCGCAGCGAATGCCGAGGTTTCGGCCCGGGCCTTCGCGGCTGACGATGCTGGCGCCTACGCGCAGGTCTGCGCCGCGTCGGTGCGGGTCTGTGTGTGGGCCTGTGCGCAGGCCGACGATCAGCGGCGCAGGCTGTTCAACCATCTCGCAGAAGGCCTGCTCCGGCACCTGGCCCCGCTGCAATCGCGCTCCACAGGAGAAACGACATGAATGATGCACGGCAGCAATTCGATGTGGTGATCAACGCTCAGGGGCAGTATTCCCTGTGGCCGACGGACAAGCCGATGGCCAGCGGCTGGAGCGCGGCGGGCATGCGTGGCGAGCGTCAGGTCTGTCTGGATTACATCAATGAGCACTGGATCGACATGCGCCCGCGTTCTCTGCGCGAGCAGTCATCGGCATCGTTTCAATGAAAAAGGTGAGGGAACATGGATCAGTTGGCACTCAAGGCAATCGAGCGCATCGCTGCAGAAAAGCGCGCACCGTATCAGCGCATTACGGTCGACCGGATCACACCGATCATCGGTGCCGAAATCGGTGGCGTTGACCTTTCGCAACCGCTGGATGACGAACGGCTCGCGGAGATCCGCCGGGCCTTTCTGGAAAACCATGTGCTGGTGTTCCGCGATCAGCATCTGACGGTTGAGGAACACAAGGCGTTTGGCCGGTTGTTCGGCGAGCTGCGGGCGTTGCCGTTGGAGGATATCGACGGCGATGATCCGGAGCTGGTGGTGATCCGCGCCAATGCGCAATCGCGCTACGTCGCCGGGGAAACCTGGCATACCGACGGCACGGCGGACCTGGCGCCGTCCATGGGGTCGATGCTGTACGTCAAGGAGACCCCGGCCATCGGTACCGGCGGCGACACGCTGTTCGCCAACATGCACCTGGCGATCGAAATGCTCTCGCCGGCGATGCAGCAGTTCCTCGGCGAACTGACTGCGATTCACGACGGTGCGATTCCGTGGAAGGGTTATGAGGCGCCGGCCAATCTGCCCAGGACTGAACACCCGGTGGTGGTGCGTCACCCGGAAACCGGGCGCAAATCCCTGTTCGTCAATTCCGGGTTCACGTCGCACATCGTGCAGTTGTCCGGGGGCGAAAGTCAGGTGCTGTTGAACATGCTGTTCGACCTGGTGGCACGGGAGCCGGTACTCAGTTGCCGCGTTCGCTGGGCGCCGAACACGTTGGTGTTCTGGGATAACCGCTGCACCCAGCACCATGCGGTGTGGGATTACTTCCCGCACTCACGTTATGGCGAGCGGGTGACGATTCTCGGAACGCAGCCCAAGGCCTGAAAACATCAGAGGGAGCAATTTGCTCCCTCTTTTTCTAGACGCCGCGACGGATCAGTTGCTCGACGATCAAGTCACCGAACGCGAGATTGCCGTGCAGCGGGTCATCCACTTCGCAGAACGCTTCACGCTGAAAACCCTGCTCATCGTTCGCCGCCTCGCGCACATCGATCAGCTCGACGCCAAGCCCTTGCAGGCGTTCGATCAACAGCGATTGCGCAGCCATGAACACACGCGGGTCGGACAGTTCGGGCACCCGTTGCGGCGGCAGCACGGCGAAGACCTTGAGCTTCAGCGCCAAGGCCTGTTCATGGAAGGCCAGGGCGGGGCGGGACAAGGTGTCGATGACAGTTTCGAACAACGGCCCGGCGAGAAACCCTTCATCGAACTCACCCTGCGCATTCTGGTAACAGGTCCAGTTCGCGGCGGTGGCCAGATAGTGCAGGCTCAGACCGATGGTGCTCACCAGCGGCACGCCGACCTTCGCCAGTTGCGGCGCTTGGAGCGTGTCGAGGGCCTGGCGATACAGCCGATCCATCTCGGCATCGCGAAACACCACGTCATGCCGGGTCAGGCTGAAGAAATCGATCGCAAAATCCCGACCGGTTCCCAAAGGTCCGCCACCGAAAGACAGTTCACGGGCCCGCGCTGCCTTGCCGATGACACCGGCATGGGAGTCACCCAGCAGCAGAAACCTAGGCGTAGTAATCGAGTACGGCGTCTTCACAGACAAGATCCTCGCTGGACACACTGGTGGAGGTGCTCGGCGCCTGCACCGACTGGACGGCTTCAAGTCCGGCAAAAAATTGCTGCATCACGAACGCCACGCCGTCTGGCGTGACCTCCCGCTGGTTGGGTTGGTAAAACGCGCCTTTGAACGGGGTGCCGGTAATGATTTCGTAGGACGGGAAATAGTCGACGTCGGGCAGTTCTTCACACAATTGCCCGGCAACGGCGCGCAGCACCGATTTGGAATAGGTCGTGGCGCTCAGTACATGCTCCCCGGTGGCGGTTGCCGTCAGGGGCACCGGCGAAACGGTGAACAGCAGGCGCAGTTGCGGGTTGATCGAGCGCATCAATTCCACTGCCCGGACCATGTCGCCATAGGTGTCCATGAAACCGAAATTGCAGAATCGGTGGAGCAGCGGATCGAAAGTGCCACGCACGGTGCCGGGACACACGGGATATACCAGACCGGTCTGCCGATGTTGCCAGGCTTCGGTCAGACCCAGGGTGAAGACAAAAACCCTGGCCCGGCGCAGCCCTTCGCGGATGGCGTCAAGGGTGATTTCCCGCGATTCGGACAGTGCCTGTTCGCTGGCGAATCCGTCGGGCTCCACGGCGGGGCGGAACGGGTCGAAAAAACGCCCGTCATGAGCCCAGGTTTCATCGGGCGGTGCGCTGACGCCCAGTGCCCATTCAAGCCATTGGCAGAGCATCGCCGGGGTGTACAGATTGCCGGTGCGGAAGGAAAACACCCCATAGTTGCGGGCCTTCCAGTCAGCCTCGGGCAGTGCGTCCGGGGCGGGCTCCGCGTCCAGCCAGTTCATGCCGCGCTCCACCAGTGCGCGACCGATGTGCTGGGCGAAACAGGAACCGGCGGTGACGATGGCGTCCTTGTTGCCGATCTCGAACTGCGGCGTCCACAGCTCACCGATGTCCGGCGCGGACCTGTCGGCCACGGCGGTACGCCAGAAGGCGCGGGGGGGGAAGACATTGATAGGGGTTCATGACGAAAGGCCTCCCTGGCGAGTCGTTGAGCGCAAGGTTCAGCGTATTTGATAGTGATAGATCAGATCGTCGTACCACCGATCACCGATCCGGTAGGCCTGCGGCTCACGACGTGCGAACACAAAGCCGCACTTCTCCAATACCTTGCAGGAGGCGATATTGCCGTCGGTCACGGTCGATTCCAGCGAGTTCAGCCCGATGGCGGCGGCGTAGTCGATGATCGCCTTGCGCGACTCGGTGCCGAACCCCTTGCCCTGATGTTCAGGCAACAGCAGGCATCCGACTTCGGCATGACCTGGCGACATAATGCGAAAACCGGTCACGCCCAGTTCGTGACCGCTGGCTCGGTCGGTGACCACCAGGCACAGCCAGTGCTCCGACTGCGGATTCCAGGCCGGGAGCCGATGCTCAAACCCCTTGCGTACCTGTTCCTCGGCAATTTCGCCGAAGACGTACTGCATGGTTTGTGGTTCGCTGTGCAGTCGAAGGAACAACGGCCAGTCGGATTCGGCCATCGTGCGCAGGTCAAGCCGTTCCGTGGATAGCTCGAGCATCCACCGCTCCTTGCAAGGATGGAAAGGGAGAGGGTTTTTTACTGGGTGTGGAAGGAAAGATCAATGAGCGGAAGGGCAGAGAGTGAATGTTGCAGCCGTTGTCGGCGGTGTGGAGAAAAGCGTTCGCGTGCGCAACGCCTTTCTCCGCATGTGCCGGTCAGCCCGCCAGTGTCGCGTTATCGATCACAAATCGATATTTCACGTCGCCCTTGAGCATGCGCTCGTAGGACGCGTTGATCTGATCCGCGCGAATCAATTCGATGTCGGACACGATGCCGTGTTCGGCGCAGAAATCCAGCATCTCCTGGGTCTCGGGAATGCCGCCGATCATGGAGCCGGCGATGGTGCGACGCTTCATGATCAGGTTGAATACGTTCGGTGACGGGTGCGGCGAGGCGGGGGCGCCGACCAGCGTCAGGGCGCCGTCACGCTTGAGCAGCACCAGGAACGCATCGAGATCGTGCGGGGCGGCGACGGTGTTGAGAATGAAGTCGAAGCTCCTGGTGTGCGCGGCCATCTCTTCGGGATTGCGCGAGACCACGACCTCATCGGCCCCCAGGTCTTTCGCCGCTTCGCGCTTGGACTCCGACGTGGTGAACGCCACTACGTGCGCGCCCATCGCATGAGCCAGTTTGATGCCCATGTGGCCCAGACCACCGATGCCCACTACACCGATCTTCTTGCCCGGCCCGGCGTTCCAGTGACGCAGCGGCGAGTACGTGGTGATGCCGGCACACAACAGCGGTGCGACGGCGGCCAGTTGTGCTTCTGGGTGGCGGATGCGCAGCACGTAACGTTCATGCACCACGATGTTTTGCGAGTAGCCACCGAGGGTCCAGCCGGGGGCGTCCGGGGTCGGGAAGTTATAGGTGCCGATCATGCCGTCGCAGTAGTTTTCCAGACCGGTTTCGCAGTCCTCGCAGTGTTTGCAGCTGTCGACGATGCAACCGACACCCACCAGATCGCCGACCTTGTAAGCGGAAACGTGAGCGCCGACCGCCGAAACGCGGCCGACGATTTCGTGTCCCGGTACGCAAGGGAATTGCGTGCCGGCCCACTCCGATCGCACCTGGTGCAAGTCGGAATGGCAGATGCCGCAGAAGGCGATGTCGATCTGGACGTCGTGGGCCGCAGGGGCGCGGCGATTGATCTGGATGGGCTCAAGGGGGTTGTCGCCCGCGTGGGCACCGTAGGCTTGTACAAGCATGGGAGCGTACTCGATGGATCTGTCGGAGAGTCATCTTCCCGCTCTGCGTTTGTCGTCTGATAGTGCATTTCTGTGGATTACTTGCCTGATTCTGTTCGCAATGGAGCTGACCACTTTGGCTCAAACGCTGACGAGCAAAATCCGGACACACAGTCCGCTCTGTCTGACCTCGTCAGAAAATCCCAACCGAATGCTGGCTCCCGAACGGTCGGCAATCGCTCTGACGATGGACAGGCCCAGACCCGACCCCGATTCATCAGTGCCCAGACTGCGATAGAACGGGTCGAATACACGCGCCTGTTCATCCAGCGGAATTCCGGGCCCGGTATCGCTGACTTGCAGGATCACCGCCGTTTGCTCGCGGGTGACTGAAAGGTCGATACGCCCGCCGGGCGGGGTATAGCGAATCGCGTTGTCCACCAGGTTGCGGATCAGGATCAGCAGGTCGGTTTCGTTGATGCAGACTTGTACGTCTTCGCCGCTTTCGACACCGATATCGATGTCCTTGCGTTCAGCCAATGGCAACAGGTCTTCCAGAACCTGTCGGTAGATGCGCAGGACTGAAACGGTTGTCGGTGCTGCCTGCGTATTCGACTGCGCGGCAGCCAGCGTCAGCAGTTGATCGATCAGATTCCTGCTGCGCTCGATACCCCGGCGCAACGGCAACAAGCGCTCGCGGGCCGATGAGGGCATATCGGTGGCGGCCAGCCGTTCGGCCTGCAGGGACAGGGCGGTCATCGGCGAGCGCAGTTCATGGGCCGCGTCGGCGACGAAACGCCGCTGGTTGTCTACGGACTGGGCGACGCGACCGAGCAAGCGGTTGATGGCCACAACAAACGGTCGGATCTCGCTGGGCAGATGGCTTTCATCGACCGGGTGCAGGTTCTGTGGGTCCCGATGATCGATGTCGGCCGAAAGCGTGGCGATGGGGCGGAACATCTTGCGTACCAGGTCGCCCACCACCAGCAACAGCACCGGAAACAGGATCAGAAACGGCAACAGACTGCGCCAGGCACTTTCGCGGGCCTCCTTGTCGCGCACGCCGGTTTCCTGGGCGACGACGATGCGTTCGCCACGGGCGGTGGTTCTGACCAGCACCCGGAAGTCTTCGCCGGTCACTTTCAAGGTCGACAGTCCATCGGACAGATTCGTGGGGAAGGGCAGTGGCAGCGAGGCGTCGTTGTTGCCGAGCGCTTTGGTGCCGTCGGCGAGGTATTGCACGATGACTCGGGATTCTTCGTTGTCGTCGCCCGCAGCCTCAGCGGTGGGGTAGTGCAGGGTCATTTGCTGGCGGTCGTAAAGTGCTGCGACCTGGCGCAAAGTCTCGTCCTGCATTTCGTGGGCCTCGTCCAGCGCGGAAACAAACACAAATGCAGCGGCCAGCAGCGCAACGACCAGAATGGCCAGCGACAGGGTGACCGACAGCCGCAGTTGCACCGAATCCCTCAGGCGCCTTTTGAAACCATCCATCCCATTCCCCTGACGTTCTTGATGACGTGACTGCCGAGTTTGCGTCGCAGGGCGTGAATCAGAAACTCCACCGCGTTGCTTTCCACTTCATTGCCCCAGCCATAGAGCCGGTCTTCCAGTTCACTGCGCGAGAGGATCGCCCCGGGCCGGATCAGCAGGGCTTGCAACAGGGCGAATTCGCGGCTGGACAACTGCACGTCCGGTTTGTCCGCGGTCGAGGCTTGTTTGGAAAGCAGATCGAGGGACACCACGCCGTTGTCGAGCAAGGACAATGCCGTCCCGCCCTTGCGTCGCAGCACTGCGCGCATCCGCGCCAGGAGTTCGGCCATGTCGAAGGGCTTGAGCAGGTAATCGTCAGCACCGCCGTCGAGGCCGCGCAGGCGATCTTCGAGGCCGTCACGGGCGGTGATGATCAGCAGCGGCACCGGGTTGTTGCGAGTGCGAATGCTGTCGAGCACGTCCAGCCCGTCCTTGCCGGGCAAGCCGAGGTCCAGCAGCACCAGGTCGTAGTGCTGAGTGTCGAGCGTGGCCAGTGCGGTGAGGCCGTTTTTCACCCAGTCGGTGGCGTAGCTGGCGTCGTTCAGCGCGCCCTGGATGGCATCGCCGATCATCGGATCGTCTTCCACCAGTAATATCCGCATCACCCGCTCCCCAGAAAAATAGCGCGACGGGCAGGGCCGTCGCGCTTGTATTGAAGCATCTGTGCAAGGGTTTGTCCGGGGCCCGGATCAGGCGTTGCCCTTCAGCGAGTCAAAGGCTTTGAGCAACTCGTCCATCCGCGCCTTGCAGTCTTTCTGCTGCGGGGCGCTGGCGCGCAAGGTGTCGAGCGAGCGGTCGATGGCCTTGTCCAGCATGTGCCAGTCGCCGGCGGCACGGGGTTTGATTCCGGCTTCGGCGGAGTCCCAGGCGGTTTCCAGATCCTTGATCCGGGCCTTGGCGTCCGACAGATCGTTTTTATCGACCAGGGCAGCTACGTCGGCCGCGATGTTGCGGAACTCGGACAGATCACCCAGTTTGGAGGCGGCCTGGCCTTGCGTGCTGACGGCTCCTGCAGCGGCGTTTGCAGCCGGTTTGTCCGCCGGCTTCGAGCAGCCGGCAGCAATGCTCAGCAGGCAGATGGACGAGACAATGGCGACGTGACGAATGATGGTTTGAATCTGGCGCATGATGATTCCTTGATGAAAGTCTGAAGGTTTATTGAGTGATGGCTTTGCGATTGCCGACGTTGATCTGCGCGACGGCCACCAGCAGGACAATGACGCACAGGAAGATCGCGCTGGTCCAGGTCGCGCCCATGCCGAGTCCGCCGTAGGTCTTGGCCTGGGTCAGCAGGTCACCGAGAGAGGCACCGAAGGGGCGGGTCAGGATGTAGGCGATCCAGAAGGTCAGCACGGTGTTGGCACCCAGACGCCAGGCGATCAGGGTGGCCGCGATCAAAGCGCCGAAGATCACTGCGCCGACGGTGAAGCCCAGGCCCAGTGCTTCAGTGGCCAGGTCGCCGGCGGCGGTGCCGAGGGCAAAGGTGCAGAGCACCGTGGCCCAATAGAACAGCTCCCGGCGAGGGGTGACGATTTCGCGAATCGACAGGCTGCGTTCGGTCCGGAACCAGATCAGAAAATTCACCACCAGCAACACGGAGAATACCACCGTGCTGGTGTAGAGGCTGACCTCCAGCATGTCGGTCAGGATGTCGGTGATTTGCGTGCCGACGATGCTCACCAGCACCACCGTCAGCCAGTAGATCCAGGGGGTGTAGGCCTTGGTGCGCATCTGGCGGAACAGCGCAATGGCCAGCAGCGCAGCCATGCCCAGGCTGGTGGGGCCGGCGCCGAATCCGGCGTCGACGGCCAGAAAGTCGGCACCGGTTTCACCCACGGTCGTGGACAGGATCTTGATCACCCAGAAGGACAACGTCACTTCGGGCACTTTGTTGAGCCAGTCGGCTATGGCGGGTTTCATGGGTGGATGGCCTCTCCTGAGCAGCGCTGAATGTGCGCAGGAGAGAAGGTATCCAGTGAAACTTAGCTGAGCCTGAGGGGCACGCGATGGTTAGCGCAGCGGCACGTAAATATCCGTTTGCCACTGCTCCTGCGGGATCTCGGGACTGATGCTCAAGTACTCGAAAAACAGCGGGTGATCGCGCAGTTCTTCGCCGCTGGCGGGCAGCCAGTCGCGGTAGACCGGGTAGATGCTTTCGCCGATGTGATCGGTGGGGCCCACATGACGCACCACGGCGCAACGCCCCGCAGGAATACCGAGCTCACCTACGTTGAACTCATTCGGTGCCACGGCTTCGCGAATTTCGCCGCAGATCGCAAAATGAAAGTCTTCCGGCGGCGTCGTATCGGGGTTGCCGTAAGGGATTGCGAATGTGCGACTTGAGGCCACCGGTGACTGCCCGCTCTGCTGGCGCCACTGGATGAAGCGTTGCACGCTTTGATTGACAAGGCCCGGAGGCCCACGGTGATCGAGTGCCGCGACCCGGACTCCGGGGAAATCGACGATTCGTACCTGCATGGCGATGCTCCTTGAAAAGTGAGGAATGGCGAAGACCGTGTGCCAGACGCTCCAGTCCGGAGCCTTGCGAAATGCCCCCGGCGAGATGCCGAAGTCGCGCTTGAATGCCCTGGA
Source organism: Pseudomonas bananamidigenes (assembly GCF_001679645.1). Classification (GTDB taxonomy): domain Bacteria; phylum Pseudomonadota; class Gammaproteobacteria; order Pseudomonadales; family Pseudomonadaceae; genus Aquipseudomonas; species Aquipseudomonas bananamidigenes. Next base: position 7,645 of record NZ_LRUN01000046.1, on the reverse strand, counting down.
AAATGCTTCGGGGCTTTCAAAGCCGGCATCGAACGCCGCGTCCATCACCGAATGGCCGGGCAGGGTGGTCAGACGGTGCGCGGCCCGGCGCAGGCGCATCAATTGCACATAGCGCGAGACGGGCACGCCGACGTATCCCGTGAACTGCCGGTGAAAGTGGAACTCGGAGAAGTTTGCCACCTGGCTCAGCGCTTTCACCGACAGGTCGCCCTCAAGATTGGCGTCGATGTAGGCGAGTACGACGGTGAAACGCTTCTCGTAGGCAGATTGCATGGGTGTGTCGGGCACGCAGTGGAGCTCCTGGAGTAACGGTCGGCCCTAGAATCGTCGAAAGCGGCGTACCGATACCTAGCCGGACTTGCTCAGGGTTGACCTCTTCAGGCATTACAGCCGAACGCCCCTTCACGAATCAATCGCGCGCCTGAGCGACGATTGCAAAGTTGCCCGGTGCTTTCTCCAGCAATCCAAGGAACCGCACCAGATCCACCGTGCTGCCATCGACCTTCAGGTCTTTGGAGGTGAGGGCATCCTTGAACCCCGCCGTACCGCCCAGCAATTGCACGAAAAGATCCTTGGTGACGCTCAGCGTGGCGTTGGCATTGGTGGCCGGCGCACCCCGGCGATAGTGCAGCACGGCGTTCTCGATCCACAGCACGAACGATTCCTGCGTGTCGGTCAGTTGCAGATTGAAGGTCCAGTTCTTGCCGTCCGCCGCCGGCCCGTCGAGGCTGGCGGCCATGGCTTCGAGGAAGCGTTCGGTGGGTGTCTGCTTCATCAGCTCGATCAGGTCCGAGCGGCGCACGCCTTTGTCCGGCGGGCCGTTGCGCAACTCCTGGGCGGCGGTCAGGTAGCTGTTGCGCCAAGTGGCTGACTCCGACTGATAGCCCAGCTGTTCGTAGGTCCTGGCCAGCAGTTCCTTGGCGGCCTTGTCGTCGGGCTGGTCGAGGACGGCTTGATCCAGCAGCTCGGCCACCCAGCGGTATTCACCTTTGTCATAGGCCACGCGTGCGGCTTCGAGCACTTTGGCGTTGCCGCCCATCAACTCGACGTAGCGTCTGGCGGACTCCCTGGGGGGCAGCGGATTCAGATGCGCCGGGTTGCCATCGTAGGCGCCGAGGTACATCTGGTAGATCGCCTTGACGTTGTGTCGCACGTCGCCGTAATAGCCGCGGGTGCCGAAGTACGAGGCCAGTGAATCGGGCAACTGGATCTTCTCGGCGATCTCGCCGGGCGTGTAGCCGGCGTTCATCAGGCGCACGGTCTGGTCGTGCATGTATTTGTAGACGTCGCGGTGCTTGGTGATGAATTCGCGGATGCGCTCGTTGCCCCAGACCGGCCAGTTGTGCTGGCCGAAATAGACTTCGGTGTCGCCCAGTTCATCGAGGGCGATCTGCGCGTAGTCGGACCAGCGCAATGCGTCACGAACCTTGGCGCCACGGATCGGCAACAGATTGTGCATGGTCTGCGCCAGCAGTTCTGCGCCGCCATAAGCCTTGCGCTCAGGGATCGTGAAGGTCAGTTCGGCCGGGGCCTCCGCGCCTGGAATGTTGTGGAATACAAAGGTCACGCCGTCGAGCACCAGTTCCTGCGCCGGCTGATCGATGATCTGCGTCGGCGCCAGAATGCCGATGCTGCCGTAGGCGACGTTTTTGCCCAGCCCGGTATCCACCATGCCGGTGGCGCCCGGCCTCAGATTCTTGCCGAACTGATACATCGAACGGCGCGACATGGCAGGTCCCGCCAGCACGTTTTCGCTGGTGGCTTCCTCCATGAACCCGACAGGGGCCACCACGGGAATCTTGCGCTCGGCGACTTCCGCGACCGAGGTAATGCCCAGTACGCCGCCGAAGTGGTCGGCATGGTCATGGGTAAAGATGATGGCAGTCACGGGTTTGTCGCCCAGTTGCGCGCGGGCAAAGGCCAGGGCAGCGGCGGCGGTTTCTTTCGAGGTCAGCGGGTCGACGACGATCCATCCGTTCTTCCCCTCGATCAGTGTCATGTTGGCGATGTCAAAACCGCGCAACTGATAAATGCCATCAGTGACCTTGAACAGCCCGATCTGCGCGTTGAGCATCGCGTGGCGCCACAGGCTCGGATTGACGGTGGCGGGGGCCTTGCCTTCGACGAATCTGAACGCATCGAAATCGATCAGCACAGAGCCGTCGGAACCGAGGATCTGGCCGGTCGGGCGGGCGATCAGACCGCGCCGGGCGTCTTCCATGTCACGAGCGTCGTTGAGGTTCAGGCCTTTGATCGAGGCTTCTATCACCGCCGCAGTCGCAGGCGTCGCTTGGCTATTGGCAACGCTGGACGGTTTGTCACAACCGGCGAGGGAAACCAGCGTCAGAGCGATCAGTGTGTGAAAGGTCGGTCTCATTCTTGTTGTTCTCCGAGGATCGATTCTTCAGAGAGTAGGGAGGCAGGAGCGATGTATCCAATGCATTGTTTACATCCGGGCAATGCGTGGCTAGCATCGGCGACATGGACCTTAAACGACTGACACACCTGCTGGCCCTTGCCGATGAACGCCATTTCGGCCGCGCCGCCGAACGCGTGCACCTGAGCCAGCCGGCACTGAGCCGCAGCATCCAGGCACTTGAAAGCGAAACCGGCCAACGCCTGTTCGACCGGGACAGCGGCGACGTGCGCCCGACGCCGGCAGGGGAGTTTCTGATCGAGCGGGCCCGACGGCTGTTGTTCGATGCCCGTTCTCTGGAACGGGACCTGGCGCTGTACGGCGATGGCCGGCTCGGCAACCTTGCATTCGGCGTCGGGCCGTTTCCGGCGGCGATGTTGATGCATCAGGTGGTGCCCAGGTTGCGTCGGGAGCACCCGGCCGTCACGCTGCGGGTAGAGGTCAACAACTGGCAGATTCTTGAAGCCCGGTTGCGGGACGAAGCGATTGAATTCTTCGTCGCGGACATTCGCAATTTCTCCGCCGAATCCGATCTGCAAATTCAGTCGCTGGGTCAGGCTTCGGCGGGCTTTTTCGTCAGGCCGAAACATCCATTGGCCGGACGCCTGGTGACGATGAGAGATCTGGAAGTCTACGGCATCGCAACGACGCGCCTGCCGACCGTGGTGAAGGACGAAACGGCACGTACCCTCGGTATCTCCGCTCGCCAGGCATTGCCTCTGGCGCTGGAGTGTGACGACGTGGCTTTGCTCAGGACGGTGGCCTGTTCGACGGATACGATCCTCGGCGTGATTCACGGCGCCGTGGCTGAAGACCTGCGCATTGGCAAACTGATCGAACTGCAGGTCGTGGATCGACCTGGATTGCATTCCGAAATCGGTGTCGTCAGCCTGCCCAACCGAAGCCGGTCGCCGACGGCTCGCTGCGTGATCGACGCCATCGTCGCCGAAATGGCACAGCGCAACGACTCGACTTGAGCGGCGCTCCGGTCGGCGGCCAAAACGCCAAAGCACAAGACTTCCCGCTGAAAAACCGGATAATGGCGGCCATTCTGTTCAGCTCGCTATTCTGGTAGTCCCCCATGGAAATCAAGGTCAACTTTCTCGACAACCTTCGACTTGAAGCCAAGTTCGATGACTTCACGGTGGTGGCCGACCAACCGATCCGCTACAAGGGCGATGGTTCGGCGCCGGGTCCGTTCGACTACTTCCTGGCCTCGTCGGCGCTGTGTGCGGCTTACTTCGTGAAGCTGTATTGCGAAACCCGCAACATCCCGACCGATAACATCCGCCTGTCGCAGAACAACATCGTTGACCCGGAGAATCGCTACAACCAGATCTTCAAGATTCAGGTCGAGCTGCCGGCAGACATCTCCGACAAGGACCGCCAGGGCATCCTGCGTTCCATCGACCGTTGCACGGTAAAGAAAGTCGTCCAGGCCGGTCCCGAGTTCGTGATCGAAGAAGTGGAAAACCTCGACGCCGACGCACAGGCACTGTTGATGCCGGGCGCCAATTCTGGCACGAGCACCTGCATTCCGGGCAAGGATCTGCCACTGGAGCAGACCATCGCCAACATGTCGGGCATCCTCGCCGACCTCGGCATGAAGATTGAAATCGCCTCGTGGCGCAACATTGTGCCGAACGTCTGGTCGCTGCACATTCGCGATGCGCACTCGCCGATGTGCTTCACCAACGGCAAGGGCTCGACCAAGGAAAGCGCATTGGCTTCGGCGCTGGGCGAGTTCATCGAGCGCCTGAACTGCAACTTCTTCTACAACGATCAGTTCTGGGGGCTGGATCTGGCCGATGCGCCGTTCGTGCACTACCCGGACGAGCGCTGGTTCAAACCGGGCCGCAATGATGAGCTGCCAACCGAAATCCTCGACCCGTACTGCCTGAAGATTTACAACCGCGACGGCGAGTTGCGCGGCTCGCATCTGATCGACACCAACTCGGGCAATGAAGAACGCGGCATCGTTTCGCTGCCATTCGTGCGTCAGTCGGACGGCGAAGTGGTGTACTTCCCGTCGAACCTCATCGAGAACCTGTATCTGAGCAACGGCATGAGCGCCGGCAATACCCTGGCCGAAGCCCAGGTGCAGTGCCTGTCGGAAATCTTCGAACGTGCGGTGAAACGCGAAATCATCGAAGGCGAATTCGCGTTGCCGGACGTGCCGCAGGAAGTATTGGCCAAGTACCCGGCGATCATGGCCGGCATTCAAGGCCTGGAAGCCCAGGGCTTCCCGGTGCTGGTGAAGGATGCGTCGTTGGGCGGCGAATTCCCGGTCATGTGCGTCACGCTGATGAACCCGCGCACCGGCGGTGTGTTCGCCTCGTTCGGCGCACACCCGAGCTTCGAAGTGGCGCTGGAGCGCAGCCTGACCGAACTGCTGCAGGGCCGCAGCTTCGAAGGCCTTAACGATCTGCCGCAGCCGACCTTCGAAGGTCACGCGGTCACCGAACCGAACAACTTCGTCGAGCACTTCATCGACTCCAGCGGCGTGGTGTCGTGGCGCTTCTTCAGCGCTCAGGCGGAATACGAATTTGTGGAGTGGGACTTTACCGCTCAGGGAGAAAACTCCAATGCCGAGGAGGCCGAAACCCTGTTCGGCATCCTCAAGGGCATGGGCAAGGAAGTGTACATGGCGGTGTACGAGCACATCGGCGCCACCGCTTGCCGCATCCTGGTGCCGGACTACTCGGAAATCTACCCGGTGGACGACCTGATCTGGGACAACACCAACAAGGCGCTGTTCTTCCGTGAAGACATTCTCAACCTGCATCGCTTGAATGAAGAAGAACTCCAGTCGCTGGTCGAGCGCCTGGTGGAAAGCGAACTGGACGACTACACCGACATCACCACACTGATCGGCATCGAGTTCGACGACAACACCGTGTGGGGGCAACTGACGATTCTGGAACTGAAACTGCTGATCTGGCTCGCCCTGGGACAGATCGAGGAGGCTAAAGAGGCGGTGGAGATGTTCCTGCAGTACAACGACAACACCGTCGAGCGGGGGCTGTTCTATCAGGCCGTCAACGGGGTGCTGGAGATGCAACTGGACGAAGATCTGGAACTGGCCGACTACGAAGCCAACTTCCGCCGCATGTTCGGTAACGAGCGGATGGATGCGGCGATCGGCTCGGTGGACGGCAGCGTACGCTTCTACGGTTTGACGCCGACCAGCATGAAGCTCGAAGGCCTCGACCGCCACCTGCGACTGATCGACAGCTACAAGAAACTGCACGCGGCCCGGGTCGGCGTGAAGACTTCGTAGCGCTGAAAACGGCAATAAAAAAGCACCTTCGGGTGCTTTTTTGTTTTTAAGATGGGCGTCTGCCGCAAGGAGCATTGCAATGGATCTTAAGTTCAGTCACGTCGATGTACTGGTCAACGACCTTGAAGAGGCTTGCGCTTACTATGCGCAGGTTCTACAGGCCAGAATTTCCCGAATCCTGATCTGGGAGCGAGGCGGCCTGCACGTTCGCTACGCGATTGCGCTGATCGGTCAGGAGCGCTTCATGCTGGTCCAGCCGTTGGCGGGGAATCTCAAACAACTGCTGGATTCGTCGGGGGAGGGGATGATCTACCGTCATTGCTACTCGACACCGGACATCGAAAAAGCCTACGACGAACTGGTACTCGCCGGCGTGCAGCCCGAAGATGAAAACGGCCAGCCACTGGAACGCACCAACCTGCAATCACCGTCCGGGACACGCATCATCTGGCTGCCCAAGCGCTTCGGGCATTTCTCCATCGAGATTCTGGAGGCACAAGCGCTGGAGGCGTTCATCGAGGCCGCGTTTGCATGAGGTCAATCTGTAAGCCAGCCTTGGAATTGGCCAGTGCGCCCTTATAACAGTGACCACCTCCAATATCCCGAAGGGAAGGACAAATCATGACCAGTCAAACCGAAACTGCCATCCTCGCCGGCGGCTGCTTCTGGGGCATGCAGGACCTGCTGCGACGCTATCCCGGGGTGCTGAAAACCCGTGTCGGTTACAGCGGAGGCGATGTACCGAATGCCACCTACCGCAATCATGGCAACCACGCTGAAGCCATCGAGATCATTTTCGACCCGGCGGTAATCAGCTATCGGCAGGTCCTTGAGTTCTTCTTCCAGATTCATGACCCGACCACGCCCAACCGTCAGGGCAATGACCTGGGCCCCAGTTACCGTTCGGCTATCTATTATCTGAACGAGCAGCAGCGTGACATTGCCGAAGACACTGCCGGCGACGTTGACGCCTCGCGTCTGTGGCCGGGGCGGGTGGTCACCGAAATTGAACCGGCGGGACCGTTCTGGGAAGCCGAGCCCGAGCATCAGGACTATCTTGAGCGGATTCCGAATGGCTACACCTGCCACTTCATTCGTCCCAACTGGAAGCTGCCGAAGCGCGCTTGAGGTCGGGCAGAGTCTATATGGAAATCGGGGCCGTTCCATTTTTTGAGAATGGAACGGCCCCGTTTTTTATCTGCCCTCTGTGACGTGCTCATATCCGAAGCCGAGGGATCAGCAACTGCTTGAATAACCGCCCTCTCGTCGACTGATGGCAGCTTGTGCCGTTTCGGGTGTTTACTGCTAGTCAGGTCCCGCATGGCAGGTGAGCAACATGATCAACCAAGAGCAGATGGCTCCAGAGACGAAAGGTGTTGCAGTGGAAATGCTTGCAACGATTGACCTTGGGCCGGAAATCGAGGGAATGGCGGGGCGTCTGCTCCGTATGCGGATGGTGACCATCGAGCCAGGAGGCGTTTTCGGGCCTGTCCACAATCACAAAGACAGGCCGGGTGTCGTCTATATATTGCAGGGAACGATCACGGATCATCGAGATGGCGTCGCTACGGACTACGGACCGGGAGTGGGTTGGCCGGAGGACCGGAACACCACACATTGGCTCGAGAACCGCGGAACGGTGGCAGCAAGGGAAATTTCGATCGATATCGTCAGGCAATCTCAGTAGCTGGAGTGCTTGCGTCCAAACGGCGGACTCACGCTCGTCCAAAGAGCCGAATTAGGCAGATCAGTGCTTGGGAAACGAATTTTCAGGAAAGGGGTTGACCACCTGTTTCAATCCTGTATTATTCGCCTCCCGCTAGCGAGCATCTTGATGTTGCAGCTAGCGCAAGTGGTTGATTTGATTGAAGAAATTTTAAAAACTTCTGAAAATAATCACTTGACAGTAAATGAGGCTGCTGTAGAATGCGCGCCTCGGTTGAGACGAA
>NZ_LRUN01000045.1 GCF_001679645.1 Pseudomonas bananamidigenes | reverse complement strand
TCGGTGTTTGTGAACTCGAACTTTCGGTTCGTTTCGTCTTCACACACCGCAATCTGGCTGTTAAGCGCAAATTGCTTGGGTGTTATATGGTCAAGCCTCACGGGCAATTAGTATTGGTTAGCTCAACGCCTCACAGCGCTTACACACCCAACCTATCAACGTCGTAGTCTTCGACGGCCCTTCAGGGAACTCAAGGTTCCAGTGAGATCTCATCTTGAGGCAAGTTTCCCGCTTAGATGCTTTCAGCGGTTATCTTTTCCGAACATAGCTACCCGGCAATGCCACTGGCGTGACAACCGGAACACCAGAGGTTCGTCCACTCCGGTCCTCTCGTACTAGGAGCAGCCCCTCTCAAATCTCAAACGTCCACGGCAGATAGGGACCGAACTGTCTCACGACGTTCTAAACCCAGCTCGCGTACCACTTTAAATGGCGAACAGCCATACCCTTGGGACCGGCTTCAGCCCCAGGATGTGATGAGCCGACATCGAGGTGCCAAACACCGCCGTCGATATGAACTCTTGGGCGGTATCAGCCTGTTATCCCCGGAGTACCTTTTATCCGTTGAGCGATGGCCCTTCCATACAGAACCACCGGATCACTAAGACCTACTTTCGTACCTGCTCGACGTGTCTGTCTCGCAGTCAAGCGCGCTTTTGCCTTTATACTCTGCGACCGATTTCCGACCGGTCTGAGCGCACCTTCGTACTCCTCCGTTACTCTTTAGGAGGAGACCGCCCCAGTCAAACTACCCACCATACACTGTCCTCGATCCGGATAACGGACCTGAGTTAGAACCTCAAAGTTGCCAGGGTGGTATTTCAAGGATGGCTCCACGCAAACTGGCGTTCACGCTTCAAAGCCTCCCACCTATCCTACACAAGCAAATTCAAAGTCCAGTGCAAAGCTATAGTAAAGGTTCACGGGGTCTTTCCGTCTAGCCGCGGATACACTGCATCTTCACAGCGATTTCAATTTCACTGAGTCTCGGGTGGAGACAGCGCCGCCATCGTTACGCCATTCGTGCAGGTCGGAACTTACCCGACAAGGAATTTCGCTACCTTAGGACCGTTATAGTTACGGCCGCCGTTTACCGGGGCTTCGATCAAGAGCTTCGCGTTAGCTAACCCCATCAATTAACCTTCCGGCACCGGGCAGGCGTCACACCCTATACGTCCACTTTCGTGTTTGCAGAGTGCTGTGTTTTTAATAAACAGTCGCAGCGGCCTGGTATCTTCGACCGGCATGGGCTTACGGAGCAAGTCCTTCACCCTCACCGGCGCACCTTCTCCCGAAGTTACGGTGCCATTTTGCCTAGTTCCTTCACCCGAGTTCTCTCAAGCGCCTTGGTATTCTCTACCCAACCACCTGTGTCGGTTTGGGGTACGGTTCCTGGTTATCTGAAGCTTAGAAGCTTTTCTTGGAAGCATGGCATCAACCACTTCGTCGCCTGACGGCAACTCGTCATCAGCTCTCGGCCTTAAGATCCCGGATTTACCTAAGATCTCAGCCTACCACCTTAAACTTGGACAACCAACGCCAAGCTGGCCTAGCCTTCTCCGTCCCTCCATCGCAATAACCAGAAGTACAGGAATATTAACCTGTTTTCCATCGACTACGCTTTTCAGCCTCGCCTTAGGGACCGACTAACCCTGCGTCGATTAACGTTGCGCAGGAAACCTTGGTCTTTCGGCGTGGGTGTTTTTCACACCCATTGTCGTTACTCATGTCAGCATTCGCACTTCTGATACCTCCAGCAAGCTTCTCAACTCACCTTCACAGGCTTACAGAACGCTCCTCTACCGCATCACTTGCGTGATACCCGTAGCTTCGGTGTATGGTTTGAGCCCCGTTACATCTTCCGCGCAGGCCGACTCGACTAGTGAGCTATTACGCTTTCTTTAAAGGGTGGCTGCTTCTAAGCCAACCTCCTAGCTGTCTAAGCCTTCCCACATCGTTTCCCACTTAACCATAACTTTGGGACCTTAGCTGACGGTCTGGGTTGTTTCCCTTTTCACGACGGACGTTAGCACCCGCCGTGTGTCTCCCATGCTCGGCACTTGCTGGTATTCGGAGTTTGCATCGGTTTGGTAAGTCGGGATGACCCCCTAGCCGAAACAGTGCTCTACCCCCAGCAGTGATACATGAGGCGCTACCTAAATAGCTTTCGAGGAGAACCAGCTATCTCCGAGCTTGATTAGCCTTTCACTCCGATCCACAGGTCATCCGCTAACTTTTCAACGGTAGTCGGTTCGGTCCTCCAGTCAGTGTTACCTAACCTTCAACCTGCCCATGGATAGATCGCCCGGTTTCGGGTCTATTCCCAGCGACTAGACGCCCTATTAAGACTCGCTTTCGCTACGCCTCCCCTATTCGGTTAAGCTCGCCACTGAAAATAAGTCGCTGACCCATTATACAAAAGGTACGCAGTCACAGAACAAAGTCTGCTCCCACTGCTTGTACGCATACGGTTTCAGGATCTATTTCACTCCCCTCTCCGGGGTTCTTTTCGCCTTTCCCTCACGGTACTGGTTCACTATCGGTCAGTCAGTAGTATTTAGCCTTGGAGGATGGTCCCCCCATATTCAGACAAAGTTTCTCGTGCTCCGTCCTACTCGATTTCATGGCCAAGAGACTTTCGCGTACAGGGCTATCACCCACTATGGCCGCACTTTCCAGAGCGTTCCGCTAATCTCAAAGCCACTTAAGGGCTAGTCCCCGTTCGCTCGCCACTACTAAGGGAATCTCGGTTGATTTCTTTTCCTCAGGGTACTTAGATGTTTCAGTTCCCCTGGTTCGCCTCTTGCACCTATGTATTCAGTGCAAGATAACTGTCTTATGACAGCTGGGTTCCCCCATTCAGACATCTCCGGATCAAAGTCTGTTTGCCGACTCCCCGAAGCTTTTCGCAGGCTACCACGTCTTTCATCGCCTCTGACTGCCAAGGCATCCACCGTATGCGCTTCTTCACTTGACCATATAACCCCAAGCAATCTGGTTATACTGTGAAGACGACATTCGCCGAAAATTCGATCTGGCTC
>NZ_LRUN01000044.1 GCF_001679645.1 Pseudomonas bananamidigenes | reverse complement strand
GCAAGCCCGCTCCCACAAGGACGGCGCCAATCCTGTGGGAGCGGGCTTGCCCGCGATAGCGGTAGTCCAGACGCCTTCACCCCTAACGGCAAGACACGCCGATTCAACTAACCTGACGTTGCAGCCGACGACGATTTTGCGCAGGCTGTGCACCGATCCTGACGCCCCTGAAATGGAGATTCCCATGCTCAAACGCACCCTGGCACTGACCGCAGGCCTGGCCCTGTCCTTTACCGCCGTGCTGGCGCAAGCCGCCGACGTGTTGAAGGTCAGCGCAATCCCCGATGAAGCCCCGACCGAACTGCTGCGCAAGTTCGAGCCGCTGGGGGCATATCTGGAGCAGCAACTGGGCATGAAAGTGCAGTTCGTTCCCGTGGCCGACTACCCGGCGGTGGTCGAAGCCCTGGCCACCGACCGCCTCGACATGGCGTGGCTGGGCGGTTTCACTTTCGTTCAGGCGCGGCTGAAAACCGATGCCACCACCCCGGTGATCCCGTTGGTGCAGCGTGAACAGGACGCGCAGTTCACCAGCAAATTCATCACCGCCGACCCGAACGTGAAAAGCCTCACCGACCTCAAGGGCAAGACCTTCGCCTTCGGCTCCGTATCGTCCACCTCCGGCAGCCTGATGCCGCGCTACTTCATGCTCAAGGACGGCATCAAGCCCGAAACCTACTTCAGCCGCGTCGGCTACTCCGGCGCCCACGACGCCACCGTCGCCTGGGTGCAGGCCGGCAAGGTCGATGCCGGTGTGCTGAACGCCAGCGTCTGGCAGAAACTGGTGGACGCCGGCAAGGTCGACACCAACAAGGTCAAGGTCTTCGCCACCACCCCGGCCTACTTCGATTACAACTGGACCGTGCGCGGCACCCTCGACCCGGCGCTGGCAGGGAAAATCAAAAAAGCCTTCCTCGCCCTTGACCCGGCCAACCCCGAGCAGAAGAAAATCCTCGACCTGCAGGCCGCCAGCCGCTTCATCGAAACCAGCCCGGACAACTACAAAGGCATCGAAGAAGCCGCCCGCGCCGCCGAACTGCTGAAATGACCCTGAGCCTCAAGCAAGTCGTCCTGCACCACGCCAACGGCGTCGAAGCCCTGCGTGGTGTGGATTTGCAGATCAACGGCGGCGAGCAGGTGGCGATCATCGGCCCGTCCGGCGCCGGTAAATCCAGCCTGCTCAACCTGTTGGCCACCGCCATTCGGCCCAGCCGTGGCGACATCGACGTGCTGGGCCAGCGGGCCTGGCATTTGTCCGCCCGCCAGCGCCAACGCCTGCGTGCCAGAATCGGTCTGGTGCATCAGGCACCGCCGCTGCCGCCCCGGCAACGGGTGGTGACGGCAGTGCTGGCCGGCAAGCTCGGGCAATGGAGCATGGGCAAAAGCCTGATCAATCTGCTGCACCCGCTGGACATCCCCGGCGCCCGCGCCGCATTGGCGCGGCTGGATCTGGCGGACAAACTCTTCAGCCAGTGCCAGCAACTTTCCGGCGGCCAATTGCAGCGCGTGGGCATCGCTCGCGTGCTGTATCAGGCGCCGGACGTATTGCTGGCGGACGAACCGGTGTCCGCCATGGACCCGGTACTCGCCGGGCACACCCTGACCGTCCTGTCGCGCCATGCCCGGGAGCACAACGTCACGCTGGTGGCGAGCCTGCATGCGGTGGAACTGGCGCTGGCGCACTTCCCGCGCATCATCGGTTTGCGCGAAGGGAAGATCCTGTTCGATTGCCCGTCCGATCACGTCAGCCACGACATGCTCGACAGCCTGTACGCCAACGAACAACTGCAATCCCCGGCGCCGACCGTGACGCCGCTGATTGTGCAGATTCCACGATGCTGAGTACCGACACCCGCGACCCCGCCGCCTGGCCGCGCCTGCTGCTGACCCTGCTGGCGATTGCGCTGTTGTGGCCGGGCATTCAACTCAGCGAACTCGACCTCGGCGTGTTGCTGCACGCCGACAGCCAGAGCGAAATGGGCCGCTTCGTCGCGACCTTCTGGCCGCCGGCCCATGACCGGGACTTTTTGCACCTGCTGCTGAAGGCCACCCTGCAAACCCTGGCCATCGCCACGGCGGGCATGGCCTTGGCTCTGGTGTTGGCGATCCCCGCCGGCCTGCTCGCCAGCCGCGCCTTGTCGCTGTCCGCCGCGTCCCACGGCGGCCGACCGAGCCTGATGGGCCGGTTGCTGCGCTGGCCGGTGCGGGGCTTGCTGATCTTCCTGCGCAGCGTGCCGGAAATCGTCTGGGCGCTGCTGTTCGTGCGCGCCGTCGGCCTCGGCCCGGCGGCGGGCGTGCTGGCGATCGCCATCACCTACAGCGGCATGCTCGGCAAGGTCTACGCGGAAATCTTCGAATCCACCGACCAGCGCCCGGCCCACGCCTTGCTCCAGGCCGGCAGCGGACGCCTGGCGAGTTTCGCCTACGGCGTGCTGCCCAACGTGGCGGCGGAACTGCTCTCCTACACCGTGTACCGCTGGGAATGCGCGATCCGCGCCTCGGTGGTGATGGGCTTCGTCGGCGCCGGCGGCCTCGGCCAACAGATCGACCTGTCGATCCGCATGTTCGCCGGCGGCGAAGTCGCCAGCATGCTGCTGACCTTCCTGCTGCTGGTGCTCGGCGCCGACCAACTCAGCCGCCTGTTGCGCTGGAGACTGACATGAAGCGCCTGATCAACACGGCGCTGATCCTCGCCATCGTCTTCGCCGTCATCGCCTCGTTCGCCTACCTGGGCCTCGACCTCGAAGCCCTCGGCAGCGCCGACAGCCTGAAACAGATGGGCAGCTACGCCCAACGCTTCCTCAGCCCCGACCTCAGCGCCGGTTACCTCAACGCCATCCTCCACGGCGCCATGGAAACCCTCGCCATGTCCGCCCTCGGCACCCTCCTCGCCGCCGTGTTGGGCCTGTTACTGGCACTCCCCGCCGCCGGCCGCTTCGGCTGGCCACTACAAAGCGCCGCCCGCATGCTGCTCAACGGCCTGCGCGCCATCCCGGAACTGGTCTGGGCCGCCCTCATGGTCTTCGCCGCCGGCCTCGGCCCCAACGCCGGCACCCTCGCCCTCGCCCTGCACACCACCGGAGTCCTCGGCCGTCTGTTCGCCGAAGCCCTGGAAAACACCCCGCCGGAACCGGCGGAAGCGATTCGGCTGCAAGGGGGGAATCCGGTTGTCGCGTTCTGTTACGGGACCCTGCCGAACCTGGCGCCGCAATTGCTGGCGTACTGTTTGTATCGGTGGGAGAACAACATCCGGATGGCCAGCGTGCTGGGGTTTGTCGGCGCTGGAGGGCTGGGGCAGATGTTGTATGTGAGCTTGAGCCTGTTTCAGGAGGCGCAGGCGGGGACGGTGATTTTGGCGATGTTGGGGTTGGTGTTGGGGGTGGATTCGTTGAGTGCTTGGAGTCGGGGGCGGTGGGTTAAGGCTTAGGTTGATTAACCTTTGAAACGGGCTAAAAGCAGTACTCGGAAGGTCCGCTTTCGGCCAAAAGCAGCCATTCGCATGCTTCTAGAGAGAGTCTGGAATTCACTATTCCCTATAAATTGCAACCTGGTTACGGCCACTACCCTTCGCCAGATATAGCCCCTTGTCAGCAAACTCGATCAGCAGTTTGCTGCTTTCCAAACTTGTCGGTGCTGGCATCCCAACCTAATCTCTGGCAAGCCCTGATGCTGTAAGCGAATGGGGTGGAGCAGTCTAACGCACTGGAAGGTGAGAAATGGCTATTCAAGGCGGCAGTGAACGCGGGTCAGAGTGGCGGCAGTGGGATTTGCATATTCACACTCCAGCGTCATTCGAGTGGAGAGGAGCGAAGTTCGACCGGAAGAATCCGGATTCAGCAGCGAATAAAGCTCTTGTTGATGAAATGATCGGAGCACTTAACGCAGCGAAACCTGACGTTTTTGCGCTTATGGATTACTGGACATTCGACGGATGGTTTGCACTCAAGCGCAGATTAGCTGAGCCAGACGCACCGATCCTGAAAAAGACTGTTTTCCCTGGTATTGAGCTGAGACTGGCAGCCCCAATGAGGGGACGCTTGAATGCCCACGTTCTCTTCTCTAACGAAATTGACGACCAGATTCTGAAGGACTTCCTTGCTCACCTCCGTATTGCGTTGATTGACAGACCCTTGTCTGACGCCGCTCTCATAAACTACGCACGCGAAGCACCTGAAGGCTTGCTGAAACCACACGGGATCAAGCGTGAACAGATTGCAGCCGATGATGAACAGGCTTACATAGCAGGCGCAAAAATTATTGAACTGACTTGCGAGAGCTACAAAGAAGCGATTGCCAAAGTTCCAGACGACCAGGCAATTGGCTTCATGCCATACGATACAAGCGATGGTTTAAGTGATGTGAAATGGACGGAGCACTATGCATATTTTTTGGGCTTGGTTAGGTGCTCACCGATTTTCGAGAGCCGGAACTTGGATGTGCGCTCTGCTTTCGTTGGAGAAGAAACGCCAGGAAATGCCAAATTTTACTCTGGCATAAGGAAAGGATTGAACGACATATCTCGATTGGTTGTGGCAGGTAGTGACGCTCACTGCTTTGTCGGCATACCAGGAAGTAATGATCGGCGGGGATACGGAGACTTTCCATCAGACAAGAAAACCTGGATAAAAGCTGATCCCACATTCCGTGGGTTGCAGCAGGCTATCCGAGAGCCTGCGAAACGCTCATACATAGGCGTTATACCACCGAAGCTTGACCATATTGCCGCCAACAAAACATTTTTCATCGACCATGTGGTCATTAGCAAGGTGATGGGATCCCCACTAACCTCACATTGGTTGGACGATGTCTGCCTTCCGCTTAATTCTGACCTCGTCGCCATCATTGGCAACAAGGGGAGCGGCAAAAGTGCTTTGGCCGATGTCCTTGCTTTGTTAGGCCATTCAAGGCAAACCACCCATTTTTCATTCCTTCGAAAAGATCGATTCCGGGGCAAAGCTGGTGAGCCTGCTCGACAGTTCGAAGGCTTTCTCTTCTGGCATGACGGGACAATAAACACTTGCAACCTAAATACTGACCCGCCTGCTGAGAAAGTTGAGATGGTGAGGTACATACCGCAAGGACATTTTGAAGAGCTCTGCAACGCTCATGTTACGGGACAATCTGACGCCTTCGAAGATGAGCTTAGGTCGGTCATTTTTTCGCATACCGATGACGCAATTCGACTAGGGGCACTGGATTTCAGTCAACTGATCGAGCAGCAGGAAAGCACCTTCCGTCTCCAGTTGAACGAGTTTCGAAAAGATCTGAAAAGACTCAATCTTGAGATTGCAAGATCTGAAAACCAGCTCCACCCACTAATCAAGAAAAGCCTAGTGGAACAGCTTGGGCTCAAGCAACGTCAGCTCGCCGAACACGCAGCCTTAAAGCCAGTAGAAATAGCAAAGCCATCTGCTGATCTATCGCCTGAGCAACAGGTGACGGCTACAACTCTTGAGAGAGTCGCGGCGGAACTCAAGCGTCTGGATGAGGAGCGGGTCGCAGCCAACGAGACGGCTTCACAGCTCGCCGCTAAGAACAAGGCTTTAAAGGATGTTAGGGAACAGGTTCGACTACTCCAACGCACCTACGACCAGTTCATTGCTGATACGAGAAAGGACCTCATCCTGATAGGGTTGGAAGTCGCCGACGTTGTGAAAGTCGAGAGTGATCTCGCCCCGTTGAATCAATTGGAAGAAGCAATATTGGCTGACCAAGCAGCCATAAGCACCAGCACCAAAGCTAGAGAAGACGCGCGTCAGAATTTTTTGGAGCAGCAGAAAGAGGCCAAAGCACAGCTGGATCAACCTCAGCTCATTTATCAGAATTATCTTCTCGCGGTTGACGAATGGCGGCGCAAATATCAGGACTTGGTTGGCGCAGCAGACGCCCCAGAAACAGTGAAAGGACTAGAAGCTAGGATCGCGCAGATCGATTCTCTGCCAGAGAGTCTGGAGACGCAAAAAATCCACCGGCAGCAGTTAGCAGGTGATATCTACGACATCCTTGACGCCCAGCGTCGCGCGCGAGAGGCACTGTTCAAGCCAGTTCAGGAACTCATTCAGGGAAACAGCCTGATTCGAGAGGAGTACAAGCTCGGATTCAAAGCGAAGCTCGGAGGCTCAATCGACGCTTTTGCCACCAGCTTGTTTACATTGCTCAAGCAGAACGTTGGCGAGTTCCGCGGGGACGACGAGAGCTTTAACACCGTACGACGTCTGGGTGACGCTGCGGACTTTGAACGTCGTGAAGAGGCAGTGGCTTTCGCGCAGGCTCTGCACGACAAAATTTCATTAGCGGCAGCTACGATAGGGGACAAGGTCGAATACGGCATCGACTCAATGTTGCGCAAAGACAAAACCGCGAACGAGGTTTATGACCTGCTATTCGATCTTTCCTACCTGGAGCCTCGGTATTCATTACTGTTCCAAGACGCAGAAATCGAACAGCTGTCACCTGGTCAGCGTGGAGCACTGCTCTTGATCTTCTATTTGTTGGTGGACAAGGGGCGCAACCCCATCATTCTGGATCAGCCAGAAGAGAACCTCGACAACGAGACTGTTGTAAGTCTTCTGGTACCTGTTCTTACAGAGGCGAAGAAGCGTCGTCAGATAGTTATGGTTACACACAACCCTAACCTTGCGGTCGTCTGTGACGCGGAGCAGATCATTTGGTCTCACTTTGATCGGGCTAACGGGCAGAAAATCTCCTACACCGCAGGCGCCATTGAGAGTCCTGCGATAAATGGACATGCTGTTAAGGTGCTTGAAGGAACAAAACCTGCATTTGATAACCGAAGATTCAAATATCACTGAGATTCGGTCCGATGGTTCGCGCGCATTGAGCTCTGCTCAAGCCTTTCACTCGCGAAGCTATGTTGGAGACCGCAGGGAGTCTAGTCGGCCGTATGCCGTTCAACGACTGCGTTCTGCCAAAAGCGGCCGTTTGAGAGCGGCTTCTTCCGGCCAGAAGCAGCCCCTCGAGGGAGTCTAAAAAATCAGCGCCGATTCAGTGAGCCAGCAGCAGGTCAAATCATGCCTTTAGGCTTGGCGGTGGCGCTGATGACAGCGTCTTCTTCCGCTACGGTCTGAACGAAGCCTTTCGCTTTAAGAGCGTTGACCAGCCTCATGTTGAGAACGGTATTAGGCACCCGGATTTTTTTGATATTCGGTGAAAGCTTTGTGAAACCGCCATCACTCAACATACCAAGAACTAGGGATGCCTCTGCCCAAGTGCACGATGGCAAGCATTGGATCAGAACTTCAGAGCGCTGAGCTGAGGTAAGCCCCTCCGCACTTGCAAATTTTTTGAGTGCAGGGATAAAAGCTGAAGGAAAGCTTACCGATTGTCGATTAGCGAGGCGGCAGGTTTCAACGACCTCTTTGACGGCCTCACTGTCGGTGTCGAAGAGTTCACTCGGTAACGCCGTCCACATTTGGATCTTTTCATTTAGATCAAGCGCACCGCTTTTACTGAGTGGCACCGCCATGCTGAGCGACAGTTGAGTTAGATCAATATGGTCGCGTGCCTCAACCCAATGTGCCGCGAGATAATGAACCTCCAGATCTGCACTGAAAGTCCTAATGCACTCACGGATCTCAGGGGTGTACGCCAGAAAGGGGGCGGTTGCGAGCATCTCCCAACGCTCCCTCGATTCCAGCCCTTTGAGAATCAATGTATCGCTCAAGACGATATCTGCGAACAGCACTTCAAGCGTTTCGTTAGATAACCCTGTTGGGGCGATTAAATACCTCTGCAGCTCTTGATGCAGGGAGGTATGGAGGCCCCAGAGTTCCCCTTTTAGCTCCTTTCCATGGCGCTGGATAAAGCTTGCGAAGGCATCCATATCCAAGGTTTCGCAACCATTATGGTCCAAAGCGGGTACGAGTATGTCTTTGAAGAATGTCCACACCGCGCCGACCTTCTCTTTCACCCGATCAGACTGGAGTATTTGCGCCCACAACGATGGGGTCGTGTCTTCAAGCCGGTCGAATGCGCATGTCGTTCGATCAAACAGTTGAACCACGACATCGGGCTCGTCAGTCTCTTCCACGATGGCCCATAACAGTTCTATGAGGGAGCCCGCCGACTCATCCAGCGTGCCAATTTGGGCTAAAAGTGTGATTGCAAACTCCTCCGCAGATTCAAGGAGGAGTTCATTCAGACCCTCAATCTGGAGGGCCTGCAGTCGACGATAGGAAATGATGTTTTCACTGAGATCGGCTTTACTTGCATGAGCGGATTCGCCTTTTTGGCAAATCAGCGTGAGCAGGTTCAGATTTACCTCAACACAACTCCATTCGACCAGCTTCTTGAGGTCGTCCAGAACGATGCCATCATCTAACGCCGAGAAACGCACCGGCAGTTCTCTAAGCCAAGGCCAGCCTTTACCTCCCGCTTCAAGTCCTGGCATCAAGCGCGAGACGTCTTGGAGACTCGCAATGGCATCACAGATTTTCATGTCCGGCGCCGAATCAAGCCTTCGGAGCTGTGCAACCTCTAACCCATCCATGAGTGCACTGATCAGGGTTTGCCTCAGTAAAGTTGATTCGAATCGCTCAGCGTTCAATAACGCGCGGAACAATCGAGGCTCCAGAGCAAAAACAGATTGAATGAACTTCGGTGATGTCGCGGTTGATATCAATAATTCGGTCGCTTGCGCCATTCTGCCCATTTGCCCTTCCAGCCCACTCTTGAGAATCGTCGCGAGCTTACTGCGCTCATGGCTCATGCCAGGATCGTTGTATGGACAGGCAGAAAGGTACTCAATCAGCGCGACAATGATGCCCCTGCCATCGCTCAGATCATCTATATCAAGCTTTTCCACGGCCTTTTTCGGGGCATTGATTACAGTCGCGACATCAACGGAAACACCACGTCTCAATTCCAGGATCAGGTTTTTGTCTTCGGATGTGAGGGATCCTGCGTAGAAGTAGCCGAAGTAATCCGTGTAATCGGTATCGAAGTGTCCGTGGCGCATCAGGTACACGACAATGTCCAAGCCGTTCAGCTTTTGAGAGATGACATCGCCGTAGTTTTTTTTGGCTGCTGCCCGGAAGGTTTGGTGATTAATTCGGCTTGCCTCAATTCGGTGTTCGGCCATTTCATCATCGATATCAACAAGGGTTCGTTGGAGCAAATCGAACCTTTTTGGGTATGACGTCGATGTCAGTAGCTGCTTTGAGTCAAAAGGTGCTGCCCTCTGGTCTGGGTCCCCGTACCTATCGATGATGCCCATCGTTAAACTAGTACTCTGAGAAAAAATCGACTCAAAAACATCATCCTTAACAAAGTCGGTCAGCGAAAATTTACTGCCACTTGGCATCCAAACATGGGTTGCCGCAATGCCGGATTTTTTAACAAGTTCTAGCCATACGTACGCCCGCAGCTCAGCCACACTTCCAGCGATTTCCTGTACCCGCTTTTCACGCTTTTCCCGCAATGCCTGGTAGGCATCTTCAGCCTGTTTGGACTGCTGGAATCGCCACTCGCTGAATCCTTGGATGGTCTCGTAAATGGCGCCACGTCGTTTGACCAAGTGTGCGTATTCATCAGGATGCAGATTGCGAATCGCGATGATTGAAAACAGCTTGTTCGGATCAAGCTTTAGACCGGAGCCGCCGCTGAGAATGCTGGAGAACATATCGAATTCGTTGACGATATTCTTGATCAACCGCATGTCATCGATGAAATAACAAACGGTTTCGACCAACGTCTCATTAAGCCCAACGTCCAACGCGACCCCATTGAACTGTCGCTCACGAAGCATTTTGAACATTTGCTCGCGAGAGTTCTCTGAGTTGACCACGGGGATTATCGGGATGATCAGGTCAAAAAATTTCGTTTTCTCACCGACGGCGAACAGCTCATCACGAAGCGCATAGATGAAGTAAACCGGTCTTTTGATCTGCGGGGACTGCTTGATGATGAAATTGATTTCCCGCAGGCGCGTGAAAACGTCATGAATTCCGAATCTGTCGAGATCCTCGATGACCACGATATCGATTTTACTGCGTTCAAAGCAGTAGACGATTTCGTCAACATTCTTGTGCAACACTGAGCCGTGGTGTGTCGTTTCCAGTTTTCCGCCCTTGATCGTGAAGCCGTCAATGCTGAGCAGGGACAAGAGCTTCAGAGCCGAGAACAACATGTAGATGCTACCGCCCCCGAGCACCACAACGGCCATCCACCCAGGGATCCATAGAAGCCATTCGACCAACCACGCTGGGTCAATTTTTGGCATTTTCTCGACTGTCGGGACGTAAAGCCTCAGTACGCTTACGATTATCAGCACGTAGAAAATGGTACGCACCCATAGGCTCGACGTAGATGCCTGGATGATTCGCTTCAATCTGCTCTTCGGCAGTTCATCTGACGGTACCGCGTACAGCAGTTGCTGAACGATAGTTTCCTCGATACGCGTCAAAATATCCGACTCGGTTTTTTTTTCAGCGCCTTTGAGGTCGGTGGTGTTTGAGTTGGAATCAGCGGGAGCGACAGGAGCATCAGTTGAGGCCGACTTTCCTGCCCCGCCTTTGTTTAGATCTTTGCCGAACGCGGCCAGCGATACAAATGCATAGGTAAGCTCAGGGTGACGTTCGACAAACGTACGTATGACGCTACTTTTGCCGGCGCCGTACTCACCAGTAATCGCGATATTGCGAATCTGATCGTTGCTAAGCGCGCTCAGCAGCTCATTCTCGTAACGCTGTGATCGATCCGTCTCCAAAAGTACAGGCGTTAGCGGCTCGAAGACATTTTTACCACCGGGCACAGCAAGGTATTCGCGCGCGGCGGCTACGGCTTTTTCAACAGCTTTTCTGTAGCGTTTGTACTGTCCCATCGCATGATTCACTCGCGAGATGACGCACTCGCACTTCGAAGTAAGCGCCTGAGCTATACGACGGAACATCCCTGTCTCCTATGCCGCTGAAAGGCTGTTCGGGGGAACCGCCAAATAGTCTTCACTTAATACCCAGTGTCACTGAGGTACGTGTTTTACCGATGATAGCGCACCGCCATCGCTGAATGGGACGAACTCTCTGCTGCTTCCCCTAAAGCACATCTTCTGGAGACTTCGCATGCCTAGATTTCTCGCTGGATCTCACCTCATTGTCGGCGGCGGTCTAACGTCGAGCACGATCAGGTGATCCAGTACATTGACATTGGGACGTGAGCGGAGTGTGTGAGCGTCCGCTTCTGGCCGATAGCGGACGTTCGCAATGCCCAACTTGGTCTTGAACCCCACCTTGATCGGAGGGCTGACTCACGGCCCTCCGATCAATAATCAGCGATTTACACGGCCACGTTTAAAGTCACCACTCGTAACTTCCCCAAGGCTACAACGCCTTGCGTCATTGCCTACGACTGCGCCAGAATCCGCCGGCTTGTGCGTCTGGCATGCGGGTTTTATCGTTTCGGGGTCACTGAAAAACAGTGATCGGGTTTGGTAGCCCGGAATTTCCAGGCGCATAGCGCCACCTCTTTGCAGGGATCGTTCTCGTCTCTGCATTTTTATGGTGGCCGTGCGCAGGGCTTCTTCGGAGGCGCCGGGTTCCTGGACCGGTCTACCAACCTGTGTATGGCCGCCACCCTACGTTTGGTAGCGAAGGGTGATGGCTCCTAGATAACTTTTCAGGAGATACACCATGATCAAACCAACACCCAATCCACCCGAAACCGACCCGACCTCCCCTTACGAATTTCCCGATTCGAAGAAATTCCACGACGCCGCCGAGCGTGCGCTGGACCATTACCTCTCCCCGTCCTCCCGGGTGATGTCGTGCTGCATCGATCCCGAGCCGATGTTCCGGGCCAATCCCAAGTACAACACCGAAGCCCTGTTGGCCAATGCCAGCGAAAGCCTGGGTTCGGCCAACGAGATGTTGAACAACTTTGCGTCCTCGCTCGATCCCTCACACCGTAAGACGGCGTTGGGGATTGCGCAGGTGGTTATGGTGGCCGGGTTGGCGGTGAATCAGGCGCTGGATCACGTCGAAGTGGCGTAAGCGGCTGTCGCTAAAAACAGCCCTGAGCACCTGGCATCGCGCCAGGTGCTTTTCCTTCACGGTCAATGACCCGCCCCCTGCCCTACAGCGCCCGCACCGGAATGCAGATGTCACAGCTCATTTCACCGGTGCGCGGATCGAAAACGGTGGACGCCGTAAACCGCTCGAAGAATGGGCGGTCGTCGCATTGCAGGCCGCTGGACGGCATCCATTCGCGGATCAGCCATGTCCACGCGTTGGTCATGCCTTCGGCTTTCCCTTTGAAACTGGCGACGGCATACCGCCCACCCGGCAGCGCTTGCGTATCCACCTGGCCGCTGGCGACGAAATCCGCCGGCACTTCGACGCAAGCGTCATAGCGGCATTTGTCGGGTGGCGTGATCGAGGGGTCGTCATGACCGATGCCGTAACAGGTCCGGTCACCGAGGCCATGGGAATACATCCACGGCGTGATGGTGCTGCGCCAGAATTCGCCGATGGCCGGCCCGTAAGGCCCGATCAAACGTTGATACGCGACGCGTGCTTTGGGCAATTCAATAATGCGTACTTCCATGGCAATGCCTTCCGATAGCCGATTAGAGCCGTCAGCTTCGGCGAACGGCCACTCGGCCGCCTGATGGCGATTGCCGAAGACCTGATCAGGATTGCTCTCGTGGCTGCCCGCTGGCTGCCTGATCAGTGCCGCCTGAGCCTTCAGCCGCTGAGGCGTCGTGGCGCGCCAGGCCGAGGGCGTGCAGCCGAACTTGAGTTTGAAGGCCCGCGCAAACGCCTCGCCCGACTGAAAGCCAGTGGCCAACGCGATTTCAAGCACGGTTTCCCGGCTGCCACAGGACAGCCGCAACGCTGCCTTCTCAAGCCGTCGACGCTGCGCATAACTGCCCAGCGTTTCTCCCATCCACGCGGCGAAAATGCGATGAAAGTGAAAACGCGAGAAATTGGCGATGTCGGCCAGATGCGCGCCGTCCAAAGGTTCATCAATGTGCGCGTCGATGTAGTTCAGTACACGATTGATCCGCCGCGCATACTCGGCGCGGGAGGCTTGCGCAGAGGGTTGGTTGGTCATTCCGGAGGCACCGTCCATGTGGCTGTTTAGCCATTGAGTTTCTGCGGCAATCCCGCACCGCCATCCACACTGGATTTACTACGTCGGCAACGCTCGGAGCAATAGCGCACGTCCTCCCAGCAGCGAGCCCATTTCTTCCTCCATGTGAAGGGAAGGCCGCAGGTCGCGCAGGTTTTGACGGGCAGCTCACTTTTTTTCACAGCGGCTCACCCTCGTCCAATTGGTTGAGCAACCATTCGCCGCGCTGCCAAAGCGCCTGTTGTCTGGGCTCAGGCATGCGGTCGAGGTTTTTGTAGATGATGCTCATGCGTTGATTGCCGCGCAGGCGGTCGCCGTGACGCATCAGAAAATGCCAGTAAAGCGAATTGAAGGGGCAAGCGTCATCTGTGGTGCTTTCACTGACCTTGTACACGCAGCCACGGCAATAGTCGGACATGCGCTTGATGTACTGGCCGCTCGCACAATAGGGTTTGGAACCGAGATAACCGCCACCGGCGTGCATGACCATGCCGAGCGTATTGGGCAGTTCCACCCAGTCGAAGGCGTCCATGTAGATAGCCAGATACCACTCACAGATGTCCTTCGGCGCGATGCCGGCGAGCAGTGCGAAGTTGCCCGTCACCATCAATCGTTGGATGTGGTGCGCGTAGGCATGTTCCAGGCTCTGGTTGATGGCCTGGCGCATGCAATTCATCTGGGTTTGACCGGTCCAGTAGAACTCCGGAAGCGACCGCGTATTGCCAAAGGCATTGCCATGGGCATAGTCCGGCATCTTCAACCAGTAGACGCCCCGGACATACTCCCGCCAGCCGATCAGTTGCCGAATGAAGCCTTCGGCGGCGTTGAGTGCAATGCTGCCGGACCAATAGGCAGATTCCACATCGCTGCAAAGCTTGCGAAGATCCAGCAAGCCGATATTCAGTGCCGCGCTGATACGCGCATGAAACAGAAACGGCTCATCGCTGGCCATGGCGTCTTGATAGTCACCGAAGGCTGCCAGCCCCCAATCTAGAAAGTAATCCCACAAGGCCTGAGCTTCGGCGTGGGTGACCGGATAGTCGAACGTGTCGAGGGCGCCGTAGTGGCCGGAAAAGTTGTCGGCCACTAACGCAAGCACCTCACGGGTGATTGCATCTGGCGTAAAACGGGCTGGCGAAGGCGGTCTGACGCCTTTGGGCAGGGCTTTGCGGTTTTGCTCATCAAAGTTCCAGGCGCCTCCGACCGGGCTGCCGTCGCCATTGAGCAACAACCTGCTCTTGCGGCGCATCTCTCGATAAAAGAACTCCATGCGCAGCTGTTTTTTGCCCTGCGCCCATTGAGCGAACTCGGCACGCGAGCAAAGAAAGCGACTGTCGCAATGCCAGTTGATCGCCAGGCCACAGTCCCTGAGCGAATGCTCCAGCCGCCAGTCACCGCACTCTGTCATGTGCAGCTCATCCGGTTTCAGACGTGAGTGCCAGCGCTGCAATTCGCTTGGCACGGACCCGGTATTTTCCGGGTCATCGAGCGCTACGTACTGCACCTTGACGCCCCTCTGCCGCAAGGCTTCGGCGAAGTGGCGCATGGCGCTGAATATGAGTGCGATCTTTTGCGGATGATGAGGAACATGGCTGGCCTCCTCCATCACCTCGACCAGCAGCACCGTATCGCTCTGTTGATCCAGCGCCTGCAGAGAGGCGAGATCGAACGATAACTGGTCGCCCAGGACGAGGCACAATCGGCGAGTCGTGTTCATCAATCAGGTTCCGGTTGATGGGGGCGTTCAGGCTGACTGCGTAGCGTTGATCCACTGAACGGCTTTCAACCAGCGAGAGCCTGAATTCTTGTACAAGAACACGAAAATGTACAATTTTATTGCAAGAAATTGGCTGCCTCTACAGCCATTCACCAAAACCAGTACGGCAAAAACTTCGGCGTAGGCTCGATCATCAGTTCCAGGTGATAGGTGATCGGGTTGAAGAAAAACATATCCAGAATCAAAAACGCCCCGACCCCGAACGACAACGTCACGAACTCGCGATAAGGATGCTCGGCGAAGTACTCACGCTTGGCGTGGTAGAAGCTCAAAAGTGCAATCAACCCCAGGCCGGCACCCAAATAGTTGGGCTGTAGCGGGACTTCGGCAAAGAGGTTGTAGACGCACACCGACGCCAGCATCCCCAACCCCAGCAGCGGTAACTTCAGGCAGAACTTCAGCAAGCCGTTTTTGGCGCGCACGAAGGCGGTTTCTTTACTGACGAACAGGTACGCAGCCAGCAGGGAAATGGCCGGAGTGATTGCCAGGATGTAGCGCGCTTTCTTGGAGCTGGGAATGGTGAACAGCACCAGCAACACCAACAGCCAACCGGTGAGGTACAGCAGCAGGTCGATGTCTTTGTCGCGGCTCGAACTGAAGAACAGTTTGTACTTCTTCAGGATCACGTTGATGGCGTAAAACACCGTGAAGCCGTAGGTGAACAGGCCGGCGGAGAAGTAGAAGTAATAGCGCGGCGCGTGGTCGGAGCCGAAGCGCCCGATGCCCTGCATGTTCAGCACGTCATCGAGGAAGGCTTGCCCGCCTTGCAGGTAGGCCGCCCAGGCCAGCAACGCCACTCCGGCGGCCAGAATCACACCCGATAAGAATGAAAACACCAGCAACAGGCGCCATTGGCGGCTGAGGAAGTAATAAGCCCCGATGACACAGGCCGGCCCGATCAAACCGATCGGCCCGCGAAACGCAAAGCCCAGCGCCAACCCGACGTACAGAAACGCCAGGCGACGCGGGTCTTTTTTCATTTCGGCGGAATACGCCACGTAGAAGCACATCACCGTAAACAGCGCCGGGTAGATATCCAGCGCCAGCGAGTTCACGCCGTCGAGAAAGGCCCAGGTCAACAGGCTGAACAGCACGCCGTAGGCGCCCCACCGCTTGCTGTGCAGCGCCCCCAGCCGATAAATGAACACCAGCATCAGGGACGCCGCCACGCAGGACGGAAAACCCATGGACAGAATGGACACCTGGCCAAACGGCAGAGACGCCAGATACACCAGCAAGGTGTTTAGGACGGTGTAGTCGGGATAGGGTTTGAGATCGTCGGCAATCGGGAACAGCGTGACGCCGTGCAGCAACATGTATTCGGCGAAGTCGACAAAGCGTGTGGTGTAGTTGAGGACAGCGGGTTTGTACTGCAACACCATGAACACGGCCAGTGTCATGAAGAAAATGCTCAGGCACGGATTTCTGGCAATCAATCCTTTCAACATGCCTTCCCGCCAAGTGCGCGTTACAACAAGCGGGGCATCAAATCGATCCATCGGTAACCCTTTAATGAAGTTGTTCTTTTTGGCTGAAATCCATTAAGTCCGATTGCACCGGGAATGATCGCCCGTTTACCGGAAAGTTGAATTTGAGCCTAGCCCACGAAGGGCACTATTCAAGCATTACGCGCCCCAACACTCCCTGAACGAGATGGATGAAAGTCAATAAAAATCCCGGCCAGACCCTCTTCACTGACGAAGAGTATCGGGCCGGGCTTTTTGCCGTTCAGTTACTGGTTATTGACGGTGATGTACGGGTCCCAGGTGTGGTCTGTGCCAATCTGGTTCAGGTCACGGTCGTACAGCGCAAACGTGATGGTGTACCAGAGTTTGCCTGGATTCAGAGCAGTGGCCTGCCACAGGGAGTACGTCACGTCGGTTTTGGAAATACCGCCGGGCGCCCCCTTGTTCAGGTAGATCACCACACCGGGCACGTTGAAAGAGACCGGTACCGACATGGTGCCTTTGTAGTCACCGCCCTGATGGGGGTCGCCGGGCTGGACGTTCTTGATCTGTGCAATGCGGTCGAAGTTGCGCGACAGCGTGGTGGCGCGCCAGCGGATGTTGTCGCCGGTTTTGACATCGATCCACAGTTCGTTGCCGCCTTCGCCGGTGTTGCCGCTGGCACGCGGATCGACGGCATCGCGCGTCACCAGCATGGAAATCGCACCGCCGACATCATTGGGATGGGCGATCAGGTAATCGGCATCGATATTGACGAGTACGTCATAGGTATTGGTCGCACTGGACATGTTCCTGCTCCTTGTTGGAATGGCATGACGACCGCGCCCGCAAAGGCTGTCCGGCTCATCCGGTCCCTGGATGCGGTCTGCGGAGAACGATAGGAGATGGCTGGATGGTGTCAACGTGCGATCAGTTGACGCGAAAAAGATGCAGCGAAATACGCCGCTGCCAAAGCGTTGATCCAGGACTGTCCAAGTCGATCCCCTCATCGACTACGAGGCATTTTCTGACACGTTGATCTGCCGAAAACGTATAGGCGTTGCCGGTATTCACCGAATGGCATGTACCTGAAACCCCGCCATGCCCAATGACGACAGCAACAAGGAATATGGATAGTATGGCGGCGAGTTTTTCCAGCATTCAAAACGGACGAAAGCTGATTCCACAATGAAAACATCTCTCATTGTCTTGATGACTGTCGCTCTATCAACTCAGACAACACACGTCTGCGCCGATAACACCAACGGCAAGAACCTCTACGTTCAAAGATGCGCTGTATGCCACGGACCCGATATCAAGGGAACCGGCCCGTTGGCCAAAAAAAGCAATCCCCCTACTCCCGACCTGACAACACCCGCCTTCAAGAAACGATTGAGTGACTACCCGGGCGTGATCGTGTCCTCGATCATCCTTCGCCCGAACGGCGACCTGATCCCGAAGACCTTGCGCGAGAATGGCGTGAAAATCCCGCCGCACGCCTGGAGCGTGAGCGACTTTCGCGATTTGAATCAGTACATGAACGATGTCATTTCAAAAAAGCAGCACTAAGCCGGGCAGCACTACCCTCTAGCGTTCGTCGGCGTTTTTGTCACTGCCCTTTATGTTTTCAATCAGGTCAACCACGTAGTCCTGATTGAAGCCCGCCACGAATGACCAGAACAGCAACTTGGCGTAGGCCGCATACCCTTCCGCGTGTTGGCAAAAAATATCGTTGAAGATCTGCTTCAGACACTGAGGATCTTTATCCGGAGTGATCACCGGAAACAGATCGCCTCGAATAACGCCGGAAAGAAACAACAAATACAGGAGCCCCGCCAGAATCCCGCCGATGAACGAAGGCAGTATCAACGCGAACCACGAGCGGGAGAGGTTTTCGATTTCCGGGTCGGTGAGTGCTGACAATCGCCTGTGAAACCCTACATAGCCCCCGATATTCCCCGCGATACAGACGATAAACGGCACTTTGTAATCAGGCAGGCTGTAAGTGACGGCAATCGCCAGCGCCAGCAAGGCGATGAACAGCCAGAATATGCGCTTCCAGATGATGTTGAGGTCTTCCTGACGATTCATGATCAACTCCTTGATCGCGACCCTGTGAGGACACTTCAAACGATAGACCAATCCTGTCGCACACACGGAAGACCGAACCGAAAAAGACCTCGAAGGTGTGCGTCTGGATCCGGGCACACCTTCGCCACGATCGTTGTCAGCCCAGGCGCATCGACACTTCGATGTCATCGGCAAACGGCACGCTCAGGTAGCCGTTCTTGGGCGAGCGCACGTGAGCCAGGTATTCCGGGCAGTAGTCGGTGTTGTCGGCGATCACCAGCGCACCCGGGCGCAGGTGGTTTTCCACTTGTTTCAACACCTCGCCATACAACGCCTTGGCGCCATCGAGCAGAAGCAGATCGACGGTGTCCGGCAGGCCGCTCGCCAGGGTCACCAGCGCATCGCCTTCGCGAATTTCGATCAGGTCACTGACTCCGCCCTCTACGAAGTGATGCCGCGCCAGTTCGACTTTCGATGGTTCGAATTCGCTGCCGATCAGCACTCCGCCGCCGTTGTCCCGCAAGGCCGCCGCCAGGTGCAGGGTCGACAGGCCGAACGAGGTGCCGAACTCGACGATGGCTTTGGCCTTGACGCTGCGGGCGAGCATGTACAGGAGTTTGCCGGTGTCACGGGAGACGGGCAGCCACAGGTCTTTGAGCATTCCATAGAGTTCGCGGTATTCGGTTTTGCTGTGCATCAGGCGCTCGCGTTCTTCGTTGGACACGTCATTCAGAACCGGGCTGGTGGCGGCGCTGGCCTGGGTGTAGAGGCGTTCGATCAGGGTGGCCAGAGGCTCGGCGGTCAAAGTCGTCATGGTGGTTTTCCGTCGGTTGAGGGCTAATATGCGAATGTTTCGTCGCATTCAATGATGCGAGCGAATGGCCCTGTTCGCTATTCGCATTCCCGCCCGACGCCCGAGCCGCCCATGACCGACCGCCAGACCGCCCGTATTTCCTCACGCAAACAGCCGCAGCAGGCTCGCTCCGCCGAGCTGGTGGCGGCGATTCTTCAAGCGGCTGTTCAGGTTTTGGCCAAGGAAGGCGCGGCCCGCTTCACCACGGCGCGGGTCGCGGAGAAGGCCGGGGTAAGTGTCGGGTCGCTGTATCAGTATTTCCCGAACAAGGCAGCGATTCTGTTTCGGTTGCAGAGTGATGAGTGGTTGCAGACTACGCAGATGCTGCAACGGATTCTGCAGAATCAGGATGCGCCGCCCCTGGAACGCCTGCGCACACTGGTGCATGCGTTCATCCGTTCGGAGTGTGAGGAAGCGCAGATGCGCGGTGCCTTGAGCGACGCGGCGCCGCTGTATCGCGATGCGCCAGAGGCCCACGAAGTGCGGGCGACGGGCAAGCGCACCTTTGAGGCATTCATGGTTGAATTGTTGCCCGAGGCCAGCGAGCCGAGCCGTGCTCAGGCCTGTGGCCTGATCCTGGCTACGCTCAGTTCGGTAGGAAAGGACTTCTCACTCACCCCGCGCACCGACGAAGCCATCATGGCACGCGCCGAGGCGATGGCGGACATGTTTTGCGCCTATGTGGCTTCTCTCGACGCCAGGTAAGGCTGTCGATGCTCCGTCGTCAAACTACAGCCCCCTGCGCAAAAACCTACAAATACGTCAGAAAGCGCTGGCTTGTGGGCCAGATCCTCAGGTTTTATCTTTCTCCCTCACTGCTCATCGACAACATCTAGAGCACATTCAAGATTGATGGCTAGCCCTTGATCAAAACGAAGAAGACGCGATTGACGACACTGCCATCTCTCACTAATCTGCCCCCATCCCGCCCAAGGCAGTAAGCCGTCCTAACCATCCAGGACGTGCCAAACCCTTGGGCGTTTTTGTTCTCAGGAAGAACGTATGCCCAGCGCAGTTCTGGTTGACGGTGCCTACTTCATCAAAAGATTTCGAAAGATTGAGCCCCACAATGCATTTAATGCCGAGCGTGCTGCCGATCTGGTACACCGATGGGCAACCGCTCACCTGACTCCCAGAATGCTCACTCGTCCGAATGGACAGCATGCAGGGCTGCGACAGCCCTTTAGAAGAGAACTTTACAGAATTTTCTTCTACGACTGCCCTCCTCTGGACACCAAGCAACATAACCCCATAACCAGGAAGCTCGTGGACCTCTCAAAGTCCCGAGAAGCGCTTTTTCGTAGAGAACTGCACATTCGATTGCGTAGCAAACGCAAACTGGCATTGCGGCTGGGGCATTTGTCGAAGGATGTGAAATGGACGATCAAACCCGCCAAAATCGCCGAACTGCTCAAAGGCAAAATTCAAATTTCAGATCTGACCGAAACCGATGTCAGCATAGAGACTCGACAAAAAGGCGTAGACATGAGAATTGGCGTCGATGTCGCTTGCCTTTCGTTCAAGCAACAGGTCGACCAGATCATCCTGATCGCTGGTGACGCAGACTTTGTGCCGGCGGCGAAGATGGCTCGCCGTGAAGGTGTTGATTTCATACTTGATCCGATGTGGCAAAGCATTCCTGAGGGCTTGATGGAACACATTGACGGGCTGCGTTCCACCTGTCCAAAACCTCCACCAAAACCCACCATCAATGACAGCTGCAAAGCCTTGCTCTCAGAATATTGAGAGCCAGTCAAGGCGGGTACTCAGCGTAACTCGCAAACAACAAAACGCCGCAAGGGACTCCCGTCCCTCGCGGCACTCTTCTTTCAGCGGCGGCGAGCGTCGAGGCTGAAGCGACCGGCACCGAAGGCCACGACTTGCAGCAGGCCGCCGGCCATGGCGATGTTCTTGAAGAAGTGGATGAACTGGTTCTGATCACCCAGCGCATTGTGGAAGGCCAGTGCGGTGAACACGCTGAATGCGGCCAGCACAGCGGCGACGGTGCGGGTGCGGTAGCCGGCGATCAGTGCCAGACCACCACCGATCTCGACGATGACGGCCAGTGCCAGCGCCACTTGTGGCAGAGGCAGTCCGACCGAGCTGATGTAGCCGATCATCATGGCTGGAGCGGCCAGTTTGGAGAAACCGGAAAGGATGAAGATCACACTGAGCAGGACGCGGCCGATCAAGGCAACCGAGGCTTGTCTGGTGTCGGAAGCGTTATTTACAGAACTTGCCTGAGCGATGTTTGCAGAAGTAGTCATGGGAGTATTTCCTTCAATTGGGGTCCGGTTCGACTTGAACCGTCCGGATGAAGAAATGTTGCGCCTCGACAGCTCATCTGAATAGCCGACTAATTTAGATCGTTACGTTCGAAAAAATAGGTAAGCTGCTCACCCAGTCACAACCATTCAAGGACACCGGCATGATCTCCGACCCGGGCACTCCGACACTCGATCAGCTTCGCGTATTCCTGACCGTTGTCGAAGTCGGCAGTTTTGCGGGGGCAGCGCGCAAGCTTCACCGGGCGACGTCGGTCGTCAGCTACTCGATTGCCAATCTCGAAATGCAGCTGGGCGTCACCCTCTTCGACCGGGAAACCACCCGCAAGCCGCAGCTCACCGACGCCGGCCGCACCGTGCTGGCCGAAGCCCGGACCATCGCCAACGGCGTGCACGGTTTGCGCGCCAAGGTCAAAGGCCTGCTGCAAGGGCTGGAGGCCGAAGTGCATGTGGTGCTCGACGTGATGTTGCCCGCCGAGCGCGTGGTGGATGCGCTGAAATCCTTTCGCGAGGCATTCCCCACCGTCGCCCTGCATCTGCACATGGAAGCGCTCGGCGCCGTGACAGAGCTGGTGATCAACCGCGGCGCGGTGGTCGGCGTCAGCGGGCCGATGAACGATGGCATCAACGGCCTCGAAAGAATCGGCATCGGCAGCGTCGAACTGATTCCGGTGGCGGCACCGAATCATCCTTTGGCATGCGCCGAAGCCAATGTTCCCGGTGCCGGTCGCGAGCACACGCAGCTGGTGCTGTCGGATCGCTCAGAGCTGACCAGGGACAAGGATTTCGCCGTCCTCAGCAGCCGCACCTGGCGTCTGGCAGACCTGGGCGCCAAACACATGCTGCTGCGCGAAGGCATCGGCTGGGGCAACATGCCGAGGCCAATGATCCAGGAAGACCTGGACAGCGGCCGGCTGGTGAGACTGGACCTGCCGGAATACCGCAGCGGGCAATACACCTTCGACGCGATCTACCGCACCGATGTGCCACCGGGTCCGGCGGCGCGCTGGCTGATCGAGCGGTTTGTGCAGCAGAACACGCCCGAGGCCTGACCCGAAAGTTGACGAGCGGTCATCCGGATGTTCAGATGCCGCCCTGTTTCAGGTGTCCCATGCCGCCGTGCATGGGGTGAAACGGGAAACCGGTACGTTCCTTTCGAACAAGTCCGGTGCTGCCCCCGCAACGGTAGGCGCGTGATGCTTTCGACAGACCACTGTGGCCAGACGGCCATGGGAAGGTGAAAGCCTCCAGACGCGCGAGCCCGGAGACCGGCCTGAAATGCTTTTGGCAAACTCCTGCGGTGGGCGGGCATGGGCCGGTGTCGGCGCGTGCGCGATGCCTTCTCCTGCATGCTCTTCTGCGAAGATCCTTTCGAGAAGACAATGATCAAACCTTTCAACACCAAGGCTCCATCCCTGTTGCTCGGCTGCCTGTTCAGCCCCCTGCTGCTGGCCGATGACACGCCGCTGCAACTCGCTCAGCAAATCGTTTCCGCGCCCTCCGTGGAGTCCACCACCGTCGCCGACATGGCGCAATTCGGCAGCAAGGTCGAGATCGTCACCCGCGAGCAGATCGAACGCGCCGGCCCCGGTGCCGATGTCAGCCGCGTGATGCAGATGTTCATTCCCGGTCTGTACGTCGCGCCGAAAAACGGCCCGTTCGACTACGGCACCTATTCGCTGCTGGGCGGGCGCAACGACGACACGCTGATCCTGCTCGACGGCGTGCGCCTGAACAATCGCCTGTACGGCGGCCTGTACCTGGACACCCTGCCGGCCAACGCCATCGAACGCATCGAAGTGCTCAAGGGCGGACAGAGTCTGCTGTTCGGCACGCAAGCCGTGTCCGGCGTGATCAACATCGTCACCCGCAGCCCACAGAGCCGACAGGCCTCCGGCGAAGTGAACATGGGCGTGGATACCTTTGGCGGCACCACCGAGGATGCGCGGGTCGAAAACATCTTCACCAACGGTTTCGGCGACCTGGGCCTGCGGGCCTACGTCAGCCATAACGTTTCGGACGGCTACCAGCCGTTTCGCAATCGCGACATCAGAAACAGCAGCGAAAAGAACCGCGCCTACGAAGTCACGACGTTCGGCGGAAAGGCGATTCAGTCCTTTGGCGACGACACGCGCCTGGAACTGTTCTACCAGTACGCCGACGCCAACCTCGACTTCGCCCGCCCGGTGGACAACCACAAGACCACCAACGACCGCATCCAGCAGATCGCCACGGCGACCTTCGAGCAGAACGTCAACGAACGTCTGAGCTACTTCGTCAAAGGCCACATCAACGATTGGGACACCCGCTACACGCGCATCAACAACACGTCCGATGGCGGTTTAAAAACCATCAACCATAACGACTACTGGGGCTTCACCGACTGGGGCGTGCAGGCCGAAGGCAAGGCCGAACTGCCCGGTGGACATGTGCTGGTGTTCGGTACGGACAACCAGTGGTTCAAGGGTCAGGACGACGTGCTGATCATCGACAACGACAAGGCCGAAGCCCACGCCTTCTACACCCAGTTACGCCCGAAGATCGATGCCCTGCCCGACTGGCACCCGAGCATCGGCATCCGCCACGAAGCCATGAGCGGCGGCGACAGTGCCACCGTCGGCATGCTCACTTCGCTGTATGACCTCAACGAAAACTGGGCCCTGCGCGGCCAGTACGGCACCGCCTATAAACTGCCGAACGCCGAGCAACTGTTCGTCAACGAACCGGGCGATGAACTGGGCAACCGCAACCTGAAGCCGGAGAAAAGCCGCAACGCCGAACTTGGCGTCGACTACAAAGGCCTGCTGATCGACCGTGAGTTCAGCGCCAGTGTCACCCTGTTCAAACGCAAGATCGATGACCTGATCACCCTCGACGACATCCAGTGGGTCAACGGCCAGGGACGGATCCAGATGCGTGGTTTCGAGGCGGACGCGAAACTCGCGCTCAACGAGCAATGGAGCCTGCAAGCGGACATGACCCGCAACCTCACCGAGTCCCGCGCTGGCGTCACACTCAACGATGTGCCGAGCTTCTTCGCCCGTTCGCGCATCGGTTACGAGTCGGTTGACCGAATGTGGGGCGCCGGTGGCGCGATCCGTTATATCCGCGATGTGATCAGCTCGAAACAGGTCGAGTACGGCCATTACTCGGTGGTGGACGCCGATGCTTATCGCTACCTCGACGGTGCTCATCAGCACCGGGTGAGCCTGCTGGTGGAAAACCTGTTCGACCGCGACTACGTCACCAGCCGTTCGAGCAATGTCGACAACCTTGGACGCCCGTTCACCTCCGAAGTCCGCTACACGTACCGTTTCTGATGGCCGAGATCAAAACCATCGACGGCGTCGACACGCATCCGGACTGGTCGCACGTGCCCGAGCATGCGCGCCATGTGTTCCTCTGCACCGGTCCGCGCTGCACCCGGCGCGGCGCCTTGCAGCTATGGAAAACCCTGCGCCGACACTTGCTGACCCATGATCGCATCGAGACACCGGGCGGCGTTTTGCTGACCCGTACGCACTGTCAATTCCCGTGCAACCTGGGGCCGATCGTGACGGTGTATCCGGAGACCTGCTGGTACGGCGTGCGCAGTCACGCGGATGCGCAGCGACTGGTCGAGGTGCATCTGGTGGGCGGTGAAGTGGTCGAGGATCTGCTGATCAGGTCGCGCTCATGAGAATGCTCGGCTTTGTGGCTGCTCTGTTCTGTGCGCTGCCCGTTTTGGCCGACAGCTACCGCAATTGTGGCGAGACCTGGAACGCACCGGCCACGCCACCGTCGCGGATCGTCGCCCTCAATCAGCATGCGGCCGATCTGCTGCTGGCGTTGGGTGCGGGCCCGGCGCTGGTGGGCGTCGCCTATCTGGACGACACCGGTGTGCCGCAGTCCGAATATTTCGGCGTGCCGGTGATTGCGCCACGCTACCCGGCGAGCGAAGTGCTGTACGCGCAGAATCCGGATCTGGTGATCGGCGGGTTCGCCTCGGCATTTGGCCATGGCGTGACGTCGCGCAGCGGGTTGGGACGCAATGGCGTGGCTTCCTATCTTTTGGAGTCCGCGTGCAACGGACACTCGCTCGACTATTTCGAACACATCCGCAACGACCTCTCGACCCTCGGCGCCTTGCTTCACAAGCAGCCGCAAGCCCGGCAGCTGAGCAAGGCGCTGGATGCAGACCTGAAACGTGCCCGGTCACTGGCCGGTTCGGACAGACCGTTGTCGGTGTTTTATCTGGACAGCGAGATCAATGGCCTCGACAGCGAAGGCCGAAGAGGCTTCGTCACCCCGCTGCTGGCCGCCGCCGGGGCGCGCAATCTGCTGGCCGACATCAACCAGTACCGGGTCACGGTAAGTCGCGAAACACTGCTCGCCAGTGACCCGGACGTGATCCTGATGGCCGACGCGCAGTGGTCGCCGGCCAGCCGCAAACGCCGGCTGTTGATGCAGGACCCGGTGCTGTCGACCCTGCGTGCCGTGCGTGAGGGAAGGATGATCGATATTCCCTTCACTCATCTGCTGCCTACGGTGAACAGCGGTGGTGTGGCACTCGGATTGGCGCAACAGTTCAGAGCACTTCGGGTGATCGAAGCCAACCATTGACTGCGTCGATAACGATCATTAACTCAATGAAATTCTCATATCAAATCCGAAGCGTAGGATCTGCTCCATACCAACCCACTGCACACGGAGTACAGAACCATGAAACGCCAAACCCTTATCGGTATCGCCTTCTCGCTCTTCGCCCTGAATGCTTTTGCGGCGACTGAAACCGACCCTCTGTTCAGCGATGCGGTTGCCGCAGCCACTCAAACCGACCCATTGTTCAGCGACGCGGTTGCTGCTGCGACTCAGACCGATCCACTGTTCAGCGATGCCGTTGCCGCCACTGAAACCGATCCTCTGTTCAGCGATGCCGTTGCCGCCACTGAAACCGATCCTCTGTTCAGCGATGCCGTTGCCGAAGGTGGTTCCGACCGTCTGATCGAAAGTCGTAACGCCTGAATGCAGGGTTTTACCGCAGCATTGGACGAAAGCCCGGCCTTATCCGCCGGGCTTTTTTTATTTGGGGACAGATCTATTTTTCTAATCACCGGGTGACGGCATGATTTGCGGGGATGGCGGCGGTCGTTCGCGTGCGGTGATCCAGCAACAGGTGGTGGCATTGATCGACGGCTTTCTGAACCGGTCACTTCCCTACTGATGGCGGTGTTGCCTGTGCATTCGTGATACGTCAGGATCCCACCCTTTTGACCGTCAGGAGCAATCGTGGAACGTCTCTTCGTTTATGGAACCCTGGGCCCTGGCCGCCCGAATGAGCATGTGATGCTGAACATCGGCGGCACCTGGCAGGCCGCTTCATTGAGGGGGCGTCTGGCGAACGCGGGCTGGGGCGCCGATATGGGCTTTCCCGGACTGGTGATCGCAGAGGATGGCGATGTCATCGAAGGCTATATTTTCTCGTCAGACAACTTCCACCTGCACTGGGCGGCGCTCGATGAGTTTGAAGGCGCCGAGTATCAGCGGGTTTTGACCAGGGTGACTCTGGATGACGGGACGGCAATGGATGCCTGGGTCTACGCCCTGCGCTAGACAACTTCACGAGAACGGCTACGCCCTGCTCCGCCGGGCAATCCCGGCGGCATGGCTGACCGGACTTCGGCACACATTCGACACCGGCGTAAAACCCTCAAGCGAATGGCCCGTACCTCGTGGCATCGACTGGCGCCATTCGCTGCTGGACACCGACCCGACCGTCCAGGCTGTGTGCCGGTTGCCACCCTTGTTGGCCGTGGTGGGCGAGTTGATTGGCGAGCGCTTCTTTCTCTCCCAGGTGGAAGGCCGCGAACCCCTCGCCAACGGCGGCCACCAGCAACTGCACCGCGACCTGTCGGCGCAGCGTCCCGGCGACACGGCCATCGCACTGGTCTACCTCGATGACTACGGGCCCGAAAACGGCGCCACCCGCCTTGTCCCCGGCAGCCATCGCCCGGCGCCCGGCGCACCGCCCGTCGACTTCGCCGACGAGTCCCGGTCTGTACAACTGACCGGCAACGCGGGCGACATCCTGACCTTCGACGCCGACCTGATCCACGCCGGCAGCCTGAACCCCACCGGTGCTCGCCGCCGCACACTGCTGATCACTTATTTTTCTGACACGCTCTACGCATCACACCTGGAAACGGTGAGCCTCAGGAACATACGAATGGACACCAGCGAACGGTTCGACCCTGCGGAGTTTGCCTTGGCGAATCCCGGACAATTCATTTGACTTGATTGCCTTCGGCAACTATATAGTTGCTCAAGGCAACCATTCGAGTATCCGCCATGTCCATGCCCATTCTCATCGAACGCGCCGACACCGTCCGTCAGTTCAACCGTTTCTACACCCATCAGATCGGCGTTCTGCAGGAGCACCTCCTGCAGAGCGACTACTCGCTGACCGAGCTGCGTATCCTCTACGAACTGGCCTCCGGCGGTGATCTGACCAGCGCCGACCTGCGGCAGATGCTGGGCCTCGACGCCGGTTACATGAGCCGGATCATCAGCGGCTTCGACAAAAAAGGCCTGATCCGGAAAGTCCCTTCCGCCACCGACGCCCGCGCCAGCCTGTTGCACATTACCGATCTGGGCCGCGAAATCCTCGCCCCGCTGGAACAGGCCTCGCGACAGGAAGTCATCACCCTGCTCGAACGCCTGGCCGAGCCGCAGCAGCTGCAATTGATCGAGTCCATGAGGCTGATCCAGACCTTGCTGGAGGGAGGCAAACCGACGACCTATCTGCTGCGGGACCCGCAAC
This sequence comes from Pseudomonas bananamidigenes, assembly GCF_001679645.1. Taxonomy (GTDB): domain Bacteria; phylum Pseudomonadota; class Gammaproteobacteria; order Pseudomonadales; family Pseudomonadaceae; genus Aquipseudomonas; species Aquipseudomonas bananamidigenes. The sequence goes on along the minus strand of NZ_LRUN01000044.1, from coordinate 18,377 downwards.
CCGGCGACATGGGGCTGGTGGTGCAGCAGCAGACCGTGATCTATACCCGCGAATACGGCTGGAACTCGGAGTTCGAAGCGCTGGTGGCCGAGGTCGTGGCCAAATACCTGCGCGAGTTCAATCCCAAAAACGAACGCTGCTGGATCGCGGAAAAGGACGGCAAGGTGGTGGGTTCGGTATTCGTCATCCGACATGACGAAACCACGGCAAAACTGCGCATGCTGTTTGTGGACGCCAGCGCGCGCGGGCTGGGGATCGGCAATCGACTGGTCGAGGAGTGCCTGAGGTTTGCCCGGGATGTCGGGTATAAAAAGATGATTTTGTGGACGACCAGCAATCTGGTGGATGCGCGCAAGTTGTATCAGCGGGCGGGGTTCGAATTGGTGGAGGAAGAGCCGATTCACAGCTTCGGGAAGGATCTGGTGAGTCAGACATGGGCGATCGAATTGTGAAAGCCGGCATCCTCTCCGACACCCACAACCTCCTGCGCCCCGAAGCCCTCGCAGCGTTGCAAGGCTGCGACCGGATCATCCACGCCGGCGATATCGGCAACCCGGACATTCTCGCCCGACTGGCCGACATCGCGCCTGTGCAAGCCGTTCGGGGCAACAACGACCTGAACAGTCCGTGGGCCGGCGATATTCCCGATCTCCTGACCTTCGACCTGAATGGCTGGCAAGCCCTGCTCGTGCATGACATCGCCGATGTGCCGGCCGATCTCGACCCGCAGATCAGACTCATCATTACCGGCCATTCCCATAAGCCGCTTATCGAATGGCGCGGCGACCGGCTCTACGTCAATCCCGGCAGCGCCGGCCCTCGCCGTTTCAAGCTGCCGGTCACGCTGGCGATCCTTGAGATAAGTCCTGACGGCATCGAACCGCGCCTGATCTCCCTGCTGGATCCTCCTGCCTGAAACCGCTACCGTTCCCCCATCCAGCACAGGGAACACACTTGCCATGTCCATCGCCGACAACCTTCTCGCCTTCACCTTCGCCGCCACGCTGCTGACCCTGACACCCGGCCTCGACACCGCGCTGATCCTGCGCACCGCCACCGTCGAAGGCAGGCAACAGGCCTTGCGTGCTGCGCTGGGCATCAATGCCGGTTGCCTGTTGTGGGGCGCGGCGGTGGCGTTCGGGCTGGGGGCGTTGATTGCCGTTTCGGAGCTGGCCTACAACCTGTTGAAGTACTGCGGCGCGGGGTATCTGGCGTGGCTCGGCTTGAACATGCTGCTGCGCCCTCGCCGCTCGCTGGCGCCTGCCGAATCCAACGGCAAACCGGGGAGCAACTGGTTCTTGAAGGGCATGCTGGGCAATGTGCTCAATCCCAAGGTGGGAATTTTCTACGTGTCGTTCCTGCCCCAGTTCATTCCCCAAGGGCAGCCACTGGTGCCGTGGACGTTCGGTCTGGTGAGCATTCATGTGGTGCTGGGATTGATCTGGTCGCTGGTGCTGATTGGCGCGACGCAACCGTTGTCGGGTTTTCTGCGCCGGGAGAAAGTGATTCGCTGGATGGATCGCACCACCGGCATGATTTTCGTGCTGTTTGCGGCGCGGTTGGCGTTCAGCAAGCGCTGAATCGCCCAACGCCTTCTTTCGACGCGCCTGGTGTCATCGATTCAAGCGCTTGCCCTATACATATGCAAACAGTGCGCGACTCGCCGCTTCGTGCGACCGCCCGCTCAATACATCCGCCTGCTGAGGACCGATCATGCGCGTTCTATTCATGTGCACCGCCAACAGTTGTCGCAGCATTCTGTCCGAAGCGATGTTCAATCACCTGGCGCTGCAAGGTTTCGAGGCGGTCAGCGCCGGCAGTTTCCCCAAGGGCCAGGTGTTGCCACGCAGCCTGACCACGTTGCAGGAGGCCGGTATTTCCACCGTCGGGTTGAGCAGCAAGGGCAACGACGCTTTCGAAGACAACCCGCCGGACATCGTCATCACCGTGTGCGACAAGGCCGCCGGTGAAGCCTGCCCCGTCTATTTCGGGCCCGCCTTGAAGGCCCATTGGGGGCTGGAGGATCCGTCGGAAGTGCGTGGCGATGAGACCACTGTCAACGCAGCGTTCCACGCCACCCTCGCCCGGATCGAAACCCGCTGCCGGGCCTTCCTCGCCCTGCCCTTCGCCGAGCTCGACCGCGATGCCCTCAAGCGCGAGCTCGACCGCATCAGCCTGCTATGACCGGAGTCGTCATGACCGACCTGCCCAACTAAAAAAAAACGGCGCGAATGTTCGCGCCGTTATTACGACCTTACTTGCTGATCGAAACCAGCATCGCCTTGCTGCCCTCCATCCGGAACGAAAACTTCACCCGGTCGCCCACCGCCAACCCGGCCAGTTGCTCCTGAGTCGCGGCGAAGCCCATGGTCATCGGCGGCCACTGCAACGCAGGAACGGCGCCGTGTGCAATGGTCACGGTCACGGTGTACTTCGCGGCATCGATCGCCTTGATCGTGCCCTCGGCATTCGCGGCAGGTGCCTGTTGCGTCGCGGCCTGCATCTGCATGCCTTGCATGTCGTCCATTTTCATGCCGGGCATGTCTTCTGCCTGCACCGTAAAAGCGAACGCAACCAGCGTGCCTGCAAAGGTGATCGGGATCAGTTTCATGAGCTTTTTCCTTCAGGTGGGAGGGTTTCAGCGGACAAACGACGACGGCGCATCAACCGATACGCCGCCGGAATGACGAACAGGGACAACAGGGGCGCTGTGACCATGCCGCCGACCATGGGCGCGGCGATGCGGCTCATGACTTCGCTGCCGGTGCCGCTAGCCAGCAGGATCGGCAACAGGCCCGCGATGATCACGGCCACGGTCATGGCCTTCGGGCGTACGCGCTGCACGGCGCCTTCGCCAATCGCCGCGACCAGACCGCGCTCGGTATGATCGCCGCAGTTTTTGCGTTCGGCCCAAGCGTTTTTCAGGTACAACAGCATGATCACGCCGAACTCGGCCGAGACCCCGGCCAACGCAATGAATCCCACCCCAGTGGCGACCGACAGGTTGTAGCCCAACAGATAGAGAAACCAGGCGCCGCCACTCAAGGCGAACGGCAACGTGGCCATGATCAGCAGTGCTTCGTCGAAACGGGCGAAGGTCAGGTAGAGCAGCACGAATATGATCAGCAACGTGGCCGGCACCACCAGTTTCAGGCGAGCGTTGGCCCGTTCGAGAAACTCGAATTGCCCCGAGTAACTCAGGCTCATGCCGGGCTGCAATTTCACCTGCTCGTTGACCGCTCGACGCAAGTCACCCACCACCGAAGCGATGTCCCGTCCTCGCACGTCGATGTACACCCAGCCGGACGGTCGGGCGTTTTCGCTCTTGAGCATTGGCGGGCCGTCCGTGACCCGGATTTTCGCCAGCATACCGAGGGTGACCTGACTGCCCGAGGGCGTGTAAATCGGCAGCTGTTGCAGAGCATCCGGCGAGTCGCGCCACTCTCGTGGATAACGGATGTTGATCGGGAATCGCGCCAGCCCCTCGATGGTTTCCCCGACGGTTTCTCCACCGATGGCGCCAGCGACGATGGATTGCACATCGCTGATATTGAGCCCGTAGCGACCGGCGGCGGTGCGGTCGATATCGACGTCGATGTAGCGGCCACCTGTGAGGCGCTCGGCCAGCGCCGAACTGACGCCGGGCACGTCTTTGGCCACGCGTTCGACGGCCTGGGTCACCGCATCGATCTGCGCCAGGTCGTTGCCGGCGACTTTTACCCCGATGGGACTTTTGATCCCGGTAGCGAGCATGTCGATGCGGTTGCGGATCGGCGGGATCCAGATGTTGGTCAGCCCCGGTACTTTCACCACGCGGTCCAGTTCTTCCACGAGTTTTTCCGGGGTCATGCCCGGACGCCATTGTTCGTGGGGCTTGAACTGGATGGTGGTTTCGAACATCTCCAGCGGCGCCGGATCGGTAGCGGTTTCGGCGCGACCGGCCTTGCCGAACACATGCTCGACCTCGGGCACGGTCTTGATCAGGCGGTCGGTCTGTTGCAGCAATTGCGCAGCTTTTTGCGCTGACAATCCCGGCAAGGCCGAAGGCATGTACAGCAAATCGCCTTCGTCCAGTGGCGGCAGAAACTCACCCCCCAGGCGCGACACCGGCCACGCCGCGCTGATAAACACCAGCAGCGCCACCAGCAGGGTGAGTTTCGGCCGCTGCAACACCGCATCCAGCGCCGGCTGGTAGATCCGGATCAGCCAACGATTGAGCGGATTGTGGCGCTCATCCGGAATCCGGCCGCGAATCCAGTACCCCATCAGCACCGGCACCAGTGTCACCGACAGTCCCGCTGCAGCTGCCATGGCATAGGTCTTGGTGAACGCCAGCGGGCCGAACAATCGTCCCTCCTGAGCCTGCAAGGTAAACACCGGGATGAACGACAGCGTGATGATCAACAGGCAGAAGAACAGCGCCGGCCCCACCTCTGCCGCCGCGTCGGTCATCACCTGCCAATGGCGTTCGCCCTTGAGCGCCTGCCCCGGATTGGCGGCGTGCCACGCTTCGATTTTCTTGTGGGCGTTCTCGATCATCACCACGGCGGCATCGACCATGGCACCAATGTCGATGGCAATCCCGCCCAGTGACATGATGTTGGCGTTCAGCCCCTGATGACGCATGACGATGAACGCAATCAGGACACCCACCGGCAACGAGATGATCGCCACCAGTGACGAGCGCAGATGCCAGAGGAAGATCCCGCAGACCAGCGCCACTACGATGAACTCTTCGAGCAGTTTGTGGCTGAGGTTGTCCACGGCGCGATCGATGAGTTTGCTGCGGTCGTAGGTGGTGACGATCTCCACGCCGGGCGGCAGGCTGCTTTTCATGTCATCGAGCTTGGCCTTGACCGCCGCGATGGTCTCCCGGGCGTTTTTGCCGCTGCGCAAAACCACCACGCCACCGACGGTTTCGCCCTGGCCGTCCAGCTCGGTGATGCCCCGACGCATGTCCGGCCCGGTCTGGATCGTTGCGACATCGCCCAGGGTCACCGGCACTCCGCCCGCACCGAGTTTGAGCGGGATTGCCCGGAAATCATCGAGGGTTTTCAGGTAGCCGGACGCACGCACGATGAACTCGGTCTCAGCCATTTCCAGCACCGCACCGCCGGTTTCCTGATTGGCCTTGCCGATGGCTTCACGCACTTGCGCCAGGGTGATGCCGAGGCTGGCCAGTTTTACCGGATCGGGCTGCACCTGATACTGCTTGACCATGCCGCCAAGGGTGGCGACTTCGGCGACGTTGGGCAGGGTCTTGAGCTCGAACCTGAGGAACCAGTCCTGCAAGGCGCGCAGTTGCGCCAGATCATGCTGCCCCGTGCGGTCCACCAGCGCGTACTGGTAAATCCAGCCGACCCCGGTGGCATCCGGGCCCAGCGCCGGTTTGGCACTGGCCGGCAGACGACTCTGGATCTGGCTCAGGTACTCCAGCACCCGCGAACGCGCCCAATACTGATCGGTGCCGTCCTCGAACAGCACGTACACGAAACTGTCACCGAAAAACGAATAACCACGGACGGTTTTCGCCCCCGGCACCGACAGCATGGTGGTGGTCAGCGGATAGGTCACCTGGTTCTCGACGATCTGCGGTGCCTGCCCGGGGTACGGCGTGCGGATGATCACCTGCACATCGGACAAGTCCGGCAATGCATCGATCGGCGTGCTCTGCACCGACCACACCCCCCAACCGGTGACAAACAACGTCGCCAACAGCACCAGAAAGCGGTTGGCCACGGACCAGCGAATCAGCGCGGCGATCATGGCTGGCTCTCCGAGTTTTCGCCTTCCCTCTCAAGCGGCGCGGCGACGATACCTTTCAGGCTGGCTTCGGAGTCGAGCAGGAACTGGCCGGAGGTCACGACCTTCTGCCCTTCTTCCAGGCCTTGAAGGATCAGCGTCTTGCCGTCGCTTTCCTGCCCGGGCCGTACCTCCAGCGGGCGATAGTGCCCCGCGTCCTCGGCCAGCATGACCAGGGCCCGCTTGCCGGTGCGGATCACCGCCTCGCTCGGCACCCACAGGCTGTCCTGGCCGGTCGAGCTGTTCAGCCTTACCTGAGCGGTCATCCCCGGCCGCAAGCGACCCTCGGTGTTGGCCAGTTCAACCCGCACGCGCAGGGTACGGCTGTCGGGGTTGGTGTCCGGCAGAATGGCGCTGACCTTGCCGTTGAACACGGCGCCGGGAAACGCCGACAGCCGCGCCTCGATGGCTTGCCCTTCACTGATGGCGCCTGTCTGCGCTTCCGGCACCGCCACGGCAAGCCATACGCTTTCCAGGCCATTGATCCGCGCCAGCGTCTCGCCGCTCGCCACGGTCATGCCGGTGCGCACGTTGAGTTCCTGCACCACGCCACCCACCGGGCTGGTGACGGTCAGGTTCGGCTGAACCTTACCGCTACGCTCCATTTGTGCGATCAGGCTCGACGGCATACCGGTCAGTTGCAAACGCTGGCGCGCCGCCGAAATCAACTCCCGCTCACCGCTGCGCTTGAGGGCCAGAAACTCGGCCTGCGCTGCCGCCCAGTCCGGTACGAGAATGTCCGCCAATGGCGCCCCCGCCGCCAGCACATCCCCCGGCGCCCGGGTGTAGACCCGTTCGACAAAACCGCTGGTGCGGGTCTGGATCACCGCCACATCACGCTCGTTGAAGGCCAGCACACCGCTCACATCGAGGCTGGAGGAAAACCGCCCGCGCACAACCGTTGCCGTGCGCAGCCCGAGATTCTGGCTCAGGCCCGGATCGATACTCACCGTCGCATTGCCCGCGCCTTCGCTGGCGTATCGAGGTACCAGTTGCATGTCCATGAAGGGCGACTTTCCGGGTTTGTCGAATTTCTGCTGCGGGTACATCGGGTCATACCAGTACAGGGCCTTGGGTTCGGTGCCCTGCTCCGCTGCCGCTCCGGTTGCGCCAGGCATGCGCTGAAAAGCCACGCCATAGCCCGCTGCTACCCCCACAGCAAGGGCGAGGCCGGCCAACCAGAGGCTGTTGTGTTTTGGTAGGTTCACAGGCTGGTCTCCCCATAAGCGAAATGCAGACGCGCAGCGCTCAGTGCGCGCTGTTCTTCCACGTCGATCTGTTTGAGTCGTGCGTCGATGAGTTCACGACGGGCGCTGACGACAGCGTTCAGATCGCCCTTGCCGGCGCGATAACTGGCGAGGCTCAACTCGACCTTCTCTTTGGCCAGCGGCACCAGGCTTTGCTGGTTGCGCAGCACCGCGCGGTCGAGGCGTGCGTACTCGGCCAGCTCGTTTTCCAGTTGTTCGCCATGCTCCCGGGACAGGGCTTCGCGCTGTGCTTCGATCTGGCTGAGTTCAGCCTGGCGGGCGGCGATCTTCGGGTTCTGTCGCGATTCGGGAAACAGCGGCAGGTCCCAGGCAAACTGCACGCTGACCATGTCGCCGAATTCGCGACCACGGTGCTGGTAATCCACTTCCCAGCTCCAGTCGGACTTTTTCTCGGACACGGCTTCCTGCACCTTCGCCTGTGCTTCGCGGGCCATGGGCGCAAACGCGGCCAGTTCGGGATGGTGTTGCAGTTGATGATTGAAGTTCGCAGGGTCGACCGGCCACTGCGGCAGGCTGCCTTCGGGCTTGTCGTTGGCGGCAGCGCCGATCCAGCGTTTGAGGGCCGCTTGGGCCTGTGTGCGTTCCAGCGTCAGGTTGTCTTCTTGCTCGGCCAGTCGGGCGGCTTCCTGCTTCGGCGTCACCGCGTCGGCAGGTTGCGCGCGGCCACCAGCGATCTGCGCCCGCACGGTATCGCTCAGCAAGCGGTTTTCCTTGTAGAAGTCCTGAAGCAGCGCCTGTTTGCGCTCCACCGAATAGCGGCCGATCCACGCCAGTGCCGTGGCCTGCCGGACCTTGAGGCGTTCAACACGACGTTCCGCCGCCGCCCGCTCGACGGCTGCCTCGGCGACTTCGATGCGCGCCTTGCGCTTGTCGTTGTTGGGCATGTCCTGACGCCAGCCGACCATTTGCATGGTCATGAAGTCCTTGTCGAGGCTGTATCGATCCGGCCCTCCCACGGGGTAGTTCTGCACACCCAGCACCAGTTTCGGATCAGGCAACTCCCCCGCCGGGATGGCAGCGCTGCTGGCGGCCTGGAGTTTTGCATCTTGAGCGTTCAGCGACGGCGCGTTGGCTTCCGCCAGCCGCAGCGCTTCATCGAGTGTCAGCGCGGCGGCGAAACCCGGCCACGCGAGCACACTTGCCGCAAGGCCGGCCACGAGTGGCCAACCTGTGCACTTGAATTTCATGGTTACGATTCCTGTGATCGTGCGCTGCACGCGGCGTAAAACACGCGCACAGCCAATCCACTCCGCCAGGGCGGAATGAGTTTTCAAGGGAGACAGGAATCAGACGCGGGGCGGTCGCCAGACCCCGGACGGGGTCGCTACGGGCAGGGAATCACTGAAGAAAGAATGCGTCACGGGGCTGAACACGGTGACGGGCGGTTTGAAGATCGCGACTTGCAGCACACCGCCGGTCTTGCACTCCTGGCCAGGCTTGCAAGGCGCGCCGTGATCGTTGGGGCTTTTCATGTCCTTGCAGCAATCCATGCCCATGCCATCCATCATCGCCATGCCCATGGCCTGCATCGGGCAGGGTTCCGTCGGCGCCTGCACGCCCGCCATCCCGCTGAGGGGAAGCGCCAGGCTGATCAGGAAGACAAGACAAAACCGCAGACAGCGTTTCATGGCCGTGAGTCTAGTGACGAAAAAAGGGATTCACAATCAAGTGCCGGCGATATCAGCGGATGAACATTAAGCCAGGATTAGCCACGGAAAATCATGCAGCACTCGAACGATCACCTAACCTGAGTGTTTGTGTGCTCAACCGGAATCCGTCAGCCCCATGCGCCCTGCCTTGAAGTCATTGATGTTGGTTGTCCTGATCCTGCTCGGCCCGGGCCTGACCATGGTGTCGGCGGCCGACCTGCCGGGTGTCGCCGACACAGGCGCCCCGCTTCCCGGCGTCACGCAAAGTGATCTGCAAGCGTTGCAGCTACGCCTCGACGGCCTCAAGCAACAGATCTCGTCCGCCAACAATTACAACCAGCTCGAAGGTCCGCAGGATCGGGTGCAGACATTCATTCTCGACATCGATCGGCTGTCGGCTTCGCTATTGCCGCAGCAGGCGCAACTGACCGTGCAACTGGGCGTGCTGGGCGCGGCGCCGACGGAAACAGTCGCCGCCGAACAAGCCGATATCGCCGCGCAACGGGCGACGCTGATCGAACAGAAAAACAAGGTCGACACCGCGCTGAAGAATCTGGCCACGCTCAAACAAAGCGCCACGGAGCTGATCACCCAGATCGCCGGCATACGCCGCACGCTGCTGGAAAGCGAACTCACCCTGCGCACCGACAGCGTGCTGAGCCCGGATTTCTGGTCGCCCGTGGTCGATCCCGCCCCTGAGGATCGCCAACGCTTGCAGGAGTTCGTCCAGCAGGTCAAGGAAACCGGCACCGAGGCCTGGCAACCGGGACAACGGTTCTACACCGCCGTGCTGGTAGTGTTGTCTTTCGTCATCTGGACGCTGGGCCGGCGTCTGGCCGACCGCTGGCTGGCGTGGGTATGCATTCATCGCATGCCCGAAGGCCGGCTGCGGCGCAGCTCGCTGGCATTCGCCTCGGCGCTGGCGACACTGGCAACCACTGCGATCGCCCTGGAACTGCTGTATTACGCCTGCACCCGCCATGTGCCGCTGCCGCCGATGCTGGCGACCTTTTCCGACGAATTCCAGAAAGTGGTGTACGCCTGCGTGATGATCACCGGCCTGAGCCGGGCGTTGCTTTCAACCGAACATCCGTCGTGGCGGCTGCCGGTGATTGCCGAACCCGTTGCTCTGACGCTCAAGCCCTTCGCACGGATCCTCGCCGCGACACTGCTGGTGCTGGTGACCGCAGTGCAAGTCGGCAATTCGTCCGGCATGAGCAGCCAGATCGTGATCACCGGTCGTGGCGTGATCGCGCTGGTGGTATTGGCCATTGTCACCGTGCTGCTGATGCGCGTCGGCAAGGTGCGCAAGGCGCTGGCGGCCGCCGGGGATGCGCAGGTGACGGGCAACACCCTGGCCGGCGTGATTTACAGCCTCACCACATTGGCGATGGTCATTTCCCTGGGCGCATTGCTCACCGGTTATGTCTCGCTGGCGCGGTTCATCACCTATGAACTGGTGTGGGCGTTTATCGTGCTGTCCGGCTTCTACCTGTTGATGCAGTTGCTCAAGGACAGCTGCGAGTATTTTTTCTCCCCCCGCCACTCCAGCGGCAAGGCCTTGAAGCAACTGCTGGGCGTGGGTGACCGGCGCCTCGAACAGGCCTCGACCCTGTTGGCCGGCGTGGGCCGCGCCGCGCTGTTGCTGCTGGCGGGGATCACCTTGTTCGTCGGCGGCATCGGCACCACGCTGGGCCAATTGGCCGCCAGCATCGGTACGATTCTCGGCGGCGCCGGCCTGCGCAAACTGCACATAGTTCCCGGCCACCTGCTCAACGCGGCGCTGGCGCTGTTGATCGGCATCTACCTGATTCGCGCCCTGCGCCGCTGGCTCGACAACGAGTTCCTGCCCAAGACCGACATGGACCCGGGCATGTGTGCATCGCTCAGTACGCTGTTTTCCAACATCGGCTACGCAGTGGTGATTCTGTTGACGCTATCGTCACTGGGCGTGCAGTGGACCAACCTGGCGTGGATCGTCAGCGCACTGTCGGTGGGGATCGGTTTCGGTCTGCAGGAGATCGTGAAGAATTTCGTCTCCGGGCTGATCCTGCTCACCGAGCGCCCGGTCAAGGTCGGCGATCTGATCAGCATCAGCGGCGTCGAGGGCGACATCCGGCGGATCAACGTGCGCGCCACCGAGATCCAGCTCAGTGACCGCTCGATCGTGATCGTGCCCAACTCGCAACTGATCTCGCAGAACCTGCGCAACGTCACCCTCGGCGGCAGTGCCCAGGGGGTGGCGACGCTGGAGCTTATGTTCCCGCTGGACATCGATCCCGAACAAGTCAAAAGCCTGTTGCTCGATACCTACAAAGAACACGAAACCATCCTCGGCAAACCGGCGCCCTTCGTGCGCTTCAGCAAGCTTTCGCCCGATGGCATCACCCTGACCGTGACCGGCTACGTCGACAGCCCGCGAATTGTCGGCAAGACCAAGAGTGATTTGTTGTTCGAGATACTCAAGCGGCTGGGGGCGGCGGGGATTGAGTTGGCCAAGCCACCGCAGCCGGGCAGTTGAGGACCTTCAGCCCAATGGCCCGATACCATCTATAGTCACATCGTTCACCTCATGGGGATTTGTCAGAAGTTTGCTGTTGGCCGTGTTCGATCAGAACTCCAGTTCCCCTGGCAACCCAAGTGAAAATGGAGAAAGTCATGGCCTTGGTCGATCCGCGGAACAACGAATACGACGTGAATAAACTGGGCACTGCCAGCATCGTCGGTCACGTGAGCACTGACAGCGCCCGAATCTGGGTTCGTGTCTATAAGGCAGGCGAATGGGCGCTGGTCTGGTCCGAAAAGGCGTTGGTCGGGGACCTGTTCACGCTTGATGACAAACCCATTGAACTGTTTCTCAAAGGTCAGGGGTGCGACCCGAAAAACATACTGTCGTACAAGTTCAGTGAAGACTCGGACCTGACCAACACCTTCGACATTACCAATCTGAAACCGAACACCACTTACTACTATTACTTGATGAGTCAGAAACCGACGTCAAAGAGTATGTGGCGCAGGACAGAAATCGGATATCAGAAGGTCTACTCCTTTACCACCATGGCGCAATCCATGCCCGATTTCAGCTTCGGGTTCTATAGCTGCCATGACCCGTTCAACGCCAATAACAGCAATGGTGCGTGGCCCTTGTTTCTCAACAGAGCCAATAACGCGAAAGTCAGATTCGTGATTGGCGGTGGCGATCAGGTCTATGTGGACTGCCAGAAAAACAAATACTTTCCGGACATCTGGGAATGGCTGCAGAACAACAAGGACGATCTGATCGCGGCGTTCACAAAAGACGGAAAACTGCTCACCGCGGGTCTTGATGCTTACCTCCTTAGCCTCTACCGCTGGTACTACCGCGTGTACTGGAATTTCCCTCAAATGCAGGAGATCTTTTCGAAAACGCCTCAATACATGATTTGGGATGACCATGAAATCATGGATGGCTGGGGGTCGCGAACCAACGAGGAGCGCCTGGAAATTCTTTCAAGGTACTTCAAGAAAGACGACCCTGAAATCGACCAGCAACTTATCGACTCGATGTGGAATGCGGCAAGAACAGCCTATTTCGAATATGGCCATAGCCATAACCCTCCCACCAACATTGTCAGGTCGTTATTGAAAACACCCGAAAAATGCGTCTGGGACTATAACTTCATAAAGGGCACGACCCCATTCTATGTGCTCGACCTGCGCGGGCATCATGATGTGGAAAGAGCCCGGAACAGGCTGCTTGGAGACGATCAGGTTGCCCGCTTTCTAGGCTGGCTGGATACGTCGCCTGTCAAAAGGTCAAAAATCGTGTTTGTGGTCAGTTCCGTTCCAGTTGTTCACTGGCGATCCATCGTGCTGACGGCGGGTACTTTGATCAACAGTCTCAAGGACGATTTCATGGATGAATGGGATCATGAGTCCAATCACGTAGAAAGAAACCTGCTGCTGGAAAAAGTATTCGCGGCCTTCGATGCCCAGGGCCGAACGTTGGTGTTCTTGAGCGGCGATGTTCATTGTGCTGCCGCCTTCAGGTTGCAACACAAAATCTATCGCCAGGCCAACGTTTACCAGATTACCTCGAGTGCCATTTCGCGAATGCCCGCCGGGCAGGCTGTCTCTGCCGGAATAGCCAAATCCGGTACGCTGAGTGGTAATGAAAATGTCCAGTTCGAGCACCTGTTCAGTCACTCGGAAGACAAGAACTTCGCCATTTTCCATGTGAAAAACAGTGATTCGATCAGCGTCGATCTTTGCTGGCCGGGTGGTACCGAGGGCGAAGCCGTCATCAAGACCCTCGAATTGAAATAACCGCCTGCATCCGGTTCCGTAAGCGCCGCAGCGGTCACGGAACCGGGCAGTCCTCAACATTTGCTTCGGGTGCGGCTTCCAGTTCCATCTTCAAACGATCGGCCTTGCTGATGTACCTGGGCTTGTTGCTTTTCGGCGCCAGTTTGGCGTTGGCCTTTCTGGTTTTTTCCTTGAAGAGCTGTTGCAGTTTCTTCTGACGGTTCATGGTTCTGCCCTGCGTGAAAATGGGTGAATGATATCAGCCTCGGGCCGGTCTCAAGCCAGCACGTCGGTAATCCACCGCACCTGACGGACCAGGTCTTGCACCTTGTGCTCGCAAACCCCGTGCCGCGCGCGCCCGAAGTGATGCAGGGTCTGTTGTTTGTGGCGCAGGCGATGCTGCCATTTGCCGATGAATGCCGGGCAGCGCGTCTGCAAATGCAGCGGGCCGAAGTAAAGCTCCTCGGCGGTGTACCTCACCGGCCCGCCACGCTCGGCGACGATGATTTCGTAATCGAAACGGTTTTCCCGCAGGACTTCTTCGCAAAGGATCCGGTAGCCGTTGTCCATCAACCATTGGCGCAGCGGTTGCTCGCCGCCGTTGGGTTGCAGGATCAGACGCTCGCGGCCGCTGAGGCGCGCCTTGCCGGCGTCGAGAATGTCACGGATGGTTTCGCCGCCCATGCCACAGAGGCTGATTGCGGTGATTGCATCTTCTGGTTCGATGGCCATCAAGCCATCAGCCAGGCGCACAGTAATCTGTTCGCCCAGATCGTTCTCGCGCACGGTGCGTTCAGCCGAGCGAAACGGCGTCAAGGCCATCTCCCCCGCCACTGCCGCTTCAATGGCACCGCGACGCATCAACGCCACCGGCAGATAGCCGTGATCCGAGCCGATATCCGCCAGCCGCGCCCCCACGGGTACGTGTGCCGCCACCCGTTCCAGGCGCCTGGACAATGTCTGTTCGTTCAACCGCAACCTCTTTTACTTTCAACCCCCGGCACCTGTGGCCGGATCGGGGCGCGATTCTGGGGGGCTACACCAACACCGTCAACCAGGCCGACAACAACAGCAAAAACGCCAACCCGGCATTCATGCGCCTGAATGCCCGTGGCGAGCCAAAGAGTCGCGCACTGCCCACACCTAGCATCGCCCACACCGTCATGCACGGCAGGCAGACCAGCAGAAACACGAAGGCCAGCAACAGCATCCGCGTTTGTTCGTCGCCGCTCCCGCCAAACACGCTGACCACTGCCACCGCCATCATCCAAACCTTGGGGTTGATCAGTTGCAGGCCGGCGGCGCCATAAACGCCGATCCCTTCTTCACCCGTCGTTGCCGGGTCAAGGGATGGCGGCGTACTGCGGAAGATCTGCCACGCCAGCCAGCTCAGCCACAGCACCCCGGCCCAGGCCATTGCCTGCTGCACCCGGGGATAGCGCAGCAGCGTTTCACCCACGCCGAGCCCGACCACCAGCACCACCAGTGCCGCCGACACACAGGCACCGAAGATGATCGGCAGCGTGGCCAGCATTCCGCGCCTTGAGCTGTGGCTCATCACCAGAATATTGGTCGGCCCCGGGGTGATCGAGGCGACGAAGGAAAACAGCAGAAAAGGCAACAACGATTCCATGGCATGGACTCCGGATCAGGACAGGAGTCCATGGTCGCGGTTGCATGAGGTTCAGTCTGGAAGGTTTGAGCAGCGCTTGCGGTAATCCGCCGGGGTCAGGTGATAGGCGCGGCGAAACCAGCGGCCGAGATGGCTTTGATCGGCGAATCCCAGCGCACTGGCGACGTTGGCGGGCGTTTCGCCTCGCGCCAGCATTTGCCGGGCCCGGGCCAGTCGCAACTGGATCAGGTAACCATGGGGCGCCAGCCCGAAGGCTGACTTGAAGGCGCGGGTCAGACGAAAGCGGTCCACTCCGCAGACCCGGGCCAGATCATCCAGACCGACGTCCTCGAAGGCATGGGCATGCAGATATTCCCGCGCAACTTGCGCCACCCGTGGCAGGCGTGGATCGAAGGCCTGACGCTTGCGCCAGTCGAGATGAGCGGTCAGTGATCCGAGCAAAGTGTCGATCGCACTCTGCCGGACGATACGCAAGTCGCCGTGATGCAGTGCGTGAAAGGCCTGATTGATGGACGTGGCCAGACGCGGGTCCTGGCTCAGGGTGTCGGCGAAACCGAGCTGACAGTTATCCGGCGCCTGCTCGAACAGCGCCAGCAACTCGCGTTCCAGCCAGTTCGGATCGAAGTAGAGCATCAAGTAAGTGAAACCCTCTTCGGTCGGTGCATGCCCGTCGTGGATCTCCCCCGGCTCCAGCATGATCGCCTTGCCCGGCGTACTGAAGTGCCGCACGCGCCGGCAATCGAACTGCTGCACCCCTTGCTCGGTGACGCCCACCAGAAAGCTGTCATGCCAGTGCGGATCGTAGGCATGACCCTGGAAATGGGCACGGATCGTCTCGATGCCGGTGTCGGCATCCTGGGACAGATCGATCCAGTTGCGTTTGTCCACGCAAAGGCTCCGAAAAATGGGGGATGGCGACTAACTTACCGCGCTTCAGGTCAATGCGTTTAGAAGATTTGTGCAGGTTATCCGACGCATGCGGGACGCAAATTTAATGAACCCCCGGTTTCACCAGCCGCCTAACCGAATGACCATCAGGAGGTAGCTCATGCAAATCGAAACCACGTGGATCGTGTTGGCCATCATTCTTTTGCTCGTGGAACTGTGGGCAATCAACCGGGTGCGCAAGAGTGAGGGAAAATCGAGCAACAAGGGCGTCTGGATCGTACTGATCGTGTTCGTGCCGTTGCTGGGCCTGATCGCCTGGGCGCTGGCCGGGCCGAAGCACGTCACCCAGACCTGACCCCACCAGGCATGCAAAAAACCGGGCCCCGATCATTCGGGGCTTTTTCATGGATCACGGGTTTGTATCGCACTGTGTACGCAATGCCTGCAGATACACACGCCACTGACTCGGGAGCAAAACCGAAACAGCACGGATACACCGACAGGCTTTACTGGACTCCAGTTCAGAAGGGTTCCCCAGAACCCCATCCCCGTCGATTGCAAAAGGAGCCGCCCCATGAAACCTGCACTGCACACCACCGCTGCCGGCAAAACCCGTCGCCTGCTGGGCCTGTCGATTCTCGCCACCGCCCTGATGCAGTTCGGCGCATTCGCCAACGCACAATCGGCTGCGCCGGAGCCGGTCAAGACCGAAGCTGCCAGTGTGAAGGCCGACCTGCCCTTCGGCGCGCTGAAACATGTGAAGGCCGGCGTGCTGGACGTGGCCTACGCCGAAACCGGCCCGGCCGATGGCCCGGTGGTGATTCTGCTGCACGGCTGGCCCTACGATATTCACAGCTACGACGAAGTCGCACCGATTCTGGCGGCCAAGGGTTATCGGGTATTGATGCCGTACGCCCGGGGTTATGGCGACACGCATTTCCTTTCCGACACGACTGTGCGCAATGGCCAGCCTGCCGCGTTGGCCAGCGACGTGATCGATTTCATGGATGCACTGAAAATCAAACAGGCCGTGCTCGGCGGCTATGACTGGGGCGCGCGCTCGGCGGACATCGTCTCGGCGTTGTGGCCTGAGCGGGTGAAGGCGCTGGTGTCGGTCAGCGGTTATCTGATCGGCAATCAGGCCGCCGGCAAGAACCCGCTGCCGCCCAAGGCCGAGCTGCAATGGTGGTATCAGTTCTACTTCGCCACCGAACGTGGTGCCGCCGGTTACGCCAAAAACACCCACGATTTCGCCAGGCTGATCTGGCAGACCGCCTCACCGAAATGGGCCCTCGACGACGCCACATTCGACCGCAGCGCAAAAGCCCTGGAGAACCCCGATCACGTCGCCATCACCGTGTTCAACTACCGCTGGCGTCTGGGGCTGGTGCAGGGGGAAAGCCAGTACGAAGCGCTGGAGCAGAAACTCGCCACCGCGCCGTCGATCAGCGTGCCGACCATCGCCCTGGAAGGCGATGCCAACGGCGCCCCGCACCCTGCGCCCGAAGACTACGCCAAGCGCTTCACCGGCAAATATGAGTTCCGCCTGATCAGCGGCGGCATCGGTCACAACCTGCCACAGGAAAGTCCGCAGACGTTTGCCAAGGCGATCATTGACGCTGACCACCTCTGAAATCGCACCTGAAAACGGCTCGTCATTTGACGAGCGTTTTTCCTTGGACGGTCGATAACCGAAATAGGCGCTGTAGCACTTGCTGAAATGGCTTGGCGAAACAAATCCGCAGGCCACCAGCACATCCACCTGGGACAGTTCGGTGTGTTGCAGCAACCGCCGCGCCTCGGTGATACGCAGCTCCATGTAATAACGCTGCGGGGTGGTGCCCAGTTGTTCCTTGAACAGCCGTTCCAGTTGTCGCCGGGAGCGCCCCGCATACACCGCCAGCTGCTCCAGCTCCAGCGGCTCTTCGAGATTGGCGTCCATCAGCTTCACCACTTCACGCAGCGGCGCACTGACACTGATGTTTTCGGTCGGTTTGATCCGCCGGTAACGCGATTCCTCGAACGCCAGAATGTCTTCGATGCCTTCGACCAACGCCTTGTCGTGCAGACTCTTGATCCAGTCCAGCGCCATGTGGAACGCCCCGGACGGGCTCGATGCCGTCAAGCGGTCACGGTCAATCACATAGGGCTCGCTGCTGACTTGGGTGGCCTTGGAGATTTCCGCCAGCGCCGGGCGATGTTCCGGGTGAATCGCACAGCGATACCCTTCCAGCACCCCTGCCCGCCCCAGAAACCAGGCGCCATTCCACAACCCGGCCAACAGCACGCCCGCCTCGGCGGTCATTCTCAAAAGACTGATGAACTCGTCGCTGGCCTTCAATTCCGTGCGGTAGCCGCCGCAGACCACCAGCAGGTCCAGTTCCTGCAACACACTGGTTTCCAGACGCGAGTCGGGGCGGATCACCAGCCCCAGATCGCTGATCACCTCGCCGTCGCTGAGGCCGAAAGTGCGGGTGGAAAACAGCCCGGGGCGCAGCAGGTTGGCAGTGACAAGGGTGTCCAGCGCCTGGGTGAAGGCCGGCAGGGAAAAGTGCTCCAGCAGCACAAACCCGGTGCGGGTCATGCGCCCCGCCCCGGAGGAAGGTTCGTTCAGGTAGCGCAGGTTCTTGCCCTTCATGCCACCGCTGAATTGACGTCGTTCGATCAAGATGCGGTCCATCTGTTACTTGTTATGCCGCCATGCTAACTGGCGCCGCAGCAAATTACTCGCAAACGGTACAAGCACGCTCTCAAGGGATCGTTCCCACGCTCCGCGTGGGAATGCCTCCATGGACACTCAGCGTCCGGCGTTGGAAGGGACGCGGAGCGTCCCGGGCTGCATTCCCACGCAGA
>NZ_LRUN01000043.1 GCF_001679645.1 Pseudomonas bananamidigenes | reverse complement strand
TTTTTTGTGGCTGCGGTTCAGGTGTTCTGCAACTCGGCGCAACGGTGAGCGTACGCCTGCGCCAACGCCTGTATTTTCGGATCGGCTGCGCTTGCCAGTGTCTGGCTCGCCACTCGCAGAAAATTCAGGTTGCCGCCGGCCAGCGCTTTCTCCAGCCAGACAATTGCGTCATCGACTCGCCCCTCAGCCGCCAGCACCGCGGCGTAACTGAACTGCCCGCGAAAATCACCGCCCTCGGCCGAACGCCGATACCAGTCACGGGCCGCTGCCGGATCCGCCGGGCACACTTGCCCGTCTTCCAGATAACGCCCGAGCAGGTTCATCGACTTGGCATGACCGGCCTCGGCTGCGCGTTGATACAGCGCCAAGGCCTGAAGATGATCAACCGCCACACCGCGCCCGGTGGCCAACAGATTGGCCAGGTTATACATCGCCCAGTCCAGGCCGGCTTCCGCCGCCATGCGATAGTGCTGCGCGGCAATCGATGCATTCGCCAGGCATCCCCAACCATGTTCATGGCAGCGACCGAGCATATTGCGCGCCATCAAGTGCCCTTGACCCGCCGCGATTGCGAACCAGCGCAATGCCAACGGCGGGTCCTGAGCAATCCCGCGACCATCGAGCAGGATTTGCCCGAGCAGCGCCTGCGCCTCCAGCACGCCCTCACCCGCCGCCATCAGAATGGCCTGGGCGGCACGTGCGGGGCTTTCTTCAAGCATGGCGGCGAGCCGTTCGCCATCGAGGACTTCCTCGCGGCGCAAACGAAAGTCCGCCACTTACACCTCGACCCAGCGACGCAGCAGGTTGTGATAGGTGCCTGTGAGGCGGATCAGTGAAGGGTGATCGGGCAAATCCCGGGTCAGTTGCTGGATCGCACCGTCCATCTCGAACAGCAAGGCGCGCTGACTGTCTTCGCGTACCAGACTTTGTGTCCAGAAGAACGACGCATAACGCGCGCCGCGGGTGACGGCGTTGACCTTGTGCAGGCTGGTGCCGGGGTACAGCACCATGTCGCCGGCCGGCAGTTTCACGCGCTGGGTGCCGTAGGTGTCCTGGATTTCCAGCTCGCCGCCGTCGTAATCCTCGGGTTCGCTGAAGAACAGCGTGGCCGACAGATCCGTGCGCACCCGTTCGATGCTGCCTTTGGGCTGGCGCACGGCGTTGTCGATGTGGAAATCGAAACTGCCGCCCGCCGTGTAACAGTTGAGTAACGGCGGGAATACCTTGTGCGGCAACGCGGCCGACATGAACAGCGGATTTTTCCACAGGCGTTCAAGCATCGCCGCGCCGATTTCCTTGGTCAGTGGTTGACCTTCCGGCAGCTGCAGATTGTGCTTGGCCTTGGCCGATTGATAGCCGGCGGTGATCTTGCCGTCGGCCCAGTCGGCCTGCTCCAGAGCCTCGCGGATGCGCCGCACTTCGTCTTTTTCGAACAGAGCGGGGATGTGCAGCAGCATGTCGGGGTCACCTGATGGCAAAGAGGCGGCAATGGTATTGATTCTTATTGGCTGTGTAAAACGCGCTAGACGAATGAATCGGCAAAAACCGTAAGGATAAATTGTAAAGAATGTAAATTCGTCGCGAATAACAATATTTCGCAATTGATACGAATACCTGTTTACCCTATATTCCGCCGCCTCGAATCCTTGGGGAGGGGAATAAAAATGTCACGTCAACACGCACAATTACCCGTCAGTTCACCACGTCTGCTCGCCTCTGCCATCGGCGTTGCGCTGACCGCCGGTTCCGCAGGCCACATGGTGTTCGCCGACGAAAAGACCGACAGCAAAGCCTCCGGCAATGCCATCGCCCTGGACGCCACCGCCATCACCGGCGAAGCGCAGGACCCGACGTCCTACCAGGTCGAAAAAGCCTCCTCGCCCAAGTACACCGCGCCGCTGGTCGACACACCGCGCTCGGTCACCGTCATTCCGCAACAAGTCCTGAAAGACACCGGCGCCCTGAACATGCAGGATGCCCTGCGTACCGTACCGGGCATCACCTTCGGTGCCGGTGAAGGTGGCAACCCGCAGGGTGACCGTCCGTTCATCCGCGGTTTCGATGCCCAGGGCGACACTTACCTCGACGGTGTGCGCGACACCGGCTCCCAAAGCCGCGAGATCTTCGCCGTGGAAAACATCGAAGTCAGCAAGGGCCCGAACTCCGCCATCGGCGGTCGTGGCGCGGCTGGCGGCAGCATCAACCTGGTGAGCAAGAAAGCGCACCTGGGCAATTCCTTCGACGGTGGATTCACCTGGGGCTCCGACCAGACCCAGCGCTACACGATGGATGGCAACTACCAGTTCAGCGACACCGCTGCCGGCCGTCTGAACCTGATGAGCCACGAGAGCAACGTCGCCGGTCGCGACAGCGTCGACTACGACCGTTGGGGCATCGCGCCGTCCCTGGCCTTCGGCCTGGGCACCGATACCCGCGTCAACCTCGACTACTACCATCTCGAAAGCAACGACACCCCGGATTCGGGCATTCCTTACACCATCCCTGCCGGCGGCTCGGCGGCACGTACCAAGTCCAACCCGGACAAACCGTACGCCGGCGGCGACCACAGCAATTTCTACGGTCTGGATCGCGACTTCCGCAAGGGCCGCACCGATACCGCGACCTTCGCCATCGAGCATGACCTGAGCGACTCGCTGACCATCAGGAACACCCTGCGTCACGGCACCAGCATGCAGGACTACATCCTGACCCAGCCGGACGACAGCAAGGGCAACGTCAACAACGGCAGCGTCTGGCGTCGCGCTAACACTCGCGTGAGCAACACCGAGACCACCACCAACCAGACTGACCTGTTCGGCAACTTCTATGTGGCGGGCTTCAAGAACAGCTTCTCCACCGGTGTCGAGTACACCCGCGAGGAAAGCAGCAAATCCTCCTACAACGTCAACACCGACACCACGCCGCGCACCTCGGCCGTGACCACCAACTGCAACCCGGGCCTGATCGGCGCCGCCAGCGGCTACAACTGCACCTCGCTGTCGAACCCGAACCCGAACGATCCGTGGAACGGCGCGATCTCGCGCAACTACGCCGGCACCGATACCCAGTCCGATACCTACGCCCTGTATGCGTTCGACACGCTGGAGCTGTCCGAACAATGGCTGGTGAACATGGGTCTGCGTTATGACCATTTCGAAACCGGCTACAAGACTTACACCAATGCCGGCAACACCACCGCCAAAGGTTCGGACACCAGCGAGTTCGTCACCGGCCAGTTCGGTATCGTCTACAAACCGGCACCGAACGGCAGCATCTATGCGTCCTACGCCACATCCGCCACACCGCCGGGCAACACCCTGGGTGAAGGCCAGGAAGGCAACCCGCTGGGCGGCACGCCGGATCGCAACGGCAACCTGCTCAAGAGCGACATGGAGCCGGAAACCACCAAAAACTACGAAATCGGTACCAAGTGGGATCTGCTGAACGATCGCCTGTCGCTGACCGCCGACCTGTTCCGCACCGAGAAAGAAAACGCGCGTGTCCAGGTGAATACCACCTCGTACGAAAACGCCGGCAAGACCCGCGTGCAAGGTATCGAACTGTCGGCCAGCGGCAAGATCACCGACAAGTGGCAAGTGTTCGCCGGCTACGCCTACATGGACAGCGAACAGGTTGACGGTGGTGACCTGCCGGCCAACAAGGCCAACAACGGCAACGAACTGCCGAACACCCCGAAAAACAGCGCCAGCCTGTGGACCACTTATCAGGTCACGCCGAAGCTGACCATCGGTGGCGGTGCGTTCTACGTGGATGACGTGTACGGCAGCGTGGCCAACACCACCATGGTCGATTCCTACGTTCGCTATGACGCCATGGCGGCCTACAAGCTGAGCAAGAACGTCGACCTGCAACTGAACGTGCAGAACCTGACCAACGAAACCTACTACGACAAAGCCTTCTCGACCCACTTCGCCAACCAGGCGGCGGGCCGCACGGCATTGCTGAGCACCAACTTCCACTTCTGATCGCAGAAGGAAGTTCCAGGCCCCGTTCATTCGCTTGAACGGGGCTTTTGTGCGCAATAAAGAACGTTTCTCGATAACCCACGGCATAATGCACGCCGTGAGAACAATTTCCGGACGGACAAGGCAAGCGACGTGTTGAAGAAAACCCTGTTCCAGTTGCACTGGTTTTTTGGCATCACCGCCGGGCTGGTACTGGCCCTGATGGGCATCACCGGCGCCGCCTATTCGTTTCAAGACGAGATCCTGAAGGCGCTCAATCCGTCGGTCCTGCAAGTGGAAAAACAGGTCGCCGGCGTCCTGCCGCCCGCCGAGCTGGTGGCGCGCATTCAGGCAGCCTCGGGCATGACCGTTTCGATGCTCACGGTCGAGACCGACAGCGGCAATGCGGCGCGGGTCTGGTTCACCCCGGCAAAGGGTGAGCGCCGTGGCGAGATGCGCTACTTCGATCCGTACACCGGCGAGTTCAGGGGCGATGTCACCGGCGAGGATTTCTTCGGCCTGATGCTGCAGCTGCACCGTTTCCTCGCCATGGGCGACACCGGTCGCAACATCACCGGTGCCTGTACCCTGATGCTGTTGTTCTTTTGCCTGTCCGGCCTGTACCTGCGCTGGCCGCGTCAGTGGAACAGCTGGCGTGTGTGGCTGACCCTGGACTGGAAGAAAAAGGGCCGCAGTTTCAACTGGGACCTGCATTCGGTGTTCGGCACCTGGTGCATGCTGGTCTATTTGCTGCTGGCGTTGACCGGCCTGTTCTGGTCCTACGAGTGGTACAACAAAGGCCTGACAAAATTGCTGTCGGATGCGCCGCAAAACGAGCGCGTGCGCGGCGGTCGTGGCCCGGCTCCCGAAGGCCCGGCGCCGACCGCCGATTACGCCGCCATGTGGCTCAGCATCTACAGCGCCGCAGGTCCGGGCCTCGCCTCCTACAACATCCGCATGCCGCCAGTGGCCGGTCAACCGGCGACGGTGTTCTATCTGCTCGACAGCTCTCCCCATGAGCGTGCGCTCAACCAGATCACTCTCGACCCGGCCACGGGCGTCGTCAAACGGGTCGACCGCTACGCCGACAAGAGCTTCAAGGCGCAATTGCTGACCAGCATTTACGCGCTGCACGTCGGCAGCTACTTCGGCCTGGCCGGGCGGATCATCGTGACCGTCGCGTCAGTACTGATGCCACTGTTCTTCATCACCGGATGGCTGCTGTACCTGGATCGCCGACGCAAGAAAAAACAGATAAAGGATGCCCGTCAGGGTCTCGAACAGCCGGCGGGCGATGGTCCGGCATGGCTGATCGGCTTCGCCAGCCAGAGCGGCTTTGCCGAGCAACTGGCGTGGCAGACCGCCGGCCAGTTGCAGGCCGCCGGTTTGCCGGTGAAGGTCCAGCCGCTGGCGAATGTCCGCGAACAGGATCTGCAGGCATCAAACAACGCGCTGTTCGTGGTCAGCACCTTCGGTGACGGCGAGGCGCCGGACAGTGCTCGCGGTTTCGAGCGCAACGTGCTGAGTCGCGCCTCGGCTTTCGGCGACCTCAAGTACTCCGTACTGGGGCTCGGCGACCGCCAGTATCAGCATTTCTGCGGTTTCGCCCGACGCCTGCATCAATGGCTGAGCGAACATGGCGGCACGACCCTGTTCGCCCCGGTGGAAGTCGACAGCGGCGATCCCTACGCGCTGCGGCACTGGCAGACCCAGCTCGGCCTGATCACGGGGCAGACACCGGTCGACACCTGGCAGGCACCGAGCTACAGCAACTGGACACTGGCCCGCCGCGAATTGATGAACCCTGACAGCAGCGGTTCGCCGGTTTATCTGCTGGGACTCACGCCCCCCCGATAACAGCAGCTGGCTGGCCGGCGATCTGGTGGAAGTACTGCCGCGCAACTGCCCCTGGGCCATCGAACATTTCCTCGACGGCCTGGGCATCCGTGGCGAAACCACCGTGAAGGTCAACGGTCTGGAAGAGACGCTGGAAACGGCCCTCGCCTCCCGCCAGTTGCCCGAGCACCGCGCCCATCTGGTGGGCCTGCACGCTCAGGCGCTGGTGGATGCGATGGTGCCGCTGGCGATGCGCGAATATTCGATCGCCTCGATTGCTGCCGACGGCGTGCTGGAACTGATCGTGCGTCAGGAACAACACAGCGACGGCACCCTCGGCATCGGCTCCGGCTGGCTGACCGAGCATGCTCCCGTAGGTGGCAGCATCAGCCTGCGGGTACGCCGCAACAGTGGCTTCCATCTGCCGAACCAGCCGGTGCCGATGATCCTGCTGGGCAACGGCACCGGCCTTGCCGGCCTGCGCAGCCTGCTCAAGGCGCGGATCGCCGACGGCCAGCAGCGCCAGTGGCTGTTGTTCGGCGAGCGCAATCGGGAACACGATTTCCTGTGCCGTACGGAACTGGAAGAGTGGCTGATCAATGGTGATCTGGCGCGACTGGACCTGGCGTTCTCCCGGGATCAGGCCGAGAAGATCTACGTGCAGGATCGCTTGCGCGAATCGGCTGATGAACTGAAAAAGTGGCTGGCGGACGGTGCCGTGATCTACATCTGCGGCAGCCTGCAAGGCATGGCTTCAGGCGTCGACCTGGCCCTGCATGACATCCTCGGCGCCGAAGAAGTCGAACGTCTAATCGAACAGGGGCGCTACCGCCGCGACGTTTACTGACATCAAAATTCCTGTGGGAGCGAGCCTGCTCGCTCCCACAGTTTGTTTGCGCTGAACTCAGACCGGCTGCAACTTCTGCTCAAACACCGCCACCCCGTTCAGATCCCGCAACACCACGCTCATCTCCCCGCTCTGCCCCTCGATATTCACCTCGCCAAAAAACTGGAAACCGGCAAACGGCGAGGCGTTTTGCGTCGGTGGCGCTTTCTGGAACACCACTTCAGGGCCGAAGGTCTTGTCCAGCGGATTGGGCCCGAAACTTCCGGCGTTCAAGGGTCCTGCAACAAACTCCCAGAACGGCTCGAAATCCTGGAACGCCGCACGGTCCGGGTGATAGTGATGGGCTGCGCAGTAATGCACGTCCGCTGTCAGGAACACGAAATTGCGCACCTGATGTTTACGCAGGAACCCAAGCAATTCCGCGACTTCCAGCTCACGGCCCTGAGCCGGACCGGGATCGCCATTGGCCACGGCTTCCCAACGCGGCACGCCGGGGCTGACTTCACCGTCGGGCACGCCCAGGCCGATCGGCATGTCGGCAGCGATGACTTTCCACTGGGCTTTCGAGGCCTTCAATCCGCGCTTGAGCCAGTTCAGTTGCTCGCGCCCGAGGAACGGTTTTTCCGCCCCGAGATTGTCATCGTTGGCGCCGCGATAGCTGCGCATGTCGAGCACGAAGACATCGAGCATCGGCCCATAACTCAACTTGCGATAAATCCGCCCGCCACCGTCCGCTGCCTGACGGCGCATCGGCGAATATTCGAGCCAGGCCTGACGCGCGCACCCGACCAGGGTGTGGATATCCTTTTCCTGATAGCGCTCGTCGAGTTGTTTGCCCGGCGACCAGTTGTTGACCACTTCATGATCGTCCCACTGCCAGATCTGTGGCACTTCGGCGTTGAAACGGCGGATGTTTTCATCCATCAGGTTGTAGCGATAGTTGCCGCGATAATCGTCGAGGGTCTGGGCGACCTTGCTCTTGGCTTCCGTGGTGAGGTTGCGCCATACGCGGCCACCTTCGGTGGTCAGTTGCGCCGGTACCGGGCCGTCGGCGTAGATGGTGTCGCCGCTGTGGATAAAGAAGTCCGGCAGGCGCAAACGCATGGATTCGTAGATACGCATGCCGCCGATATCCGGGTTGATGCCGAAACCCTGACCGACCGTATCGCCGCTCCAGACGAAACGGATGTTGCGCCGCGCCGTCGGCGCACTGCGCAGGTGCCCGAGCCACGGCTCACTGGCAACACCGGTCTGGGCGTCCTTGAAATACACGCGGTAGAAAATCGCCTGATCGGCGGGTAATCCGGAAAGTTCGACGCGGGCGGTGAAGTCGCTGCGGGCATCGGCCAGCGTAGAAACGACACGTCGTGGCTGGCGGAACTGACTGCGGGTGTCCCACTCCACCACCATCCGCGCCGGGCGGTCGGTGCGACTCCAGATCATCGCCCGGTCGCCCTGCAGGTCGCCGGACTGCACGCCGTCGGTGAGTTGTGGTCGGTCCTTGACCGAAGCAATCACGGCCGGGGCCAGACTCGGCATCAGCAGACCGGCACCGACCACTTGCATCACGCGCCGGCGACCGAGGTTGAAATCGCTCATGCTGTTCTCCCTGAAAAAAGGAAAACTTAACCACGGGATCATGAAATAGACATGACACCAACAACCCAAGTGGGAGCGAGCCTGCTCGCGAAAGCAGTGTGCCAGTCAACATCCATTTGACTGACAGACCGCATTCGCGAGCAGGCTCGCTCCCACAGTTTTAGTACGGTGTCATGCCTTGGCGGGTTCCATTGACAAGTCGGCGGTTTCCGGACGCTTGACCAGCGCATACACCACCGCCGTCAACAGACTGCCCGCGACGATGGCCAACAGGTACAGCGCCGCATGGTTGATCGCATTCGGAATCGCCAGCACAAATAGGCCTCCGTGGGGCGCCATCAGCTTGCAACCGAAGTACATCGACAACGCACCGGTCAGCGCACCGCCGGCAATGCTGGCCGGAATTACCCGCAGCGGGTCTTTCGCGGCAAACGGAATCGCTCCTTCGGAGATGAAGCACAGGCCCAGCACCAGCGCCGCTTTACCCGCCTCGCGTTCGGTCTGGGCGAACTTGCGCCGGGCGATGAACGTGGCAATGCCCAGACCGATCGGCGGCAC
The DNA here is from genome assembly GCF_001679645.1 of Pseudomonas bananamidigenes. Taxonomy (GTDB): domain Bacteria; phylum Pseudomonadota; class Gammaproteobacteria; order Pseudomonadales; family Pseudomonadaceae; genus Aquipseudomonas; species Aquipseudomonas bananamidigenes. Next base: position 76,585 of record NZ_LRUN01000043.1, on the reverse strand, counting down.
CATGCCGGCGGCCATGGTCGCGGCCATCGGTGCATAACTCTGCGAGGCCAGCAGCCCCACCGAAAACGCATAGGCAGCCTTGTTGATCGGCCCGCCGAGGTCGACGCACATCATGCCGCCCAGCAGCACGCCGAGCAGGATCGCGTTGGTGGTGCCCATGCTGTCGAGGAAATGCGTGAGCGCCGCGAGCATCCCGGCCACCGGTTTGCCGACCACGTAAATCATCACCAGCCCGGTGATCAGGCTGGCGAACAGCGGGATGATCAAAATCGGCTTCAGCGCTTCCAGACTCTGCGGCAACGCCACATAACGACTGATCAGCTTCGCCGCGTAACCGGCAATGAAGCCGGCGACGATCCCGCCGATGAAACCGGCGCCCAGCGTACTTGCCAGCAAACCGCCGATCATCCCCGGCGCCAGCCCCGGACGGTCGGCAATCGAGTAAGCGATGTAACCGGCCAGCAACGGCACCATCAATTTGAACGCGGTCTCGCCACCGATCTGCATCAACGCCGCCGCCAGCGTGCCTTCTTCCTTGAACGCGGTGATGCCGAACACGAACGACAACGCAATCATCAGACCGCCCGCCACCACCATCGGCAACATGAACGACACACCGGTCAGCAGGTGTTTGTAGACGCCCGTCTTCTCTTGTTTGGCCGGGGCCTTGCCGTCGCTTGCCGCACTTTCCTGCTTGCCTTCGGCCAGGGCTTTTTTCAGCGTGGCTTCGGACTGCTTCAACGCAATCCCGGTGCCGCAGCGGTAGATTTTCTTGCCGGCGAAACGCTCGGTGGCGACTTCGATATCCGCCGCCAGCAGCACCACGTCGGCCTCGGCAATCGCCGTCGCGCTCAGGGGATTTTTTGCCCCCACCGAGCCTTGGGTTTCCACCTGAAACTCGTAGCCCAGACGCCTGGCCGCTTGCTGCAAGGCTTCGGCGGCCATGAAGGTGTGGGCCACGCCGGTCGGGCACGCCGTGATGGCGACAATGCGTGGCACGCGTTGCTCGACGGCAGCCGGAGCAACTTCACTTGCGACATGAATTTCGGCTTCTTCGGCACCGCGACGCAGCACCGCTTCGACATCCTGCAACGCTTGCGCCGGTGCGATCCGGTACACGCGCTTGCCTACGAAACGGCTCATGTCGACATCACCGGTGGCCACCAGCAACACCCATTCCGCCGCATCGAGGGTCGCTGCCGACAACGCGCGTTCCGGATGCGCCGCATCCACCACCTCGACGCTGGTGCTCCAGCCCTGACGCTGGGCCGCCGCATCCAGCAACCGGGCGCACAGCACACTGGTGACCATGCCGTTCGGGCAGGCCGTGACAATGGCTAACTTCATGACAAACCCTCTTATTGTTCTGTCAGGGGGCGCACGCGCACGCCCTGTTCGAGCCGCGCCAGTTGCGCGACATCGTGAATGCCGAAACCGATCTGGGTGACCGCCTGAGCCGCAATCGCCGTAGCTGTGCGCAGGGTTTGCTCCGGCGTGTCGGCACTGAGCAGACCGTGGAGCATGCCGGCCAGCAACGAGTCCCCGGCGCCCACCGTGCTGGCGACGCTGACCTTCGGCGGCGTGGCATGCAGCGCCGAGCCGACGCTGAACCAGTTCACGCCCTCGGCACCGTGGGAAACCACCACATGCTCGATGCCTTGGGCGTGCAATCGATTGGCCGCTTCTGCCTCTGCGACGTGGGACAGCACTTCACACCCCAGCGCGTCGGCCAGCTCTTCGGTATTCGGTTTGATCAGCCACGGGCCGGCCTTGAGTGCCGTGCGCAACGCTTCGCCGCTGGTGTCCAGCGCGACTTTCAGGCCCTGTCCCTTCAGGCGCTCGATCAATTCACGCAACCAATTCGCACTGACCCCACGCGGCAGACTGCCAGCCACCACCACCGCGTCATGCCCCGGAGCGATCTGTACCAGGCGATCGAGCAACGCCTGTTGCGCCACCACGCCCACAACCGGACCCGGGCCATTGATATCGGTGATGCGACCGCTCTGTTCAGCGACCTTGATGTTGCTGCGGGTTTCACCCGGAACGCGGATGAAGGCATCGACAAAACCGCGCTTGGCGAACAGGTTTTCGAACGCCTGCAGATTGTCCTCGCCGAGAAAACCGCTGACCGTCAGTTGATGCCCGAGGTCAGCCAGAACCTGAGCTACGTTCACGCCTTTGCCGGCGGCGTGGGTGTGCATCTCGTCGCTGCGATTGACCTGACCGGCCACCAGCGTTGGCAACTGCACCGTAAGGTCCAGCGCCGGATTGAGGGTCAGGGTAAGAATCCTGGCCATTACAGGGCCTCCACTAATGCGCGCACTTCGTCGGCGCTGCCCACTGCCAGGGCTTGTTGAGCAAGGGTTTGCGTCCGGGTCAGGCTGAGTTCGCGGATGCGCGCCTTGACCTCGGCGATGCTGCGTCCGGACACGCTAAGCTCATCCACACCCAGTCCGACCAGCACCGGCACTGCCAGCGGATCCGCCGCCAGTTCGCCGCAGACGCCGACCCATTTGCCGTGGGCATGGGCTGCGCGCACGGTGATATCGATCAGTTGCAGCACCGCCGGGTGCAGGCCGTCAGCCTGGGCGGACAGGGTCGGATGACCACGGTCGATGGCCAGGGTGTATTGGGTCAGGTCGTTGGTGCCGACGCTGAAGAAGTCCACCTCCTTGGCCAGCACCGGCGCCAGCAACGCGGCGGACGGCACTTCGATCATGATCCCCAGTTGCAGGTCGGCGACCGGGATCTCCCGGCGCAGACGCTCGGTCATCTCACGAGCCTGACGCCACTCTTCGACGCTGCCGACCATCGGGAACATGATGCGCAGCGGGCGGTCGTCCGCCGAACGCAGCAAGGCGCGCAATTGCGCCTCCATGATCTGCGGACGCTGCAGGGTCAGGCGAATCCCGCGCACGCCGAGGAACGGATTTTCTTCTTTGGCAATCGGCCAATACGGCAGCGGTTTGTCGCCCCCCACATCGAGGGTGCGCACCACCAGCGGGCGCCCGGCGAGCCCGTCGAGGACGCGCCGGTACTCGGCTTCCTGAGTCGCTTCGTCCGGCGCCTGGGGATGGGCCATGAAAATCAGTTCGGTGCGCAGCAGACCGATGCCTTCGGCGCCCTGCTCCACCGCGCTGCTGACACCGGCGCTTTCACCGATGTTGGCAAACACTTCCACGGCGTGGCCGTCGGTGGTGTGTGCCGGCTGGTGGCGTTGCTCGGCGGCGGCCTTCAAGCGTTGTTCGCGAGTGTCACGCTCTTCGGCAGCGCGTTGCAGGGTCGCGGCATCGGCATCGACATGCAGACGACCGCGCTGGCCGTCGAGCAGCAACGGCGTGCCCGGATTCAGCAGCAGCACCGCTGCGCCCGCACCGACCAATGCCGGAATGCCCAGCGCGCGAGCCACGATTGCGCTGTGAGCGGTGGCGCCACCGCGTGCAGTCACAATCCCCGCGACCCGTGCCGGATCCAGTCGCGCCACGTCGGACGGACCGACCTCGTCCATCACCAGAATGTACGGTTGCTCTGGCTCGGCGGGCATCTGCACGCCACACAGTTGCGCCAGCACCCGACGCCCGATGTCGCGCAGATCGGCGGCGCGTTCGGCGAGCAAGGCGTCGAGCAGGGTTTCCTGTTGTTTCGCGGCGGCCTCGATCACCGCCATCCAGGCCGCTTCCGCGCTTTCGCCCTGCTTGAGGCGGGTGTCGACTTCATCGGTGAGTTCCGGGTCGTCGAGCATTTCCTGGTGAGTGATGAAAATCTCGCGGATCGCCTTGGCCTTGCTGCGTTCGATCAGACCCTGAATGTCCTGACGTACCTCGGCCAGCGCGTTTTTCAGACGTTCGCGCTCGATGGCGGCAGACTCGCCACGCAGCGGGTAATCGATGGTTTGCTGGACCTGAATATGCGCCGGGCCGATGGCGATGCCGGGGGCGGCGGGAATCGCTTGCAGCAGGCTGCCGGAAGCCGGGGCACTCAAGACTTCGGCGACATCGGCAATGACTTCGCGCTGCTGACTGACTGCCGGCAACGGTTCGACTTCTTCACCGAGCCCCTCTTCAATGGCCGCCAGCAAGGCCGGCAAGGCGTCGGCGGCGATGCTCGGCTCGGCGATGATCTCCAGCACCTGACCGCGACGGGCGCCGAGGCTCAGCAGTTTGCTCAGGCTTTTCACCGACACGGCGCTGTCCTGACCGTCGACGATGCGAATGCGGATTTCACCCTCGAAACTCTTCGCCAGTTGCGCGAGGATTTTCGCGGGACGTGCGTGCAGACCATGGGCGTTGGCCAGGGCAATCCGCGCACTCGGCCAGTCGGCAGGCAATTCGCCGCCGAGCACTTCAAGGACTTTACGGCTGCTGGTGGCGCGACCCAATTCATGGCCGCGACCTTCGATCAGCAATGCGCACAAACGCTCGAGCAACGCCTGATGCGCTTCGCCGAGGCTGGCCAGGCAAAACAGACCGCTGAGAGGCTGACCGAGGTAACGCATCGGTTTGTCCGGCGTAACGAAGGCCAGGCCCGGACGCTTCACGGTCTGCTCACTGTGCAGCCACCACAGGCCGTCCCCCAGCGGCAACGCTTCGACTTGCTGCAACACGCCGGCAAAACCGTTGCTCACGCAATCGGCCTGACGCAGCAAACGCGCACCGCGCCAGACCAGTTCTTCGAAATCGTCGGCGGAGACCCCGAGGCCAATCATCTGCGCATCCAGCGCCAGTTCCTGCGGCGCGCCCTGCAACAATTTCAGCAGGGCTTCGGGCGAACTGGCCCGGCGCAAGGCCTGGCCCAGATCGGTCTCGCCGAGGGCACGGGTCAACAGTTGCAGCAGACGCAGGTGTTCGTCGGATTTGGCGGCGATGCCGATGGCCAGATAGACGATCTGGCCGTCACCCCAATCCACGCCGTCGGGAAACTGCATCAGCCGCACGCCGGTGGCGAACACCTGGTCGCGGGTCTCGGGCGTGCCGTGGGGGATCGCAATGCCTTGGCCGAGGAAAGTCGAGCCCTGAGCCTCGCGGGCCTGCAGGCCGGCGAGGTATCCGTCGGCGACAAGGCCATCAGCGACCAGATGACTGGCCAGCAATTGCAAAGCGGCGGGCTTATCCACAGCCGACTGGCTCATGGATATCTGCTCTACAGTGAACTCGAGCATGCGATCTCCTTTTTGACGCGCTAACGCGCCAGGTATTGTTTTGAATGGTTCCAGCTTAGGCGCTTGTGCGCCTCCCTTTCAGGAGGCAGTTTTGGCGGTTTCACGGCAGCACCGGCCAAAAGCGTCTAAAACGTAAAAAATACGCCTGCTGAAACGTTTAATCTAGATTGATCGGCACGTTACTCGATAATGTCTCATCCTTGAAGTCCAACTTGTCGGTTGCGCTGCGACAATGGTCGCCTGCCTGAATCGGGTAGGATTGGCGAAAATGTGGCGGCAAGCTCGAAAAAACAAGGAAATCCCGGGTTGAAACTCAGTGATATCGCGCGGCTGGCCGGAGTGTCCGTGACCACCGCCAGCTACGTCATCAATGGCAAGGCCGAACAGCAACGCATCAGCAACGCGACTGTCGAGCGCGTGCGGGCGGTGGTCGATCAGCACGGCTTTACCCCCAATCCCCAGGCGGCCGGATTGCGCAGCAGGCACACCCGGACTTTGGGTTTTATCCTGCCGGATCTGGAAAACCCCAGCTACGCGCGGATCGCCAAACTGCTGGAACAAGGCGCCCGGGCGCGCGGCTATCAGTTGCTGATTGCCAGCTCCGACGATGCGCCGGACAGCGAACGGCAACTGCTGCAACTGTTCCGCGCACGGCGCTGCGATGCGTTGATCGTCGCCAGCTGCCTGCCACCCGGTGACGACAGCTACCGTCAGTTGCAGGCCAAGGGTCTGCCGATCATCGCCATCGACCGGGTGATGGATCCGGAACACTTCTGCTCGGTGGTCAGTGACGATCGTGAAGCCAGCCTGCACCTGACCGAAAGCCTGCTCGACCCGCAACCCAGGCAGATCGTGCTGCTGGGCGCCCGCCCGGAATTGAGCATCAGCCAAGAACGTGCCGCCGGATTCAAACAAGCCTTGGCCGGGTTCAAGGGCGACGTGCTGATCGAGCACGCCGAATCCTTCAGCCGCGAGTGCGGCAAGCAATTGATGGAAGAACTCCTGCAACGCCTCGGGCATTTGCCGGATGCGTTGGTGACCACATCCTACGTGCTGTTGCAGGGTGTGTTCGACGCGCTGCATGACTTCCCGCTGAAAAATCGCCCGCTGCGTCTGGGCACGTTCGGCGACACCCAGTTGCTGGATTTCCTGCCGCTGCCGGTCAACGCCATGGCCCAGCAACACCAGTTGATCGCCGACAAAGCGCTGGCACTGGCGCTGGCAGCGGTCGAGCAGTCGGAATACCAGCCTGGCGTGCAAGCCATCGCCCGTACATTCAAGCAGCGTATTCACCGGGACTGAGCCGTGGAGCTGATCGACAGCCACACCCATCTGGACTTTCCCGACTTCGACGCCGACCGTGCGGCGTTGCTGGCCGAAAGCCGTGCCCTCGGGGTGCGGCGGATGGTGGTGCTGGGCGTATATGAAGGCAACTGGCAGCGGGTGTGGGATCTGGTGCAAAGCGATCCGCAGCTGTACGCCGCATTCGGTTTGCACCCGGTCTATCTTGATCAGCATCGGCCTGAAGACCTGCTGGCGCTGGGCGACTGGCTGACGCGTCTGCGCGAACATCGGCAACTGTGCGCTGTTGGCGAAATCGGGCTGGATTACTTCATCGAAACCCTCGACCGCGAGCGCCAGCAAGCGCTGTTCGAAGCACAATTGCAACTGGCAGCGGATTTCGAGTTGCCGGCATTGATCCATGTGCGGCGCAGCCATGCGGCGGTGATTGCCACACTCAAGCGCTTCAAGCTCAAACGCGCCGGCATCATTCACGCCTTCGCCGGCAGCCGTGAAGAGGCGCGGGAATACACCAGACTCGGTTTCAAACTGGGTCTCGGCGGCGCCCCCACCTGGCCTCAGGCCCTGCGCATGCACCGGGTGTTGCCCGATTTGCCACTGGACTCGATCGTGCTGGAGACCGACTCTCCTGACATGGCACCCGCCATGTTTCCCGGCGTGCGCAACACACCGGCGCATCTGCCGGCCATCTGTGCGGCGCTGGCGGGATTGATGAACGTCAGTGAAGAACGGCTCGCCGAGGCCAGCACTGCCAACTGCTGCGAAGTATTCGGCTGGTAGTCACTCGCCGTGTGCCCTGGCTGCATCAAGAATCAAGGTCATGTGCTGACGATGGCGAACAAACCGCACCAGCGCGAAGTACACAAAAATCACGATCAATGACGCATTCAGCTGCTCAGTCACGCTGAGCAGCCCTACCCATTCCATCACCAGCGCCACCAGCAGCGCGGTGCAAACCGTCACCGATGCACTGAAACGCAACAGGCCCAGGGAGTCGAGGGACTTGAAGCGTCTGATCTGTTTCGGGCAGCGCAGCTCCAGGGCTTTCTCGCAGTGGGCGCAGGTGAACGGCTCATTGATCGCGATGGCATTGAGTTGCCAGGGTTTGAGCAGCAGCGTGGTCTGACAATGGGCGCAGCGGCCCTGGATTCCCAGGGTTGCAACGGACATGAGAGGCTTCCTCCAGTCGGTCAATTGGCGTGATGTTGAACCATTGAAGACGAAAAATCCGGGCCCGGAGGAAATCAGGATTTGGCTTACAAATGTAAGCAAAAAAATACTACAAACTGTTCCGAGACCACCCGGCCTCCAATGCAACAGGCCGACTCAGACCCGGAACGCGCTGATCAACTGCTTCAATTCCACCACCTGTGCCGACAGCGCCCGACTCGCATCCTCGGTCCGGTGTGCGCCTTCCGCTGTGCGTTCACCGGCCCGGTTGATTTCGACGATGTTCTGATCGATGTCATGGGCGACGGCGGTCTGCTGTTCCACCGCCGCCGCGATCTGCTGGTTCTGATCGACGATCATTCCCACCGCACCGAGGATGTTTTCCAGTGCCTGCTGAACCTTTTCCGACTGTCCGACGGTGCCGCTGGCCATCTGATGACTGACGCCCATGGCCTTTACTGCTGCGCCGACTCCACCCTGCAGTCTGGTGATCATCTGCTCGATTTCTTCGGTCGATTGCTGGGTGCGTTTGGCCAGGGTCCGCACTTCGTCCGCCACCACCGCAAAGCCTCGCCCCTGCTCTCCCGCGCGCGCCGCTTCGATCGCGGCGTTGAGCGCCAGCAGGTTGGTCTGCTCGGCGATGCTCTTGATCACCTCCAGCACGCTGCTGATCGACTGGCTGTCGCTGGCCAGCTGATTGATCACTTGCACCGACTGATCGATCTCGCCGGCCAGCGCCGCGATACTGCTTTGCTGGGACTCCACCAGACTGCGTCCACTGATGGTCTCGCCATTCACGCTGTGCGCACTGCTGACCGCTGCCGCAGCACTGCGCGCCACCTCCAGTGAAGTGGCCGACATCTGGTTCATGGCCGTGGCCACCTGTTCGATCTGGCTGCGCTGACCGGCCACTGCCTGATTGCTTTGCGCCGAGACATTTTCCACTTGCCCGGCCTGACGCTCGACCTCGCCGACGGTCTGGCCGACCCGCTCGATCAGGTCGTGAATCTTGCGCACCGTACCGTTGAACACCTCGCCCAGCTCGCCCAGCTCATCACGACTGTGGGCCACGAAGTTGACCGTCATGTCGCCGGCCGCGACTTTGTCCATCATTGCGCCCAGGCGTTTGAGCGTGTTGCGGGTCGACGCATAGAAACCGCCGTAGAGGTAGAAGATCAGCACGAACACCACCGACAATGCGACCGCCTGCAACACCATGTGCGTGCGGTTCTGCGCCAGACGTTGCTGCAATTGGGTATCGAGGTACTTCAGAGTGGCTTCGTTGAGCTGGTAAGTGCGATCCATCAGCCCGGTGACCTGATCGTAGAACGCCTGCCACGGTGCATCGAGCGTTTCGGCGACCACCACTTGTTCTTCAAAGATTTCACTGGCCTGTTTCAGCGACATCTTGCTGGCATCGGCTGCGCTGCTCAGCGAATCCCTCGCCGCGCTGCTCGACCCCAGCGCATCCTGCAGCTTAAGCCCGTACTCGCCTTGAAGTTTTTCTATCTGCGCCAGCAACTCATCGAAACGGGTGCTGGAGGAACTGTTGAGAAACCCTTGTCCCAACGAATAAGAGCCCATGGCCCGCCCCTCACCGAGGATCTGGGTAATGGCGGGCGTGGTGGCGGTCACCAGCTCGCTGAGCTGGCGGATATCACTTTGCGTATCGCGGCCCAGACCGGCCTGGCTGGCGATGATCTGGCTGAAAATCTGCGCACTGCCAAGCAGTTTGCCGATCAGCGCGCTTTTGCTTTGCAGGGAGTTTTCCGCTTGCTGGGCCTTGAACGCAGCAATCATTTCATCGCGTTTGGCCTCGAAGATCTTGATCTGCTCAGGGTCGTCGGTCATCGCTGCAAGCCCTTGCAGGCGCGTCAGAACACTTTGTTCAAGCCCCGTGATCTGCGACTCGACATTCCCGGCCTTGCCCGACTGGCCGAGCGTGACGTTGATCTGTACCAGGTTGTTGAGGGTTTCCAGATCCCGACGCAAGACCAGACTGCTGCCCAGCAGGTCGAGGCTTTGCAACTCCACCCGGGTGCCCTGAAACTGGCGATAGGAATCGCGCACCAGATAGAAGTTGGTCACCAGCATCGGTACCAGGAACAGCACGCTGATCAGGCTGAACTTCATGCCGAAGCTCAGGCGGTTCATCAGCGAGACGGCGGGATAGAGCAAGCTCTTCACTGGAAGTCTCCCTTGGTTTTTTCTTGTTTTTATTGGCAGGCGCGGGCGACAGCAGATAGCCACTATCGGGCGCCATCTCTGTATAGCTCAAATCGAAGGGAGGTTTTGTAACTTAAGGTTAACGGCGTAGGATCGCCCGAACACCGATGCGTCCGGACGACCTTTTGCTCATCGAGCGGCTATCAATGGATCAGAACGGTCCACAGGGCAAACCCGGCATACCACAACACTGCCGCACGCAGCAGCAGCTCCCACAGACAATCGAGGGTGTTGATGCCTTCCGGGCCAGTGACGGCAGGCGGAATTTCTCCTGCGGCCAGACCGACTCTGTTGATCAGTTGTGCGGCGCCGATGTTCCAGTTCAACAGTTCATGCAGCATGATCCGGCTGACCGCGACGAAGTTGCCGACCAGCGCGAGGCTGGCCGCCAACAGACGCACCGGCACCCAGTCGAAGGCATGTCGCAGTTGCCCTGCACGCTCGGCCAGCGCCGGGTTCTGCGCGTTCTCTTCTGCCAGGGCCAGCAGGCGATAGCTCAACGCGGCGACCGGACCCAGCAGGAAATACCAGAAAATCACCGCGAAAAAACTCTGATACGCCTGCCACAACAGATGCCGCTGCACCTGCTCCAGCAATTGCTCGCCGCTCTCGGCGCAGATATCCAGGTCACGCTTGGCCACATGGGCGGCGGCTTGCAGATCCTCACGGCGCCAAGCGTCACGGAACGGTCCGAGACCGCCGAGCAGATCACCCCGCCCCAGGCTGTAAATCACCACCAGCAAATGCACCGGCAGCGCCAGCAGGCCATAGGCAACCGGCTCCAGCACCAGCAGCAACAACCCCAGCAACGCCACGGGCAGCAGCACCAGAATGGTCAGCACCAGCCAGGGCCGTTTTGACAGGCTGCCGCTTTCAAGCTTGTGCAGTTCGCGGATCCATCCGCCATCGCGTTGAACCCGATGGCGCAAGGCCGAGAATTTCTCGACCCATACCGCCAGCAGTAACACCAGAAAACTCATTGCTCTTCCTCTTGTGCCAGGGCTGCGCGGTAGCGTGCCCAGTCGAATGCCGGGCCAGGATCGGTCTTGCGCCCGGGTGCGATGTCGCTGTGCCCGCAGATACGGGCGCCGGTGATAGCCGGAAATGCTGTTTGCAACTGCCGGGTGAGCGTAACCAGGGCTTGATACTGCGCATCGGTAAACGGCAGATCATCGGTGCCTTCAAGCTCGATGCCCACGGAAAAATCGTTACAGGTTTCCCGTCCTTCGAAAACCGAAACGCCGGCATGCCACGCCCGCTCGAGACAGGAGACAAACTGGGTGACCTTGCCGTCACGTTCGATCAGAAAATGCGCAGACACCCGCAGGTCGGCAATGCCTGCAAAGTAGGGATGCTCCGTGACATCCAGGCGATTCTGGAAAAATTCCTGCACCTTGCCGGTGGCGAATTGCGCCGGCGGCAGGCTGATGTTGTGAATGACCAACAGCGACACTTCGCCCGCCGGGCGTTCATTGAAGTTGGGCGAGGGGCAGATCTGCACCCCGTGACACCACCCGCTTGCGGGATCCAACTGCATACCGATTCCTTCAACGCCGACTGTGTTGGCGCCCAGTATGCCGCGATCGGCCCCTGACGCGCGATCACTTGCCGTTATTGAGCCGCCGCAGATTGCCGAGCACCGACTCCAGCGCGCGATCGAACAGCAAGGTGTTGTCCAGAGTCCGCGCCGTGCCCCGGCGAAATTCCAGGGCCAGGGCGAGACGGTTGCGCTCCCGGACTTTCATACCGGTGCGATCGACGAATACATACTTGCCAGTGGCCTGGATGATCGCCGCCAGCTTGCAGCGCAGGACGTCCTCGTCATCATCCTCCTCGAACGCCACCCAGCTGCCAAGGCGGAGCTGATCGACCTGGCGCAGGCTCGTGTCATCGACGGGCAAACGCTCCGGAGTCAAGGTAAGTGCCGCCTCATCAGCGGTCTGCAGAACGATGGCCCGGGAAACCTCGATCATCGGTGGCAGCTCGCTCTGCGCGGGATCAGGCGTCTCGAGCAGGCGCACATGCAGTCCTTCCAGCTCACTGAAAAACTCGCTGGTGGCAAAGGGGTCGAATGCCGAACTGTTCAACCCGTCACGCAACGACTTGAGCAACCCCGGCACCAGTTTCAACAGACGCAAGCCTGCGTCGGCATCGGCATGGCGCTGCACACTCCAGATCAACTGCTCCATGGTCTGCACATCGGCCTGCCACTCGGCGGACTGGTCGCCATGCTTGAGGCAGGTCAGCAGCAATACCTTGCTCCAGGCTGTCTGGACGAAAGACACCACCGATGGCGGCAGCACTTTGCCCAGCAGCGCCCGGGCCATCGCCTGTTCGACACACACACGCGCCAGTTCGGTTTTCGCCCGCCCCTCTTCGGCGTCGCGCAGGCGTTGTTCGAGCAATTCACTGCGGCGACGTTCATCGCTGGTGAAGGTCAGGAAGTCCGCCAGCAGTTCGGAAAAGATTGTCGTGTCGTCAACAAAATCCGTCAGCAGACGTTGCACCACTTGCTCGATGCGCAAGTAAAGACTGCCCCGTGCGTCACCGTCACAATTTCCCCAGCCCATGGCCGCTTCGGCGATTTCATTGAGCAGGCGTCGCGCAGGGTGACTGCTGCGGCTGAAAAAACTCTTGTCGATCACCGCGACTTTCAGCATCGGAATCTGCAGCCGGGCGATCAGCGCCTTGAGGGAGTCCGGCAGATTGCGGTCGTCGAGGATGCAGTCGAAAACCATGGCGACGAGATTGATCACATCCTCGTCAGCCCCCTCGACGACCCGGGATTTACCGCTTTTCACGCTGACCCGGGTGAGCAACTGTTCGAGCTGGTTGCGCAGGTCGAAGTCTTCCTGTCCGGCCAGGGCCGGCGCGTACTGCTGCAAATGCGAAAGCAGGCGCAACAGATCTCGGGTGGAAATAGGTTGTGTCGCTGCGCTGGGCTCCAGGGTCGGGGCCACACTGCCGCGCACGTGCAACAGCAACTCCTGGAGCGCGGCAAAGACTTCCTGTACACCGGCATCCGCCGGCGCCTGATCGAGATCTTCAAATTCGCGGTGCACGCTGGCCGTCGCATGATCCCTGGCGCGACGCATCGGTGCCGGTTTCAGTTCAGGCAACACACCGGTGGCGACCAGCAGTTCATTGGCTTCGGCGAACAATTGATCGGTGTCCGCCAGGACATAGCGCTCGAACAGTTTGAGCAGGATCAGCTTGACCTTGATCTCCACCCCCAGATTGCGTCCGGCCTGGAGAAAATACTCGCACAGCATCGCCGGCCCCAGCGGGTTGTGCTGATCATCGAGGGATTTGTCCAGCAGAGCGTTGAGCCGTGCGGTCAGTTGATCGAGCGCGAAACCGTCACGGTTGAGGACCCGGGTGACCATGGTCTCGATGGCAACGTTGCGCTCCATGTCGTCGGTACGCGGCGCAGTGTCTTCATACTGCAAAACATGCGAAACAATGTTCGGCGCAGGATCCGGTTGAGTGAGGCCGACAAAGGCCGCGAAGTACTGCTCGAGAAAGCCGCGCTCGATGTTCTTGCGCTTGAGGCGCAAGTCGCGCATGGCTTCGAAAAAAATGTTCTGTTCGACATCGTTGCGGGCCCGATCGGCCATTTCGAACAAGGTGTCGTCGGCGTTATCGAACAGGTCCTGCAAACCGTTGCGCAAGCGCTGGGCAGCCTTGTCACGAACCTGAAGCAGAATCACAGGCAGGCGGGCGAGCGGCGAAGGATTCGCCTGACCGGTAGTGGCCTTGTGCAAAGGCACTACGTTCCCGTCGTTGTGCATCCAAGCCTCCTCAAACGGTGATTTGCCGACGTCAAAGACATGGCGTCAAATGCAAGGCGGATTATCTTGCAAAAGTTGTCCAATGCGCCATAGGCCTCAGGGTTTCCCCTACACGAGCGCACCTGCAAGTGACCACAGCGCGACGATTTTTGCTCGGAAGAATCGACCAGCTGCAGATCGGTACGCGGTTCTTGCCTTGGGTTGGCCCGCGCCATGCCCCTATAATCGGGCCACTTAGTTTGTGGAGCCCGTTATGCCGAATCTACGTCTCGCCGATTTGACCGCCGAAATCGAAGCCAACGTGCGCCGTGCGTTGCTCGAAGACATCGGCAGCGGCGACATCACCGCGCAACTGATCCCGGCCGAACGCCTGGCCAAAGCCACCATCATCACCCGCGACGCTGCTGTCATCTGCGGTACAGCCTGGGTCGATACGGTGTTTCGTCAGCTCGATCCCCGGGTGGCGGTGCACTGGCAGGTGCGCGATGGCGAGCGGGTATCACCGAACCAGCCGTTGTTTCACCTGGAAGGCCCGGCCCGTTCGCTGCTGACCGGTGAACGCAGTGCCCTGAACTTTCTGCAACTGCTGTCCGGCGTGGCCACCCGCGCGCAACACCTCGCAGACTTCGTCGCCGAAACCGGGGTGAAGCTGCTGGATACTCGCAAGACCCTTCCTGGGCTGCGCCTGGCGCAGAAATACGCGGTGACTTGCGGCGGCTGCCATAACCATCGCATCGGCCTGTACGACGCTTTTCTGATCAAGGAAAACCACATTGCCGCCAGCGGCGGAATACCCCAGGCCATTGCCGCCGCGCACAAGATCGCGCCGGGCAAACCGGTGGAAATCGAAGTGGAAAGCCTGGATGAACTGAAAGAGGCACTGGCGGCGGGCGCCGACATCATCATGCTCGACGAACTGAGCCTGGATGACATGCGCGAAGCCGTACGCCTGAACGGCGGCAAGGCGAAACTGGAGGCCAGCGGCGGCATCAACGAAAGCACGCTGTTGCCGATCGCACAGACCGGGGTGGACTACATCTCGATTGGCGCGATGACCAAGGATGTGAAAGCTGTGGACCTGTCGATGCGTCTGAGCCTCTGAATCGAGCACGCAATAAAAAACGCCAGCCCTTTCGAGGCTGGCGTTTTTGTTTCAGACCACAAGATTGTTCATCTCGCAGTACTCTTCCCAATCGACACCCAGCACCTCGGCGGCCTCCTTGTGCAGCTCGAGACGCTTGGCCTCGAACTCCTCGGGGGTGCTGGTGTACTTGAGCGTCAGTTCCCACGGTTGCAAACCCTGGGCTTCAGCTTCGTCTTCGAACGCCCACTGGATCTGATCCTTCTGCTCATCCGCAGGCAGATCCTTGATCTCGTCCATCAGCTCGGGGGCATCGAGTTTGTACTTCTCCAGCGCTTGTTCGTGGCGCTGTTCCTGGGTCAATTCAGTCATGGCGTTCTCGCTGATCATGGGAATGGAGGATGGAGCTGGATCATCAAGGATCTCTCTGACGCGGATTGTCCGGCCTTCGGAACCATTCGGGATCATCTGAAAACTGCTGGGCGATGCTCATGCAGACAGCGAATATAGGACGTTTGGAGAGCGAATTACACGAGTCTTTACATCTCTCCCACAAAAAGTTGACCTGGGGATCATGGAACGGCAAGAGATGAAGCGAGAGGACTGGTGCCCGAGACAGGAATCGAACCTGCGACCTTCGCGTTACGAGTGCGCTGCTCTACCGGCTGAGCTACACGGGCGGTGGGCTAAACCTAGCACCGGTCTTTAAGGTCGGCAACTCTGTAGAACATCCTGATATTTCACAGACAAAAAAATGCCCCGCCGTTTTCACGGCGGGGCATTTTCATGGCGCTGCGGCGGCGGGGTGATTAAACGCCCGAAGCCTTGGCCGCTGCCACGTCTTTGATGGACAGCTTGATACGGCCGCGGTTGTCCACGTCCAGTACCAGCACTTCCACTTCCTGGCCTTCTTTCAGGATGTCGGTCACTTTCTCTACACGAGCGTCGCTCAGCATCGAGATGTGAACCAGACCGTCCTTGCCCGGCAGGATGTTGACGAACGCACCGAAGTCGACGATGCGCTCAACCTTGCCAACGTAGATCTTGCCGATCTCGGCTTCTGCGGTGATGCTCAGAACACGCTGACGTGCAGCTTCAGCGGCGTCCTTGGTTTCGCCGAAGATCTTGATCGAGCCGTCGTCTTCGATGTCGATCGAAGCCTTGGTCTCTTCGCAGATCGCACGGATGGTCGCGCCACCTTTACCGATAACATCACGAATCTTGTCGGTATCGATCTTCATCGCGATCATGGTCGGAGCGTTGGCCGACAGTTCGGTACGGGACTGACCGATGATCTGGTTCATCTGACCGAGGATGTTCAGGCGCGCTTCCAGGGCCTGGCCCAGAGCGATTTCCATGATTTCTTCGGTGATGCCCTGGATCTTGATGTCCATCTGCAGTGCGGTAACGCCTTTGGCAGTACCGGCCACTTTGAAGTCCATGTCGCCCAGGTGGTCTTCGTCACCGAGGATGTCGGTCAGAACGGCGAACTTCTCACCTTCTTTCACCAGCCCCATGGCGATACCGGCGACCGGTGCCTTCATCGGCACACCGGCGTCCATCAGTGCCAGGGAAGCACCGCACACGGAAGCCATCGAGCTCGAACCGTTGGATTCGGTGATTTCCGATACGACACGGATGGTGTACGGGAACACGTCGGCGGCTGGCAGCATGGCCTGAACCGAACGACGGGCCAGACGGCCGTGACCGATTTCGCGACGACCGGCGCCACCCATGCGACCACACTCGCCCACCGAGAACGGAGGGAAGTTGTAGTGCAGCATGAACGGATCTTTTTTCTCGCCTTCCAGGGTATCCAGCAGCTGCGCGTCGCGGGCGGTGCCCAGCGTCGCAACGACCAGCGCCTGGGTTTCGCCACGGGTGAACAGTGCCGAACCGTGAGTCTTCGGCAGCACGCCGACTTCGATGTTCAGCGGACGTACGGTGCGGGTGTCGCGACCGTCGATACGCGGCTTGCCGTTAACGATGTTTTCGCGAACGGTGCGGTATTCGATTTCGCCGAAAGCGGCTTTGACGTCGGCAGCCGAAGGCTGGCCTTCTTCGCCGGACAGCTTGGCAACCACCTGGTCACGCAGTTCGCCCAGACGCGCATAGCGGTCGGCCTTGACGGTGATGGTGTAAGCCTTGGAGATTTCTTCGCCGAATTCGGCACGAATGGCGCCCAGCAGCTCGGTGGCCTCCGGAGCGGCAGACCATTCCCAGGTCGGCTTGGCAGCTTCGGCAGCCAGTTCCTTGACCGCCTTGATGACAGCCTGGAATTCGTCGTGGGCGAACAGTACAGCGCCCAGCATCTGGTCTTCGGTCAGCTCCTGAGCTTCCGATTCAACCATCAGAACGGCTTCTTCGGTACCGGCAACGACCATGTCCAGGCTCGAGGCAGCCAGTTGCTCGTAAGTCGGGTTCAGCAGGTAGCCGGTGCTTTCGTGGAAAGCAACGCGGGCGGCGCCGATCGGGCCATTGAATGGAATGCCGGAGATCGCCAGGGCAGCCGAGGTACCGATCATCGCAGCGATGTCCGGATCGGTCTTCTTGCTGGTGGAAACGACGGTGCAGACGACCTGCACTTCGTTCATGAAGCCTTCAGGGAACAGCGGACGGATCGGACGGTCGATCAGTCGGGAAGTCAGGGTTTCCTTCTCGGAAGGACGGCCTTCACGCTTGAAGAAACCGCCAGGGATCTTGCCGGCAGCGTAAGTCTTTTCCTGGTAGTGAACGGACAGAGGGAAGAAGCCCTTGCCCGGATCGGCTTGCTTGGCACCGACTACGGTCACCAATACGCTGACGTCGTCGTCAACGGTGACCAATACTGCGCCGGAGGCCTGACGGGCGATACGGCCAGTCTCGAGGGTAACGGTCGACTGACCGAACTGGAATTTCTTGATTACCGGGTTCACGGTGTCCTACCTTCTTTGTGGCTCTTGGGGGAACTGGTTTCTTGCGAAATTCTTGGGCAACGTCGGGAATCGGCCCGCTGATTGTCCGGGTAAAACGGTAGTTCAGATAAAACTTGAGGCTGGGAGCCTGCCATGCGCCAGCGGGAACCCCGTTGACGCACGACAGACAACCAACCTCTAGCGCAATCGCTGATTAGCGACGCAGACCCAGGCGAGCGATCAGAGCGCTGTAACGGCTCAGGTCCTTGCCTTTCAGGTAGTCCAGCAGCTTGCGACGCTGGTTAACCATGCGGATCAGACCACGACGGGAGTGGTGGTCTTTGCCGTTGGCCTTGAAGTGACCTTGCAATTTGTTGATGTTGGCGGTCAGCAGTGCAACTTGCACTTCTGGCGAACCAGTGTCACCAACAGCTTGCTGGAAGTCAGCTACGATTTGAGCTTTTTCTTGAACGTCGAGAGCCATGAGGCAATCCTTTTTATCAGGAAACCGTTACAAAAACGGTTTCAACAGGCCAGGGACAAATCCCTGTATCTATAAATGAGTAGTGACCGTGCCTGTTAACAGCCACACTCGTTCGGTCATTCTGACCGAATCAGTCGACGCGGCGCGATGCGCCCGTCTTCGCTCACTTCACCGATGCCGATGAAGCGACCGGTATGATCCTGTACCCGCACCATGCCGAACTTCGGAGCATCCGGAGCGCGTACCGGCTGGCCATTGAGCCAGTAGAACGCGCTGTGTTCCGAAAACTGCAGCAGTGGCCAATCCTGCAGGCCGCTGTCCGATGGCATCAGAAAGCGGTCGACCGCTTCGTTGCCGCCTTCGGCATGTACCGCTTCGAGCTCTTCGAGGGTCACGGTCTGCGCCAGGGTAAAAGGCCCGGCCTGGGTACGGCGCAATTCAGCGACGTACGCACCACAACCGAGCTGCTCACCGATATCCTCCACCAGGGTACGAATATAGGTGCCCTTGCTGCAATCCACCGCAAGACGCGCAGTATCGCCTTCGAAGGCCAGCAATTCCAAGCGCGCAATAGTAACAGAACGCGGTTCACGCTCCACTACTTCACCTGCACGGGCCAGCTTGTACAGCGGCTGCCCATCGCGCTTGAGAGCCGAGTACATCGGCGGTATCTGATTGATTTGCCCGCGAAATTTCGGCAAGACCGCTTCAATGTCGGCCTGACCAACGGTCACCGGACGCTCCCGCAGAACTTCGCCTTCGGCATCTGCCGTGGTGGTGGTCTTGCCCAGCTGCGCCAGGGTTTCGTAACCCTTGTCGGAATCGAGCAGGTATTGCGAGAACTTGGTCGCCTCGCCAAAGCACAGCGGCAGCACGCCGGTGGCCAGCGGGTCGAGACTGCCCGTGTGGCCGGCCTTCTCGGCGTTGAGCAACCAGCGAACCTTCTGCAGCGCTGCGTTGGAGGTAAACCCCAGCGGCTTGTCGAGCAGGATGATGCCGCTGACGTTACGACGGATACGTTTGACCTGAGCCACCGAATTACTCCTTGGTGTCTTCAGGTGCAGCCACTTCGTGCTGACTGTCTTCGGCTACCGCGCGCTCGATCAGGGCGGACAGGTGTGCACCACGGGCGACGCTTTCGTCGTAGTGGAAATGCAATTGCGGCACGCTGCGCAACTTCATTTCGCGTCCCAGCTGCATGCGCAGGAAACCGGCGGCAGCGTTGAGCACCTTGATGGTCTGTGCGATATCGGCAGCGCCTTCCTGCCCCATCACGGTGATGAAGATCTTCGCGTGACCGACATCACGACTGACATCGACAGCGGTAATGGTGACCAGACCGACACGCGGATCCTTGACTTCGCGACGGATCAGTTGAGCCAGCTCGCGCTGCATCTGATCGCCTATACGTTGGGTACGGCTGTATTCTTTTGCCATGATTTGTTACCTGTTACTGCCCTGCGGTGAAACCCGCGAGGTCTGAAAGCGGCAAACGCCCGGCCTGACAAAAAGCCAGACCGGGCGTTGCGTTTAGAGTCCTGACGCCGTGCCGCGCATGTTCATGCGACGGCCCGACGCGGCCCTTGAAGTGCGCGAGTCAGAGGCTGCGAGCAACCTGAACCTTCTCGAAGACTTCGATCTTGTCACCGACCTTGACGTCGTTGTAGCTCTTCACGCCGATACCGCACTCCATGCCGGCACGCACTTCGGAAGCGTCATCCTTGAAGCGACGCAGGGATTCCAGCTCGCCTTCGAAGATCACGATGTCTTCACGCAGTACGCGGATCGGACGGTTACGGTGAACGGTACCCTCGATCACCATGCAGCCGGCGATGGCGCCGAACTTAGGCGAACGGAACACGTCACGGACTTCTGCCACACCGAGGATGTTCTCGCGAACATCGCTGCCAAGCATACCGGTCAGGGCTTTCTTGACGTCTTCGATGATGTCGTAGATCACGTTGTAGTAACGCATGTCCAGACCTTCCTGCTCGACAATCTTCCGTGCGCCTGCATCGGCACGCACGTTGAAGCCGAACAGTACAGCGTTGGAAGCCAGTGCCAGGTTGGCATCGGACTCGGTGATACCACCGACACCGCCGCCGACCACACGCACTTGCACTTCGTCGTTGCCCAGGCCGTTCAGAGCGCCCTGCAGTGCCTCCAGCGAACCACGGACGTCGGATTTGAGGACGATGTTGAGCGTCTTCTTCTCTTCCTGACCCATGCTTTCGAAGATGTTTTCCAGCTTGCCGGCGTGAGCACGAGCCAGTTTGACTTCGCGGAACTTGCCTTGACGGAACAGAGCCACTTCACGGGCTTTCTTCTCGTCGGCAACCACGCTCATCTCGTCACCAGCGTCAGGCGTACCGTCCAGGCCGAGGATCTCGACCGGAATGGCCGGGCCCGCTTCCTTGATCGGCTTGCCGTTCTCGTCGAGCATGGCTCGCACGCGGCCATAATTCGAGCCGACCAGCACCATGTCACCTTGACGCAGCGTTCCGTCCTGAACCAGAACGGTGGCCACCGGGCCACGGCCCTTGTCCAGACGCGACTCAACCACGACACCACGGCCAGGAGCCGATGGGGTGGCCTTCAGTTCAAGTATTTCAGCCTGCAGCAGTACAGCCTCAAGCAGCTCGTCGACACCGGTACCCATCTTCGCGGAGACCGGAACGAATGGCGTGTCACCACCCCAATCTTCGGAGGTCACGCCATGAGTCGACAGCTCGCTGCGGATGCGATCGAGATCAGCGCCCGGCTTGTCGATCTTGTTCACCGCGACCACCAGAGGAACGCCAGCCGCCTGAGCATGCTGAACGGCTTCGATGGTTTGCGGCATCACGCCGTCGTCCGCCGCAACGACAAGGATCACGATGTCGGTCGCCTTGGCACCACGGGCACGCATGGCGGTAAACGCGGCGTGACCCGGGGTGTCGAGGAAGGTGACCATGCCGCGCTCGGTTTCAACGTGGTACGCACCGATGTGCTGGGTGATACCGCCGGCTTCGCCAGCAGCGACCTTGGCACGACGGATGTAGTCGAGCAGGGAAGTCTTACCGTGGTCAACGTGACCCATTACGGTCACGACCGGCGCACGAGGAACCTCTTCACCTTCGAACTTCAGGGACTCGGCCAGGGAGTCTTCCAGGGCAGTGTCGCTGATCAGAGTCACTTTATGGCCCAGTTCTTCAGCAACCAGCTGGGCAGTTTCCTGATCCAGTACCTGGTTGATGGTCGCCGGCGTACCCAGCTTGAACATGAACTTGATGATTTCAGCAGCTTTTACCGACATCTGCTGGGCGAGATCGCCCACAGTAATGGTTTCGCCGATTCGCACATCGCGCACCACAGGCCCGGTCGGGCTCTGGAAACCGTGAGCGTTGCGTTTCTTCAGCTTGGCCTTGCCGCGGCCGCCGCGACGGAAGCCATCGCTTTCTTCGTCGGTAGTGCGCGGCGCCACACGTGGAGCCGGAGCCTTTTCCTTGACCGAAGCGCGGTGCGGAGCGTTCTTGCGCTCGCCATCACCACCGCCACGACGGTTGTTGTCGTCGGCACGAGACTTGTCCGGACGGCGCTGTTCGTCACGCTTGCGAGTGTCGGCAACCGGCGCAGCAGGCGCTACCGGAGCGGCTTCACGCACTGGCTCGACCACAGGAGCAGGCTCTGCAACAGGTTCAGGAGCAACGACCGGAGCAGGCTGGCGACGCGCTTCTTCTTCGGCGCGAGCACGGGCTTCTTCTTCAGCCTTTTGACGAGCAGCATTTTCTACTGCACGACGCTCATCCAGTTCACGCTTGCGCTCGGCTTCGATTTCTTCCGGGCTACGCTGTACGAAAACTTTCTTCTTGCGAACTTCAACGCTGATGCTTTTGCTGCCAGCCACACGCAGGGTGCTGGTGGTTTTACGCTGCAGCGTGATCTTGCGTGGTTCTTCCACTTTCGCCTTGTGGCTGCTCTTCAAATGAGTCAGCAGGGACTGCTTCTCACTGTCAGTCACATGTTCTTCGGCGGCGGTGTGCGGCAGACCTGCCTCACGCATCTGCTGCAACAGGCGCTCTACCGGTGTTTTGACCTCATCGGCCAGTTGTTTCACCGTGACTTGCGTCATGCACTTCTCTCCTCAGGCCGCGCCTAATTACTCGAACCAATGGGCTCGGGCGGCCATGATCAACTTGCCGGCACGCTCTTCGTCGATACCGTCGATGTCGAGCAGGTCGTCAATCGACTGCTCGGCCAGGTCTTCGCGGTTAACTACGCCGCGCACCGCCAGTTCCGCCGCCAGATCCTTGTCCATACCCTCAAGCGAGAGCAGGTCTTCGGCCGGATGGGCGTCTGCCAGTTTTTCCTCAGTAGCGATGGCTTTGGTCAACAGGCGATCCTTGGCACGAGCGCGAAGCTCGTTGACGATGTCTTCGTCAAAGCCGTCGATGTTGAGCATTTCTTCCAACGGTACGTAGGCAATCTCTTCCAGGCTGGTAAAGCCTTCGTCGACCAGCACCTGAGCCAGCTCCTCGTCGACTTCCAGCTCTTCGATGAAGTTGCGCAGGATGTCGCCGGTTTCCGCTTGTTGCTTGGCCTGGATGTCCGACTCGGTCATCACGTTCAGGGTCCAGCCTGTCAGCTGGCTGGCCAGACGCACGTTCTGACCACCACGACCGATGGCCTGAGCCAGGTTGTCTGCGCCGACGGCGATATCCATCGCGTGGGCATCTTCGTCAACGATGATGGCCGCCACTTCCGCCGGCGACATGGCATTGATCACGAACTGCGCCGGGTTGTCGTCCCAAAGGACGATATCGACACGCTCGCCACCCAACTCACCCGACACGGCCTGCACACGCGAACCGCGCATGCCGATGCAGGCACCCTGCGGGTCGATGCGCTTGTCCTTGGAGCGGACGGCAATCTTGGCGCGCGATCCCGGATCACGGGAAGCGGCCATGACTTCGATGAGACCTTCAGCAATTTCCGGCACTTCGATACGGAACAGCTCGATCAGCATTTCCGGCGCGGTGCGCGACAGGATCAACTGCGGGCCACGATTCTCGGTGCGGATTTCCTTGAGCAGCGCACGCAGACGCACGCCGACACGGAAGGTTTCGCGGGAAATGATGTCTTCGCGGGCGAGCAACGCTTCAGCGTTATTGCCCAGATCGACGATCACGTTATCGCGGGTCACTTTTTTCACGGTGCCGGAGATGATTTCACCCAGGCGCTCGCGATAGGCGTCTACCACTTGAGCGCGCTCGGCTTCGCGCACTTTCTGCACGATGACCTGCTTGGCGGTCTGCGCAGCGATGCGGCCGAACTCGATGGATTCGATCTTTTCTTCGACAACGTCACCGACCTTGGCGCCAGGGTGCGTTTCGGCAACCTTGCTTGGCCAGGTTTCGATGGCCGGATCATCGAGGTCATTCTCTTCGACGACCGTCCAGCGACGGAAAGTTTCGTAAGAACCGGTGTGGCGATTGATTTCCACACGCAGATCAACTTCGTCTTCAAAACGCTTTTTGGTAGCGGTGGCCAGAGCCAGCTCCAGCGCTTCAAAAATTACGCTTGCCGGTACGCCCTTTTCATTGGATACCGACTCAACAACCAGCAGTACTTCTTTGCTCATCGTACGCCTCGCCTTTCGCAAGCCATTGGATCCGCGGGATCCGCGTCTCAGTCAAAACTGGGAATAATGTTGGCCTTGTCGATCATATCGATCGGCAACAGGAACTCATGGTCATCTACCTGCACCACGACATCCTGTTCTTCTACACCGCGCAGAAGGCCCTGAAAGTTGCGTCGTCCTTCAAAAGGCGAGCGCAGCCTGATCTTTACTTGTTCACCGGCAAATTTGGCAAACTGCTCAAGAGTGAACAGTGGGCGTTCCATGCCAGGCGAGGAAACTTCAAGGGTGTATTCAACGGAGATCGGATCTTCAACATCCAGCACACCGCTGATCTGACGGCTGACAATGGCACAATCGTCCACCAGCACGCCGCCTTCCTTATCGATATAAACGCGCAACATTGAGTGACGACCTTGAGCCGAGAACTCAATACCCCAGCATTCATAGCCCAGGGCCACGACCACCGGGGCCAACAAGGCCTGCAACTCTTCTAGCTTGCTCGACACCTGAACCCCCTCGTGCATGTATGTGCATGCTTTGCAAAATAAAAAATGGGCGAAACGCCCATCCTTGAAACGCCGTCGAACAGCGGCGTTGAAAGTGTCCAGCTAACAAAAAGCCCCTTAAAAGGGGCTCCTTAAACTGGTTGCGGGGGCCGGATTTGAACCGACGACCTTCGGGTTATGAGCCCGACGAGCTACCAGACTGCTCCACCCCGCGACAAAGCTGGGGCGGAAGTATACGACCGATCCCCTGGAGGGTCAATGTAACCTTCCACCTGCAAGAAAGCCCGCAACAGCGGGCTCTCCTGACTAATTGGTACCGAGAAGGGGACTCGAACCCCTACACCCTATGGGCACAACCACCTCAAGGTTGCGTGTCTACCAATTCCACCACCTCGGCAAAACTACGTTTGAAACTCTTCTTACTTCTGCTCTTGAGCTGGAGGTACGTCAGTCGCTGGAGTAGCCGACTTTTGCTCTTGAAGCACCGGGACATCATCAGAAGCCGGTTGTTGCTTTGGAACTTCCAACACCGCCGGGTTTGGCAATCCTGCTTGAGTCAGCTGATGAGCCTTCTCTTTAGCAAAGTATCCTAACCCCAAGCTGGTTATGAAGAAACCGGCGGCGAGTATAGCAGTAAACTTACTAAGAAAGGTAGAGGAACCTTGGCTTCCGAACACAGTATTTGAAGCACCTGCTCCGAAAGACGCGCCAGCGTCCGCACCCTTACCCTGCTGCAGCAAAACCAGAGCAACTACGCCCAATGCACCCAGCAGATGAAAAACGACTACGACTGTTTCCAGCATTTTTTCAGTTTCCCGCGGCGCGACAAATCGCACCGAACTCATCTGCATTCAGGGAAGCTCCACCAATGAGCCCCCCATCGATATCCGGCATGCCGAACAGTTCGACCGCATTGGCCGCCTTCACGCTGCCGCCGTATAGAAGCCGCACATTTCGAGCAACTTCAGAATTCTCCGCCGCCAACTGCTCACGAATGGCCTTATGCACATCCTGAGCCTGTTGCGGCGTTGCAGTCAGCCCGGTACCAATGGCCCAGACCGGCTCGTATGCGATCACTGCCTTTGCAAAGGCACCGACACCAAGCTCCTCGATGATGCTGCCCAGCTGACGCCCGACAACTTCAAGAGTCTTTCCGGCTTCACGCTGCTCCAGGGTTTCCCCCACACACAACACCGGAATCAAGCCACATGCCTGTGCCGCTGCGAACTTGCGATTCAGCATCCCGTCTCGCTCGCCCATGATCTGGCGGCGCTCGGAATGCCCGACAAGCACCAGGGAACACCCTGCATCCACCAACTGACTCGGCGCAATCTCACCGGTCAATGCACCTTGCATCGACTCCACCGCAGAGTTCTGCGCGCCGACCGAAATCGACTTTCCTTTCAAGCCATCAATCACTTGATTGATATGCAGGCAAGGCGGGAACACCGCGACATCAACACCGCTTGGCAAGGCCAGATGACGAAGGCCGTTGATCAGCTCAGCGACGCTGGCGCGGGTACCGTGCATCTTCCAGTTACCAGCTACCATAGGGCGACGCATGCTGTACCTCGTCGGTCAAAGTGGGCGCAGATGTTACCCAACACAATCAAGACTGGCAAGCTGTATCAGGCAGAAACTTCAGTTACCAGTTTTGCCAGCTCTTCGGCATAGCCACGAACCTGGGTTTCGTCCTCACCTTCGACCATGACGCGCACCAGAGGCTCTGTTCCGGACTTGCGCAGAAGAACACGTCCACGCCCAGCCATGGCTTCGGTCACACGCTTGCTGGCTTCCTTGACAGCCGGGTGCTCGAGAGGACTGTCGCCACCGCCGAAACGCACATTGATCAGCACTTGTGGACATTTGCGCAGGGACTGGCGGGTTTGAGCCAGACCTTCACCGCGAGTCTTGAGCGACATCAGCACCTGCAGGGCCGCGATGATCGCATCACCCGTTGTGGTGTGATTGAAGCAGACGACGTGCCCCGAGTTCTCACCGCCGACCTGCCAGTTGCGCTCCAGCAACTCGGCAATCACATATCGGTCACCCACGTTGGCACGCACAAAAGGAATCCCCAGATCCGCCAGGGCCAGTTCCAGGCCAAGGTTACTCATCAGCGTGCCGACGACACCACCCTGCAACTTGCCACGCTCATGCAGATCGCGAGCAATGATGAAGATCAGCTCATCACCATCGACTATCGCACCGGTATGATCGACCATCAGCACGCGGTCGCCGTCACCATCGAATGCGATCCCCAGATCAGCCTGCTCGGCAAGCACCGCCGCCTGCAATGGCCCCATGTGAGTCGAGCCACAGTTGTCGTTGATGTTCAACCCGTTGGGCTGGGCGGACAGGACGACGACATCGGCACCCAGCTCGCGAAACACACTCGGCGCGACCTTGTAGGTTGCACCGTGCGCGCAGTCGATAACAATCTTCAGACCGGCAAAGCTGGTGTTGGTTGGCACACTGCTCTTGCAGAACTCGATGTAGCGGCCAGAGGCGTCGTTGATTCGCGACACCTTGCCAATCTTGCTCGACTCGACGACGGTCATCGGTGTGTCGAGCAATTCCTCGATCATCAGCTCCAGCTCATCCGGCAATTTGGTACCCCGACCGGAAAAAAACTTGATGCCATTATCATCGTGGGGATTGTGCGAGGCACTGATCACGATACCGGCCTCAGCCTGAAAGGTACGCGCCAGATAAGCGATGGCAGGCGTCGGCATCGGACCAAGCAACATGACATCAGCACCCGCCGATGTCAGACCGGCCTCCAGGGCCGACTCGAACATATACCCGGAAATCCGCGTGTCCTTGCCAACGAGCACCTTGCAGGCGCCCATTTTCCGGAAAGCCATACCGGCAGCCCAGCCAAGCTTGAGCATGAAGTCAGGAGTGATCGGGTACTCGCCAACGCGGCCACGAATGCCGTCGGTACCAAAATATTTCTTGCTCATAAGTGCTCCATCATTCTTATTCGGCTGATTCCACGGCTGCGATCATGCGCACGACATCCACCGTTTCTGCCACATCATGGACGCGCAAAATACGCGCCCCTTTGACCGACGCCAGCGCAGCCAGAGCCAGACCGCCAGAAAGGCGCTCACCCACCGGGCGATCAAGGGTCTGTCCGATCATGCTTTTTCGCGAAACGCCCACCAGCAGAGGTCGACCCAATGCATGGAGGGCTTCCATGTGCTTGAACAAGCTTAGATTGTGCTGAAGGGTTTTGGCGAAGCCGAAGCCCGGATCAAGAATGATCCGTTCGGCGGGTATACCGACCGAGGCGCATCGTTCCATACGCTCGGCGAGAAACTCACCCACTTCCCGGGTGACATCCTGATAATGCGGGTTGTCCTGCATATTGCCGGGCTCACCCAGCATGTGCATCAGGCAGACCGGCAACCCGGTGGCCGCCGCCGCATCCAGAGCGCCGTCACGCTGCAACGATCGAACGTCATTGATCAGCCCAGCCCCCAGACGCGCGGTTTCCCGCATGACGGCAGGGGTCGAGGTATCAACGGATATGATCACATCCAGCTCGCGATTGATCAGCTCGACAATCGGCGCCACACGCTCAAGCTCCTCCAGCGGTGAGACTGCTCGCGCACCTGGCCGAGTGGACTCTCCACCCACGTCGATCAACGTTGCACCGGCAGAAACCATCGCCTCGGCGTGACGCAACGCTGCATCAAGCTGGCTGTATCGGCCACCATCGGAAAAGGAATCGGGAGTGACATTGAGAATGCCCATGACGTGCGTCCGGGCCAAATCAAGAACCCGGCTGCCGCAAGGCAACCGGGTCAGGGACTGTACAGAAATCATTTCAAACCTTAAACGTCAGCAGCCGGACCGCCAATCGGTGTTTCCGGACGCTCATCCCGAACAACCGGAGGCGGTGTGCCGGCGCCACCCGACCAGTCACGAGGCTCACGAGGCGTGCGTCCTGCCATGATGTCGTCGATCTGCTCGGAGTCGATAGTCTCGTACTTCATGAGGGCGTCGGCCATGGCGTCAAGCTTGTCACGGTTGTCCGTCAAAATCTGCTTGGCGGTGCCATAACACTGATCGATGATGCTGCGCACTTCCGAGTCGATCAACTTGGCTGTTTCACCGGAAAAACTGGCGTTCTGACCACCTCCGCCACGACCGAGGAACACTTCGCCTTCTTCCTCCGCATACATCAACGGACCGAGTTTTTCAGACAGGCCCCACTTGGTCACCATGTTCCGTGCAATCTGGCTGGCACGCATGATGTCGTTGGAGGCGCCAGTGGTCACTCCGTCGAAGCCCAGAGTCATTTCCTCAGCAATACGGCCGCCGTACAGCGAGCAGATCTGGCTGATCAGCGCGCGTTTGGACAGGCTGTAGCGATCTTCTTCCGGCAGGAACATGGTCACACCCAGCGCACGGCCGCGAGGAATGATCGAAACCTTGTAGACCGGATCATGCTCTGGCACGACACGACCGACGATTGCGTGGCCTGCTTCGTGATAAGCGGTGTTCTGCTTTTCTTTCTCGGACATGACCATGGATTTGCGCTCGGCGCCCATCATGATCTTGTCCTTTGCCAGCTCGAACTCTTTCATTTCAACGATGCGCTTGCCGGCACGGGCAGCGAACAGCGAAGCCTCGTTGACCAGGTTGGCCAGATCGGCACCGGAGAAGCCCGGAGTACCGCGCGCGATAACGGCCGGAGCAACGTCGTCACCCATTGGCACCTTGCGCATGTGCACCTTGAGGATCTGCTCGCGACCACGGATGTCCGGCAGACCTACGACAACCTGACGGTCGAAACGACCAGGACGCAGCAAGGCAGGATCCAGCACATCAGGACGGTTGGTTGCAGCAATGACGATGATGCCGTCATTCATTTCGAAACCGTCCATCTCCACCAGCAACTGGTTGAGGGTCTGTTCGCGCTCGTCGTGACCACCACCCATGCCGGCGCCACGATGGCGACCAACGGCGTCGATCTCGTCGATGAAGATAATGCAGGGGGCGTGCTTCTTGGCCTGTTCGAACATGTCACGAACACGGCTGGCGCCGACACCGACGAACATTTCGACGAAGTCGGAACCGGAAATGGTGAAGAACGGCACCTTGGCTTCGCCGGCAATTGCCTTGGCCAGCAAGGTTTTACCGGTACCAGGAGGACCGACCATCAGTACGCCGCGAGGAATGCGACCGCCCAGGCGCTGAAACTTGCCCGGATCGCGAAGAAACTCTACCAGCTCACCAACTTCTTCCTTGGCTTCGTCGCAACCGGCAACGTCCGACAGCGTGGTCTTCACCTGATCTTCGGAGAGCAGGCGAGCCTTGCTCTTGCCAAAGCTCATCGGCCCGCCCTTGCCACCTGCGCCGCCCTGCATCTGGCGCATGAAGAACATGAATACCGCAATGATGACCAGAATCGGGAAGCTGGCCACCAGAAGCTGGGTCCAGATGCTTTGCTGCTCAGGCTGCTTGCCTTCGACCACGACATGGTTGTCGACCAGATCGCCGATCAGGCCATTGTCCTGGATCGCCGGACGAATGGTCTTGAAGCTGTCGCCATCGTTGCGCTTGCCGGTAATCACGTAGCCATCGACGGCCACGCGCTCGACCTTGCCATCCTTGACCTGCTGGATGAAGTCGGAATAGTTGAGGGTCTGCGGCTCGTTAGGGCTGGAGAAGTTGTTCATCACCGTCACCAGGACAGCCGCGATGATCAACCACAGGATCAGATTCTTTGCCATATCGTTCAATTAACTACCCTCTGAAGCAAGCTCCGCTGATGGCGCGCGCTTCGCATGATATTCACCGGCCTAACTTACTACATTACCTACAGCTCTGGCAGGCGCCGTCTGTAACCCTTTGTGAAACACTTTCTACACAATATTCGCTTATGCACGGAGGGCAAAATACGAAAAACCTATCACCCCGCCCAAAAAACTCGTTTTACATGCTACCGCCGCGGTAGCCCCAAGCCAGCATGTATTGCTCGCGGGAACTGTCACGGGAAGAATCCGGCTTGATCATCTGGACCTTGTCGAATTTCTGACGAGCGTCCTTCAGATAAGTGTCGAACCCTTCTCCCTGGAAAATCTTGATCAGAAAATTACCACCCGGCTTGAGTATCCGCTCTGCCAGATCCAGCGCCAGCTCGCACAAAAACATGGCTTTCGGCATATCTACGGCAGGCGTACCACTCATATTGGGGGCCATATCGGAAATCACAAGGTCCACTTGCGAATTACCCACGGCTTCAAGGATCTGAGCCAGCACCTCATCCTGGGTGAAATCCCCCTGAATGAAGGTCACGTCCGGAATGCCGTCCATTTCCAGAATGTCCGAGGCGATCAGACGGCCCTGACCACCGATCAGACGACTGGTAACCTGCGACCAGCCACCGGGCGCAGCACCCAGATCGACCACGCTCATGCCGGGACGAATCAGTTTGTATTTCTCCTGGACCTCCAGAAGCTTGTAACTCGCACGCGAGCGGTAGCCGTCCTTCTGCGCCTGTTTCACATAAGGATCGTTGACATGTCGTTTCAGCCAACCAAGGCTTGTCTTGGAACGCGCCATTGGGCACCTCGTTGATTAGGGTCGTGATTAATTGGGCGGATCCACGAGCCCTCGGGTAAAATGGCCGCCATTTTACAGAATCCAGACGAAAGGGTCAGATTATGCCGCTCACTCCAGAGCAGAAGAAACAGTACAAATCCATTGGTCACCATCTGAAACCGGTATTGATCGTGGCGGACAACGGTTTGACCGAGGGTGTTCTAGCCGAACTCGAGCGCGCCCTGGCGGACCATGAGCTGATCAAGATCAAGCTCAACATCCTCGATCGCGAGGATCGCCTGGCGTCCATTGCAGAACTGTGCAAGGCCGGCAAAGCCGATCTGGTTCAGGTCATCGGCAAAATGGCACTTATTTACCGCAGGAACTTCAACGTCAACAAGCAGCTGTCGAACGTTCATCGCTTCAAGTGATGAACAGGGTCAAGGGTGTGCTTCGCGCACCCTGGCACTCCACCCCGGCACCGGCTGCATCACCAGTACCAGTCCGGAAAACCCCAGAACAAGATAACTGAATACCTGCCAGCGCTGCGCATCCGGCCAGCCGACACGCACGGCGACATACATCGCACTCGCATACAGCGCCATCAGCAACACTTGCCCACGAAAATCCCGCCATAAACTGGCAAGGCCCTCGGCCCGCACCAGTACCAAGGCCTGAAAAATCACGCACGCGGCAGCGAAACCCACCACCGGTACTTCAAACGCACTGGCGACCTCGTCGATCAGCAGCGGTGCGAGACCAATCTGGCCCAGCACCGGCCGCAGACCGAGGTGCACCAGCCATAAACCGCCAACCCACAGCATCTGGGTCAGCTGCCAGAGCATGGCACCCGCACGCAGCGGGCGCCTTGTCTCAGATGTGACGGACTTCGACAATCTCATACTCGATATCGCCGCCCGGCGTTTTCACGACGACTGTATCGCCCTCTTCCTTGGCGATCAGGGCGCGGGCGATCGGCGAGCCGACCGAAATCTTCCCGAGTTTGATGTCCGCTTCGTCCTCACCCACGATCTGGTAAGTCACGCTTTCGTCGGTCTCGACGTTGGCGATCTCGACGGTCGTGCCGAAAATCACTTTGCCGGTGTGCGGAATGGTCGTCACGTCGATGATCACCGCATTCTGCAGACGACCCTCGATATCACGAATACGCGCCTCGACCATGCCTTGTTGCTCACGGGCAGCATGGTATTCAGCGTTTTCCTTCAAATCACCCAACTCGCGGGCCGTACCGATGTCCTGGCTGAGCTTCGGACGAACGACCTTGGTCAGGTGAGCATGCTCTTCTTCCAGGGCCTTGGAGCCCTGGACGGTCATTGGGTATTTATTCATGCCTTCAATCCTGCGTGTAGATCCTGCAAGCGGCGTACGGTCTTCTCAGGACCGAACTTCAGCGCTTCGCAGATCGCTTCGCCAGCAGCAATAGTGGTGGTGCAGTAGATCTTGTGCTGCAAAGCGTTACGACGAATGGAGTAAGAGTCGGCGATCGACTGGCGACCCTCGGTGGTGTTGATGATCAAAGTGACTTCGTCATTCTTGATCATGTCGACCACGTGCGGACGGCCCTCGGTCACCTTGTTCACGCGACGCACTTTCAGGCCTGCGGCTTCGATCAGCTTGGCAGTGCCGGCGGTGGCGACCACTTCGAAGCCCAAGTTGATCAGATCGCGGGCCACGCCTGCAACCAGAGGTTTGTCATCGTCACGCACGCTGATGAACGCGGTACCACCGGTCGGCAGCACTTCGCTGGCGCCCATCTGGGCTTTGGCAAAGGCTTCGCCGAAGGTGTCGCCGACGCCCATCACTTCACCGGTGGACTTCATCTCCGGGCCGAGGATCGGGTCTACGCCAGGGAACTTGGCGAACGGGAACACCGCCTCTTTCACGCTGTAGAAGTTCGGAATGATCTCCTTGGTGAAGCCGATTTCCTTCAAGGTCTTACCGGCCATCACGCGGGCAGCGATCATCGCCAGGGAAACACCGATGCACTTCGACACGAACGGCACGGTACGGGAAGCGCGCGGGTTGACTTCGATGACGTAGATGTCTTCGCCCTGCAATGCCAACTGAACGTTCATCAGGCCGACCACACCCAGTTCCAGGGCCATTTTCTTGACCTGTTCGCGCATCTCGTCCTGGATGTGTGCCGGCAGCGAGTACGGCGGCAGCGAACATGCGGAGTCACCGGAGTGAACGCCCGCCTGTTCGATGTGCTGCATGATTGCGCCGATCACTACGTCCTTGCCGTCGCAGACCGCATCCACGTCCATCTCGATGGCGCAGTTGAGGAAGTGGTCGAGCAGCACCGGGCTGTCGTTCGACACTTGCACCGCGTCACGCAGGTAACGCTTGAGTTCTTCTTCCTTGTAGACGATTTCCATCGCCCGACCGCCCAGTACGTAGGACGGACGCACCACCAGCGGGTAACCGATCTTCGCGGCCGCACGGACAGCTTCATCTTCGCTGCGTACGGTAGCGTTTGGCGGCTGACGCAGATTCAGACGTTCAACCATTTGCTGGAAGCGTTCACGGTCCTCCGCGCGGTCGATGGCGTCAGGGCTGGTACCGATGATCGGCACACCGGCCGCTTCGAGGGCGCGAGCCAGTTTCAGAGGCGTCTGGCCGCCGTACTGGACGATCACGCCTTTCGGCTTCTCGACACGGCAGATTTCCAGCACGTCTTCCAGGGTCACCGGCTCGAAGTACAGGCGGTCGGAAGTGTCGTAGTCGGTCGATACGGTTTCCGGGTTGCAGTTGACCATGATGGTCTCGTAACCGTCATCGCGCAGGGCCAGTGCCGCGTGTACGCAGCAGTAGTCGAACTCGATGCCCTGGCCGATACGGTTAGGGCCACCACCGAGAATGATGATCTTGTCGCGACCGGACGGCGCCGCTTCGCACTCTTCCTCGTAGGTCGAGTACAGGTAGGCAGTGTCGGTGGCGAACTCGGCAGCGCAGGTGTCGACGCGCTTGTAGACCGGGAACACTTCCAGCTTGTGGCGGTGAGTGCGCAGGTTCTTCTCGGTAACGCCCAGCAGTTTGGCCAGACGCTGGTCGGAGAAGCCCTTGCGCTTCAATCTGAACATCAGGTCGCGGTCGATTGCGGACAGACCGAGGGTCTTGACCTTCTCTTCATCCTTGATCAGATCTTCGATCTGTACCAGGAACCACGGGTCGATCATGTTCATGCCGAAGATTTCTTCGACAGTCATACCGGCGCGGAAGGCGTCCGCCACGTACCAGATCCGCTCGGCACCCGGCACGGTCAATTCGCGCTTGAGCACGCTCATGCTTTCCGGGTTGCTCAGGTCGACTTTCTCGTCCAGGCCGCAAACACCCACTTCGAGACCGCGCAGAGCTTTCTGCAGGGACTCCTGGAAGGTACGGCCGATGGCCATGACTTCGCCTACGGACTTCATTTGAGTGGTCAGACGCGCGTCAGCGTTGGCGAACTTCTCGAACGCGAAGCGCGGCATCTTGGTGACGACGTAGTCGATGGACGGCTCGAACGACGCCGGGGTCTTGCCACCAGTGATGTCGTTCGACAGCTCGTCGAGGGTGTAGCCGACGGCCAGTTTTGCAGCAACCTTGGCGATCGGGAAACCGGTGGCTTTCGAAGCCAGGGCCGACGAGCGCGATACACGCGGGTTCATTTCGATCACGACCATACGGCCAGTGTTCGGGCAGATACCGAACTGCACGTTGGAACCGCCGGTCTCGACGCCGATCTCGCGCAGTACCGCCAGCGAGGCGTTACGCAGGATCTGGTATTCCTTGTCGGTCAGGGTCTGGGCCGGAGCGACGGTGATCGAGTCACCGGTGTGCACGCCCATCGGGTCGAAGTTTTCGATCGAGCAGACGATGATGCAGTTGTCCTTTTTGTCGCGGACAACTTCCATTTCATACTCTTTCCAGCCGATCAGCGATTCGTCGATCAGCAGTTCCTTGGTCGGCGACAGGTCCAGACCGCGGGCGCAGATTTCTTCGAACTCTTCACGGTTGTACGCAATACCACCACCGGTGCCGCCCATGGTGAAGGACGGACGGATGATGCACGGGAAGCCCAGGCGCTCGAGCACGGCGTTGGCTTCTTCCATGCTGTGGGCGATACCGGAACGCGGGCATTCCAGACCGATGGCTTTCATCGCCTTGTCGAAACGCGAGCGGTCTTCGGCCTTGTCGATGGTATCGGCGTTGGCGCCGATCATTTCCACGCCGAATTTTTCCAGGACGCCTTCGCGCTCCAGGTCCAGGGCGCAGTTCAGCGCGGTCTGGCCGCCCATGGTCGGAAGCACCGCATCCGGACGCTCTTTTTCGATGATCTTGGCAACGGTCTGCCATTTGATCGGCTCGATGTAGGTGGCGTCGGCCATGTCCGGGTCGGTCATGATGGTGGCCGGGTTGGAGTTCACCAGGATGACGCGGTAGCCCTCTTCACGCAGGGCCTTGCAGGCCTGGGCGCCGGAGTAGTCGAATTCACAGGCCTGGCCGATAACGATCGGGCCAGCGCCGAGAATCAGGATGCTTTTAATGTCTGTACGTTTTGGCATGGGTTGTCACTCAAATCCGCAGGTCAGTCGGCAAGCCGTCTTGATCGATTTCTGAAGTCCTGAAGGGGCCGCCGGTTCCGGGGCCGCCTTCGAGAGCTTCTCGCTACAGTCTCAAGGCGAACGCTTAGCGTCGCTTGGCCATCTCGTTGATGAAGCGGTCAAACAGGGGCGCCACATCGTTCGGGCCCGGACTGGCTTCAGGGTGACCCTGGAAGCTGAACGCGCTCTTGTCGGTGCGCTCGATACCTTGCAGGGTGCCGTCGAACAGCGATTTGTGGATCGCGCGGACGTTGGCTGGCAGGGTCGCTTCGTCAACCGCAAAACCGTGGTTCTGACTGGTGATCATCACTACGCCAGTGTCCAGATCCTGAACCGGGTGGTTGGCACCATGGTGGCCGTGGCCCATCTTCAGAGTCTTGGCGCCGGAGGCCAGGGCCAGCAACTGGTGACCGAGGCAGATGCCGAACACCGGAATCTCGGTTTCCAGCACTTCCTTGATCGCCTTGATCGCGTAGTCGCAAGGCTCCGGATCGCCAGGGCCGTTGGACAGGAACACGCCATCCGGATTCAGGGCCAGCACGTCGGCTGCCGGGGTTTGCGCCGGCACGACAGTCACGCGGCAGCCGCGCTCGACCAGCATGCGCAGGATGTTGACCTTGACGCCGTAGTCGTAGGCAACCACGTGGTATGGCAGCTCGGAGGCTTCGATGGTCGCATGGCTGTCGGTTTTCAGCTCCCATACAGTGGAGCGCCATTCGTACTGGGTCTTGGTGCTGACGACTTTCGCCAGATCCATGCCCTTGAGGCCCGGGAAGCCTTGCGCAGCGGCGATGGCCGCTTCTTCGGAGATGTTGTCGCCGGCCATGATGCAGCCGTTCTGGGCGCCTTTTTCACGCAGGATGCGGGTCAGGCGACGGGTGTCGATACCGGCGATCGCCACAACGTTGTTGGCTTTCAGGTAATCGGACAGGGACATCGTGTTACGCCAGTTGCTTGCTACCAGCGGCAGGTCACGGATGACCAGGCCGGCGGACCAGACGCGATTGGATTCGGCGTCTTCCGGCGTGGTGCCGGTGTTGCCGATGTGCGGGTAAGTCAGGGTAACGATCTGCTGGGCGTAGGAAGGATCGGTAAGGATTTCCTGATAGCCGGTCATTGCGGTGTTGAACACCACCTCACCAACGGTCTGGCCGTCGGCTCCAATGGCTTCGCCGCGAAAAATGCTGCCATCAGCAAGGGCGAGTATGGCTGGCTTAGTCAAGAAGACCTCCCGTAAATAACGCATGAAAGGGCAATCGCAGGTTGTAAAAAAGCGGAGTGACGTATGGACACGTCACCCCGCTTCTTCACTGGAATTATTCTGCGCGCTTTTAGTGGACACACTAAAGCTGTAGCTTACAGCAAAGACCTAAAACCCGAAAGGGCTGAACCGCTACAAACCTATCCCCCCGAAGGCTAGCGGTATGCCACCACACCACCGGGACGGTTGACACGACCTAGACCCTGTCTAGAATAGGTACCCATCCTAAGTTTCGAAAAAGAAACACTGAATGAGTACCCATATCAGCATTGCTGACGCCGCCTTACTACTTAACGTCAGTACGCAGCGAGTCAGAACCCTTTGCCGTAGCGGCGTAATCCAGTCCGGAAAAATCGGTAAAACCTGGATCGTCGATCAAGCCAGCTTAAAGAATTACGGGCTCCGAACCGCACATATGATTGCAGAAGACCATCCCGCCTACCCCGTACAAGCATCATCAAACGCGCGCAGACCAATCGCACTGAGCTTTTTCTCTGGAGCCATGGGCCTTGATCTTGGCCTTGAAAAAGCCGGGTTCGATATTCGTCTTGCCTGCGAATCGAACAAACATTGCCGACAGACCATCGCGCTTAACAGACCCAATACCGCACTGCTTGGCGATATAAACGACTGCACCATGGAACAGGTGTTAGAAGCAGCACAAGTCACTCATCAAGAGGTGGATCTCATTGTCGGAGGGCCTCCCTGCCAGGCTTTCAGTACAGCTGGCAAACGCAAGGCGTTCAACGATGATCGCGGTAACGCATTCCTCAAATACATCGACCTTGCCATAGAAATTCGCCCACGCTTCATTGTCATAGAGAATGTACGCGGCCTGCTTTCCTGCCCAATGGATCACCGACCACACAATCAACGTGGTACTGATTTTCCTGATTTATCCCTCGACGAAATGAAAGGCGGAGCGCTCAATTTCGTCATAAGCGTGCTCAAACGCGCGGGCTACACATGCACCTTTAACTTGTACAACTCGGCAAATTTCGGAACACCGCAGATTCGCGAGCGAGTCATCATCGTATGCTCTCGCGATGGCAAAGAGGCGCCTTTTCTCACGCCAACTCACTCTGAAGATGGCTCTCATAACCTGCCGAAATGGAACAGCTTCCGCAGCGCGGTCAAAGGTTTAGAGCAGCACACCCACCTAAACTTTCCAGAAAAACGACTTAAATATTACCGCATGCTCAAAGCCGGAGAGAACTGGCGCAGCCTTACGCCGATTTTGCAACAAGAAGCACTTGGAAAATCGTATTTTTCCGGCGGCGGCAAAACCGGGTTTCTACGACGTCTTCACTGGGAAAAACCGTCGCCAACTTTAGTGACTCACCCAGCGATGCCAGCAACTGACCTCGCACACCCGGAAGAAGACCGACCACTGTCGATCCAGGAATACAAACGTATCCAAGAATTTCCAGATGATTGGCAATTGGCCGGCCCCCTAATTGAACAATATAAGCAGGTAGGCAATGCAGTGCCTGTTAGCCTCGGTTACGCGGTAGGAAAGCTAATCCGCGAACTTCTAAACGGAAACAACCTAACACCACCTAAAGACTTTCGCTTTTCGCGCTATCAGGCAACGTCGCATACTGACTGGTTACAACTGTTCGAACAACAGAAACAGAAGCACCAGTTCAGTCTGGAGCTTGCTTGACTTACAGGTGGGCGGGCTTGCGCCTGCTCACCTTCGGCTGATCGGTTGATGAGTTTAGCTGAACAAGACGATCCCATCGAATGGCCCCCTCCTCGTCGCAAAACTCGATAGTAAATTCCCTAGTAAACTTATTAACCATCTGAGCGTAAGACGCTTGGAACTCGGCGTTGCGCTCCTGAGCCTGATACCCCAAAGGCTCAATTAGCTCAACATATAGATTTTCATCCCCAGAAATAAACTCCCAGAACCGCTGCCCACAAAGCTTGCTGTAGTCCCCCTTGTCCGGCTTATTGTCTCGACCATAGCAACAGCCGTTCACCGCAACAATATTCAGTCCAGATTGACTGGTTCGCAAAGTGCGTTGCGCTGTTTTGAAGTTGGAGCGCATTTGAGCAATTTGCGAGCTATTACCCCAGTTAGGGCCGGATTTAATCGCCACCAAGTGACGACGTCCGCCTTTGTCAAATTCCAGATCAACGCCCGCAACGGCCGATTTCCAACCACCGTAAGTTTTTCCATTAATAAATATCGCCAACCCCTCCAGCCAATCTCCAAACAACGTTTCTTCATTGGAGGAGACGTGCGCGTCAAGAATCCCGCGGACAATTTGCTCTGCCGTCTGTACGTTTTTTGCTTTAAACATATAGGGATTTTTACGTTTGAGGACATCTTTAAGCCTCAACAACGACAGGCTATCTAAGCGCTTCTGATGAAATATGCCGATATTCTCTTCAACATATTTAGCCACGTCGGCCAGATCTAAGGGTCGCATCCGCCACATTCCCTATTCGAATGAAATTTTAGGCAAAACAAAGGCGCTTTACGCGCCTTAGTTTTAAGAAGCAATAGCTTACTTCAAATCGAGCACGTCCTGCATGTCGTAAAGACCGGGCTCGCGAGCATCCAGCCACAACGCCGCACGCACCGCCCCCTTGGCGAACGTCATGCGACTCGAAGCCTTGTGGGTAATCTCCAGGCGCTCGCCCTCGCAGGCGAACAGCACCGTGTGATCGCCCACCACATCACCACCGCGAACAGTGGCGAAACCGATGGTTTCACGCTCACGGGCACCGGTATGCCCTTCACGGCCATAGACCGCGACCTTCTGCAGGTCACGATCCAGCGCATTGGCAATCACCTCACCCATGCGCAGGGCCGTGCCCGACGGCGCATCGATCTTGTGCCGGTGATGGGCTTCGATGATTTCGATATCCGCATCATCTCCCAGCACCCGAGCCGCCATGTCGAGCAGCTTCAGCGACAGATTCACACCGACACTGAAGTTGGCCGCGAAGACGATCGGAATATCCTTGCCCGCCTCGGCCAGCAACTGCTTCTGGGCGGCATCCAGCCCGGTCGTGCCGATCACCATGGCCTTGCCGGCCTTGCGGCAGAACGCCAGGTTCTTCAGCATGACCTCCGGCAGAGTGAAGTCGATCAGGACATCAAATTCTTCCGCGACCGATTCCAGATTCCCGGACAGCGGCACGCCGATTCGACCCAGCGACGCCAGCTCACCGGCGTCCACCCCGATCAACGTACTGCCCGGACGAACGACGGCAGCCGTCAGACCGGTCAGCGGCGCGCGCTGCTGCACGGCTTCGACCAGAATCTTGCCCATGCGCCCGGCGGCGCCCATCACAGCTATACGTCGCATGCCGACTCCTTACAGATCGCCGAAGAAGCGCTTCACACCATCGAACCAGCCAGCGGTCTTCGGCGAATGGCTGTTGTCATCTGCCAGGGAACTGCGGAACTCTTCGAGCAATTCACGCTGACGACGATTCAGGTTGACCGGGGTCTCGACCGCCACACGACACATCAGGTCGCCGGCTCCGCCGCCACGCACCGGCGCCACACCCTTGCCACGCACGCGGAATTGTTTGCCGGTCTGGGTACCTTCCGGAATCTTCAGCTTGACGCGACCATCGAGGGTCGGAATTTCCAGCTCGCCGCCCAGCGCCGCATCGACAAAGCTGATCGGCACTTCGCAGAACAGATGCTTGCCGTCACGCTGGAAGATCGCGTGCTCGCGCACGTTGATCACCACGTACAGGTCACCGGTCGGGCCACCCTGGGTGCCCGCCTCGCCTTCGCCGGAAAGACGGATGCGGTCACCGGTATCGACACCGGCCGGCACTTTGACGGAAAGGGTTTTGTATTCTTCGACACGACCTTCGCCGTGACAGGAATCGCACGGATCGGAAATGATCTTGCCCTGACCATGGCAACGCGGGCAGGTCTGCTGCACCGAGAAGAAACCTTGCTGCATGCGCACCTGACCGATGCCGCCGCACGTCGGGCAGGTCGATGGCGACGAACCCTTCTTGGCGCCCGAACCATCGCATGGCTTGCAGTTGACCAGCGTCGGAACGCGGATATTGACGGTGGTACCGCGCACCGCCTCTTCCAGATTCAGCTCCAGGGTGTAGCGCAGGTCGCTGCCACGCTGGGCACCACCACGGGAACCGCCGCGACCACCACCGAAGAAATCACTGAAGACATCGCCGAAGATGTCGGAGAAATTCTGCCCGCCGAAGCCGGCACCGCCGCCACCCATGCTTGGGTCGACACCGGCGTGACCATACTGGTCGTACGCCGCACGCTTGCTGGAATCGGACAATACTTCATAGGCCTCGTTGGCCTCTTTGAACAGTTCTTCCGATGCCTTGTCACCGGGATTACGGTCCGGGTGATGCTTCATCGCCAATCGACGATAGGCCTTCTTCAGGTCGGCGTCGCTTGAGCCGCGCTCAACACCCAACACTTCGTAATAGTCACGTTTTGCCATAAGTCTTTGCACTCTTGAGGACGTCCGGCAAACCCCTCCTGAGGATCGCCAAACTCGCTGAGCCCCAATACAGGCCCGGACCCAACTCACGTCTATTCAACGATCCTGGTCTTTGATTCTTGTGGCACTTTCAGCTCGAAAAGCAGGAGCATTTCCGGCCATGCCACCAACACGCGCACATTGACGCATGCTGTAAAAATTCGCGTATTCCAGATACGCCAACGCGGGAGCAAGCTCCCGCGCGGCGACATCCTACCAGTCACCGCCGCAAGGCAGTCAACCGGGCGACCAACAACTTACTTGTGGTCTTTTACTTCTTCGAACTCGGCATCGACGACATCGTCAGCCTTTTCAGCTTTCTCGTCGTGCTGCGCCGCGCCTTCAGCAGGCTGAGCCTGTTCGGCGTACATCTTCTGGGCAACCGGAGCAGAGACTTTCGACAGCTCTTCGATCTTCGCTTCGATGGCAGCCTTGTCGTCACCCTTCACAGCAGCTTCCAGGGCAACCACGGCGGCCTCGATTGCAGTCTTCTCTTCTGCAGTCACTTTTTCGCCAGCGTCGGTGACCATTTTGCGAGTCGAGTGAACCAGCGCGTCACCCTGGTTACGGGCGCCTGCCAGCTCTTCGAACTTGCGGTCTTCCTCGGCGTTCAGCTCGGCGTCACGCACCATTTTCTGGATTTCTTCATCCGACAGACCGGAGTTGGCCTTGATGGTGATCTTCTGCTCTTTACCGGTCGCCTTGTCTTTCGCACCGACGTGCAGGATGCCGTTGGCGTCGATGTCGAAGGTCACTTCAATCTGTGGCACACCGCGTGGAGCCGGTGGAATCTCGGACAGGTCGAACTTGCCCAACGACTTGTTCTGTGCGGCTTGCTTGCGCTCGCCCTGCAGGACGTGAATGGTCACGGCGCCCTGGTTGTCGTCGGCAGTCGAGAACACTTGCGATTTCTTGGTAGGAATCGTGGTGTTTTTCTCGATCAGCGCGGTCATCACGCCACCCATGGTTTCGATACCCAGGGTCAGCGGGCTGACGTCGAGCAGCAGAACGTCTTTCACGTCACCGGCCAGAACGGCGCCCTGGATGGCAGCACCCATGGCAACAGCTTCGTCCGGGTTCACGTCCTTGCGTGCTTCCTTACCGAAGAAGTCGGTCACCGCCTTCTGCACCAGCGGCATACGAGTCTGACCACCGACCAGAATCACGTCGTCGATCTTGCTGGCGTCGATACCGGCGTCTTTCAGCGCGATGCGGCATGGCTCGATGGTACGGTTCACCAGATCTTCGACCAGCGACTCGAGCTTGGCACGGGAGATCTTCACATTCAGGTGCTTCGGACCGGTCGCGTCTGCAGTGATGTACGGCAGGTTGACGTCGGTCGACTGAGAGGAAGACAGCTCGATCTTCGCCTTTTCAGCGGCTTCTTTCAGACGCTGCAGGGCCAGTGGATCGTTCTTCAGATCCATGCCGGACTCTTTCTTGAACTCGTCGACGAGGTAGTCGATCAGGCGCATGTCGAAGTCTTCACCACCCAGGAAGGTGTCGCCGTTGGTGGCCAATACTTCGAACTGGTGCTCGCCATCGACTTCCGCGATTTCGATCACGGACACGTCGAAAGTACCACCACCCAGGTCGTAAACGATCACGGTGTGATCGCCCTTGGCCTTGTCCATACCGTAAGCCAGAGCGGCTGCGGTTGGTTCGTTGATGATACGTTTTACGTCCAGACCGGCGATGCGACCGGCATCTTTGGTCGCCTGACGCTGGCTGTCGTTGAAGTAGGCCGGAACGGTGATGACCGCTTCGGTCACAGCTTCGCCGAGGTAGTCTTCGGCGGTCTTCTTCATTTTCTTCAGGACTTCGGCGCTGATCTGCGGCGGAGCCATTTGCTTGTCGGCAGCCTCGACCCACGCATCACCATTGCTGGCCTTGACGATTTTGTAAGGCACCAGCTTGATGTCTTTCTGCACGACTTCTTCATCGAAGCGACGGCCGATCAGGCGCTTAACCGCGAACAGTGTGTTGTGCGGGTTGGTCACAGCCTGACGCTTGGCGGACTGACCGACCAGAATTTCGCCATCGTTGGCGTAAGCGATGATCGACGGCGTGGTGCGCGCGCCTTCGGCGTTTTCAATCACTTTGGCCTGGCCGTTTTCCAGCACGGAGACGCAGGAGTTGGTAGTCCCCAGGTCGATACCGATAATTTTGCCCATGTTCACTCTCCCGAAACTTTGGATTTGGTTGCCGCAGCAGTGGTGGCTAACTGCGGTAATACTTAAACGCTTGACTTCTAAATGGGGGCCTTGCGGCTAATTTCAAGCCTTCTCGTCAATCGAAGGCGAAACCGGCGCCGGCGCCTTGCTGACCACGACCATCGCCGGACGCAGCAGGCGGCCATTGAGCTGATAGCCCTTCTGGAACACCTTCAGAACGCTGTTCGGCTCCATGACGGCACTTTCCTGCATGGCCATTGCCTGATGCTCGACGGCGTTGAACGGCTCACCTTCCTGCGGACTGACCGCGACAAGCTGATAGCGCTTGAGGGTGTCCTGGAACATTTTCAGGGTCAGCTCGATGCCTTCGCGCATCGGACGGATGCTTTCGTCGTCCGGATTCGACAGCTCGAGGCCGCGTTCCAGGCTGTCGACGATCGGCAGCAGATCGCCGGCGAATTTTTCCAGCGCAAATTTGTGCGCCTTTTCGACGTCCTGCTCGGCACGGCGGCGGACGTTCTGCAGATCGGCAGCTACGCGCAGAGATTGATCCTGCGCGGCGGCCAATTGCTCTTCGAGCACTTGTACACGGGTCGCCAGGTCATCACCCGAGGTCTCGGGCGCCTGATTGGCTTCTGGATTCTGCGTATCTACTGTCTGTTCGTCAGCCATAGAATTCTCCTTTCAATATCGTCCGCGAGCTCGACTCGCGCTTCTGCCCCGGTATATGGGGCCGCAAAATCAGGCTTCAAGGGCTGACAACGATTAACCCTACAAAAAAGTGCTGCTTTGTCATTTCCAGCTGCGATAAGCATTTGATCGGGTCAAACCAATCGAGCTAAGCGAGGGCATTGTCAGCCCGAAACAAAACACTGTATAAATAACCAGACCTGAAGCCTGGGAGCGGCCTTTATGCTGGTGCACCTGTCCGTACACAACTACGCCATCGTTGAACATCTCGATCTCGAACTCGATCGCGGGATGAGCGTGATTACCGGGGAAACCGGCGCCGGCAAATCGATCATGCTCGACGCGCTCGGCCTCACACTCGGTGATCGCGCCGACAGCGGCGTGGTTCGCCCGGGTGCGGACAAGGCCGACATCCTGGCGACCTTCGACCTGGCCGACATTCCCGAAGCCCGCACCTGGCTGGCCGAGCGCGACCTGGAAAATGACGGCCCGTGCATCCTGCGCCGGGTCATCACCTCCGAGGGTCGTTCACGCGGCTATATAAATGGCACGCCCTGCCCACTCGGCGATCTCAAGGCCCTCGGTGAGCTGCTGATCGACATCCACAGCCAGCACGAACACCAATCCCTGCTCAAGACCGACACGCATCGTCGATTGCTCGACGAGTACGCCGGCGCCACCGATCTCGCCCGTCAGGTACAACTGGCCGCCCAGCGCTGGCGCCAGACTCGCCAGGAGCTGGAACGTCTGTCCAACTCCGGCGACGAACAGCGCGCCCGCCATCAACTGCTCAGCTATCAGCTCGAAGAGCTGGAAAACCTCGGTCTCGGCGAGAACGAACTGGAAGAACTGGAACAGGAACACAAGAACCTGACCAACGCCGAAACCCTGC
Organism: Pseudomonas bananamidigenes; assembly: GCF_001679645.1. Classification (GTDB taxonomy): domain Bacteria; phylum Pseudomonadota; class Gammaproteobacteria; order Pseudomonadales; family Pseudomonadaceae; genus Aquipseudomonas; species Aquipseudomonas bananamidigenes. The sequence continues at coordinate 31,672 of NZ_LRUN01000043.1, read as the reverse complement.
TGGGTATCTGCCGGCAAGTGGTCGAACAATGCAGCGAAAGCGATTCCGGCAATGTGCTGAACGCGCTGACCGCCAGCCTCAATCGCCTGTCCAGCGTAAACAACTCGATCGGCGCCCTGGGCGAGGCCAGCAGTTTGCTGACCAGCGCGCAGATCCAGGTCGAAGAGGCCGTTGGCGAGCTGAACCGTTTCCTCGACAACTTCGATGCCGACCCGGCACGCCTGCAATATCTGGAAGAACGCCTCGACGCCATTTATACCCTGGCTCGCAAGCACCGGATCCAGCCGACCGAAGTTGCCGAAATGCAGCAAAAACTGCTGGATGAAATCGAAACCCTGAATGCCAACGACGAATCCATCGAACGCCTGGGCGAAGAACTGGCGTCGTATGCCCGCCACTATCAGGAAAAGGCTCGCGAGCTGAGCGATCTGCGTCATCAGGCTGCTGGCAGCCTGGCCAACGCCGTGGAGCAGGAGATTCAACGACTGGGCATGCCTGGCGGGCGCTTCACCATCGAACTTCGCCCCAACGTCTGCGGCGAGCTCCAGCCCAACGGCCTCGAACAGGTTGAACTGTTGGTCAGCGCCAACCCCGGCCAACCGTTGAAAGCCCTGGCCAAAGTGGCATCCGGCGGCGAACTGTCACGAATCAGTCTGGCGATTCAGGTCATCACCGCCCAGACGTCCCGCGTGCCGACCCTGGTCTTCGACGAAGTGGACGTGGGCATCGGCGGCCCAACCGCCGAGATCGTCGGCCAGTTGCTGCGACGCCTGGGTGAACGCGGGCAAGTACTGACCGTTACGCACTTGCCGCAAGTGGCGGCTCAGGGCCATCAGCATCTATTCGTGCACAAGGTACGCGGCGAACAGGCGACTCACACCGCCGTCTCGAAGCTGAGCAAGAATGACCGTATAGAAGAAGTCGCAAGGATGCTCGGCGGTATCGATTTGACCAAAGAGTCTCTGGCCCACGCCAGGAAGATGGTCGTTACCGCAAAGGTTTGAGCACCCCAGAAAGCACGAAGGCGACCCTCGGGTCGCCTTCGTTCGTTTCGCGAACCTGAAATTCGCGCGACATGCTTACTTTTTCTTGCGTACGTAAAGCACCAGATTGTGATCCACCAGCTCGAAACCATGCTCCTCGGCGATTGCCTTCTGGAGTTTTTCGATTTCCGGACTGACGAACTCGACAACCTCGCCGGAGTCCACATTGACCATATGGTCGTGGTGACCACCGTCGGCCAGTTCGAATACCGCGTGGCCGCCGTCGAAGTTGTGACGGACCACAAGGCCAGCGGCTTCGAACTGGGTCAGAACACGGTAAACCGTGGCCAGACCGACGTCCTCGCCCGCTTCCATCAACGCCTTGTAGACGTCCTCGGCACTCATGTGACGCTGCTCGGTAGAGTCGAGCATTTGCAGGATCTTGACCCGTGGCAGGGTCACTTTGAGGCCGGCTTTGCGTAGTTCGCTATTTTCAACCATGGTCAGCTTTCTCGCGATGCTGCTTCGCAGCTTCTCTTAATGCGGGTATGATCGGCGTTTACGTTGTCCCAGCCAAGATAGTGGAAGTCGCCCACCGATGCAAAACACCAAGCTCTTGCTAACCAGTTTCACCTTTGTGGGACTGCTCGCACTCGCCGGTTGTTCATTCCCCGGGGTTTACAAAATCGACATCCAGCAGGGCAATGTCGTCACGCAGGACATGATAGACCAGTTGCGCCCGGGAATGACCCGGCCACAAGTACGGTTTATCATGGGCAACCCTCTGCTTGTCGACACGTTCCATGCCGATCGCTGGGATTATCTGTACAGCCTGCAACCGGGTGGCGGTGAACGCCAGCAAGAACGCATGAGTGTCTTTTTCGACTCGAATGACCGTCTTGTCAGCCTCTCCGGTGACTTCATGCCGGGCGTGAGCCGTGACGAAGCCATTCTCGGCAAGGACAGCGGCACCACCGTGAGCGCTCCTGCCGAAAACGCCGAGAAGCCAAAACCGGAAAAACCGGTCAAGCCAGGTTCCTTGCTGGATCAGATCCAGAAGGACGTCGATGGTGTGGAAACCGTACCGGTTCCGACACCAGAGCCACTGGACACCTCGCCGCAATAATTTGCGACGCAATAAAAAACCCGGACATTCCGGGTTTTTTATTGCCTGCTGATCGGTGTAATCACTGATTTCTGGCTTTGGCCTCGGCAGCCTTGGCGGCTCGCAATCGACGCACCTCTTTCGGATCAGCCAGCAATGGCCGATAGATTTCCAGACGATCCCCCACCTGAACAACCCGCACATCCGGATCGACAATCACCTTGCCGAAAATTCCGACCGGACAAGCAGTCAGATCCAGCTCAGGAAAATCGGCGCCAATACCGCTGGCCAACAGCGCAGCACGCACGGTTGATCCCTTTGCCACGCTGATCGTGCGCAGCACCTGACGATCAACCGCCGCATACACCACTTCGATCTCGATCACCGGCTCAACCATGCAACTGCTTGGCGCGCTGGCAGAATGCATCCACCAGTGTGTTCGCGGCCTGATTGAACAGCGGCCCGAGCGTGGCGCGCACCAACGGGCCGGCATAATCGAAGGACAGATCGAGGCTGATCTTGCAGGCCTTCTCGTTCAGCGCCTTGAACACCCAGACGCCGTGCAACTGATTGAACGGCCCTTCTTCGAGGTTCATCTCGATCGACTGACCCGGCACCAGGGTGTTACGCGTCACAAAGTGCTGACTCAACCCTCCCTTGGCCACGCCGACACTGGCGCGCATGTGCTCGGGCGAGCTTTCCAGAACTTCTGCGGAGGAACACCACGGCAGAAACTCCGGATAACGCGCCACGTCATTGACCAGGTCGTAGAGAAACTGCGCCGGGTAAGGCAGCAGTGCCGATCGTTGAATATGTGTCGTCATGTGAGCGTTACTTCCAGAGCTGGGTGGCAAACACTACAAGAATGCCGATGGGCGCCACATAGCGCATCAAGAACAGAGACAGAGCGAACAGCGCCGGGCTGCGAATCGACAATTCGTCACGCACCGCTTCGCGCCCCATCACCCAACCGGCAAACAGCACAAAGCACAGCCCGCCGAGTGGCAGCATGATTCGCGAGGTGAAGAAGTCGATCACACCAAAGAAGTCCAGACCGCTTGCAGCACCCCATTGGTAGAGATGGAACATCCCGCCTTCGTTCACGAAAAATTTGGCTTCTTTCCAGATATTGAAGGAAAACACCGTACCCAGCCCGACAAACCAGCAGGTGAACGCCAGCCAGAACGTCACCCAGGCACGACTGATTTTAGTCCGCTCGACCAGATAGGCGACCATCGGCTCCAGCAGGGAAATGGCCGAACTCCAGGCAGCAATTGCCACCAGGACGAAGAACACCACGCCCATCAATTGACCGAACAGCACGTTACCGAAGGCAAATGGCAGGCTGACGAACATCAGCCCGGGACCTTCGCTCGGGTTCAGACCGCCGGCAAACACAATCGGAAACAGTGCCAGACCGGCCACCAGGGAAACGAAGGTATCGAGCAGCGCCACACCCACGACGGTGCCGGACAGCGAGGCCTCCTTGGTCATGTAGGCACCGTAGATCATGATCGAGCCCACGCCCACGCTCAGCGAGAAGAACGCGTGGCCCATGGCCGGCAGCATGCCGTCGAGGACTTTCTCCGGATGGAAGTCGAACATGAAATGCACGCCTTCCATGAAATGCCCGGTGGTCATGCTGTAGCCCAGCAAGACGAGAACCATCACAAACAGCAAAGGCATCATGATCCGCAGACTGCGCTCAAGCCCGGCAACCACGCCTTTGGCGATCACTACGGCGGAAAGGAGCATGAAAACCGTGTGCCAGAGCGTGATGCGCCAGGGATCGGCGATGACATTGCCAAAATAGGCACCGACCTGATCGGCCGTCGCGCCCTGGAAATCCCCGCGCCCCATGTCGATGATGTAATCCAGCGACCAGCCGCCGACCACGCTATAGAAAGACAGGATCAGCAACGCCGTGATCATCCCGGCGAACGCACCCCACGACCACTTGCCCGAGTGCCCCGCCTCCCGGGCCAACACCTTCAGGGCGTTGGCCGGACTCTGCCGCGCACGCCGGCCGATCAGGGTTTCCGCGAGCATCACCGGGATGCCGATCAGCGCAATACAGGCCAGGAACATCAGCACAAAAGCACCACCACCGTAGACCCCGACCATGTAGGGGAACTTCCAGATGCTGCCCAGTCCCACGGCCGAACCGGTCGCGGCGAATATGAAAACCCAGCGGCTAGCCCAACTGCCGTGGACAGAAACCTTGTCTGTCGACATCGCTTATCACGCCCAAGCGTTAGAAAAAGAGGCCGCATTGTCCGGGATTCACTCAACCTGCTCAAGCACGCAGCATCACCGTAGCCGACAGCCATTTATCTCCATATAATGCCGCCCCTATGGCTAAACAGAAGAAACACCCAACAGGGACCATCGCGCAAAACAAAAAGGCGCGACACGATTACTTCATCGAGCACAAGTTCGAGGCTGGTCTGGTCCTGGCCGGCTGGGAAGTAAAAAGTCTGCGGGCAAGCAAGCTGCAACTGGTCGACAGTTACGTCCTGCTCAAGGACGGCGAAGCCTGGCTGCTCGGCAGTCACATCACGCCGTTGACGACTGCCAGCACCCACGTCATCGCCGACCCGGTCCGCACCCGCAAGCTGCTGCTCAACCGCCGCGAGCTGGACAAGCTGGCCGCTTCCGTGCAGCAGAAGGGTTACGCCTGCGTCTGCCTGTCCTGGTACTGGAGCAAGCACATGGTCAAGTGCGAGATCGCTCTGGGCAAGGGCAAGAAGGAATACGACAAGCGTGATACCGAACGCGAACGCGATGCCGGTCGCGAGCTGCAGCGTGCGGTGCGCAACAAGGGCAAGGAAGACTGATTCCTCAACCTTGATCCGGCTCTGTGGCGAGGGAGCTTGCTCCCGCTCGACTGCGAAGCAGTCGCCTGGTCTTCATGAAATGACCAGTACCGGGAGCAAGCTCCCTCGCCACAATCAATCGTTCACCGCTACATCCCTTTGCGCCGCTCCGCCCGAGCCACGCGCTGAACTTCCTGACGCACCTCTTCCAGCACTTCCTGCACGTACAGAATGTGTCGACTGGACACCTCGCGCGCCTGATCCGCACGCCCTTCGATAATCGCCTGATACAGTTCCCGATGCTGAGTGATCAGCATGTCGCGGGTTTCCGTGCGCTGTTTGTACATACCGCCAATGTTGGTCACCACGTTGCGCTTGAGCAGGTCGAACAACCCGCGAATGGTGTGCAGCAACACCGCGTTGTGGCTGGCCTCCGCGATGGCCAGATGAAACTTCGCGTCCGCCGCGCCCTCCTCGGCCCGACTCACTTCGTCATGCCGCGAGTAGCAATCCTGCAGTTCTTCGAACGCAGCAGTCAGCCGTTCGCGATCCACGTCTGTAGCGCGCAATGCTGCGTAATAGGCGCACGATGCCTCCAGCGTATGGCGAAATTCCAGCAAATCGCGCTGGGCCTCCGGATTGCTTTCCAGCAATTGCAGCAGCGGATCACTGAAAGTCGAGCCCAGGCTGTCCACCACGTAATTGCCGCCACCCTGCTTGCTGACCAGCAACCCCTTGGCCGCCAGTTTCTGGATCGCCTCGCGCAGCGACGGTCGGGAAACACCGAACTGCTCAGCCAACACGCGCTCGGCCGGCAGTTTCTCGCCAGGCTTCAGCGTGCCCTCAAGGATCATCCCCTCGAGCCGCTCGACAATATCGTCAGACAAACGGCGCTGACGTATCTGATCAAACCCCATCACTCAATTCTCCACGAGCCCGACCATGCGCCGGGCTCTCTATTCTGGCCTATCGGCGCCCTGCCGACACCTGCCAGATGAAACGCCCCGGAGCGGATCAGTTCGAGCCTGCACCGGTCATTCGACGAAAGTTTCCGGGCGACAAATTGACACACCGACATCAAGGCTTTTACCCTAGCCGACAGCGATTGTAAATTGGTCTTACCAATTAACCAAGAACGCTGACAGTGCCTGACCAACAACAATTAGGGGCCACCCCATATGCAAACCTGGCAACAGCTCTACAGCCCGCTCGGCAGTCTCGGCGTGTCCGCACTCGCGGCCGTCATTCCCATCGTGTTCTTCTTTCTTGCTCTGGCGGTGTTCCGCCTCAAAGGTCATGTCGCCGGCAGCATCACGCTGGCTCTGGCGATTCTTGTGGCGATCTTCGCGTTCCAGATGCCGGCGGACATGGCGTTCGCCGCCGCCGGGTATGGTTTTGCCTATGGTCTGTGGCCAATTGCCTGGATCATCGTGGCGGCGGTGTTTCTGTACAAACTGACGGTCAAGAGCGGTCAGTTCGAAGTCATCCGCAGCTCGGTACTGTCGATCACCGATGACCAGCGCTTGCAGGTGCTGCTGATCGGTTTCTGCTTTGGCGCCTTCCTCGAAGGTGCAGCCGGTTTCGGTGCGCCGGTGGCGATTACTGCCGCGCTGCTGGTAGGACTGGGCTTCAATCCGCTGTACGCAGCCGGTCTGTGCCTGATTGCCAACACCGCGCCGGTTGCATTCGGTGCCTTGGGGATTCCGATCATCGTCGCCGGGCAGGTCACCGGTATCGATGCGTTCAAGATCGGCGCCATGACCGGCCGCCAGTTGCCGCTGCTGTCGCTGTTCGTGCCGTTCTGGCTGGTGTTCATGATGGACGGCCTGCGCGGCGTGCGTGAAACCTGGCCAGCCGCACTGGTTGCCGGCCTGAGTTTCGCCGTGACCCAGTACTTCACCTCGAACTTCATCGGCCCGGAACTGCCGGACATCACCTCGGCCCTGGCCAGCCTGATTGCGCTGACGCTGTTCCTGAAAATCTGGCAGCCGAAACGCGCCGCCGGCCAACACATTGCCGGTGCGGTTTCCGCTTCGGTGGTGACCGCCAGCGTCGGTGGTTTCGGCCAAAGACGCACCACCATCGAATCCCCCTACAGCCTCGGGGAAATCTTCAAGGCCTGGTCGCCGTTCCTGATCCTCACCGTGCTGGTCACCATCTGGACCCTCAAACCGTTCAAGGCGATGTTCGCCGCCGGCGGCTCGATGTACGCCTGGGTGTTCAACTTCGCGATCCCGCATCTGGATCAACTGGTGATCAAGACCGCACCGATCGTCGCCACACCGACAGCCATCCCGGCGGTGTTCAAGCTCGACCCGATCTCCGCTACCGGCACGGCGATTTTCTTCTCCGCGCTGATCTCGATGGTGATCCTGAAGATCAATTTCAAAACTGGTCTGACCACTTTGAAAGAGACCTTCTACGAACTGCGCTGGCCTATCCTGTCGATCGGCATGGTGCTGGCGTTCGCCTTCGTCACCAACTATTCCGGCATGTCCTCGACCATGGCCTTGGTCCTGGCCGCGACCGGTGCAGCGTTCCCGTTCTTCTCGCCGTTCCTCGGTTGGCTGGGTGTATTCCTCACCGGTTCCGATACCTCGTCCAACGCGCTGTTCAGTTCGCTGCAAGCAACCACCGCGCACCAGATCGGGGTCAACGACACCTTGCTTGTCGCTGCCAATACCAGCGGCGGCGTGACCGGCAAAATGATTTCGCCGCAGTCGATCGCCGTGGCCTGTGCCGCGACCGGTCTGGTAGGCAAGGAGTCCGACCTGTTCCGCTTCACCCTCAAGCACAGCCTATTCTTTGCAACGATTGTCGGCCTGATCACTCTGGCCCAGGCCTACTGGTTCACCGGCATGCTGGTGCACTGATACCTGCAAGAAGACCACAAGCGACATGGAAATAACCGACGCCGGTTCGCGATTCCGGCGTCAGCAATTCACAACCCGGTCTGTAAGGCTGCTGAAAGCAACACGCTCTATATTCGGCAGCCTCGACAGACGGATAACCGGGTCCACCCGGAGACACGCCTGATGAGCGAGCTTTTTTACAACGCCGTGCCCAACGCCACCCGCGTTGCACCACCACTGCCCGAACCCCGGCAGTACCCGAGCGAGAAACCGTCGCGGGTCTACCTGTTCGGCACTTGCGTGGTCGACCTGTTTTATCCCGAAGCCGGGATGGATGCGATCCACTTGCTGGAACGCGAAGGCATTCGGGTCGACTACCCGCAAGGGCAGAGCTGCTGCGGACAACCGGCCTACACCTCGGGTTACACCGAGCAGGCACGGACGGTGGCGCGCTCGCAACTGGCGTTGTTTGCCGGGGATTATCCAGTGGTGGTGCCGTCCGGCTCCTGCGCGGGAATGATCCGTGAGCATTACGCCGACTTGTTCAAGGACGAGCCGCAAACGTTGAAACAGGTTCAGGCCCTCGCGGCCCGGACCTATGAATTGGCCGAGTTTCTGTTGTTCGTCTGCAAGGTGCAGCTCAAGGACAGCGGCGAGCCGGTCAAAGTGGCGCTGCACACGTCGTGCTCGGCACGACGGGAAATGAACACCCACCTGCACGGCCGCGAGTTGTTGGCGCAGTTGAGCAACGTGGAACGGGTCAACCACGATCACGAAAGCGAATGCTGTGGCTTCGGTGGGACATTCAGCGTCCGTATGCCAGACATTTCCGGCGCGATGGTGGCCGACAAGACCCGGGCGTTGAAGGAATCCGGCGCGCATCAGGTGCTCAGTGCCGATTGCGGCTGCTTGATGAACATCAACGGCTCGCTGGAAAAACAGAAGGAAGCGCTGCGCGGGCAACACCTGGCGAGCTTTCTCTGGCAACGAACCGGAGGTGCGCGATGAGCACTTCCACGATGATTCCTGTGGTTGCCGTAGAAGACGATTTCCGCGCCCGGGCGCACAACGCTCTGGGCGATTCGCAGTTGCGGAACAACTTCCGCACGGCGATGGATTCACTGATGACCAAGCGGGCAGCGGCTTTCAGCGATGCCCACGAAAGAGAACACCTGCGCGCACTGGGCAATGCGATCCGTGCCCGCGCGCTCTCCAGGTTGCCCGACCTGCTCGAGCAACTGGAACAGAACCTGACCCGCAACGGTGTGACAGTGCACTGGGCGGAAACGGTGGACGAGGCCAATGGCATCGTCCTTTCGATCATCCGCGCTCACGAGGCGCGGCAAGTGATCAAGGGCAAATCGATGGTCAGCGAAGAGATGGAGATGAACCATTTCCTCGAGGCTCAAGACATTGAATGTCTGGAGTCCGACATGGGGGAATACATCGTCCAGCTCGACCACGAGAAGCCTTCTCACATCATCATGCCGGCAATCCACAAGAATGCCGGTCAGGTCGCGTCCTTGTTCCACGACAGACTTGGCGTGGAATACACCAAGGACGTTGACCAACTCATTCAGATCGGTCGCAGGGTCCTGCGGCAGAAATTCTTCGAAGCGGACATCGGCGTCTCCGGCGTCAACTTCGCCGTGGCCGAAACCGGCACCCTGCTGCTGGTGGAAAACGAAGGCAACGGACGCATGACCACCACCGTGCCGCCGGTGCACATCGCCGTCACCGGCATCGAAAAAGTCGTGGAAAACCTGCGCGACGTGGTGCCGCTGCTGTCGTTGCTGACCCGTTCGGCGCTGGGCATTCCGATCACCACCTACGTCAACATGATCTCCGGCCCGCGCAAGGAGCATGAACTCGACGGCCCGCAGGAAGTGCATCTGGTCCTGCTCGACAACGGTCGCAGCCAGGCCTTCGCCGACAGTGAATTGCGCCAGACCCTCAACTGCATCCGCTGCGGCGCCTGCATGAACCATTGCCCGGTTTACACCCGTATCGGCGGCCATACCTACGGCGAGGTTTATCCCGGCCCGATCGGCAAAATCATCACCCCGCACATGGTCGGCCTGGCGAAAGTCCCGGACCACCCGAGCGCGTCTTCGTTATGTGGAGCCTGCGGTGAAGTGTGCCCGGTGAAGATTCCGATCCCTGCGCTGCTGCGTCGCCTGCGCGAAGAAAACGTCAAAGCTCCCGACAGTCCTCATCAAGTGATGCGCGGCCAGGGCAGCAAGTATTCGCGCAAGGAACGGTTCATCTGGAATGCCTGGGCGAAGCTCAACAGCTCGCCGACTTTGTATCGACTGTTTGCGTTCTTCGCCACACGCCTGCGCGCGCTGACGCCGAACAATGTCGGCCCGTGGACGCAGAATCACAGCGCTCCGAAACCCGCCGCCCGCTCACTGCATGACATGGCCCGCGAGCATCTGGCCAAACAAGGAGATCGTTGATGAGCGCCAAGCAAAACATCCTCGGCAAGTTGCGTAAAAGTCTGACCGGCACCACACCGATTGCCGACAACTTCGATGTCGATCTGGTGACCCGGCCTTACACCTACAGCGCCGAACAACGGATCCCGCAACTGCGCAAACTGATGGAAGCGGTGCACACCGAAATCCATCTGACGTCTGCGGACGCGTGGCCGGCTCTGCTCGCGCAATTGCTGCGCGACCGCCAGTTACCAAGCCTGCTGATCGCACCGACGACGCCTCACGGGCAACGCATCACACAGCACTGGGCGAACAATCCGGGTCTGCCGACGCTGAAATCCTACGACCGACCGGTGGAGGAATGGAAAGCCGAGTTGTTCAACGACACCCCGGCCAGCCTTACCGGCACCCTCGGCGCCATCGCCGCTACGGGCAGCCTGATTCTCTGGCCGACCCGCGAAGAACCACGGCTGATGAGCCTGGTACCGCCGGTGCACTTCGCCCTGCTCAAGGCCAGTCAGATCCGCGACAACTTCTATCAGGTGCAGCAGGAATTCGAGTGGGCCCAGGGCATGCCGACCAATGCATTGCTGGTGTCCGGCCCGTCGAAAACCGCCGACATCGAACAAGTGCTGGCCTACGGCGCCCACGGCCCGAAAGACCTGGTGGTGTTGATCCTGGAGGACCAATGACCTTACCGGCGACTTTCCTGCGCGATGCGCAACAACTGATTCCGGCCGAACGGCGTTTCGATGATCCTTTGTCGACACTGGCCTTCGGCACCGACGCCAGTTTCTATCGGTTGATTCCGCAACTGGTGATCCGCGTCGAATCCGAAGATGAAGTGGTGGCGCTGCTGAAACTGGCCCGCCGCGATCAGGTCCCGGTGACCTTCCGCGCCGCCGGCACCAGCCTGTCTGGTCAGGCAATCAGCGATTCGGTGTTGATCGTGCTTGGGGATAACTGGAACGCCCGCGAGATCCGGGGGCAAGGCACGCAAATCCGCCTTCAACCGGGCGTGATCGGTGCCCAGGCCAACGCGTGGCTGGCGCCGTTCGGGCGCAAGATCGGCCCGGATCCGGCGTCGATCAACGCCTGCAAGATCGGCGGCATCGTCGCCAACAACGCCAGCGGCATGTGCTGCGGCACCGCACAAAATACCTACCATACGTTGGCCGGGATTCGTCTGGTGTTGGCCGACGGCACGCGCTTGGACACTGAGGACGCCGCCAGCGTCGCGGCATTTCGCACCAGCCACGGAGAGTTGCTGGAACGCCTGGCGACATTGGGCCGCGAGACCCGCGCCAATGCCGAACTGGCTGCACGAATCCGCCACAAATACCGCCTGAAAAATACCACCGGCCTGTCACTCAACGCCCTGGTGGATTTCGATGAGCCTGTGGATATCCTGAGTCACCTGCTGGTGGGCTCCGAAGGTACTCTCGGCTTCATCAGCGCAGTGACCTACGACACGGTGATCGACCACCCGAACAAAGCCTCGGCACTGATCGTTTTCCCCGACGTGGAAACCTGCTGCAACGCGGTCACGGTGCTGAAAAGCCAACCAGTGTCCGCCGTGGAGCTGCTCGACCGTCGCAGTCTGCGCTCGGTGCAGGACAAACCCGGCATGCCGGATTTCGTACAGCACCTGTCGAACAATGCCTGCGCGCTGCTGATCGAATCCCGCGCCGCATCTTCCACTTTGCTGCAAGAGCAACTGGCGCAGATCATGGCGTCGCTCAACGGCTTCCCGGTGGAAAAACAGGTCGATTTCACCGAAGACCCGGTCGAGAACGCCCGCCTCTGGGCGATCCGCAAGGACACCTTCCCCGCCGTCGGCGCCGTGCGCAAGACCGGCACTACGGTAATCATCGAGGACGTCACCTTCCCGGTGGAACAACTGGCGATCGGCGTGAACCGTCTGATCGAACTGTTCGACAAACACCACTACGACGAAGCGATCCTTTTCGGACACGCACTGGAAGGCAATCTGCACTTCGTCTTCACCCAAGGCTTCAACAGTCCGGAAGAAGTCGCACGCTATCAGGCATTCATGGACGACGTGGCGCAGCTGGTGGCCGTGGAATTCGGCGGCTCGTTAAAGGCCGAGCACGGCACGGGGCGCAACATGGCGCCGTTTGTCGAACAGGAATGGGGCAGCGACGCCTATCAATTGATGTGGCAACTCAAGCGCCTGCTCGATCCGCAGGGCATTCTCAACCCGGACGTGGTGCTCAGCGAAGATCCGCAGATCCACCTCAAGCACCTGAAACCGCTGCCGGCCGCTGACGAGATTGTGGACAAGTGCATCGAGTGCGGTTTCTGCGAGCCGGTTTGCCCATCGAAAGGCCTGACCCTGAGCCCGCGCCAGCGCATCGTGATCTGGCGCGATATTCAGGCACGAAAGCGTGCCGGCATCGACACCACCGAACTGGAAAAAGCCTACGAGTACCAGGGCATCGAAACCTGCGCCGCGACCGGATTGTGCGCGCAGCGCTGTCCTGTAGGCATCAACACCGGCGAGCTGGTGAAAAAACTGCGCGCGCGTAACGCCACCCATATGAAAGCGGCTAACTGGATCGAAGGAAATTTCGCGACCACCCTGCAAGGCGCACGGTTCACCCTGCACGTGGCCAACGGTGCGCGGATGCTGCTGGGGGCACCGCGTCTGGCGAAGTTGTCGGCAACACTGACACGCCTGTCCAAAGGCCAGGTGCCGCAGTGGACCAACGCCATGCCGCAGCCGGAAAAAGCCATTCGGGTCAGCTCCGGCCTGTCGGACGGACGCCCGCGTGTGGTGTATCTGGCGGCTTGCGTGTCGCGGGTGATGGGGCCGGCGGGGGGCGACAAGGAGCAGATATCGCTGTACGACAAAACCCGTGGCCTGCTGGAGAAGGCCGGTTATCAGGTGGTGCTTCCGGACAATCTGGACAACCTCTGCTGCGGCCAGCCCTTCGCCTCCAAAGGCTATGCCGAACAGGCCGAGCACAAGCGCCAGGAACTGATCGGCGCCCTGCTGCACGCCAGCCGTGGCGGGCTCGATCCGATCTACTGCGACACCAGTCCCTGCACCTTGCGACTGGTACAGGATGCAGGAAATGTTCGTCTCGATCTGTATGACCCTGTGCGCTTCATCCGCACTCATCTGATGGACCGCCTGGAGTTCATTCCGCAGGACGCACCGATTGCCGTGCATGTGACGTGCAGCACTCAGCACCTGGGCGAGAGTCAGGCACTGATCGATCTGGCGCGCAAGTGCAGCAAGAACGTGGTGATTCCGGAAGGCATTCATTGCTGTGGGTTTGCCGGTGACAAGGGCTTCACTACACCGGAGCTCAACGGCCATTCGCTGCGTACCCTCAAGGATGCGGTGCAACATTGCAGCGAAGGAATTTCCACCAGCCGCACCTGTGAGATCGGCCTGACGCAACACGGCGGCATCGACTACCACGGGCTGGTGTATCTGGTGGATCGGGTGACCCGGGCGAAAACCGACTGAAGAAAAATAGAACTCCTTGAAAGCCATGGCAGTCCACAGAACAAGCCCCGCCAATCGGGGCTTTTCCTCCAACCGGTTGCCCGTCCTGACGGCCAGCGAAGTCTGGATCCCTCAGTTCAAGGAGATTCATATGAAACGTTCTGTACTGTTAGGTCTGTTCGTTACGGCATCGATGATGGCATCCGCCTCGTTCGCGGCCGACAAGCCTGCCGACCTGTGCGATGCCAACATCCAGACCATCAACAATGCCAAGGCCCAGCTTTCATCGTCACCGGAACTGAGCCAGCGCGCCGAAACCAGTGTGCAGAAGGCACAGGCGCTCAAGGCCCAGGGCAAAATCGATGATTGCGTCGCGGAAACCTCGCAGACCATTACGGAACTCCGAAAATCCAGCGGCACCAACAATTGATCGAAGCCCGGCCAACCTTCGGGTTGGCCTCGCGGGCCGTTTGGCGTACACTGCACGTGCTTGTTGCTCCAACAGATGTACCGGGCAATGAGTTCGGGGCCGTTCAGGATTCGACGCCGGTTGCGAAACTCTAGGTGCATGCCGACTTGGTAACAGAAGTCGTAAATCCACTGTTGCAACTTCTTATAGTTGCCAATGACGACCAATACGGTGCTGCTCTCGCTGCTTAATTGCAGCTGACATGCACTTCTGGTGCCTTCGGGCCCAGCAATCATCAGGGGATGTCTGTAAACCCGAAATGATTGTCATATAGAACAGAATCGCCGTGCAGTACGTTGTGGACGAAGCGGCTAAAACTTACACAACTCGCCCAAAGCACCCTGCCCGTCGGGTCGCTGAGGGTTAACTTAATAGACACGGCTAAGCATGTAGTACCGACAGCGGAGTACTGGCGGACGGGGGTTCAAATCCCCCCGGCTCCACCAAATAGCAATCTAGACCTGTCTCAGACAGTCTACGAAACACCCCAAGAAGCCCGCCCTGTGCGGGCTTCCTTGTTTCTGGCTATCCGTCCTTGTCTACCCCTATCCCAATGTGCCCTGTATCCTTTCATGTACCACGGATACAGATTGAAACTGATGGGTACAAGGAAATGAAACGGACTGAAATCAAGCGGCGTCCTCTCGCAGACACAGTCATAGCGAGCCTAGAAGCCGACTCCAAGGAGTACCGAGAGCACGACGGCAACAACGTCTATCTTCGGGTGCGGCCGGATGGGAAGAAGTCGTGGCAGCTTCGATACAAGAAGGCCGACGGAAAATGGTCATGGATCGGGTTGGGTAGTTACCCGGCGGTGTCCGGTTCGGTAGCTCGCCAGAAAGCATCAGACCTGAGGGCAAGCACTGCTGACGGAAGTAACCCACTGGCAACAATGCGGGCGAAAAAAGCCGCCGAATTGGAGAGCGCCAGTAATACCTTCGAGAAGCTTGCACGGGAATGGTATGCGTCCAAACGCAAAGGGTGGACCGCAGGAACAGCAGTCCGAACTATCGGCGCTCTCGAGCTTCATGTTTTCCCTGTTTTCGGAACGCGCTCCTACCGCGAGATTCTTCCAATGGAGTGGATGGACTTTCTTCGCTCAATGGAACGGAAAGGAATCATCGAGCAGACCAGTCGTGTAAGAGGGATGTGTCGTGAAATTTACGACCTAGCTAGGGTGACCGGGCGAGCAACACACAACCCCCTGGAGGGATTGCACAAATTTCTGCAGACAAAACCAGCGGAAAACTACGCTCATGTGTCGCCTGAGGAACTACCTCCTCTGCTCCGAGCGATCCGCTCTTATCCAAGCGCTATTGATATCCGCATCGGTCTTCACCTGCTCTCGATGCTGGCTTGCCGCCCTTCCGAAATTCGTGAGGCAAGGTGGACGGAGTTCGATCTGAAGAAAGCGATTTGGACGATCCCCGCAGAACGAATGAAACGTCGCCGTGAACACTTGGTACCTCTTCCACACCAGGCCGTGACGCTGCTGAAAGATTTGTATGTTTTGACAGGCAACTACCAGCTACTTTTTCCCGGTCGTAGTGATACAACCAAAGCTCGCTCCAACACTGTTTTCCTGATGGCGTTACGTCGCCTAGGGTATGAGGGCCGACAAACTGGGCATGGATTTAGACACATTGCCAGCACGATCCTCAACGAGCATGGCTTCGACGAGAATCACATCGAGGCCCAGCTCTCACATATGAAAGACGGGGTCGCGGGTGTCTACAACAAAGCTGTGTATCTTAAGCAGCGTACAAGCATGATGCAGTGGTATGCCGATTATCTCGATCAACTGGCGATTGGGAATGTCGTCAAAGAGAGTTTTGAAGGGGTTCATTGAAACGCCACCCATACCCCTCCGAAAATCGGTGTAACGCGTGTCACAGGTGTAACGACTCTCATGGACGCCCCGGAATCATTGGCCCTCACGGCCGCTACACGTTTTAGTGACGACGCGTACACCCTGTGTAACGAAGGCAACTGGTGTAACGCCGACTTCAACTCCCAGTTGCCTGATGGCATACATTTCCAAGCCTTAAAAGGGTCGCGAGGTCACTTCAAACGTGGGGCGGAGGGGGAATGCGAGACGAGCAGAGGAGAAGCTGTTGAATCCACTCCTCCCATGAAGCCATACCGTTCGTCGGGAAACCCGTCCCGGTAAAATTTTGGTTCTACAAAATTTCACTGTATAGAAAACCAGTGGGACATGGTGGGACGGCCCGGCAAAAAACTAAAACTTTGCAGCGATCATGAAAAACTACTCTACCTCTGAACAGAATCAGGCTCAGAACTGATCGAAAATACTGTTTTTAAAAATCCACTATTGGTTTACATAGCTAGTACCTGTACGAACTACGACAGGTAACTCCCTATGACGATCCACAACGCTTTAACCCCATCCTCCTCTACTCACCCAGCTACCGAACTGCTCACTACCGAACAGGTTGCGGATGCATTGGGTTTGTCCAGCCGAACGCTTGCCGCATGGCGCAGCTCACGTGCCAATTCACTGCCTTACGTGAAAACAGGATCACGCGTACGGTATCGGCTCCAAGACGTCACCGCTTGGCTTGAAAGCTGCGTTCGCTCGTCTGCCGCAATAGCGGGAGGGCGAGCGGAGTGAATGACTGCAAACCCAACATGAAGATCCTCGAAATCCCGGCGCCCCCCACCACCATCATCGATCAAATCAGCACAGCCAATTCTGCACCCCGGCCGGCCAATGCGAGCGGCTTGGATATTGGTCGCTACGATCCCTCCGCAACGTTGATTCGCATTAATCAGGTCATGGCTTTGACAGGCGTGGGACGCGCAACCGTTTACAAGCTCATGAACCAGCCAGAGAGCGGGTTTCCGCAGGCAGTGAAGCTCACCGATAGCAACGCCCGAGGCGCGCCTGTGGCTTGGGTATTGGCTGAAGTTTTGAATTGGAATCGTGCACGCATCGCGGCTCGAAACAAGGTGGCCGCATGAATATCAAGATCGCCAGCAGAGCACTGATGCATCCGTTTTCGATTCTTCGTGGCGTTGGTTTCACCTCCCAAACCATGCAGCGCTTCGAACGCTTTCGCAGTCGTGAAGAAAAAAAAGGGCGCGTGGTTAGCGTACTCAAATGGGCAGACGGCACCTGGTGCCTCCTCGCACTTCACTGCGAAAAGTTCGGCGTAGTGGTCGTGGATGAAGGCCAGCAGATTGACGCTTACGAAGATGCCCATGCCCTGATTGAGGCTGGATATCTGCCCACTATCTCCCTGCGCTGGGAAGCTCACGCCTGAAACGAAAACGCTCCGGGGGCGATCCGGAGGCGTTGAGGTCAATCTACATGCCCGAACAATTTATGCCGCACCTGAAAAATCCGCAAGACATCAGCGCAGTTGCACTTTCCAAAAACGGACGTTACTCTCTGGCCGTCGCTGCAAACTCAGCGACCGGGCTTGGTAACCCGTTGAACAATAGGCGCAACAGCGCCCATATCTCTTTTGCAGGCGCTTTTTTTGCGCCCGCGAATCCGTTTTATGGCGGCTGTGCGTGGGAGACCTTCGGGTCTGCCGGGTTCCTATTGTCCCGGTTTACCAACCTGCGCACAGCTGCCACCCATTCGCTTGGTAACGAACGTGGCAGCTCCTCAACAATAGGAGCTTCGCCAGATGCACGCCCTCAATCCGTCCAAAATTCGCGCCGCTGCACACCGTGCAATGGCTCTCGCCGCTTTACACGCCAACTCCAGCCTCGCTACACGCCTCTCCCGCTACAACGCTCACATGGCCAAAGCCCGCGCACTCGAAACCGCAGGCGGTGCCCAATGAACAGCGCCCTGAGTTTTGCCCTGCCCGAAGATCTGCTCTGCGTGAATCCAACCGCAGAAGCCGGTGTACCCATCGACGCTATCACCTGCGCCATTGCCCGTGCCGACTCGGTGCTGACTCTGCTGGAGGATCACTTCGAAAACGAATCCTCGCGCCTTGCCAATCATGTGATTGCCGCCGTCCTCTGGGACGTGCGCGGCACCCTCGGGTTGATCAAAACGCTGGCCATGCACGGTGACACCACTTCAACACCTGCCGTGCAGAAAGGCGGTGCGCTATGAGCATTTCCACCACTCCGGGCCACGCTACCTTTTCTCGCGTTAATGCCACCGACCTGAAGCTGTTTCGGGTGAATGCCGGTGTACCCGTCGAAGACGCACTGGAGATGGTGTCGTTGCTGCAGCATCACGCGAACCAGCTCAATTTCGACGCTGCCATGAGTGACCACGGCGAGCGCTTCAGTTGGCCCGCCTTGTACCTGGGCGAGATGGCCAAAGCGCTGATCGACGACATCAACGACGCGCTGTTTCTGCCGAGGGCTGACATATGAGCGAACGCCCGAACAGCACCGCGAAACGTCCAAGGTTTGCCGATGTGAAAGCTGCCGCGCTGAAAGGCATTGATCGTGTCTTATCGCACTGGCTGCCCAACGGCAAGCGCGTGGACGGCGGCAAGGAATACACCGCCCCGAATCCGACCCGCAGCGACAAACGCGCCGGATCGCTCAAGGTCAATTTGAGCAAGGGCACCTGGGCGGATTTTGCCACCGGCGACAAAGGCGGCGACCTGATCGATCTGGTGCGCTATCTGGACGGCGGCACCGACGTTGAAGCCTGCTACAAACTGGCGGACTGGCTGAACGTTGCACCCGGCGCCGCCAAGATCATGGCCACCCCGAGTAAGCCCAAGGCGCCGACATGGAACGCCATCCAGCCGATCCCGGCCGAGGCCATGAACAAGTGTCCGGCCAAGCACCGTGAACACGGCGTGCCGTCCAAGGTGTGGATCTACCGCGACCTGCAGGGTCAGCCGCTCATGGCGCTGTATCGTTTCGACCTCGGCCCGGATGAAGACGGCAAGCCGAAGAAGGTCTTTGCGCCCCTGACATGGTGTCAGCGCGCCGATAGCCAAACCCAGCAATGGCGATGGCAGGGGCTGCCGGATGCGCGCCCGCTGCTGCGCCTTGATGAACTGACTCAGCGCGCTGATGCACCAGTGGTTTTGTGCGAAGGCGAGAAAGCTGCGGATGCCGCCGCCGAGTTGCTGCCGGACTACGTGGCCACCTGCTGGCTGAACGGCTCCAACTCCTGGCACAAAGCCGACCTGACGCCGCTCAAGGGACGCGACGTGTTGTTGTGGCCGGACAACGACGACAGCGGTAAAGCCTGCATGGCTATCGTTGCCGAAAAGCTGCGCGAAATCGGCGCCGCTTCGGTCCGGGTCATCGCGCTGGAGGTGTTCAAACGCAAGCCGACGCTGAAGAACGACCGCGCCGCGTTTGCCAAGGGTGGTCAATGGGATGACGGCGACGATGCCGCCGATGCCCTCGACAAAGGCTGGACCGCCGGCCACTTCACCGCGCTGGAAAGCGGCGGCGAGCTGTTCGGTGTGATCGAAGAAAAACCGCTTGCCCAGGTCGAACCCAAGCAGGAACCAGAGCCGGAAGCGAAACCTAAAGCAGCAACCAAGCGCCCGGCAAAATCGAAAAACGATCTGATGCCCGGTGGCTTTCGACTGACGCCCGAAGGTGTGTTTTATGCGGGCGACGACGGTGAGGCACGTCCGGTGTGTTCGCCGCTGGCAATCCTTGCGCGTACCCGTGACGAAAAAGGCCACAACTGGGGCTTGCTGGTCGAGTTCGACGACCCCGATGGCACCAAGAAGCGCTGGAACATTCCGGCGCGCACCATGACCGGCGACTTCGGCAAGGATGTGCTCGGCCCGCTGGTAGACATGGGGTTGCGTCTGGCCGGCAGTCGTTCGGGTCGCAACGCACGCAACGATTTGCAGAGTTACCTGGGCGGCTTCGACAGTGCCCAACGTGCGCGTCTGGTCACTCGTTTGGGTTGGCATGACAACGCCTTTCTGTTGCCCGAGCAGCAGGTCGGCATGCACGCGGAACACTTGCACTTCTACGAGGCCGGCGCGCAACTTCCGCCGATCAGCGAAGCGGGCACGTTGGAACAGTGGCAGCAGCAGATCGGCGTGCTGTGCATCGGCAATCATCGCTTGGCGTTTGTCGTCGGCGTGGCCTTCGCCGGTCCGTTGCTGCACATGCTCGGCCACGAATCGGGCGGCTTTCACCTGTACGGCGACAGCTCCGGCGGCAAGACCACCCACCTGCAAGTTGCCGCATCGATCTACGGAGGCCCGCGTCTGGTGCGCTCGTGGCGCTCGACCGACAACGCGCTGGAGTCGATCGCTGCCGCGCATTCGGATGGACTACTGGTGCTCGATGAAATCGGCATGTGTGATGCCCGGATCATCGGCGAGACGGTGTACATGCTCGGCAACGGCACCGGCAAGGCCCGCGCCAATGATCGAGGCCAAGCGGGCCGACAGGTGCAGGAGTGGCGTTTGCTGTTTTTGTCCACGGGCGAGAAGACATTGGCGCAGCACATGGCCGAAGCAAACAAGGAGCTGAAAGCCGGCATGGAGGTGCGCATGCTCGCTGTCCCGGCCGATGCCAGCAAAGGCCTTGGCATGTTCGACACGCTCAACGGTTTCGAAGACGCCGCCGCTCTGTCCGACGCACTCAAAGCGCGGGTGGCGAACTACTACGGCACCCCACTGACCGCCTTTCTGACCGCACTGTGCGAACCCGGCAAGCGCCACGGCTGGGCGGCAATCCTGCGCCGCACGCTGGAAGGCTTTATTGCCCAAGCGCTCCCGGCGTCCGCCAGCGGTCAAGCACACCGTGCCGCCGCTCGCTTCGGCCTTGCAGCTGCCGCCGGCGAGCTGGCCACCGCGATGGGCATTACCGGCTGGCCGGAAGGCACCGCCACCACCGCCGCTCGGGTGTGCTTGAACGCCTGGCTCCACGAGCGCGGAGGTGCCGGTAACTTCGAGGGCGATGCGATCTTGGCGCGGCTGCGCCAGGTCATCGAGCGCTTCGGCGAAAGCCGTTTCACCCGCTGGGAATCGGCGGCCGCCAAGATTGACGAACACGGCCCGCGCACCATCGACCGCCTCGGCTTTCGCAAGACACTGGAGCACGGCATGGGCGACACCATGCACACCACCAACACCTACTACGTGCTGACCGAGGCGTGGCGCTCGGAGATCTTCCGAGGCATGAACTTAACGGCAGTGAACAAGGAGCTCCTGCAGCGCGGTGTGCTGGAACCGAGCAGCGACGGTAAGGCATCGAGTTTGGTGCGTCTGCCCGGCCTGGGCCAGCAGCGCTGCTACATCGTGAAAGTGATTCCGGGAACGGATGACGGCGAGGCACGGGCTGCCTGAGGGCAACGCTGCTGATCGAGGTAACGCCGGCTAATTCCCGGCCTCGCCAGCCGAATCACTCAAATCAAACTCATAAAGGACAACGAACATGACAATGAATGAACTGAAACATCAACTCGCCGCTTTGATTGCAGAGCAAGAAACCATTCAAAACAGTCTTCCCATCTTACACGCCGAATGGAGCAATGCGCCTAACAACTACAGTCCAATCGGCAACATGATAGGAAGCCCTGAAAGGAGTGCCGCCATGGACCGATACTCCAGTGCCGAATGCCGCTTGCGAGCAATTCCATCCGCGATCAGTCGTATCGAAGAGAAGATGGCTTACTTGGAGCGCATTGAGCACGTCGAAGAAATCAGGACAAAGTCGATCCAGACCATGTCCGAAGCGGCTGCCGAAGTCGAAACGCTGAAGCAGACACAATCGCATCTGAGCCAACGCCTTCAGACCATTCAGTCGGATGCGCAGCAATCGCTGGAGAAGGCACAGCAGGCAGAGCGAGATGCTGCAAGCCTGTATGCACGTAGCCTTGCGAGTGGTGATAGCGACGGAGAGAAATCCGCTAACAGCGAAATGCAGAAGGCAGCCAAACAACTCGCCGCCACCGATGAGCATGTCAGAAGACAGGAACTCATCATGGAGGCCTTGCAGGCTGAGCTCGACTCCCTTGAAGCGCAAATCGCCACTGCACAGCAGCGGGAGAACGATGCAAAAGAATCGGCCCTGAGCGCTGTAAAGCTGACTCTGGAAGAACAGTGGAACGCCGCTGCGGAACACTTGGTAGCCCTGGGCGCACGGATACTCGCGGCGGACTACGCCCGAGGGTACTCGGGATATGGTTTCTCCAAGCTCGATATACCTCAATTCGGTCCTTTCCATTTGGATCTTCGTCACTCAGACCTAGTCACCGCAGCCCGCTCCATCAGCGCAGAGGATCTGCTGGCCGCTTGAACCCGAAGCAGCCCGCTCACGCGGGCTGTTTAGAACCACATCAGGACAAAGATCATGATCACTCCAATACTGAGCAGCGCGAACTGGACCGACACTTTGAAGGCGCGAAAAAACCACCTGAATGCGCTGATGAAAATCGTGGACATCAAAACCGGCAAGGTCTCGAATGTTCAGACACTGACGGTCAACTTGATCAAGAACGAAATGAGCTACATCGAAGAGCAGTTGAAGGGGCGCAAGTGAGCTGAACTCCGTGCTGTAATACACTTCAGATAGATATCGCTAAAACACAACAAGGAATTCACATGTCCAAACTCGCCGAATACCGCCAGCTTGAGAAACACCTCGCCGAACAGCTTCAAGCTTTGGAAGCACTGAAGAGCGATGGCGCGTTGAAAAAAGAGATCGAGTTCGAAACCAAGCTGCGCGAACTGCTCGATCAGTACGGTTTCAGCCTCAAGCACATCATCAACCTGCTGGATCCGCAGAGCACGAAACGCGCTTCAACACCAGCGGCGCCACCTGGCAAACGCAAGCCTCGCGAGCTGAAGGCCTACAAGAATCCGCATACCGGTGAAGTGGTTGAAACCAAAGGCGGTAACCACAAGACGCTCAAAGAGTGGAAAACCAAGCACGGTTCCGACGAAGTGGAAAGCTGGGTTCGCAAATAACGCAGCTTGAGTAAAAGGCCTCTAAGAGGCCTTTTTTATCTGCTGAGCTATTTCTTCCTGCAAATTTCAACGTCATCTTGCGTTTTCAGATCGGTGTCGATGCCGAGCCGATACCTGCAGTAATCAACGATCCACTTACGCTCCTGCTCCGTGAGTCGTTCGACTTGACGAATCTCCCCGTCATTGGCGTGGATATTGTAAAACTTCATCTGAAACGTCGGATGCTTCTTGATGAACAGGATCGTTTCGATGTCCCCATCCTCAAGCGCTTCGTAATACCCAACGTAAAGCACTGTCACCAGAACCAGAACTATCAGGGCAATCAGTTTCTTCATTGTTGCGGCGCCGGAGGTGGGAGTAGTTGAGTTTTTGCTCTGAGATTCCTGACCAACTCCATGCCGATATTTCCGGGACAGATCTTGCCTTCAGATGCTTGACCTGGGTATTCCCGGTGACCGCCAAAATGCTTGATCACGAAGACACTCTTCAGCGCGTCGATCAGATGCATCAACGCGGTGATCTGAGCAGCAGGTATCACATTGGTCGTGCTGTATCCGAGGGTGTCGAGCGCAACCCGGCCCTTGGCGACCCAATCCCCGCCCTCTTCTGGTGTCGTTAGGTTCTCCAGCAACACAATGCCGATCAAGCCTGTATTGAATTTCAAGACACTCGAACCTTGAAGCCGAATGTCGCGCCCCTCGTAGACTTGCCCCGTGCAATCGATGCCGAAGTGATACCCGATATCGTCGTATTTCTGGCTTAGGTGCCCCTTCTGGATTTCCTGCATCTGCTCGGCACCAGGTGTGCAGCTATGGCTGCGGCCGGCGTGGTGGAGGGCGATCATGGTGTAGTCCCAGTCCATCACCATATCTGGCTTGCCCTTCACGGCCCCCCACGAAGAACGCTCTACGAACGTCGTGTTCAATGAACGGACCTTTTTGATGATCGCTTCGCGCGTCGCAGCCCGGTCATTTACGGTAATCGGTATCGGACACATGAGCTCGCCTGGCTTGATTTCCTGGGCGGTCGCTTGAGTTGCGAATAGGTTTGTCATCACACGCCCTCCGCCAGCTCATGGAGTGTACGTGCCGGAGCGCTGAACATGACGTGCAGCGAAATTTTCGCATCGGGGGACGGCGTCTTAACGTGAGCAATACCGTTAGCGTCGGTAATGCCTGTGGTTTCTACACCGTTGACCGTCGCCACGAAGTCACGGAAAGCCAACGGAGTACCCGTTTCGCTGTCGGTAACGCTGAACGCTTGACCGTAGGTCTTCTTGATCGCAAGAGGCATGGGAGGGACGAACGGAGCAGGCGTATGCGAATCACCGATGATTACGGTGCCGGAGCCGCCGACTACGACGTCACCATGCGTTCCGACAGTATCAACCAAAGCTGCGTTTTTCCCGTTGATAAAAACGGTCGCTGAGACGCCGGAAACCAACGCGCTACCGCACGTGCAGGTATCGCCCTTTCGAGCGGCGGCAAGACCATCGAAGAAAACATCGGGAGAGCCGGACGCAATGGATTGGGCACCGTGCCCTGGCATTGGGCAACTTGTCGGATCGGTTAAACGTGCTGCGGGCTTCGCCACAATTGACTCCTTGTCATGATCGTCTATGAACGCGACCTTATCAGAAATCAATAGACCCGGTCCGCCTGGGCTTGCGCAATAGCCAGTAGCATGGATTTCTGGGCCCCGGAATCTCCGCTTACGGCCAATAGCTGCCCTTCGCTGGTGGGCATAAATGAGCCAGAAGAAGACGTTCGATCCTCGATGATGGATCGGATAGATTTTCTGAGGAGTCCTTTAAAATACTGGCCAATACGACACCGCTAAATAAGTTGTACCAGTGATGTGACAGCGAGATTTTTCCTTCAGAGAATTCCACCTTACCTATGTAGCAATTTCAAAGCAGTCTTTTCGGCTCTAATGCGAACAAAACCAATACTGTCAAAATCACTCCTTCAGTGACGATGATAAATTGGCTCAGATGCGCACAAACGCCCATTTCAGCGTCGCTTCGGTTGTCAATTCAGACAGATGTAACGTCGATGCGTCCGAGTAGTCGAGTGAGAATAAACGAAAATTTGCCTAAATCACCTCGCTCGCTACCTGATGTCAATCTGGCATCGGGGCCATGATTCGTGTAACGATGGCCGACGAATGTCTCCAAGGGGTCGGAGACGCTTGCGAGCCTACGCGTTTCAAGGAGCCATATGCAGCCTACCAAGATTTTTATCAGCTATAGCTGGGACAGCGAAGAACACCAGAAGTGGGTTGAAGGTTTAGCAACAGATCTAGATGAATATCAAGAGTTTCATGTTACATATGACAAATTCGATCTAGATAACTTTTCCGATAAAAATCTTTTTATGGAAAGGGCGGTTCAAGATTCAGATATAATTATTGTCGTGTGCACTGAAATGTACAAACGCAAAGCTGAATCAAGAACAGGCGGCGTAGGCATTGAAACTTATTTGGCAATCATCCGCCATTGGGAGGAATCAGAGGCCGGCGCCCCTAGTAAAATACTAGTAGTCTCTCGAGAAAAATATAGTACTCCATTTTACCTGAGGGGCAAATTTCGTGTCGATTTTCATGATGATGATCTTTATCAAAAAAGCTTAAGCTTTCTTATTAAAGCTTTAACAAGAAAAACAAAGCTTAAACGTCCAGAAAAGAGGAAAAGTATAGAAAGCGGAAGCGCTCATTACAATTTCACTCGCGTAGAAGATATCCTTAGACTTAAGTACTCAAAAAGAAACGCCCTCATCACTACTGCCGAGGGCACTGACTTTTCCAATGGTAACCGCGTAAAGTTTGAGCTATGGGAAGTCAGCACACCATTCAAGTCTCATTTTTTAATTTTATATCCAAACATCACTATAACTCACACCATAAATAGATTCTGTAATTTATTAAAAGAAAAGAAAATCCACATCCCCAAGCTCACTCTTTTGCGCCCTGCCAAAGGAGACGAGTCACTAGTACAAAAGACAATCGATAGCAATGACCTCAACATAGAGTTAGTTGAACTTACTTACTCAGAATACATCTGGGAGTACTGTATCGACGAAAACTTGAGAAACTCTCCGCCTATTAGGGCAAACAAGTTTTATACCGATCAAGCGCTTCAGCATCTTGATGCATCTAATGAAAGTGATATAAAAAGCGACTCTGCCATTGGGTTTTTAACCGACAGATTGCTAAATGAAAACTCTTATTCGGGTCAGTTAGTTGTTGCTACCGGAGGCATGGGGAAAAGTACGCTATGCCATGAGCTAGCCATTGCACTTAATAAAAAATCCGCCGGGGAAAACGCAATTGTTTTAATAAAGGCCGAGTCTTTAAGAAATAATTTTTCAAGCGAATTCATTGCAAAAATTGAAATTCGCAGCTTATATGACTTATATGATTTGCACGCACAGATAAATAATCTGGAAGAAGTTTACGACAGAAATCAATTTGAACTTTGCTTGCTCTGTGGCAGAATCGTTATAATTATCGACGGGCTAGATGAGTTTGCTTCAATACTGCAAGAGCGATTTTCTTTACCTGATTTCCTCATGTCTATTCATGATTCACATCAGCAAATGGGAAGAAGCCAAGTAATCCTCACATCTAGAAATATGGCTTTTACCGAGAATGTTGCATTGGATGACATGGGAATTCAGACTCATGAGTTACTTGGCTTCGATGAGTCTTCCCGTGCTAAATATATTCGCAAGCGGTTCAATAAATACAATAAAACCGACGATCTCATTTCTTTATTTGATAGATACATTGATCAGCTCGAGCAATTCGGAGATCACCACAAACGTATAGTGCCCTTCTTCGTAGACATGGTCTCCACAATATTCGAAGAACAACTATCCGAACAAGGAAAAATATCTTTCGAAATCTCATCCGAAGACAAAGACTATGCTTGCAACTCTTCATTGACCGACCTTATTATATTTTCCGTTCTGCGCCGAGAGAAAACACGTCACGACATCGAATTAGAAACCAGAGAGTTTATTGAGCTGTTTTCTGAGTTGGCGGTTGAGCATGGAGAGGCAATACCTTGCGAGAAGCTTCGTGAAAAACTCACAATTTATTACGATGACAGCGCAGACCAACTTTACTCTAAAGTAGTTATAAATCCGCTATTAATCCAAGAGGGTAATCTTCTTAGATTTCGCTATCAATTTTTAAACGAGTACTTCAAATCACTCTTTGTAATCGCAGGAATACTGCGTCGCTCGTTGAGCAAAGACATGATTCAATGCCTAGCAAATACTAAAGATGACAGCCAGCAATCAATATCCGATGTAATAACTTATTTCTCTCAGGAAGATATTGAAATAGTTCATAACGCTTCGAAAGAAATGCTAAGCAAGGCGAAATCTTTGCTAGTTAGGGACGAGATCGAGCCTAGAGAAATTGAGTCGATAAAAAAGGCCATTGGGTCCTTGCTGAGCATTCACTCACGTTGTGGCCGTTTCCAACGGGCGGATCTTTCTAGAAGAGTAAGGGATCTTTATCAAGTTGCTCCAGACCTAGATATTGAAAGCAAGATCGAGGGTTTGTTCATCTATGGCGATTACCCCTCTTTAGACTTCTCAAATTTACAAATTTGGGACAGTGGGTTTTACAATTATGAAAACTTTATCACTTCAAAATTCAATGGCACAAAGTTTTATTATAGTGAATTTTCCAGCACCGGCGGAACATACACTTCAGACAGTTTCGACCCAACGATGTTCGATAGCACTTGCAAGCTTGGCGACCTCACTGACACCCTTGCCTTGGTAGAGCAATCTGCAAAAAGCAACAAAGCACTTTGCGAATCCGAACTGAAAAAATTCTTGAGAAGCTTTTTTAAAGGAGTTTCTTTTGTTGATCAGAAAACCATGTACATGCAATTTTCCGGAAAAATAGACAAGCTCAGCAAGCGCAATTTCGACTCACTCCTTCGCATGGGCTTGATCGAATTACAAGTTGTAAAAAATGTTGATAAGTTTTATGTGATTTCTGAAGGCTATCAAGATAGCGTGCATAGATTTCTAAATGACAACTTCATTGACGGAAAAATAAAAGCGATTGTAGATTATTTAAAATCGTAATTTTGAGCTCAGGGGGGCGGAATTGCCGCCCCCTCAACTCAAAGCAATGACGCAAGAGACTCGTAGAGCGGTCCAGTGATGGCTTGGATGTAGTAGCCCGCTTTCCCCCCCCCAACTGATTGGCTAAATTCTCAAATCATCTGCGCTGCGTAGCAATTTTTAAGCATCGACATCTAAGCCACTCTGCTGCGGCCGCTTGAGCTAAGCTTTGCGGGGCCCCTCATTGCCAGGATGGATCGCATGCCAAATAACTCAGATTCTAATATCGCCGTTGCTGACGCCCTGACATTGATCCTCCACAACCAGCATGCACTGGCGGCGGCAATCGAGGAGGTCGCCGTTTGGCTTTCAGCCAATGGCGTGGCAGTGGTTGCCAATAACGCTGTGATGGCTATGGAGACCTTAGATACAAATGCAATAGCGATCACGGATGCGATTATGCGGATAAGGCAATCCTAATCACGCCTTTGAAGGCAGCAATCGGCCAGAAGCAGACTCTCGAATGTTTCAAGGAAATTTGTGGCGATTCAGCAGCATGTAAACATTGACGCTGACTTTCACTTGGCCGACTGAAGCACGGGTTACCAGTGAAGGACGGCGTATAGCGTCGCGCATTAGGCTCGGATTAGATTAACAAAAACTACTGGATGATGGATTGGTATCAATGAGCAACGTTGATCGTACGCCAGGCTATAGAAAGGAAAGCTTTAATTGCCCACGCTGTGGTGCATTCGCCGGTATGAAATGGAATGATTTGCTCTTGAATAGCAATGAGTACGCCTCTGTATCCTTTTCGTTCTGTTCAGCTTGTAAAGATCCCAGTATTTGGATCACTGATGAGGGTGGCGACAGGCATGGCCTCATGCCTGGAATGCCGATGGAAGGACACCTAGGAAGTAGGATAAAGATGATTTTCCCTTCCGAGTGCATCGCACCCAAGGCGGAAGAGGATATGCCTGAGGGGATCAGAGCAGATTATGAAGAAGCTAGATTAGTTTTCAGCCACTCTCCCCGAGCTGCGGCTGCTCTGCTGCGACTGTGTGTACAAAAGCTCTGTGAGGAGCTTTTGGGCAAACCGGGCACAATACACAATCAAATAGGCGAGCTTGTGGAGTTGGGGTTGCCCAGTCGTCTGTTGAAAGCGTTCGATACCATTCGCATCTTCGGAAACGAGTCGGTACATCCTGGAACTGTCAATCTCAATGACAGCCCAGAGGTCGCACTAGCGCTTTTTACCCTGCTGAACATGGCAATTCGTCACTGCATTACAGAAGAGAAGGAGCTAGAGGCGATACGTGCGTTAACCCCTGAACATAAGCGGCGGGATATCTAGTAGCCACGGAGGTGATGTCTGTAGTCAGCGGCATAATAAAATACGTTCCAGGCATTGTAGAAGCCCGCAGGAAGGACCGCTTTTGGCCGTTAGCGGCCACTTGCGAACGGCCGCTTGTGGCCGAAAGCGGCCTGTTGCGACTGCCGGCCGGGAAGCACTCTACCCTCCTGCATCATAGGCATAACCTAGCTCGTTCCTCTTTCAAGCACCGGAAGCGTTACACCAGATGGATGAGTTACACGGCTAAAGATTGGCTTACGAAGCCGATGTAACACTGAAAATATTCAATAAATACAGTTGCTTAGCATCCATCGTTACACCAGTTACACGAGTTACACGAGTTACACCGCATTTTGAGGGGTACATACCCCCGCACCCCGTGTGCATCAATCCCACCAGCGAACATCAGGAGTCTCTCCCGCAATGTGCCGGGGCCCCTGAGGTTTTCTTCGAGACACGGGGGTCGGAAACCCGCGGGACTTTGTTAGCGGACAGGTGCCCAGCTTAGTGAACAGGTGAACCGGGTGAACACACAGTTCACCAGTGCAGTTGCACAATTGATGGAAGAACGCCGGGGACCCTGAGCGTTTCCGAATGACACGGGGCACAAAACCCGCAGGATCTTGAGACTGGCTGACTTTTTCGTATTGGTTGACAGGTTGACACGGTTGACGACCGAAGACGTGCGGAATCATCAACACGTCAGGCCATCGTTACCGAGGCTGTAACGATGGCCTTTTTTCAACGAAATCCTTTCGATTTCAATGATTGAAATTCAATAAGCTCGAAGTCGTGCCGCTAACAAGATCCCGCGGGTTTCCGACCCCGTGCATCGCGAAAAACGTCAGGGGCCCCCGCTACTTTGGCACCTAAAGACTGAGAGGTAATCACCCGCCACGATCAGAGAGTTTCCCGAAACGCCCGCTCCCTTCCTGGCACATAGACACGACTGTGATGAAGAAGTAGTGTCGCAAGGACCGACTGAGCAAATCCCTTTTGCTGTGGGAACTGCAAGGAGGCTAAGGAGGAGGTGCTGAATAGGTGCTTACTCTCACCCATTGAAGAGGGAATGATCATGAGCAGCGTTGCATACTTCAAAATTTATAAAGACACCGCAGGGGAATGGCGCTGGAGGTTCACAGCAAAGAATGGCAAGACCATCGCTGTCAGCTCCGAGGGGTACAACAACCTAGTCGACTGCGAAAGCTCTGTCAGTTTGATTAAGTCCGAAACGCCATCAGCGCCGGTGATTGGAGACGACGAGTACGATAAGCTCCGGAAAAAGTGATTACGTAAGCTTGGGGATGGTTCGGGATTACCCCAACAAGCTTGGGCGTGTATCCCATTCTGTATCCCAACTTTATAACCACATCCCCTGAGCCAATATTTACGGGTGGTTACCCGGCGAGTTCAAATGCCCCCGGCCCACCAACTCTCAACGACAAGGCCCGCCAAGTGCGGGCCTTGTCGCATCTGGGGATTCATATCTGGAGAGCGAGCTTCAATTTCTCTCCGCTTGCACCCTAGGAAATTTCCCTCAACCCCCGTCGACTTCCATGAACTACCCCCACCTTCCCCACCCGGTTACCCTCCACTCCTCGCAACAAACAGGTGAACGGCACTACCCCGCCGAAGCGCAAGGATCACCCCTCACATGGAGTCCGGTCATGAAAAAAGATACCCACGATCCATCCGAAGATTCCCCGGTTACCGAGTCCGGGACGGTCTCGACTTCCGATCGCCCCATTCCCGTTGTTCGCAGATGCGGTTCGCGGTTGCTTCCGGTGGATCAGATCCTGAGTGTGCGTCCCGACGTTGACCTGGTCTCGCTATTGACCCATGCCAGCCAGAATCTCGCGGCGCTGAATGTCATGGCGCATGATCTGGTTCATCGGCCGGATGAGGTGCAGCGTGCGCGGATTGTCGCGATGCATCAGTTGGCGGGGTTGGCGGAGTTGTTGGTGGGCAGCGCTCTGAGCAAGCTCGATCCATTACAGCCGCCAACCGATTCCAAGCCGGTTCTTTGCCACTGACCCTCTTGAAAGAGCCGCAATCCGCGGATATCAGGTCTTGATCTGGAGGTGTAGCGACATGAATTTTTCTTCACAGCCCCTTCACCATCAAACCTGTACAGTCCGCTCGCTCATTCAAGAAACTACGGTTCGCCCGCTCTCCTGCGGGCTTTTTTTT
>NZ_LRUN01000042.1 GCF_001679645.1 Pseudomonas bananamidigenes | reverse complement strand
GGGGGAGAGGGTTGGGGCGAGGGGGGCGATCTTAAGCACCCCACCTGAATCCAGCCGAGCATCCAATAAAAAGGCGATCCGAAAGGATCGCCTTTTTTGTGCCTGCCGGTTACTCAGTGCACGGTCAGGACAATGCCAACCCGCGTCAGCCACTCGGCCTCAAGCGCGAAGTCGGCCTGAGTCAGCTGGTTCTCATCCAGCCAGTTTTCCGGGAACTCCACGTCGAGGTTGTCGCCATTGGCGTGCAACGCGACCTGCGGCATGGTCTGGGTGCCACGAATGTGGTGGAACAGGATCGCAAAGCGCAGCAGTACACACAGGCGGATCAGTTTGTCGCCGTCCTCGCCGAATTCGGCGAACTTGTCCTTGGGGATGTTGCGGCGGTGGCCGCGCACCAGCAGGGCGAGCATTTGCTGGTCTTCGCGGGAAAACCCGGCGAGGTCCGAGTGCTCGATCAGGTAGGCGCCGTGCTTGTGGTAGTGGTAGTGGGCGATGTCGAGCCCGACTTCGTGCACTTTCGCCGCCCAGCCCAGCAGTTCGCGCCAGATGCCGTCTTCCAACTGCCAGTCCTCGGCCACCTGATCGAAGGCGTGCAGCGCTTTGCGCTCGACCCGTGCGGCCTGTTCCAGGTCAACGTGGTAGCGCTCCATCAGCGAGGTCAGGGTGCGTTCGCGCACGTCTTCGTGATGATGGCGGCCAAGCAGGTCGTAGAGCACGCCTTCACGCAGCGCCCCTTCACAGTGATCCATGCGTTGCAGTTCAAGAGCGTCGAAGATCGCTTCGAGGATCGCCAGGCCCGCCGGGAAGATCGCCCGACGGTCAGGTTTGATGCCTTCAAAATCGATCTTGTCGACGTCGCCGAGCTTGAACAGGCGACGCTTGAGCCACGCCAGGCCTTCGGCATTCACTTCGCCGGCGCCGTGCCCGCCGGCCTTCAACGCCAGGCCGATGGCGCGGATGGTGCCCGAGGAGCCGATGGCTTCATCCCAGGTCAGGCGATGCAGGGCGTGTTCGATGCTCATGATTTCCAGGCGCGCCGCCGTGTAGGCCTGGGCGTAGCGGGCCGGGGTGATCTTGCCGTCCTTGAAATAGCGCTGGGTGAAGCTCACACAGCCCATTTGCAGGCTTTCGCGCAGCAATGGCTCGAAGCGCTGGCCAATGATGAATTCGGTACTGCCGCCGCCGATGTCGGCGACCAGGCGCTTGCCCGGGGTGTCGGCGAGGGTGTGGGACACGCCGAGGTAGATCAGGCGCGCCTCTTCACGGCCGGAGATGACTTCCACCG
Source organism: Pseudomonas bananamidigenes (assembly GCF_001679645.1). Taxonomy (GTDB): domain Bacteria; phylum Pseudomonadota; class Gammaproteobacteria; order Pseudomonadales; family Pseudomonadaceae; genus Aquipseudomonas; species Aquipseudomonas bananamidigenes. The sequence continues at coordinate 68,928 of NZ_LRUN01000042.1, read as the reverse complement.
GGTGACCGAGGATTTCTTCGGCGCGGTGGATGAATTCCAGGCGGTTGCGGGCTTCACGCAGGGCGTTGGTGCCGACGATCCGCACGGCGCCCAGCGGCATGCCGTTGATCAGTTGGGCAAAACGCTTGAGGCAATCGAGCCCGCGCTGCATGGATTCTTCGTTGAGATGGCGCTCTTCGTCGATGCCGGCGGCCAGCTGCACCTTCTCCCCGAGGCGTTCGAGAATACGGATTTCGCCATTCTGGGCCTTGGCCACGACCATGTGGAAGCTGTTGGAGCCCAGGTCGATTGCGGCGATCAGGGACAGATTCTTGGCTTGGGATTGCGGCATGGTCAGGGGTCTCGGTCGATAACCCTGACATCGTGCCACGATCACAGGCTGCCGCCAACGCGCATGGTTCAAACCCTTGATTCAGCGCATAAAGTCTCAAGACCGCGGCGCGGCCATTCGCGAGCAAGCTCGCTCCCACAGGGGTACGCGTTCCTTTGTGGGAGCGAGCTTGCTCGCGAATGCGTCCGTCAGGCCCCCGCATAGCCCTCAGGCAGTCGCTTCGACCGTGCCGATGAAATTCGCCAGCTCCGGCGTCTGCGGATCGGCAAACAGCACTTTCGGATCGCCCACTTCATGCACCTTGCCCTGATGCATGAACACCAGTTTGTCCCCGACCTCACGGGCGAAGCGCATTTCGTGGGTGACCATGATCAACGTCATGCCTTCCCTGGCCAATTGCCGGACCACGCTGAGCACTTCATTGACCAGTTCCGGGTCCAGCGCCGAGGTGATTTCGTCGCACAACAGCACTTTTGGCGACATCGCCAGCGCCCGGGCAATCGCCACGCGCTGTTGCTGTCCCCCGGAAAGCCGATCCGGGAACGCATCGAACTTTTCACCCAGGCCAACGCGCTCCAGCATCTGCCGCGCCAGTTCCGCAGCCTTGGCCTTGGGCACTTTCTGCACCACTTGCGGCGCGAGCATCACGTTTTCGCCCACCGACAGATGCGGGAACAGGTTGAACTGCTGAAACACCATCCCGACTTTCTGCCGCAGGCTGCGCAGGTCGGCGCGGGCGGCGTCGAGGTATTCGCCATCGACTTCGATCACGCCGTCGTTGATCGATTCCAGGCCGTTGAGGGTGCGCAGCAGGGTGGATTTGCCCGAGCCGCTGCGGCCGATGATCGCCACCACCTGGCCTTCCTCGACGCTCAGGTCGATGCCTTTGAGCACGTGGTGATCGCCGTAGTATTTATGCAGGGCGGAAATTCTAAGCAGAGGCATGCAGTCTCCTTTCCAGGTAGCGCGCACTGAGGGACAGGGGGTAGCAGAGCAGGAAATAGCCAGCGGCGACGAGGCCGTAGACCATGAATGGTTCGAAGGTGGCGTTGGCGAGCATGCCGCCGGTCTTGGTCAGTTCGGTGAAACCGATGATCGAGGTTACGGCGGTGCCCTTGACCACCTGCACCGAGAAACCCACGGTCGGCGCCACGGCAATCCGCAGTGCCTGCGGCAGGATCACGTAGCGCAGTTGCTCCAGCGGATTGAGCGCCAGGCTCGACGAGGCTTCCCACTGACCATTGGGGATCGCCTCGACGCATCCACGCCAGATCTCCGCCAGGTAGGCGCTGGTGAACAGCGTCAGGGCAATCGCCGCCGCCATCCACGGGGAGATTTCCACCCCCGCCAGCGCCACGCCGAAGAACACCAGAAACAGCTGCATCAGCAACGGCGTGCCCTGGAACAGTTCGATCCAGGTAAGGGCAATGCTGCTCGGCAGCGGATTTTTCGAGATGCGCATGATCAGGATCAGCAACCCGACGAGCCCGCCGCCGATGAACGCCACCAGCGACAACGCCAGTGTCCATTGCAGGCCGCTCAACAGGTTGCGCAGGATGTCCCAGAACGTGAAGTCGCTCATTGACCGCTCCTTGCGTTGCTCGTCGACAAGTAGCGCTGGCCGAGCCAGTTCAGCAACTGACGGATCAGCAGCGCCATGCACAGGTAAATGAGGGTGGTCAGGGCATAGGTTTCAAAGGCGCGGAAGTTGCGCGACTGAATGAAGTTGGCGGCGAAACTCAACTCCTCGGTGGCGATCTGTGAACACACGGCCGAACCGAGCATGACGATGATGATCTGGCTGCTCAGGGCCGGCCAGACCTTGCCCAGTGCCGGGCGCAGCACCACGTGGCGAAATGCTTCGAAACGGCTCATCGCCAGCGCAGCCGCTGCTTCCAGTTGCCCGCGCGGTATCGCCTGGATGCCGGCGCGGATGATTTCCGTCGAGTAGGCGCCGAGGTTGATCACCATCGCCAGCACCGCCGCCTGCCACTCGGAAATCTGCACGCCGAGGGACGGCAGGCCGAAAAAGATGAAGAACAGTTGCACCAGAAACGGCGTGTTGCGGATCAACTCCACGTACACGCCGAAAACCGCCGCGAACGGCCGGATATTCCACGCCCGTACCAGCGCCCCGACGATGCCCACGCCAACGCCAAACAGCGCGCCGATGGCGGTCAGTTCAAGAGTGAACAGCGCACCGCGCAACAGCAGCTCGGTGTTTTCCACCACCGGCAGGAAATCGAATTGATAGGCCATCAAGGTCTCCCGCGTCGTCGGTCAGAGGTCGGCCGGCAGTGGTTCTTTGAGCCAGGTCTGCGCATTCTTTTCCAGAGCGCCGTCAGCCTTGGCGCCGGCCAGAATCTCGTTGACCTTGCCCAGCAGCGCCGGCTCGTTCTTGTTCACGCCGACGTAGACCGGCGAATCCTTGAGCTTCACTTTCAGCGCCGGCACACGCTTCGGATTCTTTTCGCTGATCGCGACCATCACCACGTTGCCGCTGGCAATCAGATCCACCTGGCCGGCGAGGTAGGCGGCGATGGTCGAGTTGTTGTCTTCGAAGCGCTTGATGGTCACGCCTTCGGGGGCGACCTTGGTCAGCTCGATGTCTTCGATGGCGCCACGGGTGACGCTGATGGTCTTGCCCTTGAGGTCGTCCAGAGTGCTGACGGCAGCATCTGGCGGGCCGAATACCGCGAGATAGAACGGCGCGTAGGCGCGGGAGAAGTCGATGACCTTTTCGCGCTCGGGGTTCTTGCCGAGGCTGGAAATCACCAGGTCGACCTTGCCGGTGGTGAGGAACGGGATGCGGTTGGTGCTGTTCACCGGGGTCAGTTCGAGTTTGACCTTGAGCTGGTCGGCCAGCAGTTTCGCGGTGTCGATATCGAGGCCGCGCGGCTTCATGTCAGGGCCCACCGAGCCGAACGGCGGGAAGTCCTGGGGCACGGCGACTTTCAAGGTGCCGCGTTTGACTACGTCGTCCAGACCGTCGGCATGGGCGGGGGACTGGCTGAGCATCAGGCCGGCAAACAGGGCGGCGAGGAGGGCGCTGTAACGCTTCGTCATGGACAATCTCCGGATCGGCGGGAAGTGAATGCTGCGACCGGACAGAGCACGGGGCATGCCAACGTACCGGTTTGACCCCGCAAAGCCACGGGTTTACCGGGTTTTATCGGTCTTACTGGTCTGAACAGTCAGGGTGTATTGCGCACTGCGATAGCGCATCGGCATGGCTCGTCGAACCCCGCTGGGGCATCACTTGCCTGACGCCTCGAATAGCTTTACAACTGGCCGCACCTTGGCCTGGTCCTTCTGGAAAACCATGAACTCGATCTCTCGCGCTGTACCCGAAGTGGCGCTGCAAGCGATCCGCAAACTGATTACCGAACAGGGCTTCGGACCTGGCGATGCGCTGCCTTCGCAACGGGATCTGGCGGTGCAGCTGGGCGTCAGCCGGGCATCCTTGCGCGAAGCGTTGTCGTCATTGAGTGCGCTGGGGGCGGTCAGTATCCAGCCGGGCAAGGGCGTGTTCGTACAGGCGCCGGTAGAGTTGCCGCGTGGAGCGGTGGCGCCGGTCTGGCCATTTGCGGCCCAGGCTTCGCCGCTGGAGATCTTTCAGTTGCGCTATGCGCTGGAGGGGTTTGCCGCCGGGCTGGCGGCGGTGACGCTGAGCACGTTCGATCTGGACGAACTCGAAGACAACGTGGCTGCCATGCGCGAACAGCTGCGCACCGGTGACTTCGAAGCCGCAGCGAAACTGGACTTCGAATTCCACCAGCGAATCCTGCGGGCCAGCGGCAATCAGGCGATGCTGAGCATCCTCACGGCCAGCGCCGAGATCTTTCTGGAAAGCCAGAAACTACCGTTCATCCGGGCCGAGCGGGCCATGGAAACCTGGCAGGAACACCGCAAGATCCTCCGCGCTCTGGCGCGCCGGGCCTCTGCTGCCGCCCAGAAGGCCATGCAGGAGCACGTGCGCAACGCAGCCCTGCGCACGGGAATTGCGTTTATCGCCCCCGCCGGCGCGTGACTTGAGCTATACCCAAACTCATCGAGTGCCATAGCAAGACTCAATCATCTGCGGCTTCCTGAACAAGTGAAGGGCGGCTATGATGGGCCACGTTTTTTTGCTTACAACCTGGAGAGTTCCATGAGCAGCGATCTGATCAAACACGTTAGCGACGCTAGCTTCGAAGCCGACGTACTCAAGGCCGAAGGCGCTGTCCTGGTCGACTACTGGGCTGAATGGTGCGGCCCTTGCAAAATGATCGCTCCGGTTCTGGACGAGATTGCAGAGACTTACAAAGGCAAGCTGACCGTTGCCAAACTGAACATCGACGAAAACTCGGAAACCCCGGCCAAGCACGGCGTACGTGGCATCCCGACCCTGATGCTGTTCAAGAACGGCAACGTGGAAGCGACCAAGGTCGGCGCGCTGTCGAAGTCGCAACTGGCTGCTTTCCTCGACGCCAACATCTAAGCGTCGCTGTAAGGATTGTCCTCAAAAAGCCCCGCAATTTGCGGGGCTTTTTGCGTATTCAGGGCTAGACGCTCCGAAACTCAGGTGATACATTCGGCCCCGCACTGGTTTCTCCACTGCCCCCTGCTAGCCGTCGCCGACGCACTCCTTTTCGAACAAGTACGCGATCCTGTCGCCTTCTCCGCGGCGCGGCCTCATTAAGCCAAAAGCTTAATTTCCCCCCTCCATAAATGATTACGTCATTCCTATATGAATCTGACTGAACTCAAGCAAAAGCCGATTACCGAACTGCTCGAATTGGCCGAACAGATGGGCATAGAAAATATGGCCCGTTCGCGCAAGCAGGACGTGATTTTCTCCCTGCTGAAAAAGCACGCGAAAAGCGGTGAGGAAATCTCCGGTGATGGCGTGCTGGAGATTCTCCAGGACGGCTTCGGCTTCCTGCGCTCCGCTGACGCTTCCTACCTCGCCGGCCCTGACGACATCTACGTCTCGCCGAGCCAGATCCGCCGTTTCAACCTGCGCACCGGTGACACCATCGTCGGCAAGATCCGGCCGCCGAAGGAAGGCGAGCGTTATTTCGCCCTGCTCAAGGTCGACACGATCAACTTTGATCGTCCGGAAAACGCCAAGAACAAGATTCTCTTCGAGAACCTGACCCCGCTGTTCCCGAACGTGCGCATGAAGATGGAAGCCGGCAACGGTTCCACCGAAGACCTGACCGGTCGTGTGATCGACCTGTGCGCCCCGATCGGTAAAGGCCAGCGCGGTCTGATCGTTGCTCCGCCGAAAGCCGGTAAAACGATCATGCTGCAGAACATCGCAGCGAACATCGCCCGTAACAATCCTGAAGTTCACCTGATCGTGCTGTTGATCGACGAACGTCCGGAAGAGGTGACCGAAATGCAGCGCACCGTGCGCGGCGAAGTGGTCGCCTCGACTTTCGACGAGCCGCCGACCCGTCACGTGCAGGTTGCTGAAATGGTGATCGAGAAGGCCAAGCGCCTGGTCGAGCACAAGAAGGACGTGGTGATCCTGCTCGACTCCATCACCCGTCTGGCCCGTGCCTACAACACCGTGATCCCGAGCTCCGGCAAGGTGCTGACCGGTGGTGTCGATGCCCACGCCCTGGAGAAGCCGAAGCGTTTCTTCGGTGCCGCGCGTAACATCGAAGAAGGCGGCTCGCTGACCATCATCGCCACCGCGCTGGTCGAAACCGGCTCGAAGATGGACGAAGTGATCTACGAAGAGTTCAAGGGCACCGGCAACATGGAGCTGCCTCTGGACCGTCGCATCGCCGAGAAGCGCGTGTTCCCGGCCATCAACATCAACAAGTCCGGCACCCGCCGTGAAGAGTTGCTGACTGCCGACGACGAGCTGCAGCGCATGTGGATCCTGCGCAAGCTGCTGCATCCGATGGACGAAGTGGCAGCCATCGAGTTCCTGGTCGACAAGCTGAAAACGACCAAGACCAACGACGAGTTCTTCCTGTCGATGAAGCGCAAGTAACATCGTCGGTCGAGTCCGGAGAATGGCGTCCCTCAGGGGACGCCATTTTTTTTGCCTGTTTTTTGTCCGGCTCATGGGAGGTTCCTGATCTGTTAAGGTCAGTGAATCGGTAAAAACAACAGGCAGCTCTGAGGCTGTACAAAAAACAACCATCTGATTGGCATCAAGGATTTATGAGCACACTTGCTTATCGAAGGGATATCGACGGCTTGCGCGCAGTCGCAGTGATGGCCGTGGTGCTGTTCCACTTTGGCGTCCCTGGATTTACCGGCGGATTCGTCGGTGTGGACGTGTTTTTCGTGATTTCCGGCTACCTGATTACCTCGATCATCTGGAACCAGCGCCAGGCCGGGCGCTTCGGTTTCGTCGATTTCTGGGCCCGGCGTGCGCGGCGGATCCTGCCGGCGCTGTTTGCGATGATCATCGCGGTGCTGGTGGTGGGCTGGTTCCTGCTGGCGCCCAAGGACTACGAGGAACTGGGGCGGTCGGTGCGCTACCAGGTGACCTTTGTCTCGAACATCCTGTTCATGCGCCAGGACGGCTATTTCGACGTCGCCTCGGATCTCAAACCTCTGCTGCACACCTGGTCGCTGGCGGTGGAGGAGCAGTTCTACATCGTTTTCCCGCTGCTGCTGACGTTGTTGTCGAGCCGGCTGAAGCACTGGCGGCTGGCGCTGTTCGGCGTATTGCTGCTGTCCTTCGGGCTGAGTGTGTGGGCAATCAATCACCACCCGGAGAAAGCGTTCTTTCTGCTGCCGATGCGAGCCTGGGAACTGCTGGCCGGTGCGATGCTGGCGGTGGCACCGAAACAGGCATGGCGTTTGAAGCCTTTGGCCGCGCAGCTTTTGAGCCTGTCGGGCATGGGGCTGATCCTGCTGGCGGTGTTCATCTATGACAAATCGACGCCGTTCCCGGGTGCGACCGCATTGCTGCCGGTGCTGGGGGTGGTGTTGCTGATTCTGGCCAACGGTCATCGCGAAACGGCAGTGGGGCGTCTTCTGAGCAGTCGGGTGATGGTCGGGCTCGGTCTGATTTCTTATTCCTGGTACCTCTGGCACTGGCCGGTCTTTGTATTTTCCAGCTATGCCAGCGTCGAAGAGGCCGGTCCTGTGGATAGCGCGGGATTGATTCTGCTGACGCTGGTGCTGGGTTACCTGTCATGGAAGTTCGTCGAGACGCCGTTTCGCGAGCGACGTCTGCTCGCGGGGCGCCGGCAGGTCCTGCTGGCCGGGTTCTGCGGCATTCTGATCCTGGGGCTCGCCGGGCAAGCCCTGCGCTGGACCGATGGCTTGCCCTCGCGTCTGTCCGAGCAGGCGCTGCAATACGCCGACGGTCGTGAGTGGCCACCGGAGCAGCTGGCGTGCCTGACGGACGACAAGGTTGCGGACGACAAATTGTTCTGTCATTACGGTGTCCGTGGCCTGCCGATCCAGGCTCTGGTCTGGGGGGACAGCCACGCGACGGCGCTGGTCCCGGTGCTGGAAGACGGGGCGAAAGCCCATGGTGTCAGTGTCACTCTTGCCAGTTCAGCCGGTTGCATTCCGGTTGAGGGGCTGGAAAGCGACCGGGCGTGTGCGCACTTCAACCAACGGATCGAGCAGGCCTTGAGTGCGAAACAAGTGAGCGATGTGGTGCTGGTCGCTCGCTGGAGTCTCTATTTGTACGGCGAAGCCAACGGCGATCTGGAGCATGTGTTAAGAACGCCGGGCGGTCAGTACGATCGGGCAATTGCTGAACGGCGCCTGGCCGACGGACTGCGTGCCAGTGTGGCGCGGCTTCGCGAGGACGGACGGCGGGTCTGGCTGGTCAAGGAAGTGCCGTTGCAGGCATTCAGTCCGCCCTATCGCCTGACACGCCTGGCGATGCTGGGCCATGCGGTGGATGGCGTCGGTCTGGCTGTCGACGAGCATGAAAGGCGTCAGGGCTTTATCACTCGGCTGTTCGCAGAACTGGCGCAGGATCCGATGGTGCGGATCGTCGATCCGGCGCCACGACTGTGTGACGAGCACGGTCTGTGCCGCGCCGAACGTGATGGTTACTCGCTGTACAAGGATGACAATCACCTGTCGGAAGTCGGTGCGCGAAGCGTGGCGCCGATCCTCGAGCCGCTGTTTCTCGCTCTGCAGGGCGGGAAAAATCTCGGAAAAGCCCAGGCGAATGCAGCCAAGTAAGCCATCACGGGCTGCCAGCGACCGGCAGAGCAGGTAGGATGTACGCCTATTTTGAGGGTGCCATCGTCAATGAAATTCAAGGATCTTCGGGATTTCGTGCAGCAGCTTGAGCAGCGCGGAGAGTTGAAACGCATCCGGATTCCCGTTTCGCCGGTGCTGGAAATGACTGAAGTGTGCGACCGCACACTGCGGGCCAAGGGCCCGGCACTGTTGTTCGAGAAGCCGACCGGCCATGACATTCCGGTGCTCGGCAACCTGTTCGGCACGCCCGAACGGGTCGCCATGGGCATGGGCGCCGAGTCCATCAGCGAACTGCGCGAGATCGGCAAACTGCTGGCCTTCCTCAAGGAGCCGGAGCCGCCGAAAGGTCTGAAGGACGCATGGTCGAAGCTGCCAATCTTCCGCAAGATCATCGCGATGGCGCCGAAAGTCGTCAAAGACGCACCCTGCCAGGAAGTGGTCATCGAAGGCGATGACGTCGACCTGGCAATGCTGCCGGTACAGACTTGCTGGCCGGGCGACGTGGCGCCGCTGATCACCTGGGGTCTGACCGTCACCAAGGGCCCGAACAAGGATCGGCAAAACCTCGGCATCTACCGCCAGCAAGTGATCGGCCGCAACAAGGTCATCATGCGCTGGCTCAGCCACCGTGGCGGTGCGCTGGATTTCCGTGAGTGGTGCGAAAAGCATCCGGGCCAGCCGTTCCCGGTGTCCGTGGCCCTCGGCGCGGATCCGGCGACCATTCTCGGTGCGGTCACCCCGGTGCCGGACAGCCTCTCCGAATACGCCTTCGCCGGGCTGTTGCGCGACAGTCGCACGGAGCTGGTGAAGTGCCGCGGCAACGACCTGCAAGTGCCGGCTACTGCCGAAATCATCCTCGAAGGCGTGATCCATCCCGGCGAGATGGCCGATGAAGGTCCGTACGGTGACCACACCGGTTATTACAATGAAGTCGACAGCTTCCCGGTGTTCACCGTCGAGCGCATCACCCACCGGATCAAACCGATCTACCACAGCACCTACACCGGCCGTCCGCCGGATGAGCCGGCGATTCTCGGCGTGGCGCTGAACGAGGTGTTCGTGCCGATCCTGCAGAAACAGTTCCCGGAGATCACCGACTTCTACCTGCCCCCGGAAGGCTGCTCGTACCGCATGGCCGTGGTGACGATGAAGAAGTCGTATCCGGGGCATGCCAAGCGCGTGATGCTGGGTGTCTGGTCGTTTTTGCGACAGTTCATGTACACCAAGTTCGTTATCGTCACCGACGACGACATCAATGCGCGGGACTGGAACGACGTGATCTGGGCCATCACCACGCGCATGGACCCCAAGCGCGACACGGTGATGATCGACAACACGCCGATCGACTACCTCGACTTCGCTTCGCCGGTGTCGGGGCTCGGCTCGAAGATGGGCCTGGATGCCACCCACAAGTGGCCGGGCGAAACCACTCGCGAATGGGGTCGGGTCATCGTCAAGGACGATGCCGTCACCCAACGGATCGATGCCATCTGGAATCAGTTAGGAATAGATTGATGCGTGTAACCCTGCAGCCCTCCGGAGCGGTGCTCGAGATACGGCCCGGAGAGCGGATTCTCGATGGTGCGCGGCGCCTGGGCTACGAATGCCCGCAAAGCTGCCGCAACGGCAATTGTCATGTGTGTGCGGCGCTGCTGGTGGAAGGCCGGATCGAGCAGGCCGGCAAGGTGCATGACCACGGCGAGTTCTACACTTGCATAGCGCAGCCGCTGGAAGACTGCATCCTGCTGTGGGATGGCGTGCTCGCGCTGGGAGAACTGCCGGTGCGCAGCCTGTCGTGTCAGGTCATCGAGTGCCGGGACGTCGGTGGCGACACCTGGCGTGTGCGTCTGCGTGCACCGGCCGGCAAGCCGCCGCGCTATCACGCCGGTCAGTACCTGATGATCGAGCGCGAGAGCGGCGAGAAATCGGCCTTTTCCATGGCTTCCGCGCCTCACAGCGGCCGTGACCTGGAAATCCACGTACTGGCGCGTGAAGCCAGTGCCCTGAGTCTGATCGAACAACTGCAGCGCAATGCCATGGTGCGGGTCGAATTGCCGTTCGGCGACACCCATCTGGCGGAACTGCCGGACGGGCCGCTGGTGCTGATCGCTGCAGGCACCGGCATGGGCCAGATCCACAGCCTGATCGAACATTGCCGGGCCAGCGGCTTCAAACACCCGGTGCACCTGTACTGGGGCGTGCGTCGTCCGGAAGATTTCTACGAAATCGAGCATTGGGACGAATGGCTGAAGCTGCCCAACCTGTTCCTGCACAAGGTCGTCAGTGACCAGTGCGGCTGGGAAGGGCGCTGCGGGATGTTGCATGAGGCGGTGTGCGAGGACTTCCCGGATCTGAAATCCCTGCATGTCTACGCCAGCGGCTCGCCGGCCATGGTCTACGGCACTCTGGATGCGCTGGTGGAGGCCGGGATGGATGCGCACCAGATGCGCGCCGACGTATTTGCGTACGCGCCGCGCTCCTGAATCTTTCTAGAACCGCACACCCGTTGTCACCATGGCCGCATTGGCGCCGAGAAACACCAGCTCGGCGCCCAGCGGGCCATAGTGGGCACCGACCGACGGAATGATCACCGGTGCAACGCCGAAGTGATTGAGCGGGATCTTGTCCTTGTAGTCACCGCGATAGCCCTGCAACAAGCCGCCCGTGAGTTTCACGTACACCGGGTAATCGGCGCTCTCGAAGCGTTTGCCGGCGTAGGCGTAATTGGAACGCTGACTGAACGAGTTACGGAAAGTTGCTCCGCCAAATACCCAGCCGGATGCCTGATTGCGCTCGATGCCGATCAAGTCCTGATGATTATTGTGTTCGGGGTCGGGTGAGTAATGTTTGGTATAGACACTGGTCTGTGCGTACCAGAAACCTTTGTCTTGCGCGTCGTCCGCGGCCAGCGATGGAGCGGACTGAATCATCAACAGTGCGGCCAGAATTCCTGGTTTTTGCATCGTGCAGCCTCGGGTGAACGGGTTGGCTTGCGCCAGAGGAAAGCCGTTTTACGCAGGCGATCAGCGACGGTAAATGTGGGAAGTCCGAAATTTTAGTAGGAAAAATCCCGAGACTTCATGAACGAAACCTGAACGAGGAGAGGGCTTAACGATATTTCATTCGGGTATTTAAGATATCTGCGCAATGGTATTAGGCTATATAAAACAAGATAGCCCTCGCGGATAATCCCGAATTAGCGCTATCAAAGGTGTCATACATCCTTTAGCACTTTTCGTTTTACATTTACTGCTATATGTTCTATGAACTGAATTGTGCTTACATCTTGTAATACTTGCAGGGCCGAATACTTTCGTCATGACAGCCATTGAATCTGCTTTTCTGAATCTGGCTTACCCTCCGCGGCTCGATCTGGGGCCGCAGCTGACTCACGAACAACTCCTCGCTTCCATGCAGTCGACCATGGCGCGCCACAAGGGCGGGCCGGTGTGGTTGTTCGCGTATGGTTCGCTGATCTGGCGGCCGGAATGTTCGGCAGTGGAGCGGGTTCGTGGACGGGTGCATGGCTATCATCGCGGGCTCTACCTGTGGTCGCACGAGCATCGCGGTACGCCGGAAATGCCGGGGCTGGTGTTCGGTCTGGATCGTGGCGGTTCGTGCAGCGGCTTTGCCTATCGGCTGCCGGAAGACAACCTCGACAGTGCGCTGTATGCATTGTGGAAACGCGAGATGCCGTTTCCGTCCTATCGCCCGCACTGGCTCAACTGCCGTCTTGAAGATGGCAACCGGGTACAGGCGCTGGGGTTTGTATTGGAGCGACACCTGCCCAGCTATGCCGGCAATCTGCCGGATCATGTGCTGAGCCAGGTGTTCGAAAGTGCTTGCGGGCGTTACGGTACGACTCGCGATTATGTCGAGCAGACCGCTCACGCCCTGCGCAGCCACGCCATGCCAGACCGGAATCTGGAGGCGCGGCTCAAGCGCTGCCGGTCAAAAGCCGATCAGGCGACTGCCTCGCGACTCTGACTGGTGGCTCGCTTGTGCATCAAGGTCGGGGCCAGGAAGGCCATCGACAGCAGGCAGGCGCCCACCAGCAGCACGAAACCGCCGTCCCAGCCGAAGTGGTCCACGGTGTAGCCCATGGCGGCACTGGCCGCGACCGAACCACCCAGATAACCGAACAGGCCGGTAAAGCCTGCAGCCGTACCGGCGGCTTTCTTCGGTGCCAGTTCCAGGGCCTGCAGGCCGATCAGCATCACCGGGCCATAGATCAGGAAGCCGATGGAGAACAGCGCGATCATGTCGATGGTCGGGTTGCCGGCCGGGTTCAGCCAGTAAACCAGGGTCGCCAGGGTCACCAGGGCCATGAACACCATGCCGGTCAGGCCGCGGTTGCCACGGAAGATCTTGTCCGACATCCAGCCGCACAGCAGCGTGCCCGGAATGCCCGCCCACTCATAGAAGAAGTACGCCCACGACGTCTTGTCGACGTCAAAGTGCTTGGCTTCCTTGAGGTAGGTCGGCGCCCAGTCCAGTACGCCATAGCGCAGCAGGTAGACGAAGACGTTGGCCATGGCGATGTACCACAGCATTTTGTTTCGCAGCACGTATTTGACGAAGATTTCCTTGGCGCTGAATTCGTCTTCGTGGCTGGCGTCGTAACCTTCCGGGTAGTCGTTCTTGTACTTCTCGATCGGCGGCAGGCCGACCGATTGCGGGGTGTCACGCATGGTGATGAAGGCAAATGCCGCCACCGCCAGGGCCACCGCCGCCGGCACGTAGAACGCCGCGTGCCAGTCATTGAACAGGCCCATGCCGATCAGGAACAGCGGGCCGATCAGGCCGCCGCCGACGTTGTGCGCCACGTTCCATACGGACACCACGCCGCCGCGTTCCTTCTGCGACCACCAGTGCACCATGGTCCGTCCGCTCGGCGGCCAGCCCATGCCCTGGGCCCAGCCGTTGATGAACAGCAGGATGAACATCATGGTCACGCTGGACGTTGCCCAGGGCGCGAAACCGAAAATGAACATCACCCCCGCTGAAACCAGCAGGCCGAAGGGCAGGAAGTAGCGCGGGTTGGAACGGTCGGACACCAGGCCCATGAGGAACTTGGACAGGCCGTAGGCAATGGCGATGGCGGACATTGCCAGACCCAGATCGCCCCGGCTGTAGCCTTCGTCGATCAGGTAAGGCATGGCCAGGGAGAAGTTCTTGCGCAGCAGGTAGTAACCCGCATAACCAAAGAAGATACCGGCGAAGATCTGCCAGCGCAGGCGTCGGTAGGTACTGTCTATTTTTTCTTCAGGCAAAGGAGCCTGATGTGCGGCAGGTCGAAAGAAAGCAAACATTCAAGAGCTCCAGATTTCTTGTTTTGACTGCGGATGCGAATGTTACAGTTTCGTTACCGAAAATAGCACCGGTTCCCGTCGGCAAAACAGCGGAAAATGTTGGAAGTCGCACGTTCTTTTACGAACCTGTCGCTCAGCTGTAAGAACAGGGCGTTTTCACCACTTATGAACATGAGGCGGCTTAGACTCGCATCGGTCAACCGACTGTTCTGCAGAGATGAATGATGGCTTTGAAGGTTCGCATGATGATGCGCCGCTTATTGGCGGTGACGTTTATTGCCGTCGCGGCGCTGACATTGATTTACGCCGACCACCCTGCACAATCCGGTTTGCGTAATGCCACGGTGCTGATCATCCGTCATGCGGAGAAACCGACCGAGGGCGCGGTACTCAATGCCCGGGGCGAACAGCGGGCTCTCGCCTACGCCGACTATTTCAATCCGTTGAAGCTGGATGGGCAGATGCTGACCCCTGAACGATTGATTGCCGCCGCTGACAGCCCGGTGAGTTCCCGCTCGCGCCTGACCCTGACACCGTTGGCCCAACGCCTGGACCTGCCGGTCGAACAGCCTTACATCAACGGGGACGTGCATGAGCTGGTCAGGCTGCTGCGCCAGAGCAATGAGGCGCCGACGATCCTGATCGCCTGGCACCATGGCCATATCAACAAGCTGATTCAGGCGTTCGGCGGCGACAGTACAGCCCTGATGGGGCAAAAAAAATGGCCGGACGAGGTGTACGACTGGCTGATCGTGCTGCGCTTCGACGATAAGGGCCAGATCATCAGGACCGACAGCCGGAAGGTTCTGGAGCATTTGTTGCCAGGTGACGAGGCGGACGCAAGCCAGGGGAAGTAGTCCGTCGGAAAAGTTACTGGTAGATGATTCCTTCACGCTTGCACCCAATTTCCCGTCGAGACTTGGGCAATTTCCTGCATTCACTTCAGAAGCCGCGCTATTCAGTTGAAAATCATTGCTCCGTAACCTTTGTGATGTTGCCGAGAGGGCGTGTCAGTGCGGAAGGTACGGGAATGAAGCAATGGATCATGGCTGTCGTTTTGTTGGTCATTTTCCCTGCTCAGGCGGGAGAAGTGTTTGTGATTCCGGACAACACCCCCAGGCCGGTTTACCCGCCTGCGTTATCGAGAGCGGGGATCACCGGTGACGTTAAGGTCCGTTTCATGGCCAATTCGGATGGTTCGGTGAGCGAAATCAGCATTCTGCAAAGTGATCATCCGGATCTGGCGCAGGCGGTCAGGGATGCGATAGAACAGTGGAGGTTCAAGCCGTGGACGGTTGACGCCGACAAGCCTGCCAGACAGGAAATCGTGGCGCCCATGGTCTTTCTCCTCGAAGCGCCGGAGGGTGCCCACCAATGGGTTCAGCAGTTGAAATGCCGAGAGTTCAACGAACTGCTCAATCGAATGCCCGAGTATTCATGGGTCGACTCGGCGCCGTTTCACTATCTCCGTGACCACTTGTCGAGCGCTCTCTTCAAGCCACCACTGTCGAAAGACGAAAGACTCGCGCTGATTGCCAGACTGAACCGAAGCGTGGAGGGCGTCGTCTGGCGTTGCCGACAGTGGCCGGTGAGCAGGTTCACGAGGTTTTTGCCGGAAGATGTCCGCAAGTTGCTTTAGTGCCGGACGCAGTGAATGGCGATCCGGACAGCATCCGAATCGCCAATTCAGTCAGCGCACCTGCACCACCACCTTGCCCACAGCCTTGCGCTGTCCCAGATCATTGATCGCCTGTGCGGCTTCGCTCAGTGAATACACCTGCGACACCAGCGGCTTCAGCTTGCCCTCGGCAAACCAGCCGAACAATTGCTGGAAGTTCGCCGCGTTGTCCTGGGGCTGGCGCTGGGCGAAGGAGCCCCAGAACACCCCGAGTACCGCCGCGCCCTTGAGCAGCGCAAGGTTGACCGGCAGTTCGGGAATGCGTCCGCTGGCGAAGCCGACCACCAGCAGTCGGCCATTCCAGGCGATGGCGCGAATGGCCTGGTCGAACAGGTCGCCGCCGACCGGGTCGTAGATCACGTCGGCACCCTGGCCGTCGGTCAGGCGTTTGATTTCGTCCTTGAGACTGGTTTCGCTGTAGTTGATCAGTTCGTCAGCACCGGCAGCCTTGGCCACGGCGAGTTTCTCTGCGCTGCTGGCGGCAGCGATCACCCGGGCGCCCATGGCCTTGCCGATCTCCACGGCGGCCAGACCAACACCACCGGAGGCACCGAGCACCAGCAGGGTTTCACCCGGCTGCAGATTGCCGCGCTGCCTGAGTGCGTGCATCGAGGTGCCGTAGGTCATGCTGAACGCCGCGGCGGTGTTGAAATCCATCGTCGGTGGAATCGGCAGTACGTTATAGCCCGGCACCGCGACCTGATCGGCGAAGCTGCCCCAGCCGGTCAGGGCCATGACTCGATCACCAACCTTCAAGTGACTGACCTTCTCCCCCACCGCGCTGACCACGCCTGAAGCTTCGCCACCGGGCGAGAACGGAAAGGGCGGCTTGAATTGATACTTGCCCTCGATGATCAGCGTGTCCGGAAAGTTGACCCCGGCGGCGTGCACATCCAGCAGGATTTCATTCTTCTTCGCGACAGGACTGGCGACGTCTTCCAGCACCAGCGATTCGGCAGGGCCGAAGGCTTTGCACAGCACGGCTTTCATCAGGGCTATTCCTTTGGGAGTGATGGCCGATAAGTGTAGGTGTGGCAGTCAACGGGTCAACGAGCATGCCCGGCCCTGATAGTCCGCCATAAGCTTGTGCTTGCGCGGCGGGTCGTTATGCTAGGCCGCAAACCGGATAAGGAGCGAATTGTGAAAGCGTGGATCATGTTGTTGCTGGCCCTGTCTCTGCCTGTGGCAGCGCTGGCCGAAGAAGCCAAAGAAGGCGAGGCGCCGAAGGTCAACTACATCACCTTGAGCCCGCCGTTCGTGGGCAACTACGGGCTCGACGGCACACCGAAGCTCAAGGTCTACAAGGCCGACGTGGCGTTGCGGGTGACCGGCGACGAAGCGACCAAACTGGTCAAGGCCAACGAGCCGCTGATCCGCAATCAGCTGGTGGCGCTGTTCACCCAGCAGACTACCGATGCGATGGGCAGTATCGAAGGCAAGGAAAAGCTGCGTCAGGAAGCCTTGAAGCAGACCCAGCAAGTGATGAATGACGAAACCGGCAAGCCGGTGGTCGAGGATCTGTTGTTCAACAACCTGATCATTCAGTAAGACATTCGTTGTCCGGGCGGGCCTCATCGCGAGCAAGCTCGCTCCCACGGAGGTTTTGTGGTGCAACACATTTGTGTGATCGCCGCTGAACCCTGTGGGAGCGAGCTTGCTCGCGATGGCATTTTGTCAGGCGACAAATGACTCAGGGTTTCAACGCAATAACCGCCGCCCATTGCTCGGCCGTCACCGGCATCACCGACAGTCGCGAGCCTTTCTGCACCAGTGGCATTTCGGCCAGCGCGGCCTGCTGCTTCAGGTAATCCAGTTTCAACACCCGGGAAAACGTCTCGACATGAGCGACGTCGATGGCGCTCCAGGCGTTTTTCTCCGGCGTGGCTTTCGGGTCGAAGTAGTGGCTTTGCGGTTCCAGTGCGGTGGGATCCGGGTACGCGGCCTGGATGATTTTGCCGATCCCGGCAATCCCCGGCTCAGGACAGCTGGAGTGATAAAAAAAGAACTCATCTCCTGCCGCCATGGCCCGCAGGAAGTTGCGGGCCTGATAGTTGCGCACCCCGTCCCAGCGCGCCTTGCCGAGCTTTTCCAGACCCTTGATCGAGAGTTCGTCGGGCTCGGATTTCATCAGCCAAAAGGCCATGTCGTGTGCTCCTGAAAGGGTCATTGGGCAGGTTGTCGGGCAATTTTATGACAAACCGACAGTCGGTTGACGCCAGCATTTGCGCAGCGGTTCACGTTGTCGCAAAATGCCGGCCTTTAAAGCTTGACGCTGCTGCACGGCCTACGAATGGAAACCGCTGCTGTCATCGTGATGATGTGCCTTGAGGGGGGCAATCGATGAAACGCAAACCGGATTTGCTGTGGACTCTGGTGATTTTGTTCGGCTTGGGCGTCGTGACCACCGGTTATGCGCAAAGCCTGTGGGCCAACAAGACCGATGCTCCGATTGAAGTAGCGCAACAGGTACAGCAGTCGACCGCATTCAAACGCTGAAACCGTCTTTCCGACGCCGCTGACTCCCTCGCGGCGTCTACCCTGCGAAATACCGCGCCCTGTCGGTCACCGCTCCCTGCAACGGTACATCCCAGCTGGCCTGTGCCAGTCGTTCGACCTTCTGACATTCATGGGCCAGGCCCAGCAGCGTCGGTTTGCGCCAGCTCTGGCGGCGGGCCAGATACGCAAGGCTGCGGTCGTAGAAACCGCCGCCCATTCCCAGGCGTCCGCCGACGTCGTCGAATCCCACCAATGGCAACAACACCAGATCCAGTGCCCATATCTTGCGCTGACGGGCCGGATTGACCCGTGGCTCCAGAATACGGAAGCGATTGCGCCGCAGTTTCTCGCCGGGGCTGATCTGCTGAAAGACCATTTTGGTACGTGGCCAGGCGCTCAGCACCGGCAGGTAGGTCTTCTTGCCTCGACGCTGGGCGGCGCGCAACAACAGGCGCGGATCGATTTCGCCGTCGGTGGGCAGGTACAGGGAAATATGTTTCGCCCGGCGAAATTGCGGGTCCTGTGCCAGCTGTTTATACAGGCCTTCGGCGGCCGCGCGTTGCTGGCTCGGCGTCAGGGAGCGGCGGGCCTTGCGCAGCAGGCGGCGCAGTTGGGGGCGGGGCAGCAGCGCGGGTTCGGTCATGGTCGGCTTCGGCAGGATGGGACGAAAACGTACGCATAAAAAATCCGATGCCGGCATGCACCGGCATCGGATTCGAATCAGGCTCCCCGGATGAGCCGCTGTCGACTTAGCCCTTGAACCCGAGAGTTCAAGGTGGAGGATGCAGTAGGCTTTAAGGCTTTCCGTCTGGCGGACATGCACACCAGCCCAACGTGCAACCCCCAGGGTAGTGCAAATCGGCTCAGGGACATCGTCAACTGGCAAGCACCCCAGGGAGTGCGGCGAGTATACCTCAAGCGGTCCGGTGAATCAGCCCTTGCTGATGTCCGGATCGTCGGCCAGCGCCAGATCGACCCGATCGAGCAAGTCGCGTACCTGTTCACGGGTCGAGCCGCTGGTCTGGATGTCCGGGCGCTCTTCCTTGTGCAAGAGATCGTGGGTGATGTTCAGGGCGGCCATCACGGCGATGCGGTCGGCGCCGATGACTTTGCCGCTGCTGCGGATCTCGCGCATCTTGCCGTCCAGATAGCGTGCGGCACTGACCAGGTTGCTGCGTTCTTCCTGGGGGCAGATGATCGAATATTCTTTGTCGAGGATCTGCACGGTAACGCTATTGCTTGAACTCATGAGTCTTGCTCCAGGGCCTTGAGGCGCGAAATCATCGATTCGACCTTACGCCGGGCGATTTCGTTTTTTTCAATGAGGTGAGCGCGTTCCTCGCGCCAGGTCTTTTCCTGAGCTAGTAAGAGTGCGTTTTGACTCTTTAGTTGCTCGACCCGAGTAATCAGCAGCTCGAGTCTGGCCATCAGCGCTTGCAGGTCGGTGTCTTCCATTGTGTCCACTGATTCGGTCTGATGGGTTTGGCCGGGAGGCAGCCTTTAATGGTCTTGGCGTGTCTGTCGATGTAGGATACAAGGCCTTCATTCTAGACATAGCGCCGTCTGGCGCCTAGCTGCCCATGCCCATTCAGAATTCCCCGTACCAAGCCTTTGCCACCCTGCTGACTGCCAGCGGTCACAACGTCTCGCCTGCCGAACTGCATGGCCTGCTGCTCGGCCGCAGCTGCGCCGGTGCCGGCTTCGACAATGAAGGCTGGTTGATCGACGCCGCCGAACTGCTCGAAGGCGATATTCAGGACAACGTCCGCAACGCCCTCGTCGGCCTGCAGGAAATGGTCAAGGGCGAGCTCACCGGCGACGACGTGACCGTCGTGCTGCTGTTGCCGACCGATGACGTGCCGCTGGCCGACCGCGCCGCCGCACTGGGCCAGTGGTGCCAGGGCTTCCTCACCGGTTTCGGTCTGAACTGCCGCGACAGCAGCATGCTGAGCACCGAGGCCACCGAAGTGTTGCAGGATCTGGCGGCGATCTCCCAGGTGCAAGATGCTCTGGAAGAGTCCGAAGACGGCGAAAGCGACTACATGGAAGTCATGGAGTACCTGCGTGTAGCGCCGCTGCTGCTGTTCTCCGAAACCAGGAAAACCGACGTGCCGCCAGCCGCCAAGCCGTCGCTGCACTGATCGCGTGCCAGGGAAAGCCATCTGCCCATGATCCATATCCCGAAAGCGGAATACGCCCGTCGCCGCAAGGCGCTGATGGCGCAGATGGAACCCGACAGCATCGCCATCCTGCCAGCCGCCGCGGTTGCCATTCGCAACCGCGACGTCGAGCACGTCTACCGTCAGGACAGCGACTTCCAGTACCTCAGCGGTTTCCCCGAGCCGCAGGCGGTGATCGTGCTGATGCCCGGTCGCGAACATGGCGAATACATACTGTTCTGCCGTGAGCGCAACGCCGAACGGGAACTCTGGGATGGCCTGCGCGCCGGCCAGGAAGGCGCGATCCGTGATTACGGCGCCGACGACGCTTTCCCCATCACAGACATTGACGACATCCTGCCGGGCCTGATCGAAGGCCGCGACCGGGTGTATTCGGCGATGGGCAGCAACCCGGAATTCGACCGCCACCTGATGGACTGGATCAACGTGATCCGCTCCAAGGCCCACCTCGGCGCCCAGCCGCCGAACGAATTCGTTGCCCTGGATCACCTGCTGCACGACATGCGCCTGTATAAATCGGCGGCAGAAGTGAAGGTGATGCGCGAAGCGGCGCGGATTTCCGCCCAGGCTCATATCCGCGCGATGCAGGCCAGTCGTGCCGGATTGTACGAGTACAGCCTGGAAGCCGAACTCGATTACGAATTCCGCAAGGGCGGGGCGAAGATGCCGGCCTACGGATCGATCGTCGCGTCGGGGCGCAACAGTTGCATCCTGCATTACCAGCAGAATGACGCGCAGCTCAAGGACGGCGATCTGGTATTGATCGACGCCGGTTGCGAGATCGACTGCTATGCCAGCGACATCACTCGTACCTGGCCTGTGAACGGCAAGTTCTCGACCGAGCAGAAGGCGATCTACGAACTGGTATTGGCCGCGCAGGAAGCCGCCTTCGCCGAAATCGCCCCGAACAGGCACTGGAACCAGGCGCACGAAGCGACGGTTCGGGTCATTACCGCCGGATTGGTGAAGCTGGGGCTGTTGCAGGGCGAGGTGGATGAGTTGATCGCTTCGGAGGCCTACAAGGCGTTTTACATGCACCGCGCCGGCCACTGGCTGGGCATGGATGTGCATGACGTCGGCGAGTACAGGGTCGGTGGCGAATGGCGCGTGCTGGAGGTCGGCATGGCGCTGACCGTGGAACCGGGCATTTACATCGCCCCGGACAACCAGAATGTAGCGAAGAAGTGGCGCGGCATTGGCGTGCGCATCGAGGACGACGTGGTAGTGACCAAGAGCAGTTGTGAAATCCTGACGGGTGGCGTGCCGAAAACCGTCGCCGAAATCGAAGCGCTGATGGCGCAGGCACGGACCGGTGCAGCATGAGTCGGGTCAATCTGGCAATCATCGGTGGTGGCCTGGTCGGCGCCAGTCTGGCGCTGGCGTTGCAGGCCGGGGCCAGGGCGCGTGGCTGGAAGATCGTGCTGATCGAACCGTTTGCTCCCGGCGACAGCTGGCAGCCAAGTTACGATGCCCGCTCCTCGGCGCTGTCTTTTGGTTCCCGACAGATTTATCAACGGCTGGGTGTGTGGCAGGAAATTTCCCGTCGCGCCGAGCCGATCAAGCAGATTCATGTGTCCGACCGTGGCCGTTTCTCCACCGCTCGATTGTCGGCGATGGAAGAGGGCGTGCCGGCGCTGGGTTATGTTGTGGAAAACGCCTGGCTCGGTCATTGCCTGTGGCAGCACGTCGACAAGGACGTGATCAGCTGGCGTTGCCCGGCGGAGGTCACTCGCATGGAGCCGCTGCCGGACGGCTATCGCTTGACCCTCAACGATGAGACCACTCTTGAGTGCGATCTGGCGGTGCTCGCCGATGGCGGCCGCTCCGGTCTGCGCGAGCAACTGGGCATCAACGTGCGCAAGCGTCCGTACAACCAGAGCGCGCTGATCGCCAACATCACCCCGAGCGAAGCGCACAACGGCATGGCCTTCGAGCGCTTCACCGACGAAGGCCCGATGGCTTTGTTGCCGCTGCCGGAAAACCGCTGCGCGCTGGTCTGGACCCGTCTGGGCATGGACGCGCAACGTCTGGCGCAACTGAATGAACGCGACTTCCTCAGTGAGTTGCAAGGCGTGTTCGGTTACCGCCTCGGCACTCTGAAACAGGTCGGCGCGCGGCATCTGTATCCGCTGTCGCTGGTGGAGGCCGAAGAGCAGGTGCGTTCGCATCTGGCCGTGCTCGGCAACGCTGCCCACAGCCTGCACCCGATTGCCGGGCAGGGTTTCAACCTGTCCCTGCGCGATGCCGATGCACTGGCCGCCGCACTGCTGGCCAGCGACAAACCGCTGGGGGATTTCGCCACGTTGCAGGCGTATCGCGAGCGTCAGCGTCTGGATCAGGACCTCACCGTAGGCTTCTCCGATCAGGTCACGCGGCTGTTCGGCAGTACCCAGCCACTGGTTTCGCTGGGACGCAACATCGGCCTGCTGGGCCTCGATCTGCTGCCGCCGGCCAAACGCTGGTTCGCCCGTCAGGCCATGGGGCTGGGGACGCGGCCGGATGCGTGAGCGGCTGATCGGACAGTCTGGCAAGGCACGGCCGATGCGCTGGATCATGAGTGTCTACTTGCCGTATTTCGATGTCGGTAACCCGATGGTGCGGATCGGTAAAACCCTTTACGTGCGGCTCGAGCCGCCAGCGAGACAGGTTTAAAGCATGGAAATGCGCGCGGATGTGCTGATTGTCGGAGCCGGAATGGTCGGCAGCGCCCTGGCGCTGGCGTTGCAGGACAGCGGGCTGGAAGTCCTGCTGCTCGACGGCAGCCCGCTGAGCGTCAAACCCTTCGCCGGCGACGCACCGTTCGAGCCACGAGTCAGCGCGCTGTCGGCAGCCAGCCAGCGGATTCTCGATCGCCTCGGCGTGTGGGACGGCATCGTCAACCGACGCAGCAGTCCGTACACCGACATGCACGTCTGGGACGGCAGCGGCACCGGGCAGATCCACTTCTCGGCCAGCAGCGTGCACGCCGAAGTGCTCGGCCACATCGTCGAAAACCGCGTGGTGCAGGACGCCTTGCTCGACCGTTTGCACGATTGTGACCTGGGCCTGCTGGCCAATGCGCGGCTGGAGCAGATGCGCCGCTCCGGTGACGACTGGCTGCTGACCCTGGCCGATGGCCGCACCTTGCGTGCGCCGCTGGTGATCGCGGCGGACGGCGCCAACTCCGCCGTGCGCCGTCTGACCGGTGTCGCCACCCGCGAATGGGATTATCTGCACCACGCTATCGTCACCAGTGTGCGCAGCAGCAAACCGCACCGCATGACCGCATGGCAGCGTTTCACCGATCACGGGCCGCTGGCGTTTCTACCGCTGGAGCGGGACGGGCAGCAGGACTGGTGCTCGATCGTCTGGTCGACCACGCCGAGTGAGGCCGAACGGCTGATGGCGTTGAATGAAGCGGATTTCTGCCGTGAGCTGGAGCGCGCCTTCGAAGGCTGCCTCGGCGAGGTCGTCAGTGCCGACCCGCGGCTGTGCGTGCCGCTGCGTCAACGCCATGCCAAGCGCTATGTGGCCGAAGGCCTCGCGCTGATCGGCGACGCGGCGCACACCATCCACCCGTTGGCGGGGCAGGGGGTGAATCTCGGTTTCCTCGATGCCGCCGTGCTGGCCGAGGTGTTGCTGCAAGCCAACGAACGCGGCGAACGGCTGGCGGACGTGAAAGTCCTGAGCCGCTACGAGCGTCGGCGCATGCCGCACAACCTGGCGCTCATGGCGGCGATGGAAGGCTTCGAGCGGTTGTTCCAGGCCGATCCGCTGCCGCTGCGCTGGTTGCGCAATACCGGGTTGAAAATCGTCGAGCAGATGCCCGAGGCCAAAGCGCTGTTCGTGCGTGAAGCGTTGGGGTTGACCGGGGACCTTCCCGTCCTGGCTAAATCTTAATTCTCCGTTGAGACTGAGGGCCCTTTCGTCGGATCGCCGCCCGGAGCAAGCCCGCTCCCACAGTGGTCAGTGTGAAATTCCAATTTGAGTACACCCTGGAACCCTGTGGGAGCGGGCTTGCCCGCGAAGGCGTCAGATCAGGCACCGCCTATGCCGTGCAACATCTGGTAACTCCTTGGGAAAGTGATCGATTGAGCTGGTAAATGTGAGTCCTTATCATTTGGGCCACTTTTTTCCGACCGAGAGATCACTTCCATGTTGGCATCCAAGCGTCTTCTGACCGCCCTGGCCCTGACCCTGATCGGCAGCACCGCCGCTCAGGCCGCCGACGAGGTGGTGGTCTACTCCTCGCGCATCGATGAGCTGATCAAACCGGTGTTCGATGCCTACACCGCCAGGACCGGGGTGAAGATCAAGTTCATCACCGACAAGGAAGCGCCGCTGATGCAACGGATCAAGGCCGAAGGCGAGAACGCCACCGCCGACCTGCTGCTGACCGTCGATGCCGGCAACCTGTGGCAGGCCGAGCAGATGGGCATTCTCCAGCCCTTCACCTCGAAAACCATCGACGCCAACATTCCCCTGCAATATCGCTCCTCCAGCCACGCCTGGACCGGCCTGAGCCTGCGCGCGCGGACCATCGCCTATTCCACCGAGCGCGTGAAACCGGGCGAGCTGACCACCTACGAAGCGCTGGCCGACAAGAACTGGGAAGGTCGCCTGTGCCTGCGCACGGCGAAGAAGGTCTACAACCAGTCGCTGACCGCCACCCTGATCGAAGTCCACGGTGCCGAGAAAACCGAAAAGATCCTCAAGGGCTGGGTCAACAACCTGTCCACCGACGTGTTCTCCGACGACGTCGCGGTGCTCGAAGCGATCAATGCCGGCCAGTGCGATGTGGGCATCGTCAACACTTACTACTACGGTCGCCTGCACAAGCAAAAGCCGGATCTGCCGGTGAAACTGTTCTGGCCGAACCAGGCGGACCGCGGTGTGCACGTCAACCTGTCGGGCATCGGCCTGACCAGACATGCACCGCACCCGGAAGCGGCCAAGGCGCTGGTGGAGTGGATGACCACGCCTGAAGCGCAGAAGATCTTCGCTGACGTGAACCAGGAATTCCCGGCGAATCCGGCGGTGAAGCCTTCGGAAGAAGTGGCGGCGTGGGGGCAGTTCGTGGCCGATACGCTGCCGGTCGAAGTGGCGGGCAAGCGTCAGGCTGAAGCGATCCGGATGATGGATCGGGCGGGCTGGAACTGACGCTGCGAGTTGATCGTTCCCACGCTCCGCGTGGGAATGCAGCCCTGGACGCTCTGCGTCGCATCATCGACAGCGTGACGCAGAGCGTCACGGAATGTGTGCCCACGCAGAGCGTGGGCACAATTATTTGAACGAGAGCGTTTCCTTGTCCCACCCCGCCCAACGCCGCTGGTACCCCATTGTCTTCGCCATCGCCGCGTTGGTGCTGCTGCCCCTCAGCGTCCTACTGCTGTCGTGGCAGACCATCGACCAGCAGATCTGGTCGCACCTGTGGGAAACCCAGATGCCGCGCCTGCTGGGCAACACCCTGACGCTGGTCGTCGGCGTCGGCATCGGCGTGACCCTGTTGGGCGTCAGCCTCGCCTGGCTTACCAGCCTCTGCGAATTCCCCGGTCGGCGCTGGCTCGACTGGGCGCTGATGCTGCCGTTCGCAATCCCGGCCTATGTGCTGGCGTTCGTGTTCGTCGGCCTGTTGGACTTCGCCGGACCCGTGCAAAGCCTGCTGCGCGAATGGTTCGGAACCGGTTTGCGTCTGCCGCGAGTGCGCTCCACCGGTGGCGTGATTCTGGTGTTGGTGCTGGTGTTCTACCCCTACGTTTATCTGCTGGCGCGCACCGCGTTTCTCGCTCAAGGCAAAGGCCTGATGGAAGCGGCGCGGGTGCTCGGCCAGTCACCGTGGCAAGCGTTCTGGCGGGTGGCATTGCCGATGGCGCGGCCGGCCATCGGTGCCGGTGTGGCGCTGGCCTTGATGGAAACCCTGGCGGATTTCGGCGCGGTGTCGGTGTTCAACTTCGACACCTTCACCACCGCGATCTACAAGACCTGGTATGGCTTCTTCAGCCTGTCGAGCGCTGCGCAACTGGCCAGTCTGTTGTTGCTGGTGGTGATGCTGGTGTTGTACGGCGAACGTCGCGCCCGGGGCGCCAATCGGGCGGGCAACGAGCGACCGCGGGTCAAGGCGCTGTATCACCTGCGCGGGGCCAGGGCCTGGGCAGCGACCGGATGGTGCGGTCTGGTGTTCGCCTGTGCGTTTGTCATTCCGGTGCTGCAACTGCTGGTGTGGTTCTGGCAGCGCGGGCGTTTCGATCTGGATGAGCGCTACGCCGGGCTGATTCTGCACACCTTGTATCTGGGCGGCATGGCGGCGCTGATCACCGTCAGCGTGGCGATGTTGCTGGCGTTCGCCCGGCGTCTGGCACCGACGCCGGCCATCCGCTCCGCCGTCAGTCTGGCCAATCTCGGCTACGCGTTGCCGGGCTCGGTGCTGGCGGTGTCGATCATGCTGGCGTTCAGTTATCTGGATCGGGAGCTGGTGATTCCGCTCTCAGGCTGGCTCGGCGGTGAGGGCAAACCGCTGCTGCTGGGCAGTCTGGCGGCGTTGCTGATGGCGTATCTGGTGCGCTTCGTGGCGGTGGCTTACGGGCCGCTGGAAAGCAGTCTGGCGCGTATACGGCCCTCTTTGCCCGAAGCGGCACGTAGCCTGGGTGTCAGTGGGCCGCGACTGTTTTTCAAAGTGTATCTGCCGTTGCTGCTGCCCGGCACGCTCAGCGCCGCGCTGCTGGTGTTCGTCGATGTGCTCAAGGAAATGCCGGCGACCCTGCTGATGCGCCCGTTTGGCTGGGACACGCTGGCTGTGCGCATCTTCGAGATGACCAGCGAAGGTGAATGGGCGCGGGCATCGTTGCCGGCGCTGACGCTGGTGCTGGTCGGCTTGTTGCCGGTCATTGGACTGATCCGTCGTTCGGCCCACGGAAACACTTAGTAGTGAGACCTGAAGCATGCGGCTACAATGCGCGGCATTCGGTGCGGTCCGTCTGACAGACCCTGTCGCTGAAGTCGGCTGAGGGCCTTCCTTGCGGGGTTTTCAAACCGTGCAGCAGCGCTCCGCACCTTCGCCACGCCCGGAAGGAGAAACCCATGGGACAGCGTACGCCTCTGTATGACCTGCATCTCGCCCTCGGCGCGAAGATGGTCGATTTTGGCGGTTGGGACATGCCACTGCATTACGGCTCGCAGGTCGAGGAACACCACGAGGTGCGTCGCGATTGCGGGGTGTTCGATGTTTCCCACATGACCGTGATCGATGTCACCGGCCAACAGGCCAGGGCCTGGCTCCGGCATTTGCTGGCCAACGACGTCGAACGCCTGCACAGCCCGGGCCGGGCGTTGTACAGCACGATGCTCAACGAGCGCGGCGGCATTGTCGATGACATGATCGTCTATCGCCTCGATGACGGTTACCGGCTGGTGGTCAACGCTTCGACTCGCGATCAGGATCTGGCCTGGATGCAGGCGCATCTTGCCGGCTTCGACGTGCAGCTGCGCGAACGCACCGATCTGGCGATGCTCGCCATTCAAGGCCCTCATGCCCGGCAGAAGATTGCCGAACTGGTGACCCAGTCCCGCGCCAGTCTGATCCAGGTGCTCAAGCCTTTCGAAGGCCAGGTCGACGGCGACTGGTTCATTGCCCGTACCGGTTACACCGGCGAAGACGGGCTGGAAATCGCCCTGCCGGCCGATCAGGCCCCCGGATTCTTCAACGATCTGGTAGGCGCCGGCATTTCTCCCATTGGCCTCGGTGCCCGCGATACGTTGCGGGTGGAAGCCGGCATGAATCTCTACGGTCAGGATATTCATCAAGACGTTTCGCCGCTGGCCTCGAACATGGCCTGGAGCATCGCCTGGGAGCCGGCCACGCGCCGGTTCATCGGTCGTGATGCGCTGGAAGCGGAAAAAACCGCTGGCGTGCAGCACAAACTGGTGGGCCTGGTGCTCGAGGAACGCGGGGTTTTGCGTGCGCATCAGGTGGTTCGTATCGCTGATGTTGGCGAAGGAGAGATCACCAGTGGTAGTTTCTCTCCTACGCTTAGCAAGTCGATTGCCCTGGCGCGCGTACCGATGGCGACAGCCGACCGCGCCGAAGTGGAAATCCGTGGCAAGTGGTATCCGGTACGAGTGGTTAAACCGACCTTCGTCCGCCACGGCAAAACCTTGATCTAACCTTTCCCGGCGGGTACGACCGCTGACAATTTCTTGAGGACACCGAGCATGAGCAATATCCCCGCCGACCTGCGTTTTGCCGAAAGTCATGAATGGGCGCGCCTGGAAGCCGACGGCACCGTCACCGTGGGCATCAGCGATCACGCACAGCAAGCGCTGGGCGACGTGGTGTTCGTCGAGCTGACTGAAGTCGGCAAGGTGTTTGCTGCCGGTGATGCGGCGGGTGTTGTGGAATCGGTCAAGGCCGCTTCCGACATCTATGCCCCGGTCGGCGGCGAAGTGATCGCGGTCAACGAGGAACTGGCGGATTCGCCGGAACTGCTGAACGAAGAACCGTATGAGTCGTGGATCTTCAAGCTCAAGCCAAGCGACAAGTCCGAGCTGGACAAGCTGCTCGACGCCGATGCCTACAGGAAATCCATCGGCGAATAAGCTTCACGCGCCACCGCAAAGCCCCGATCCGTCGGGGCTTTTTTCTGAACGCAGCCTTTTTATCGGGGATGGCTCAGGCGTTGCCCAGCACCGCTTTGACCGCCGCCACTGAGCGCTCGACATCGGCTTTGCTCATCGCGGTGAACATCGGCAACGACACGATCAGCCGTCCGACCCGCTCGGCCACCGGCAACATGCCCTCCTTGAAACCGCGCTCACGGTACAGGCTCAGCAAGTGGATCGGCGGGTAGTGATAACCGATGCCGATACCCAGCGCCTGCATCTGCTCCATGAACGTGGCCCGTGCCGGCAAGCCGTCCTTGCGCTCCGGCAATACCAGCTGGAACAGGTGCCAGTTGCTGTTGGTGAAATCGGCCGGCGGCAGTTGCGCGCCGTACGTGGCTTCGAAGTCGTCGCCAAAGCACTTGAAGTAATGACGCGCCAGTTCCTGACGATGAGCAGTGAGGGCTTCGATGTGGGCGAACTGGCCGAGGCCGATGGTCGCTGCGACGTCGGTCATGTTGAATTTGCCGCCGAGTACATCGACATCCAGACCGTCGAAGCCGGTGCGGGTGACGCCTTGCAGGCGATATTTCTCCGCCAGACGTGCTTCCTCGGGCGTGTTCAGCACCAGGCAACCACCTTCGGAGCAGGTCACGTTCTTGTTGGCCTGGAAGCTGAACGACACGAAGTCGCCGCTGGCACCGATGCGCTGGCCGTTCCAGCTCGAACCGAGGGCCTGCGCGGCGTCTTCGACGATGCGCAGGTTGTGTTTTTTGGCGATGGCGTACAGGCGCTCCATGTCCACCGGCAGCCCGGCGAGGTAGACCGGGATGACCGCTTTGGTACGCGGCGTGATGGCCGCTTCCAGTTTATCCAGGTCGATGTTGCGGGTGACCGGGTCGATGTCGGCGAACACCGGGGTGGCGCCCACTTCAAGAATCACGTTGGCGGTGGCGACCCAGGAGATCGGCGTGGTGATCACTTCGTCACCCGGTCCGATACCGGCGATGCGCAGGGCGATTTCCATGGTGCAGGTGCCGGAGTTGAAGGTGCGCACCGGGCGCCCGCCGAAATACTCCGACAGTTGCGCTTCGAAGGCCTGGACCTTCGGCCCGCTGGTGATCCAGCCGGAACGCAGGACGTCGCCGACAGCGGCGATGGTGGCTTCGTCGATGACAGGTTTGGAAAACGGCAGAAACGGCAGTTGGCTCATGAGGACTCGATCATCCAAGGGTTGGGCACGTGTTGCTGGTGCCACAGCATGCCCCGTCCGACCACCCGCCGCCAAGCCGTCCGCGACGGCATCGACTGCTATGCTGGTTTGACCGTGTTGCATTGACGCCGAGCGCCAGCCAGGAGAGAGCCCGTCATGTCCCAGTTGCCGTCCTTGAGCCAGTTACGCGACCCCCAGGCCTTCCTGCGCCGTCACCTCGGCCCCGATGCCGCCGAACAGCAGGCCATGCTCGACAGCCTGGGCCTGGGCAGCCGGATCGAACTGATCGAGCAGACCGTTCCGCCCGCCATCCGACTCAATCGTGAGCTTGACCTGCCGCCCGCGCTGGACGAGCAGGCTGCGCTGGCGAAACTGCGCGGGTACGCCGAACAGAATCAGGTCTGGACCAGCCTGATCGGCATGGGCTACCACGGCACTCTCACGCCGACGGTCATTCTGCGCAATGTGCTGGAAAATCCTGGCTGGTACACCGCTTACACGCCGTATCAACCGGAGATCGCACAGGGCCGGCTCGAAGCGTTGCTCAATTTCCAGCAACTGACCATCGACCTCACCGGTCTGGAGCTGGCCAATGCTTCGCTGCTCGATGAGGCCACTGCGGCCGCCGAAGCCATGGCGCTGGCCAAGCGTGTGGCGAAGTCGAAGAGCAATCTGTTTTTCGTCGATGAAAACTGTCATCCACAAACCCTTTCCGTGGTCCGGACTCGCGCCGAAGGCTTCGGTTTCGAGCTGATCGTCGACGCTGTGGATAACTTGAAGCAACATCAGGTGTTCGGCGCATTGCTGCAATACCCCGACACCCATGGCGAGGTCCGCGACCTGCGTCCGTTGATCGATCACCTGCATGCGCAACAGGCGCTGGCCTGTGTCGCGGCCGATCTGCTGAGTCTGCTGTTGCTGACCCCGCCGGGTGAACTGGGCGCCGATGTGGTGTTCGGCTCGTCCCAGCGCTTCGGTGTGCCGATGGGGTACGGCGGGCCGCATGCGGCGTTTTTCGCCAGTCGCGAGGAATACAAACGGGCGATTCCCGGGCGCATCATCGGTGTCTCGAAAGATGCGCGAGGCAACGTGGCGCTGCGCATGGCCCTGCAGACCCGCGAGCAGCACATTCGCCGGGAGAAGGCCAATTCGAACATCTGCACGGCCCAGGTGCTGCTGGCCAACATCGCCAGTTTCTATGCCGTGTACCACGGACCGGAAGGGCTGAGACGTATTGCCCAGCGAGTCCATCGGCTGACCTGCATCCTCGCTGCCGGCCTCGAGCGTCACGGTATCAAACGCATCAACCAGCAGTTTTTCGACACGCTGACCCTGGACGTCGGCGGCGCGCAGACAGCGATCATCGAGAGTGCTCAGGCTGCGCAGATCAACCTGCGCATTCTCGGTCGCGGCCACTTGGGTCTTAGTCTCGATGAAACCTGTGACGAGCGCACCGTCGGCAAACTGTTCGATGTGCTGTTGGGTGTCGATCATGGGCTCAACGTCGAAGAACTCGATGCCGAAGCGCTGGTTTCCGGAATTCCCGAGAACCTGCAACGCAACTCGCCGTATCTGCGCCACCCGGTGTTCAACGCCCATCACAGCGAAACCGAGATGCTGCGTTACCTCAAGCAGTTGGAGAACAAGGATCTGGCGCTCAACCAGTCGATGATCCCGTTGGGCTCCTGCACCATGAAACTCAACGCCACCAGCGAAATGATCCCGATCACCTGGCCGCAGTTCGCCAACCTGCACCCGTTCGTGCCCCGGGAGCAGGCGGTCGGTTACACGCTGATGATCGAAGAGCTGGAGCGCTGGCTGTGTGCGATCACCGGGTTCGACGCGATCTGCATGCAGCCCAATTCCGGGGCTCAGGGCGAGTACGCCGGGTTGCTGGCCATCCGCAAATACCACGAAAGCCGTCAGCAGGGCGGGCGCGATATCTGCCTGATTCCGTCCTCGGCCCACGGCACCAACCCGGCCTCGGCACAGATGGCCGGGATGCGGGTGGTGATCGTCGAGTGCGACGAGGCGGGCAACGTCGATCTGGAGGACTTGAAGGCCAAGGCTGCCGAGGCGGGAGACAACTTGTCGTGCCTGATGGCGACCTATCCGTCGACCCACGGTGTATATGAGGAAGGCATCAGCGAAATCTGCGACGTTATCCACAGGCACGGCGGTCAGGTGTACATGGATGGCGCCAACCTCAATGCCCAGGTCGGGCTGGCGCGGCCGGCAGACATTGGCGCCGATGTGTCGCACATGAACCTGCACAAGACCTTTTGCATTCCCCACGGTGGCGGCGGGCCGGGCATGGGGCCGATTGGCGTGCGGGCGCACCTGGCGCCATTCGTCGCCAATCATCCGGTAGTGCCGATCGACGGGCCGCAACCGCAGAACAGCGCGGTGAGCGCAGCGCCCTGGGGCAGTGCGAGCATTTTGCCGATCAGCTGGATGTACATCGCCATGATGGGGCCGCAACTGGCGGACGCCAGCGAAGTGGCGATTCTTGCGGCGAATTACCTGGCGCAGCATTTGTCCGGTGCCTTTCCCGTGCTCTACACCGGGCGCAATGATCGGGTGGCCCATGAATGCATTCTCGACCTGCGACCGTTGAAAGCGCAGACCGGCATCAGTGAGGAAGACGTCGCCAAGCGCCTGATGGATTACGGCTTCCACGCGCCGACCATGTCGTTCCCGGTGCCGGGCACGCTGATGGTCGAGCCGACTGAGAGTGAGTCCAAGGCAGAACTGGACCGCTTCATCGGTGCGATGCTGAGCATCCGTGCGGAAATCACCGAAGTGCAGAACGGCAACTGGCCGGCCGAAGACAACCCGCTCAAGCGGGCGCCCCATACGCTGGCCGATGTCACCGGCGTCTGGGAGCGGCCTTACAGCATCGAGCAGGGCATCACGCCGGATGCACACACCAGGGCGCACAAGTATTGGCCGGCGGTGAATCGGGTGGACAACGTCTATGGCGACCGCAACCTGTTCTGCGCCTGTGTGCCGGTGGACGATTACCGCTGATCGGCGGGCAAAAAAAAATGCCGCTCGTGTGAGCGGCATTTTTGTGGGCGACAGGTTTATTCCGAAGCCACGGCGTTCTTCGCCAGGATCGCGTTCGCCAGTTCCATGTCCGTGGCCTGCAGACCAGGATTGTCGGCGCGGACTTTCTGCATGGCGGCTTCCAGGTACGGGCCACGGATACCGCCATCGCTGGCGACGAAACTGCCGGCGTCGTCCTGGGCGGCGACGATCAGCTTGTGATCCTTGAAGGTCAGGTACGTCGAGCCGGTGGTGGCGCCGGATGAAATGACGTTACGCCAAAAGCTGTCGGCCATTGCCGAACCGACGGGCAGAGACAGCAGGGCGAGGGTGGCGACAGCAAGTTTGAGACGCATGAGGGGTGACTCCACTGGTGTTGAATAACGGGTTGGATCGCCATTTCGTCGATCCGGTTCCGTGCCGGATTACTTCTGCTCGCTCTGCGGTGTCACCCGCAGCACCTCCTCGATGGTCGTCAGCCCCGCCGCGACTTTTTGCGCGCCGGACAGTCGCAGGCTGCGCATGCCTTCCTTGAAGGCCTGACGCCGAAGCGCGGTCAGATCGGTATCCGGGCTGATCAACGCCTTGAGGCTGTCGGTCAGTTGCATGATTTCGTAGACGCCGGCGCGCCCGTGATAACCGGTGTCGCGGCACTCCAGGCAACCGATGGCCCGTTGTGCGTTGCCCGGCAGCGGTGCCTGCCATGGCCGGGTCAGGGTTTGCCAGTCCTCTTCGGCGACCGGCAGCGGCGCCTTGCAGTGCGGACACAGCGTGCGCACCAGGCGCTGGGCCATGACGCCGAGCACCGTGGCCTTGATCAGGTAATGCGGCACGCCGAGTTCCAGCAGGCGGCTGATGGCGCTCGGCGCGTCGTTGGTGTGCAGGGTCGAGAGCACCAGGTGTCCGGTCAATGCGGCCTGGATCGCCATTTCGGCGGTTTCCAGGTCACGGATCTCGCCGATCATGATGATGTCCGGGTCCTGCCGCATCAGTGCCCGTACGCCGGAGGCGAAAGTCAGGTCGATGTTGTGCTGGACCTGCATCTGGTTGAAGGCCGGCTCGACCATCTCGATCGGGTCCTCGATGGTGCAGAGGTTGACCTCCGCGGTCGCCAGTTTTTTCAGGGTCGTGTACAGCGTGGTGGTCTTGCCCGAACCGGTCGGGCCGGTCACCAGAATGATGCCGTTGGGCTGGCGGGTCATGTCCTGCCAGCGGCGCAGGTCGTCGGCGGAAAACCCGAGCTGGTCGAAATCCTTGAGCAGCACTTCCGGGTCGAAGATCCGCATCACCATTTTTTCGCCGAAGGCGGTGGGCAGGGTCGACAGGCGCAGTTCCACTTCACCGCCGTCCGGCGTCTTGGTCTTGACCCGCCCGTCCTGGGGTTTGCGCTTTTCGGCGACGTTCATCCGACCGAGGCTCTTCAGGCGGCTGACGATGGCCATCGTCACCTGTGGCGGAAACTGATAGACGTTGTGCAACACGCCGTCGATGCGAAAGCGCACCGTGCCTTGCTCGCGCCGTGGCTCGATGTGGATGTCGCTGGCCCGTTGCTGGAAGGCGTACTGGAACAGCCAGTCGACGATGTTGACGATGTGCGCGTCGTTGGCGTCCGGCTCCTGATCGCTGGCGCCAAGGTTGAGCAGTTGTTCGAAGTTGCCGAGGTTGCTGCCCGGCTGGTCGGTGTTGCTGGCGCCGCTGACCGACTTGGCGAGGCGAAAGAACTCGACGCTGAAGCGCTGGATGTCCGCCGGGTTGGCCACCACCCGTTTGACCGGCAGTTTCAGGACGTGGGTCAGATCGGCTTCCCAGCTCGTGACATAAGGCTGGGCGCTGGCCACGGTCACCGCATCGCGGTCGACCGACACCGCAAGAATCTTGTGGCGCTGGGCGAAGGCGTAGGACATCAGCGGCGTGACGGCGGCGACGTTGATCTTCAGCGGATCGATCCGCAGGTATGGCTGGCCGGCCTGCTGGGCCAGCCACAGGGTCAGGCTTTCGAGGTCCAGGTGTTTGCCCGGACGGCTGAGGTCGTCCAGTTGCTGGCCGGCGATGAACTCCAGCGGATGCATCTGACCGAGGGTCGCCTGCCGGCGACGGGCGTTCAGAGCGTGTTCGGCCGAGTCCTGGCTGATGAAGCCCTGGGCGACCAGTTCACGCAATACATCATTGAGATCCAGCCAGCGGTCCTGAGTGGCGAGTTGAACGGACATGCGGGCTCCTTTTGAACGACAGTCCGCAAAGGATAGTCGTGGCCCCACCGACCGTTGGGCCACTACCCGACGAAGGCGTTTCCGATTTTTTCAGCCGGCTGCCTGAGTCGGCGCACCCCACGCCGCATCGGGGTTTTGCAGATTCACCGAACACACACTGATCAGGTTACGAAGTTTTTCCGCGATCACCCCGGCGCGATGCCAGCTCAGGCCACCCATGATGATGTCGATGGACAGCAGGTCGTCCAGACGCTGGACATTGACCTGCTCAGGCGTGAGGAACTGCAAGGCGAACAGGTTCAGCACACGCACCAGCAGATCGGGCTCGCCTCGGCCAGTATCTGGTATTGCGCAAGGCAATGAGTGTTGTTGACGTTCCACACATCGGGACGGGGCGCCGGGGTGTTGACGGCTTCAAGGTGTGGCATGGGAGGTCTCCGGAATGAGTGCAGAAATTTTTACATTCGAGACCGGACATTTCTTGTCTAAGATGAACTGATCTTACGGCTGCGATGAATAGCCAATTCACCATGTACCAGTTTTGAGGTTTATTTATGCAAAGCGAGCTGGACAGCTACGACCGACGTATTCTCGCTCTGCTGCAAGAGGACGCTTCCCTGTCCAGCGCACAGATCGCCGAGCAGGTGGGCCTGTCGCAGTCGCCGTGCTGGCGACGGATACAACGGATGAAGGAGGAGGGGATCATTCGCGGCCAGGTGACCTTGCTCGATCGCAAGAAAATCGGCCTGAACACGCAGATCTTCGCCGAAATCAAACTCAACGCCCACGGCCGTTCGAACTTCACCGAATTCACCGAGGCGATTCGCGGCTTTCCCGAAGTGCTGGAGTGTTATGTGCTGATGGGAGCGGTGGATTTCATGTTGCGCATCGTCGCGGCGGACATCGAGGCGTATGAGCGGTTCTTCTTCGAGAAGCTGTCGCTGGTGCCGGGAATCCAGGAAGTGAACTCGATTGTGGCGTTGTCGGAGATCAAGTCGACGACGAGTTTGCCGGTATTGCGCTGAATCCCTTTGTGGCGAGGGAGCTTGCTCCCGTTGGGCTGCGAAGCAGTCCCCAACCGGTGCTTGCCGGAATTGGGAGTCCTTCGGCCTCCAGCGGGAGCAAGCTCCCTCGCCACAGTTTCTGTTGTCGGGGATTACAGGCGCAGCAGCGTTTTCCAGGCACGATTCTGATAAACCGCAATCGCCTGATGCTTGCGCGCATCGAGCAGTTCATCGGTGATGGTCGGCTCGTTGGCCAGTTGCGCCAGTTTGTTCAGCTCGCCGTACAGCCGGTCCATTTCCGGGATCTCCAGCACGTTGCGCGCGTGGTGCAGCCAGACCTGGATGCGTTCGATGCGCGGCAGTTGCTCGGCCAGATCTTCCGGTTGCTGCTGATAGCGCTGCAATTGCAGTGAAGTGGCTTCTTCGCCCAGCAGGCGCGGCAGCCAGCTTTGCAACTGCGCGGCACCTTGGCGATTGCCACGGGTGTTGCGGTCGGCAGCCCAGGTGCGGGCCAGCAACCAGCGCGAAGCATTCAGCGAGAACAGGCCCCAGCGCGGGTCTTCCAGTTCTTCGAGAAATTGCTCCGGTGCGGCTTTGCGCACGTCTTCGTCTTCAAGACCGACCTGTACCAGCGGACGCCAGTCTTCCAGCAAGGCATCCAGTGCCACACGCAGATCGTGGGTCGACTGACGCGGTGCGGCCTGGCCGAGGCTGCTGAGCAGGGCGCGCATTTCCGCGAGGTTCTCGACCCAGTCCTGCAGCAGGCGCCAGTGGCCGTTGAAACGATACTGTTCGGCCAGACGCTGGCTGCTGCCGAGCAAGTGCCAGCTCAGGGCGGCGAAAGCGTCGTCCAGCGGGGTTTCGGCGGTGATGGCCGGCGCCGGCAGGCTCAGCGAATAGCTGTTGGCGTCGTACAGGCGATAGCCGCGCTCGGCCTTGCTGATATCGCACGGCATCAGGGCCAGGGTTTCGGCCAGTTCGGCGGCCAGCTCCAGCAGCGCGGCAGGCTCGCCCTCGCGCAGTTCCAGTTCCAGCTCGCAGATTTCTTCTTTCTGTTTGCCGACCACCACATGGCCCAGGTCCAGCGCGGCTTCGATGACCACTTTGGTCTTGCCGCGACCCCAGGCGATTTCGGCACGCTCGCGGACGAAATCGGTGGTGAAGATGGGTTTCAGGGTTTTCTTGTCCAGGTCGGCAAGGGACTCGGGCCAGCATTCGCCGTCGAGTTTCTTCACATCGAGTTTGGCTTTGGGCAGGTGCCAGTCGTACTCGTTACGCTCGGACAGACCGGCAACGCTCTGGCCGCGGGTCTTGAGGGTCTGGATCACTTCTTCGCCGTCCTTGCGCAGGCGCAGGGCGACTTTGGCCCGGGCCAGGTCACGCTCGGGCGTGTCGAAGTACTGATTCATCAACTCACGGC
This sequence comes from Pseudomonas bananamidigenes, assembly GCF_001679645.1. GTDB lineage: Bacteria > Pseudomonadota > Gammaproteobacteria > Pseudomonadales > Pseudomonadaceae > Aquipseudomonas > Aquipseudomonas bananamidigenes. The sequence goes on along the minus strand of NZ_LRUN01000042.1, from coordinate 31,281 downwards.
GTTCCCAGCCACTTTTGTTGCGTTTTTTCAGGAGAGGGTGCTCGCGCAGGGCGGCGAGGGTTTCGCGGCTGACGCGGAGTTTGATTTCGGTTTCTTTCTGCATGGCCGGAAAATCCAGGATCGGGAGCGCAGCCGGTGAATGTGTGGCTGCCAAGGCCGTGCAGTGTACAGGACTGAACCTTCCTACGCCTTGTGGCGGTTTATTCCTGTCGCCGGATGGTTCTATGATGGACTTCAATCCGGGAGTTGGAGTCAGCGATGCCTTTGCCATCCATGCAGGACCAGTTCGCTGCACTGATCGCCGTGCCGTCGGTCAGTTGCACCCAACCGAATCTGGATCAATCCAACCGGCCGGTGATCGATCTGCTCGCCGGATGGCTCGGCGACCTGGGCTTTGGCTGCGATATCCGGCAGGTCAGCCCCGGCAAGTTCAACCTGCTCGCCAGCTTTGGCAGCGGTCCCGGCGGGCTGGTGCTGGCCGGGCACAGCGACACGGTGCCTTACGACGACGCGCTGTGGAAAACCGACCCGCTGAAACTCACCGAAGTCGACGGTCGCTGGGTCGGCCTCGGCAGTTGCGACATGAAAGGCTTCTTCGCCCTGATCATCGAAGCCGTGCAGCCGTTGCTCGACCAGCCGTTCAAACAGCCGTTGCTGATTCTCGCCACCTGCGATGAAGAAAGTTCGATGTCCGGCGCCCGGGCGCTGGCCGAAGCGGGGCAGCCGCTGGGGCGGGCGGCGGTGATCGGCGAACCGACCGGGCTCAAGCCGATCCGCATGCACAAAGGCATCATGATGGAGCGCATCGATATCCTCGGGCAGAGCGGCCATTCGTCGGATCCGCGCCTGGGGCACAGCGCCCTCGAAGCCATGCACGATGCCATCGGCGAGCTGCGCGGCCTGCGCCTTTTGTGGCAGCGGGAATTCAACAACCCGCAGTTCAGCGTGCCGCAGCCGACCCTGAACTTCGGCTGCATCCATGGTGGCGACAATCCCAACCGCATCTGCGGCCAGTGTTCGCTGGAGTTCGATCTGCGACCGCTGCCTGGCATGGACCCGAAAGTGCTGCGGGCCGAGATCCTGCGCAAGCTCAATCCGGTCGCCGAACGGCATCGGGTGAAGATCGATTACGCGCCGTTATTCCCTGAAGTGCCGCCGTTCGAGCAGTCCGAGGACGCCGAACTGGTGCGAATGGCCGAAAAACTCACCGGCCACTCGGCCGAAGCGGTAGCGTTCGGCACCGAAGCGCCTTATCTTCAGCGCCTTGGTTGCGAAACCATCGTACTCGGCCCCGGCGACATCGCCTGTGCCCATCAGCCGGACGAGTACCTTGAAATGTCACGTTTGCAGCCTACCGTGCATCTATTGCGGCAGTTGATCGAACATTACTGTCTCAAAGCTGTATAAATTGCCGTCCTGCCAACCCGTATTCATGAGGAGAGCGCGCGTGTCGCCAAGCCTGTTCCGACGATAACCATCAGCCCGCTGTGCGTTTTCCGTTTCGCCCCTTTTCCGGCTGCTATTTATTACAGGCCCAGGTTCATGCCCGAATATGTCAATTGGCTTCGTCACGCGTCTCCTTATATCAATGCCCACCGCGACTGCACCTTCGTCGTCATGCTGCCCGGCGACGGCGTGGAGCATCCGAATTTCGGCAACATCGTCCATGACATCGTGCTGCTGCACAGCCTCGGCGTGCGGCTGGTGCTGGTTCACGGTTCCCGTCCGCAGATCGAAACCCGTCTCGCCGCGCGCGGCCTGACCCCGCATTACCACCACGGCATGCGCATCACCGATGCAGCCACGCTGGAGTGTGTGATCGATGCGGTCGGCCAGTTGCGCATCGCCATCGAAGCGCGGCTGTCGATGGACATGGCCTCGTCGCCGATGCAGGGCTCGCGCCTGCGGGTGGCCAGCGGCAACCTCGTGACCGCGCGGCCGATCGGCGTGCTGGAAGGTGTCGACTATCACCACACCGGCGAAGTGCGCCGGGTCGACCGCAAGGGCATCAACCGTCTGCTCGACGAGCGCTCCATCGTATTGCTGTCGCCGCTGGGTTATTCGCCGACCGGTGAGATCTTCAACCTGGCCTGCGAAGACGTCGCCACCCGCGCCGCCATCGATCTGGGAGCCGACAAACTGCTGCTGTTTGGCGCTGACCTCGGCCTGATCGACGAAAACGGCAAACTGGTGCGCGAACTGCGCCCGCAACAAGTGCCGGCGCATTTGCAGCGTCTGGGCAGCAACTATCAGGCGGAACTGCTGGATGCCGCCGCCGAAGCCTGCCGTGGCGGCGTGGCGCGCAGCCATATCGTCAGTTATGCCGAAGACGGCGCACTGCTGACCGAACTGTTCACCCGCGACGGTGGCGGTACGCTGGTGGCCCAGGAGCAATTCGAACTGGTGCGCGAGGCGGCGATTGAAGACGTCGGCGGTCTGCTCGACCTGATCAGTCCGCTGGAAGAGCAGGGGATTCTGGTACGCCGCTCCCGTGAAGTGCTGGAGCGTGAGATTGAGCAGTTCAGCGTGGTCGAGCGCGAAGGGATGATCATCGCGTGCGCAGCGCTGTATCAGATTGCCGATTCCGATGCCGGTGAACTGGCGTGCCTGGCGGTGAATCCCGAGTATCGCCATGGCGGACGTGGCGATGAACTGCTGGAGCGCATCGAGACCCGTGCCCGGGCGCAGGGCCTGAAGACGCTGTTCGTTCTCACCACCCGCACCGCTCACTGGTTCCGTGAGCGCGGCTTCGAACCGAGCAGCGTCGAGCGCCTGCCGGCGGCCCGGGCTTCTCTCTATAACTATCAGCGCAATTCGAAGATCTTCGAAAAGTCCCTCTGATAAAGGGGCCTGCCAAACATTGTGGTGAGGGAGCTTGCTCCCGTTGGGCTGCGAAGCGGCCCCAAAACCTGCGATCGCAGAAATGGGGAGTCCTTTGGCCTCCAGCGGGAACCAGCTCCCTCACCACAGGTTCAATCGGTGATGAACTTGGCGCTGACGTACGGCGAATAGTCCGGCAACACCGTCTCGACCTTGCCTTGTTCCTTCAAAAATTTCGCCGTCTCGCCAATCGCCTTCGCCGTGCCGCCGTCCAGTAGTGCTGCGGTCCGTTGTGTTTTGGCATCGGGGAACGCCGAACCTGCGAGCAATTCCGGGACGTCGGCGGCGTTGGCACCGGTCAGTTTGGCGATTTTCTGCACTGGCTCCGAATCGGCCGTCCAGCCGTCTTTATGAGCGGCGTAGTCGGCGAACGAGTCCAGGGTCACCTTGGCGAATTTGGCCACGATCTCCGGATGCTTCTCGGCGAAATCCTTGCGCGCAACCCAGACTTCGAAGGTTGGAGCACCCCACTGGCCGACCTGCGCGGCATCGGTCAGGGTCTTGCCGGTCTTGCGGATTTCACCCAGCGCCGGCGACCAGACGAAGGCGCCATCGATGTCGCCACGTTTCCAGGCCGCCGCTATTTCTGCAGGTTGCAGGTTCACCACTTTGACTTTCGAGGCATCCAGGCCCCAGTGCTTGAGTGCGCCGAGCAGGCTGTAGTGGGAGGTGGAAACGAAGGGTGTGGCGATGGTCTTGCCCACCAGATCTTCCGGTTTGTCGATGCCACTGCCATTGCGCACCACCAGTGACTCGGCGGCATTGATCTGCGCCGAAACGATAAATGCGACGATCGGCAGATGGCGTGAAGCGGCGGCGGCCAGCGGGCTGGAGCCGAGGTTGCCGATCTGGACGTCACCGGAGGCGATGGCTGTCACTACTTCCGGACCGCTGTTGAAGCGGCGCCAATCGATTTTTTCGCCTATGGTCTTCTCGTAAACGCCGTCGGCCTGGGGGACTTTGCTTGGATCGATGCCGGTCTGGTAGCCGACGGTGAGACTGGAAGCATGGACAGAAAAAGAAATCAGCGCCGACACACAAACTGTAACAAATTGACTAGATAGTGCGCGTTTGGCCATGATGGCGTCGCCTTTTCGATAGGGTTTGACGAATCGGGGTTTCGCCAAAGCTAAACGATCTAAAAAAAGGCTCACAAATACCATTTAGGAATGAGCTTAGTCGCCGATACGCTGTATCCCGGTACGGATGGTCACTGTTGGCTATATTCCTGGGTGGTATTAAAAAGAATCAATAAATTCTTTTTGGATTTATCTGGAAGTCTCTACCCTGCAAGGACCGAATAACTGCGATTAGACCTTGGTCGTAGACACACAAGGTTGCGATTGACTTGTCAGTCACGGTCTGGCGCTAATCGCGCATCTTAGGATCCAGGGGCGTCAGACCCCGGACCAGGAACACAAGAATTAGAAACGAGAGGAGCGATACATGAACAAGTCCACCCTGGCTCTGGCCGTGGCGGTAGGGGTTATTGCGCAGCAGGCAGGCGCAGCCGGTTTCATCGAAGACAGCAAGGCCACCCTGGGCCTGCGTAACTTCTACATCAACACTGACAACCGTGACAGCGCTGCCAGAACGGCTTCCGGTGTACAGAGCAAGAACGAAGAGTGGGGCCAGGGCTTCGACCTGCGTTTCACTTCCGGTTACACCCAGGGCACTGTAGGTTTCGGCCTGGATGCCATCGGTCTGCTGGGGATCCGTCTTGATTCGGGCGGCGGTACCAACGGTGCAACCTCGACTTCCTACGGCGGCACTGTGTTCCCGAGCAAGTCCAACGGTGAAGCTGTCGACAACTTCTCGAGCCTGGGCCTGACCGCCAAGGCCAAGATCTCCCAGACCGAACTGAAGCTGGGTACCCTGCAGCCAAAGAACCCGGTCATCGTGACCAACGACGGTCGTCTGTTGCCACAGACCTGGCAGGGTGGCCAGATCACTTCCGGCGAAATCAAGGACCTGTCTCTGGTTGCCGGTCAGATCGAAGCCGTGAAAGGTCGTAACTCCAGCAACAACGAGAACCTGTCCATTGGCGGTGCCAACGCACGTGTCGCCAACAGCAACAAGTTCTACTACGCCGGCGGTGACTACAAGATCACCAAGGACCTGACTGCCCAGTACTACTACGGCAACCTGGAAGACTTCTACAAGCAACATTTCCTGGGTCTGGTTCACAACTGGGCAATCGGCCCGGGCGTGCTGAAGTCTGACTTCCGTTACTTCCACAGCTCCGACGACGGCGCCAACGGCAACAACTCTGCCTACTTCGGCAACGGTAACTATGTCGGCAACGTCAGCGGCAAGGGTCCTATCGACAACAACCTGTACAGCGGCCTTTTCCTGTACACCGTTGAAGGTCACACCTTCGGTGGCGGCTACCAGGTTTCCAATGGCAGCTCCGACTTCCCATGGCTGAACCAGGGCGACGGCTCGTCGAACTACACCATTACCGACATGCAGATCCAGAAGTTCGGTCGTGCCGGCGAGAAAACCTGGCAAGCCCGCTACTCCTATGACTTCGCCAAAGTCGGCCTGCCAGGCCTGACCGCCGGTATGGTCTACCTGCGTGGTAGCGACATCGACACTGTGGGCTCCAACCGTCGTGAGAACGGCAACGGTGCTTCCGAGTGGGAGCGCGACCTGACCATCGGTTACGTGATTCCGGAAGGTCCGGCCAAGAACCTGGGCTTCATGTGGAAGAACGCTACCTGGCGCAACGACATCCCGGGTCAGCGCGACCAGGATGAAAACCGCCTGATCGTCAGCTACTCGATCCCGCTGCTGTAACAGCGCGCTCGAACAGTTGATGTAAAAAAGCCCCGTCCGGCATTGCGCCGGACGGGGCTTTTGCGTTTCGGGTCCGGCCCACCCCCGTAGACCTTTCCCGACATTTCCCTCTTTACAGCAACTCAAGGCCTTCTCGAACCTTGGGGCCGATGTTCGGCGCGTTGCCGGCGAGCGTCCAGTGAACAGAAGTTTAATATTCGTAAATGATCTAGATATCTAGTTATTTATTCTTTTTATGAATGGCGAATCCCGAGCTACAGTTGAGGTCTCCAACCACTCATCAGGAGCAGCACCATGAGCCTCAGACTCGGCGATATCGCCCCCGATTTCGAACAGGATTCCAGCGCCGGCAAGATTCGTTTTCACGAGTGGCTCGGCAACAGCTGGGGCGTGCTGTTTTCCCATCCGGCGGACTTCACTCCGGTGTGCACCACCGAGCTGGGTTTCACCGCCAAGCTCAAGGATGAGTTCAGCAAACGCGGCGTTAAAGCCATCGCGCTGTCGGTCGACCCGGTGGATTCGCACCACAAGTGGATCGAGGACATCAACGAAACCCAGAACACGATCGTCAACTTCCCGATCCTGGCCGATGCCGACCGCAAGGTGTCCGATCTCTACGATCTGATCCATCCGAATGCCAGCGACACCCTGACCGTGCGCTCGCTGTTCGTGATCGATCCGAACAAGAAGATCCGCCTGACCATCACCTACCCGGCGAGTACCGGGCGCAACTTCCACGAAATCCTGCGGGTGATTGATTCGCTGCAGCTCACCGACAACTACAAGGTGGCCACACCGGCCAACTGGCAGGACGGTGACGAAGTGGTGATCGTGCCGTCGCTCAAGGACGAAGACGAAATCAAGCAGCGCTTTCCGAAGGGTTATCGCGCGGTGAAGCCGTACCTGCGCCTCACACCACAGCCGAACAAATAACCTTCTCCGGATCGTTCCCACGCGGACGGTTCGACGCCTCGACGTGGGAACGATCAATCAGCGGGCGATCAGCAAAAACCACGATGCAGGGTTTCAGGCCGTTTTAACGGCCTGTTTTTTTGCCCGAAAGAAAGTGAAATGCATATCTCAATAAAGAATAACCAAATGAATAAATATGATTTATGGATATATGAATCAGCTGTTAAGGTCACTGACATTGAAGCGAGATCGCAACCCGCGAATCGCCGGTAACGCGCAAGGAATCGTCTGAATGCTGGTCGTCTCACTCGGTGGCAGTCCCAGTCAACGCTCCCGTTCCGGAGTGTTGCTGGAGCGCTCGCAACGCTGGTTGCAGCAGCAAGGGGTGGAAGTGGTGAGTTATCAGGTACGGGATTTCCCGGCCGAGGACCTGCTCCATGCCCGCTTCAACAGCCCGAAGGTGCTCGACCTGCTGCAACAGATTGAAAACGCCGACGGCTTGCTGATCGCCACGCCGGTCTACAAGGCGTCGTTCTCGGGCGCGCTGAAGACCCTGCTGGATCTGCTGCCGGAACGTGCCTTGAGTCACAAGATCGTTTTGCCGATGGCCACCGGCGGCAGCATCGCCCACATGCTGGTGGTCGATTACGCGCTCAAACCGGTGTTGTCGGCCTTGAAGGCGCAGGAAATGCTGCAAGGGATTTTTGCCGAAGACAGTCAGATCGCCTATGGCGAAGGCAGTGCTGCGGCGCAGTTGGCGCCAGCTCTGGAGCAGCGGTTGCACGAGGCACTGGACCAGTTTGTCAGTGCCATGGCCCGCCGGCCGAAGCCGCTGGAACCGGGGTTGTTGAACGAACGTTTGCTGAGTGCTCGCTGGAGCATTTGAACCCTATCAAGATTTGAGGTACTGGCCTTACTCGCCCGCCAACGGGCAAGCAGGTGCAGCCAAAACCCAACAGCAAAAAGGAGAGCGCTATGCGCACTGTATTTTTGCGTCGTGGTCTGGTCGCTCTGTTTGCTGCGGCTGTGTCCTTCGGCGCCATCACTCAAGCACAGGCCGAGACGCTGCGGATCGGTTATCAGAAATACGGCACGCTGGTGCTGCTCAAGGCCAAGGGCACGCTGGAAAAACGCCTCGCCGCCCAAGGCGTCGACGTTCAATGGACTGAATTCCCCGGCGGCCCGCAACTGCTGGAAGGCCTGAACGTCGGTTCCATCGACTTTGGCGTCACCGGCGAAACGCCGCCGGTCTTCGCTCAGGCGGCGGGTGCCGACCTGCTCTACGTGGCCTACGAGCCGCCCGCGCCCAACAGCGAGGCGATCCTTGTGCCGAAAGACTCACCGATCAAGTCGGTGGCGGATCTCAAGGGCAAGAAAGTCGCCTTGAACAAAGGCTCCAACGTCCACTACCTGCTGGTGCGTGCGCTGGAAGACGCCGGCCTCAAGTACACTGACATTCAAACCGTATTCCTGCCGCCGGCCGATGCCCGCGCCGCGTTCGAGCGCGGCAGCGTCGACGCCTGGGTCATCTGGGACCCGTACCAGGCCGCCGCCGAGCAACAACTGCAAGCGCACACCCTGCGTGACGGCAAGGGCATCGTCGACAACCATCAGTTCTACCTGGCGACCAAACCCTACGCACAGAAACATCCCGAGGTGATCAAGACCCTGGTGGAAGAAGTGCGCGCCGTCGGTGAGTGGTCGAAAGCCAACCCGCAAGACGTCACCCAACAGGTCGCGCCACTGCTCGGTCTGCCGGCGGACATCACCCTGACTTCGGTGAAACGCCAAGGCTATGGAGCGTTGTTCCTCACCCCGGAAGTGGTCGCTGCGCAACAGAAAATCGCCGACACCTTCTACCAGCTCAAGCTGATTCCCAAGCCGTTGAGCATCAAGGATGTGATCTGGACCCCACCGGCCGCTGTGGCCCAAAGCTCGGTTACCCAAGCCCAGTAAAACGAATCCCCAAGGAGACCACTCCATGAGCCTCAACATCTTCTGGTTCCTGCCTACCCACGGCGACGGCCATTACCTTGGCACCGCCGAAGGCGCCCGCGCCGTCGACCACGGCTATCTGCAACAGGTCGCGCAAGCGGCGGATCGTCTGGGCTTCGGCGGCGTGCTGATTCCCACCGGCCGTTCCTGCGAGGACTCGTGGCTGGTGGCGGCCTCGTTGATCCCGGTCACTCAACGTCTGAAGTTCCTTGTCGCCTTGCGCCCCGGGATCATTTCCCCGACGGTGGCGGCGCGTCAGGCGGCGACTCTGGATCGTCTGTCCGGTGGTCGTGCGCTGTTCAACCTGGTGACCGGCGGCGATCCGGAAGAGCTGGCCGGCGACGGTCTGTTCCTCGATCACGAAGCGCGTTATCAGGCTTCGGTGGAATTCACCCGGATCTGGCGCCGTGTGCTGGAAGGCGAAACCGTGGATTACGACGGCGAGCACATCAGCGTGAAGGGCGCCAAATTGCTCTATCCACCGCTTCAGCAGCCGCGTCCGCCGCTGTACTTCGGCGGCTCTTCGGAAGCCGCGCAGGATCTGGCAGCGGAACAAGTGGAAATGGTCCTGACCTGGGGCGAGCCGCCAGCGGCTGTGGCCGAGAAGATCGAACAGGTTCGCGCCAAGGCCGCCAGGCTGGGTCGCACCGTGCGCTTCGGCATCCGCCTGCATGTGATCGTACGGGAAACCAACGCCGAAGCCTGGCAGGCGGCGGATCGTCTGATTTCGCATCTGGACGATGACACCATCAAACGTGCCCAGGCTTCGCTGGCGCGCTTCGACTCGGTCGGTCAACAGCGCATGGCCGCGCTGCACGGAGGCAGTCGCGACAACCTCGAAGTCAGCCCCAACCTGTGGGCCGGCGTCGGTCTGGTGCGCGGCGGTGCCGGGACGGCACTGGTGGGCGACGGCCCGACCGTGGCGGCACGGGTGAAGGAGTACGCGGCGCTCGGCATCGATACCTTCATATTCTCCGGTTATCCACACCTCGAAGAGTCGTATCGGGTGGCCGAGCTGCTGTTCCCGCACCTCGACGTCGAACGCCCGGAACTGCCGAAAAGCGCCGGTTATGTCAGTCCGTTTGGCGAGATGGTGGCCAACGACATTCTTCCCAAAGCCGCGTCGCAGAGCTGAGGCGCCGCCATGAATAAATTTATCCACAGCCTCGCGCCCTGGGCGTTGCCGGTGTTGCTGCTGGCGGTGTGGCAGTTGTCGGTGTCGGCGAGTTGGCTGTCGACGCGGATTCTGCCGGCACCGGTGGCCGTGATCGAGGCCGGCGTGAGCCTGGTGCGCAGCGGCGAAATCTGGACGCACCTGGCAATCAGCGGCTGGCGCGCCGCGCTGGGTTTCACCATCGGCGGCAGCATCGGCCTGACGCTGGGGTTCATCACCGGGCTGTCGAAGTGGGGCGAGCGTCTGCTCGACAGTTCGGTGCAGATGATCCGCAACGTGCCGCACCTGGCGCTGATCCCGCTGGTGATCCTGTGGTTCGGCATTGATGAGTCGGCGAAGATTTTCCTCGTGGCGCTGGGCACGTTGTTCCCGATCTACCTCAACACTTATCACGGCATCCGCAACGTCGATCCCGCGCTGGTGGAAATGGCGCGCAGTTATGGCCTGTCCGGTTTCAGCCTGTTCTGGCAGGTGATTCTGCCGGGTGCGTTGCCTTCGATTCTGGTCGGCGTGCGCTTTGCCCTGGGTTTCATGTGGCTGACGCTGATCGTGGCGGAAACCATCTCTGCCAGCTCAGGCATCGGTTACCTGGCGATGAACGCCCGGGAGTTTTTGCAGACCGACGTGGTGGTGCTGGCGATTCTGCTTTACGCGGTGCTCGGCAAACTGGCCGATCTTGCGGCCCGGGGACTTGAGCGCGTGTGGTTGCGCTGGCATCCGGCCTATCAAGCGGCGAAAGGAGGTGCGGCATGACCGCTCAACAACCTCCGCGCCTGCTGCGCGGGATTCCGCTGGTGGTGCGCAACCTGCAAAAGACCTTCGGCGCGCGGCAGGTGCTGCGTGATATCGACCTGCACATTCCGGCGGGGCAGTTCGTTGCTGTGGTCGGGCGCAGCGGATGCGGCAAGAGCACCTTGCTACGTTTGCTCGCCGGCCTCGACCAGCCCACCGGCGGCGATCTGCTGGCAGGTGCCGCGCCGCTCGGCGATGCCCGGGAAGATACCCGGCTGATGTTCCAGGAGGCGCGGCTGCTGCCGTGGAAAAAGATCATCGACAACGTCGGGCCCGGCCTGAAAGGCAATTGGCGCCCGCAGGCATTGGAGGCGCTGGAAGCGGTGGGCCTGGCCGATCGTGCCAATGAGTGGCCGGCGGCGTTGTCCGGCGGGCAGAAGCAGCGTGTGGCGCTGGCCCGGGCCCTGATTCATCAGCCGCGCCTGCTGTTGCTCGACGAGCCGCTGGGTGCGCTGGATGCCCTGACCCGCATCGAGATGCAGCAACTGATCGAGCGTCTCTGGCAGCAGCACGGTTTCACCGTATTGCTGGTGACCCATGACGTCAGCGAGGCGGTGGCGATTGCCGACCGGGTGATTCTGATCGAGGACGGTGAAGTCGGTCTCGATCTGCAGGTCGAACTGCCGCGCCCTCGGGTGCGTGGCTCCCATCGGCTGGCCGCGCTGGAAACCGAAGTGCTCAACCGTGTGTTGTCCCTGCCCGGCGAGCCGCCGGCGCCGGAACCTGTTTCACCCTTGCCTACGCAACTGCGCTGGGCTCAATAACTCAAGCAAACGACAGGAATCAATGCCATGACTATCAAAGCCATCAACGTACGCAACCAGTTCAAGGGCTCGATCAAGGAGATCGTTCTCGGCGACGTGCTGTCGGAAATCGACGTGCAGACCGCCTCCGGCATCGTCACGTCGGTCATCACCACCCGTTCGGTCAAGGAGCTGGAACTGGAGGTCGGCAGCGAAGTGATCGCCTTCGTGAAATCCACCGAGGTGTCCATCGCCAAGTTGTAAGCCTGTGAGTAAAAAACAACCCCGGAGGGTGTGAGCCCTTCGGGGTTTTTTGTGCCTGACCGGAAATCGGCGGTGCGGCCTTCGCGAGCAAGCTCGCTCCCACAGTGATTTGTGGTGCTCGCAGAATCTGTGAGAGGCACTGAACCTGTGGGAGCGAGCTTGCTCGCGATGAGGCCGGCGAATGCGCTAGAGAATTCGCTTGGGCAGATAGGGCGGCAGATACAGCCCGATGTAGGCATCGAACACCCGCATTCCTTCCTCGGCCATGCGCGGGGTGATCTGCCCATGCTGCTGCACCGAGCGGGCGTAGACGCGGTCGCCCAGTTCCATCGCCAGCGCGAACACATGCACGTCATCCGGCAGCTTCGGCAGTTCGAAGTGATGGTCGAACAACTTGTGCATCAAGTCGCCGAGTTCGAGGTCATGCTGGCGGTCGGCCTGGGTGACTTCGGTCAGGCCGTGCTGCGCCAGGATCAACTGGCGGGCGGCGGCGTCTTCGTCGTAGATCTCCAGCATCCGTTGTTCGACCAGTCGTGACAGGTCGCGCCAGTCGCGCAGGGCGTCGTGATCGATCGGTGCCTGCAGGCAGGCGCGAAAAGCCGCGTGAACATCCGCCGTCAGACCTTCGAGCAACGCCGGGACGCTGGCGAAGAAATGGTAGACCGAGGAGGGCGGGATCTGCGCGCGCTCGGCGACGCTGTAGATCGACAGGCTCGCCACGCCCTCGGCGGCCAGCAGCGTACGCGCGGCGTCGAGTATCGAGTCGATCCGCGCCTGACTGCGGGCACGGGGTTTACGGACGGGGGCGGGACGCGTCATGAATGTCTCCTGCAGGGCAGCGGGCATTGTACGCAGAGCTTGAATCTCTGCCACAGAGGCCAATAAAAAAACGCCGCGGGCTGAGCAGCCAACGGCGTTTTCATTTGCTGCAATCCGCTTAAACGGTGTGCAGGTACCAGTTGTACTCAAGGTCGGAGATGGAGTGTTCGAACTCCTCCAGCTCGCTTTCCTTGCAGGCGACGAAGATGTCGATGTATTTCGGATCGATGTACTTCGCCATGACTTCGCTGTCGTCCAGCTCGCGCAGGGCATCGCGCAGGTTGTTCGGCAGGCTCTGCTCGTTTTGCTCGTAGCTGTTGCCTTCGGTCGGGGCCGGTGGCTCGATCTTGTTGGTCAGGCCGTGATGCACGCCCGCCAGCACCGAAGCCATCAGCAGATACGGGTTGGCGTCGGCGCCGGCAACGCGGTGTTCCAGGCGGACCGCGTCGGCGGAGCCGGTCGGTACGCGCAGGGCCACGGTGCGGTTGTCCAGGCCCCAGCTCGGCGAATTCGGCACGTAGAACTGCGCGCCGAAACGGCGGTAAGAGTTGACGTTCGGGCAGAGGAAAGCCATCTGCGCGGGCAGGGTCTCGAGCACACCGCCGATCGCGTGACGCAGCGCGGCGTTCTGCTCGGGATCCTCGCTGGCAAAAATGTTTTTGCCGGCCTTGTCGAGAACCGAAATATGCACATGCAGACCATTGCCTGCCTGGCCGGGGTACGGCTTGGCCATGAAGGTGGTGTCCATTTCATGGTCGTAGGCGATGTTCTTGATCAGACGCTTGAGCAATACCGCGTAGTCGCAGGCCTTGATCGGGTCGGCGACGTGGTGCAGGTTCACTTCGAACTGCGCCGGGGCGCTTTCCTTGACGATGGCGTCGGCGGGGATGCCTTGCTCTTTCGCGCCTTCCAGAATGTCCTGGAGGCAGTCGACGTATTCGTCGAGGTCGTCGATCAGGTACACCTGGGTCGAATGCGGGCGTTTGCCGGAGATCGGCGAGCGTGGCGGCTGAGGGCGACCGTTCACGTTTTCCTGATCGATCAGGTAGAACTCGAGCTCGAAGGCTGCGCAGATGGTCAAGCCAAGCTCGTCAAACTTTGCAACAACTTGACGGAGCACTTCACGCGGATCGGCGAAGAAAGGGTCGCCTTCGAGTTCGTGCATGGTCATCAGCAGCTGCGCGGTCGGACGCTTCTGCCAGGGTTCGTTGCTCAGGGTGCCGGGGATCGGATAGCAGATTCGATCGGCGTCGCCGATGTCCAGGCCCAGGCCGGTGCTTTCCACCGTCGAACCGTTGATGTCCAGGGCAAACAGGGAGGCCGGCAGGTTGATGCCTTTCTCGTAAACCTTGTGGAGGCTGGTGCGTTCGATGCGCTTGCCGCGCACCACACCATTCATATCCGCAATCAGAAGGTCAACGTACAGAACCTCAGGATGTTCCTTAAGGAACGCGTTCGCTTCGTTAAGCTGAACGGCACGCGGGGGTACCGACATGATGCAACACCTTTTTTGTTAAATATATCAATCATTGATCTTTTCTGGTTTCAGTCAACCCGAACGGCATGCCGAAGTCAAGCGAGGCCTTTTCTGCCCTGAAAAAGCGCGGCAAGGGCATTTATGGGGCACTTTGGGGCATTTTTTTATCCGCGAAAGACGTGCCACCCGCAGGCTTGAGCAGGCCGTGTTGTATTTTTTACGGGGGTGTTGTGTAAAAAAATGAACAAGGCTAAGCTCGGGTCAAACCCATAACAGCAATAATACCGGGGTGCTTCATGTCTCGCCTGCCGTTAATCGGCGTCACCGACTGCTCCGTTCGGTACGGTCTGCATGCTTATCACATCAGTGGCGACACGTCCGTTCGCAGCGCAGCCGGCAACCAGGCCCGCATTCTGCCAGTGATCTCTTTGTCCTTGGCGGATCAGGCGCCGGCGTCCGATATTCTGGACGCGGGGATGGGCATCCCTTTCAGTGTTTCTCCTTTCAATATAGATCTCTTTCCGGTTCCCGGCCGGCACCGCGCCCGTCGCCGTGCCCGTGATTCTGCACACTCTGGATGTGCACAGGAAATGCAACGCCAGCGTAAAGGGCAGGTAAGCTCCTCCTTCATTGTCCATGCGCGGTGCCGGGCGTAAGCCGGCACTGCGCGCAAACAAGCCCCCTTTAACGCGACGCCCCGTGCGTCAAACCTGCCTGACACGTGTCAGGAGACTCAGCCCAGAGGCATTTATGAGCAACAACCTCGACCAGCTCACCGATTGGTTGAAAGACCACAAGATCACAGAAGTCGAATGCATGATCAGCGACCTGACCGGAATCACCCGGGGCAAGATCTCGCCGACCAACAAGTTCATCGCCGAAAAGGGCATGCGCCTGCCGGAGAGCGTTCTGCTGCAGACGGTGACTGGCGACTACGTCGAAGACGACATCTATTACGAACTGCTCGACCCGGCCGATATCGACATGGTCTGCCGTCCCGATCAAAGCGCCGTGTATCTGGTGCCGTGGGCCATCGAGCCGACCGCCCAGGTGATCCACGACACGTACGACAAGCAAGGCAACCCGATCGAGCTGTCGCCGCGCAACGTGCTCAAGAAAGTCCTGAAGCTTTATGCCGACAAAGGCTGGCAGCCGATCGTGGCGCCGGAAATGGAGTTCTACCTGACCAAGCGCAGCGACGACCCCGACTATCCGTTGCAGCCGCCGGTCGGCCGTTCCGGGCGTCCGGAAATCGGTCGTCAGTCGTTCTCCATCGAAGCGGCGAACGAGTTCGATCCGCTGTTCGAAGACGTCTACGACTGGTGCGAACTGCAGGAACTGGATCTCGACACGCTGATTCACGAGGACGGCACCGCGCAGATGGAAATCAACTTCCGTCACGGTGATGCCCTGTCCCTGGCCGACCAGATCCTGGTGTTCAAACGCACCATGCGCGAAGCCGCGCTCAAGCACGATGTGGCCGCGACCTTCATGGCCAAACCGATGACCGGCGAGCCGGGCAGTGCGATGCACCTGCACCAGAGCATCATCGACATCGAGACCGGCAAAAACATCTTCTCCAATGACGACGGCACCATGAGCCAGCTGTTCCTGCACCACATCGGTGGCCTGCAGAAACTGATTCCCGAGCTGTTGCCGCTGTTCGCCCCGAACGTCAACTCGTTCCGCCGCTTCCTGCCGGATACCTCGGCACCGGTGAACGTGGAGTGGGGCGAAGAAAACCGCACCGTGGGCCTGCGCGTTCCGGATGCCGGGCCGCAGAACCGTCGGGTGGAAAACCGCCTGCCGGGTGCCGATGCCAACCCGTATCTGGCGATTGCCGCGAGCCTGCTCTGCGGTTACATCGGCATGATCGAAGGGATCAACCCGAGCGCGCCGGTGGTGGGCCGTGGTTACGAGCGCCGCAACCTGCGCCTGCCGCTGACCATCGAGGACGCCCTGGAGCGCATGGAGAAGAGCGCCACCATCGAGAAATACCTGGGCAAGAACTTCATCACCGGCTACGTCGCGGTCAAGCGGGCCGAGCATGAAAACTTCAAGCGCGTCATCAGTTCGTGGGAGCGCGAATACCTGCTGTTCGCCGTCTGATACGCCCGGCGCGGCGCACGCACGCCGCGCCTTCACCGATAACAAGGAGAATTGGCATGACCAGCAACAACCCGCAAACCCGTGAGTGGCAAACCCTCAGCAGCGATCACCACCTGGCCCCGTTCAGCGACTTCAAACAGCTGAAAGAGAAGGGCCCACGGATCATCACCAACGCCAAGGGCGTGTACCTCTGGGACAGCGAGGGCAACAAGATCCTCGATGGCATGGCCGGCCTGTGGTGCGTGGCCATCGGCTACGGTCGCGATGAACTGGCCGAAGCCGCCGCGAAACAAATGCGTGAACTGCCTTACTACAACCTGTTCTTCCAGACCGCGCACCCGCCGGCGCTGGAACTGGCCAAGGCCATCGCCGACGTCGCGCCGGAAGGCATGAATCATGTGTTCTTCACCGGTTCGGGCTCTGAAGGCAACGACACCATGCTGCGCATGGTTCGCCACTACTGGGCGATCAAGGGCCAGCCGAACAAGAAAGTCATCATCAGCCGCAAGAACGGCTACCACGGCTCCACCGTGGCCGGCGCCAGCCTGGGCGGCATGACGTATATGCACGAACAGGGCGATCTGCCGATCCCGGGCATCGTCCACATCGCCCAGCCGTACTGGTTCGCCGAAGGCGGTGACATGACCCCGGAAGAGTTCGGCATCTGGGCGGCCAATCAGCTGGAAGAGAAGATTCTGGAAGTCGGCGTCGACAACGTCGGTGCCTTCATTGCCGAGCCGATCCAGGGCGCCGGCGGTGTGATCATTCCGCCAGACACCTACTGGCCGCGCATCAAGGAAATCCTCGCCAAATACGACATCCTGTTCGTGGCGGACGAGGTGATCTGCGGTTTCGGCCGTACCGGCGAATGGTTCGGCAGCGATTTCTACGACCTCAAGCCGCACATGATGACCATCGCCAAAGGCCTGACGTCCGGTTACATCCCGATGGGTGGCCTGATCGTGCGTGACGAGGTGGTGAAGGTGCTCAACGAGGGCGGCGATTTCAACCACGGCTTCACCTATTCCGGGCACCCGGTGGCGGCGGCGGTGGGGCTGGAAAACATCCGGATTCTGCGCGAAGAGAAAATCATCGAGCGCGCCCATGAGGAAACGGCACCGTATTTGCAGAAACGTCTGCGCGAACTGAACGATCACCCGTTGGTGGGGGAAGTGCGCGGGGTCGGTCTGCTGGGGGCCATCGAGCTGGTGCAGGACAAGGCCACTCGCAAGCGCTACGAAGGCAAGGGTGTAGGCATGATCTGCCGCCAGTTCTGTTTCGACAACGGCCTGATCATGCGAGCCGTGGGCGACACCATGATCATTGCGCCGCCGCTGGTGATCAGCAAGGCGGAGATCGATGAGCTGGTGACCAAGGCCCGCAAGTGCCTGGACCTGACCCTCAGTGCATTGCAGGGCTAAGTGCTAGGCTCTGAGCGATGGAACTGTCGTGCTGTTGCTCGGAGCCTTTGCAAAGGCTGGTCTTTTCTTGAAAGACCGCCTCGTATCTTGCCAGACTAGCCGCGGTTCCAGTTGTCGGGGTTCGGCCGCTGAACAAAGTGGTTCAAAAAAGAAAAATTTGGAGCATGACGCATGAAGGCATTAGGTAAAAAGCTTGCTGGCAAGACACTTCTGGCCCTGTCCGTCGCGGGCATGATGGCGGGCGCGGTGCACGCGGACGACAAAGTGCTGCACGTCTACAACTGGTCCGACTATATCGCTCCGGACACCATCGCGAACTTCGAGAAAGAGTCGGGGATCAAGGTGGTCTACGACGTATTCGATTCCAACGAAACGCTGGAAGCCAAACTGCTGGCGGGCAAGTCCGGCTACGACGTCGTCGTGCCTTCGAACAACTTCCTGGCCAAGCAGATCAAGGCCGGCGTGTACCAGGAACTGGATCGCTCCAAGCTGCCCAACTGGAAGAACCTGAACCAGGACCTGCTCAAGGCCGTGTCGGTCAGCGACCCGGACAACAAACACGCGTTCCCGTACATGTGGGGTTCGATCGGCATCGGCTACAACCCGGAGAAGGTCAAGGCTGCGCTGGGCGTCGACAAGATCGATTCCTGGGACGTACTGCTGAAGCCGGAAAACATCGCCAAGCTCAAGGGCTGCGGCGTGAGCTTCCTCGATTCACCGACCGAAATGCTCCCGGTCGCGTTGCACTACCTGGGCCTGCCAACCGACAGCCAGAAGAAAGATGACATCAAGAAAGCCGAAGACCTGTTCCTCAAGATTCGTCCTTCGATCACCTACTTCCATTCCTCCAAGTACATCTCGGACCTGGCCAACGGCAACATCTGCGTAGCGGTCGGCTACTCGGGTGACGTGCAGCAGGCCAAGTCCCGTGCCGCCGAGGCCGGTGACAAGGTGAAAGTCAGCTACGCCATTCCGAAGGAAGGCGCCGGCAGCTTCTTCGACATGGTCGCCATTCCGAAGGATGCCGAAAACGTTGAAGGCGCCTACAAGTTCATGACCTTCCTGCAGAAGCCTGAAGTCATGGCCGGCATCACCAACGCCGTACGCTTCCCGAACGGTAACGCCGCTGCAACACCACTGGTAGAGAAAGAAATCACCAGCGATCCGGGCATCTACCCGCCAGCCGACGTGCAGGCCAAGCTGTATGCCATCGCCGATCTGCCGGCGGCGACCCAGCGTGAAATGACTCGCAGCTGGACCAAGATCAAATCCGGCAAATAAGCCGGTTTGAGGCCGTCACCACTGGCCGTCGCCTTCATCCGGGCGGCCAGTGGTGCAATTAAATGACAGAAAGTTTTGCTGCAACGGTTTTTCGAAGGTAAGTTGCGCGCCGGTTTTGTTGCCGGGCAACCGTGACTGTCACGCAGCGCGGGGCAACTTGGGCCCAACTGAATTAGAGGACCTCCACTTGCCTATTTTTTCTTCCTTGCGCAATGCCCTGCTGGCCGCTGCCGGCCTGACCTTCGCTGTCGGTGCCCAGGCTGCCGGTACTGTGCATATTTATAACTGGTCGGATTACATCGGCGAGACCACCCTGGCCGATTTCCAGAAAGAAACCGGCATCAAACCGGTCTACGACGTGTTCGATTCCAATGAGACTTTGGAAGGCAAACTGCTCGCCGGGCGTACCGGTTACGACGTGGTCGTGCCGTCGAACCACTTCCTCGGCAAACAGATCAAGGCCGGCGCGTTCCAGAAGCTCGACAAGGCGCAACTGACGAACTACGCCAATCTGGATCCGGTGTTGCTCAAACGACTGGAACAGAACGACCCGGGCAACCAGTACGCCGTGCCGTACCTGTGGGGCACCAACGGCATCGGTTACAACGTCGGCAAGGTCAAGGCCGTGCTGGGCATCGACAGGATCGACTCCTGGAGCGTGCTGTTCGAGCCGGAGAACATCAAGAAGCTGCACAGCTGTGGCGTCGCGTTCCTCGATTCGGCCGATGAAATGATGCCGACCGTGCTCAACTACATGGGCCTGAATGCCAACAGCACCAATCCCAAGGATTACGAGAAAGCCACGGCCAAGTTGCTGGCGGTGCGCCCCTACGTCACCTACTTCCATTCCTCGAAATACATCGGCGACCTGGCCAATGGCGATATCTGCGTGGCCATCGGCTTCTCCGGCGACATCTTCCAGGCCAAACATCGCGCCGAAGAAGCCAAGAAGGGCGTGAACATCGCCTACTCGATTCCGAAAGAGGGTGGTGCGCTCTGGTTCGACATGCTGGCGATCCCGAAGGATTCGTCGAACGTCAAGGAAGCCCACGCCTTCATCAACTATTTGCTGAAACCTGAGGTCATCGCCCAGGTCAGTGATTACGTCGGCTACGCCAATCCCAACCCGGGGGCGGACAAGCTGATGGAGCAGTCCATCCGTACCGACGAAGCGGTTTATCCGCCGCAGGCCGTGCTCGACAAGACTTACGTGTCCACCGAGTTGCCACCGAACATTCAGCGTTTGATGACCCGCAACTGGACCAAGGTCAAGTCGGGTAAATAACGCGCAAACCATCCTGGGTTCGTCTTGCGTGGGCGAACTGCACTGTTTTTTTTCTGGGAGTTTCGTAAATGGCAGTTGCCTCCGGCGCCTATAAGAAAGCCCTCGAGGGCGACCAGACACCCAAGCAGGTGCTGGTTAAAATCGACCGGGTCACGAAGAAGTTCGACGAGACGGTTGCCGTGGACGATGTGTCCCTGGAAATCAAGAAGGGCGAGATCTTCGCCCTGCTCGGCGGTTCGGGATCGGGCAAATCCACTCTGCTGCGGATGCTGGCAGGGTTCGAACGGCCCACGGAGGGGCGCATTTTCCTCGACGGCGTCGACATCACCGACATGCCGCCGTACGAGCGACCGATCAACATGATGTTCCAGTCCTACGCGCTGTTCCCGCACATGACCGTGGCGCAGAACATCGCGTTCGGTCTCAAGCAGGACAAGATCCCGGCCCCCGAGATCGATGCCCGCGTGGCCGAGATGCTCAAGCTGGTGCAGATGAGCCAGTACGCCAAGCGCAAGCCGCATCAACTGTCCGGCGGTCAGCGTCAGCGCGTGGCGCTGGCACGTTCGCTGGCCAAGCGGCCGAAGCTGTTGCTGCTCGACGAGCCGATGGGCGCGCTGGACAAGAAACTGCGTTCGCAGATGCAGCTGGAACTGGTGGAAATCATCGAGCGCGTGGGTGTGACGTGCGTGATGGTGACCCACGATCAGGAAGAAGCCATGACCATGGCCGAGCGCATCGCGATCATGCACCTGGGCTGGATCGCCCAGATCGGCAGTCCTATCGACATCTACGAAACCCCGACCAGCCGTCTGGTCTGTGAATTCATCGGCAACGTGAACATCTTCGAAGGCGAAGTGATCGACGACGCCGAAGGCCACGCGACCATCACCTGCAAGGACCTCGACCGGCAGATCTACGTCGGTCACGGCATCAGCACTTCGGTGCAGGACAAGTCCGTGACCTATGCGATCCGTCCGGAGAAACTGCTGGTCACCGCCGAAATGCCGACCTGTGAATACAACTGGTCCAGCGGCAAGGTGCACGACATCGCCTACCTCGGCGGCACTCGGTGTTCTACGTCGAATTGCCGAGCGGCAAGCTGGTGCAGTCGTTCGTGGCCAACGCCGAACGCCGTGGCGCACGTCCGACCTGGGGCGATCAGGTGTACGTGTACTGGGAAGATGACAGCGGCGTGGTACTTCGCTCATGAACATGCGCAAATTCAAACGCCGGCTCAATCGAATAATTCCCGGTGGCCGTCAACTGGTCATCGGGGTTCCGTTCATCTGGCTGTTTCTGTTCTTCATGCTGCCGTTCTTCATCGTCCTGAAGATCAGCTTTGCCGAAGCGGACGTGGCCATCCCGCCGTACACCGAGATCTACACCTACGCCGAGCAGAAACTGCAGTTGCTGCTGAATCTGGGCAACTACGCGATGCTCGGCGACGACGAGTTGTACCTCTCGGCGTACCTGGGTTCGCTGAAGATGGCGTTCTTCAGTACGCTGCTGTGTCTGTTGATCGGCTATCCGATGGCCTACGGCATCGCCACGGCCCGCAAGGAAACGCAGACCGTGCTGGTGCTGCTGATCATGATGCCGACCTGGACCGCGATCCTGATCCGGGTCTACGCGTGGATGGGCATCCTCAGCAACAACGGCCTGCTCAACGGGTTCCTGATGAGCATGGGCCTGATCGACGAGCCGCTGCAGATCCTCAACACCAACCTGGCGGTGTACATCGGTGTCGTCTATTCGTACCTGCCGTTCATGATCCTGCCGTTGTACGCCAACCTGGTGAAGCATGATCCAAGCTTGCTGGAGGCAGCGTCCGATCTGGGTTCGAGCACCTTCAACAGCTTCTGGAAAATCACCGTGCCGCTGTCCAAGAACGGCATCATCGCCGGCTGCATGCTGGTGTTCATCCCGGTGGTGGGCGAGTTCGTGATTCCGGAACTGCTGGGCGGCCCGGAAACCCTGATGATCGGTAAAGTGCTCTGGCAAGAGTTCTTCAACAACCGTGACTGGCCGGTGGCATCCGCCCTGGCGGTGGTGATGCTGGCGATCCTGATCGTGCCGATCATCCTGTTCAACCGCAGTCAGGCCAAGGAAATGGAGGGTAAAGAATGAAGCGCTTCCGTTTCTCCAGCCTGATGCTGGTGCTCGGCCTGTTGTTCATCTACTTGCCGATGCTGATCCTGGTGATCTACTCGTTCAACGCTTCGAAACTGGTGACGGTGTGGGGCGGCTGGTCGGTGAAGTGGTATGTCGGCCTGCTCGACAACACGCAACTGATGGGCTCGGTGGTGCGTTCGCTGGAAATCGCCTGCTACACCGCCGTCGCGGCAGTGGCGCTGGGTACGCTGGCGGCGTTCGTGCTGACCCGCATCACCCGTTTCAAGGGCCGTACGCTGTTTGGTGGCCTGGTGACGGCGCCGCTGGTCATGCCCGAGGTGATTACCGGTCTGTCGCTGTTGCTGCTGTTCGTGGCGATGGCGCAGATGATCGGCTGGCCGCAGGAGCGCGGTATCGTCACCATCTGGATCGCTCACACCACGTTCTGTGCGGCGTATGTGGCGGTGGTGGTGTCGGCGCGTCTGCGTGAGCTGGATCTGTCGATCGAAGAGGCCGCCATGGATCTGGGTGCGCGGCCGTGGAAGGTGTTCATCCTGATCACCATCCCGATGATCGCGCCATCGCTGGCGGCGGGCGGCATGATGTCCTTCGCCCTGTCGCTGGATGACCTGGTATTGGCGAGCTTCGTTTCCGGCCCCGGCTCGACGACCCTGCCGATGGAAGTGTTCTCGGCGGTGCGTCTGGGTGTGAAACCGGAGATCAACGCCGTGGCCAGCCTGATTCTGCTGGCAGTGTCGCTGGTGACCTTCATGGTCTGGTTCTTCAGCCGCCGTGCCGAAGAGGCGCGCCGCAAGGCGATCCAGCAGGCCATCGAAGAAAGTGCCGCCGATTCGTGGAAGCAACCGGACGTGCGCCGGGCGCCGACGCCGGAAGTGGCGTGAGCAAAACCGGGTTGGCCCTTCCTCAAGGCCAACCCGAATCCCAATGTGGGAGCGAGCCTGCTCGCGAAGACGGAGTGCCAGTCGACTCAGATGTTGGCTGACACCGCGCTTTCGCGAGCAGGCTCGCTCCCACATTTCGTTTATGCAGACCAGGGAGAACTGCGGATGACGTCAACGAAATTCATCGGCTTGAACCCCGGCATCTGATCTTTCAGCACATCGGTCTTCACATTGCCGAATGTGGTCTGCGGGCGATGACGCAAGCCGTCGGCAAACGCGCAGATGATGCACTCCTTGAAACCCTCGCCCCGTGGGTGCGCATGCACCACCGCCTCACGCTGCACGGCAGTGAACGCCGCGTAATCCATGCCCAGCACGTCCATTTCGACGCCAGCGGTCACCAGCGCCACGGTCGGCCGCAAATGCTTCGGCACGCCTGGCGTGGTGTGCAGGGCGATCGACAGCCAGACCTGTTCGATGTCGTCGTCGCTCAGACCGTAAGGCTTGAGAAATGCGGCCGCCGCGTTGGCGCCATCGACTTCGAAACGCTCGTCATCGCTGCGGTGACCTTCGACCAGACCCAGATCATGGAACATCGCGCCGACGTACAGCAGCTCAGGGTCGTAGGCCAATTGCTTGCGTTCACCGCTCAAGGCGCCGAACAGAAAAACCCGGCGCGAGTGGTGGTAAAGCAAATCGGATTCGATGTCGCGGATGTATTCGGTGGTGGCTCGCGCCAGGGCGCTGTCAGGGATCTTGATACCGGCAATGGTCGTGGTCATGTTGAGCTTCCTCGTCGAAAACGCCGTTGCGGCGCTGGTGAAGAAAGTCTGTTCCCGGGGGCAGAGCCGGACAATCGATCCATGGCTGCGATCCTTGCCATTCCACCTGCAAATCGTGCCAGCTCGCTTCTGTGGCGAGGATTGGCTAGGGTTGGCGCTGATTCGCCATTCCAGGGAGCCGACATCGCCATGAACAGAACCGTTGCCATCGTGGTGTTTCCCGGCGTGCAGGCGCTGGACGTCAGCGGTCCCATGGATGTGTTCGCCGAGGCCAATCGCTTCCTGGCGCCGGAGAATCACTACCGGCTGGAAGTGATCGGCGTCGAGCGCGGGCCGATGGCGTGTTCGAACGGGCTGACACTGAGTGCTCACCGGCATTTCAGCGATGCATCGCAGGCGTACGATTTGCTGCTGGTGGCCGGTGGACCGCAGTTGCCGTTCCTGGATTTCGGCGAAACGTTCGATCGCTGGCTGCGGGAAGCCTGCGGACGGGCGCGGCGGTTCGGCTCGATCTGCAACGGTGCGTTCATGCTCGCCCGTGCCGGGGTGCTGGAGGGACACACGGTCACCACTCACTGGAACGACGCCGGCGCGCTGGCGAAGTTGTGCCCGTCGAGCCGGGTCGAGGCCGATCGGTTGTACGTCGAGGATGGTCAGCTCTACACCTCGGCGGGGGTGACGGCGGGGATCGATCTGTCGCTGTACCTGCTGGCGCGTGATTACGGGGCCGACACAGCGCTGAGCGTGGCCAAGCGGCTGGTGGTGTTCACCCAGCGCTCGGGCGGGCAGTCGCAGTTCAGTCCGTTTCTCACGCCGCATGCCGAACCGACGTCGGCGGTGGCGATGGTGCAGTTGTACGTGCTGGCCAATCTCACCGGTGACTTGACCATCGCCGATCTGGCGAATGCCGCGAACATGAGTGCGAGGAATTTCTCCCGGGTGTTTGCCCGAGAGGCGAAAGTGACTCCGGCGGAGTTCGTCGAGCGGGCGCGGGTGGATGCGGCGCGGGTCATGCTTGAAAGCACCACGGCGCCGTTGAAAACGGTGGCGTATCAGTGCGGGTTTCGCGACGCGCAACACATGCGCAGCGTGTTCAACCGGCGGCTGGGGGTGACGCCGCAGCAATTCCGGTCGAATTTTGCGGCGATGGTTTGAGATCTGTTTTGTTCTGAATGGCCCCTTCGTCGGAACGCCGCCCGGAGCAAACTCGCTCCCACAGGAAACCGCGATCCAATGTGGGAGCGAGCTTGCTCGCGAAGGGGCCGCTCCAGTCAGCAAAAATCTATTGAGCTGCCCGCGCCGGCAACAGCTTCAAGGTACTGCGCGTATTCGCCGTCACCTCTTCATCACTGAAATGCGCCTGCACATACAGCCCGTCCACATACGCCTCCGCCTGATCGTCATAGTGGCTGTCGAACGGCACGCCGCTCTGGCCGACCGGGTTGATGGTCAGGCTGTGAGCCGGATCCGCGAAGTCCACCAGCCGCCGGGTCGACGGGCCGTAGGTCACCGGCCACGGCGCCGGGCCGAGCTTCGCCGAGAGGTTGTTCGGTACTTCATGGGAGCCGGGTGCGGCGAACGGGCCGACATTGAAGATGCGGTCCAGCGGTTTCTGTTGCCCCAGCGGATGGCCATGGGTCAGCGTGTGGGCCTTGCCCCATTGCCAGCCGGAGGGATCGTCGCCGAGGGTCTGTTTCAGGTGCGCCATGCTCGCCTGCCATGCGGTGCGCACGGTGTCGGCGCGGCTCTCCTTGCCCGGGGTGTTGCGGTTGTCCCACCACGGTGAATCGGCATTCGCCGCAAGGCGCGGTAACGCCGCATCGATCACGCGGGTCGACAGCAGGGTCTCGAACATGTCGTTGCCCAGCTCATCACGCATTGCCGCGTCGGCCAGGTCATAGAGGAACTGGTTGAACACCGTCGCGCTGACCGAGTCCAGTGGGTAATCGCCTTGCCACTGCGCCAGTTGCCCGACCAGTTTCAGTTGTGCCGGGTCGCTCACCACTTCACGCAATACCGGCAGCAGCGGCGCCAGCACGCGCGGGCCATAACCGGTGGTGGTGCCCAGTTGCAGCTTCTGATTGGCCTCGTTGTCCCACTTCACGTTCTTGTCGGCGAGCTGGCGGTTGAGTTGCTGGCCACGGTCGGCAAGGTTGTAATAACCGGGAATCTCCAGGCCGGTCGGCGACACGGGCTGGAAGTTGGCGGAGACGATATAGCCCCGGGCCGGGTTCTCTTCCTGCGGGTTGGCGCTGAACGGGAAGTAACCGTCCTTGTCGGCCTGGTTGCCGCTGCCGTCGAGGATGAACGCGGGTTTGACCCCGGCCGGACGCCTGGGCAACAGCGCCGAAGCCCACCAGGCGATATCGCCCCTGGCGTTGGCGTAGACGATGTTCAATCCCGGCGCCTGCACCTTGGCCGCTGCGGCGCGGGCCTTGGCGAGAGTGTCGGCGCGGTTGAGCTGGTAGAAACCATCGAGGATCGGATTCGGCGTTTCGAGAAACGCCCACCACATGGCAATCGGGGTTTTTCCGGCGGCGGTGCCAAGTGCATCGTTGACGATAGGCCCGTGGGGCGACTGGCGCAGGGTGATGGTCACCGGGGCCTGGCCCTTTACGGCGATCTGCTGCTCGGTGCTGACCATGTCCGTCCACTGGCCGTGATACCAGACCTGGTTCGGGTTGTCCGGGTTGACCTTTTCGGCGATCAGGTCGAGGTCATCGTTCTGGAACATGGTCAGGCTCCAGCCGAAATCCAGGTTGTGTCCCAGAAACGCAAACGGCACCAGCGCCTGATGATGGCCGTAGAGTTCAAAGCCCGGCGCCGACAGCTGCGCTTCGTACCACACCGACGGCACCGAGAAACGGATGTGCGGGTCGCCGGCCAGCAAGGCCTTGCCGCCCTTGCTGCGACTGCCGGCAATCACCCAGGCGTTGCTGCCTTCGAACTGTGGCAGGCCGTTGTCGATCAGTGCCTGCTCGCTGAGGCGGGCGAGGGCGTTCAGGTCTTTCCAGTCATCGGCAGCGAGGGTCGGTGCGGTGCCGGCGCGGCCCTTGGCGAGCACGCCCTTGGGCTGCCAGTCGAGGTCGAAGACGTTGAGGTAGTCAGCGCCCAGTTGATCGCGCACGTAGGTCAGCAGCGGTTCGGTGCGAAACGCAGCGGCGAAGCTGTAGGCCATGTAGCCGGCGACGCTGATGGTGTCTTCGGCGGTGAAAGGCCGCTTGGGGATGCCCAGCACGTCGAACTCGACAGGGGCGGCGTGCGAGTCCTGATATTGGTTGATGCCGTCCAGATAGGCTTGCAGGGCCTTCCACGCCGGTGACTGCCTGTCCAGGCCGGCCACGTAACTGGCGGCGCGCTCGCGGATGCGCAGGCTGCGAAACAGTTTGTCGGTGTCGAGCAGTTTCGGCCCGAGCACTTCGGCCAGTTCGCCCCGGGCCAGACGGCGCATGGCTTCCATCTGGAACAGACGATCCTGGGCGTGCACGTAGCCCAGGGCGCGATAAAGGTCGGTTTCGTTTTCGGCACGGATGTGCGGCACGCCGCGTTCGTCGTAACGCACCGTCACCGAGCCTTGCAGGTTGCGCAACTCCACCTGGCCCTGACGCGTCGGTTGCTTGCTGTAGAGGTATCCGCCAACTCCGATGGCGGGAATGACGATCAGCAGCGCAAGTACGGTCAAGCCTTTTTTCATGAAAAATCTGCTCCCTGTCGTTCTATTTATATGAAGGCATTGATGGTGCTGATCCAGTTGAAGCGCGCAACCGGGATTTCATAACACAGTATTTCTGGAATAGGAAGTTTCCTTCAGGTTTTCGGGAAGTGCACTACAGGTCTGTTATTGCGACGTTTAACGGGGCAGGCCTATAAAAGACCTCGAGAAAAAACGGAGGACTAAAGCGAAGTTTGCGAATTCGATACATGGAATAACTGACATGGAGAAGTCGTATGAGTGATATTGAAAACTATCTTGGACCGCACAAGCAGACCGCACCGGGGAAATATGAACTGGCACCGATACCCATCCAGACAACTGCGCCGGTTCGATTGGCGCAAGGTGGGTTTTTTTCGGGAAGTTGGGGATTGAATGAAGGGCCGCATAGAGGCATCGGTCAAGGTTCTGGTCAACTGAATCCGTTAACTCCGTTTATTTGGGATGACTTGATGCATGAGCAGCAGAATGCTCAGGCACATATTGATCTTGAGTACGCGGGAATATTCAGCAATCTCGGAGCTGTCGCCACTAATGAAGTAGAGCAGGCCAGGCAGGCGGCCGGTGTCGGACTTTCATTGCTTCAGAAAGTCAAGGCCGATCAGGAAGTAACCATTCAGGTTATTCACGCGAAGTTGCTGGAGTATCGTGCCCATACCGAGGGCGCTTATTCCTTGTATGGTCATAATCCGTTTTTCCTGATGAAGGATTTGTCCTTCAGGAAAATACGGGAAAGTCTGGCGTCGCCGGTGCCGGATATTTCCATCGCTTATGCGGCCATCGACAGGGCCTATCGTTCGGCCATGGAGCTGCGGCGCCTTGCATGGGTGATGGCCATTATCGGCAATCAACTACCGGGCCTGGCTGCACAAAGAAGTCAGGTGGAGGGTGCAGCGCAACTGACCAGGGACGCTCGGGAGATTCTTGCTGCCGAAAGGCTGTCCGTGGTCAATCTGGAAACGAATATCCGCTTCCAGTTTCTGCCGGGATTTCTCGTTGAAAGAATCGCTGCGGCGGCGGGGTCAACCGGGGGCAGTCTTTCTCAAACACTCACGAATTACAAAATTGCAGCGGACAACATTCGCGCCGCCGAGCAAGCCGCCGTCCGGCCCTATGCGATCGCCAACCCGGCGATCAACGCCCCGTTGAGCAAGCCCGAGCTCGAGGCGTTGAAAAACCTGGTGGACCTGCAGGCCAATACGGATCTGGGCACGCGCTGGCAGGACTATCACGCTTCGCTTCTGCATTCGGAAAACGCCCGGCATATGGTCGCGGCGGCGGACGCATTTGCCGGTCTGATCGCCCGGGCTCAGGAGGCGGAGCGGTTGCAGCAGGAGATACGCCTTGCCCGGGAGCAGGAAGCCTGGCATTTGCAGGAGCAGGCACGCCTGCGGGAAGAGGCGCGAATTGCCGCCGAGGCAGAAGCAAGACGCATCGCCGATGAGCAAGCGCGGGCAGCGGCAGAGGCTCTTCGTTCCGCCCATACCTTCGGCGCACCGGGTGCCGCTTCTGCGGCTGGACCGCTGTTCATGACGTCGGCCGGAGTCCTGGCGGTTGCCGAGGCCGCTTCGGTCAGCCTGCAAGCGGCGGTTCGCAGCGCCATTACGGCTTTGGGCAGTCTGGCGGTCAGTGTCGGGGCAGGCGCGGTGGTCGGTGTCAGCGCATTGGTCTACTCCTCGAAACTGGGTAACGGCGAACTGCCGGACCGTTATGCGTTCAGTACGCCGCTGTCGGACATCGCGCCTGATCCGGCGCCAGACCTGCACGCCATTGCGGCTGCCGAGGGCGCGGTCGATCTGCCTTACCGATTCAGTTCGAAGACCGATGCGAGCGGACAGTCAGAGGTCTTTGTCGTCAGGACCGATGGCCTGAACGTTCCATCGACTGTCAGGGTGCTGGCGGCTTCCTACGACGCCGAACGCAACGTCTACATCGCAACCACCGCCGATGTTCCACCACGCACCCTGACCTGGACGCCGATCGTAAATCCGGGCAACAGCTCGACAATCTCACCGGCCGAACCGTCGGATCCACCGGTCTACACCGGAGCGACGGTGATCCCGGTCGAGGGACGCCTCGATTCGTTCCCGGCGGTTTCCGAAGCCGGATTCGATGACTATGTCCTGGTGTTCCCGCCGGACTCCGGGCTGCCGCCGAACTACATCATGTTTCGGGACCGGCGGGAGGATCCGGGCGTCGCGACAGGGATGGGTCAGGTGGTGTCGGGGAACTGGCTTGCCAGCGCATCGCAAGGCGAAGGCGCGCCGGTGCCAGTGCAGATTGCCGATCAGTTGCGAGGGCGGGAGTTCAGGAATTTTCGGGCGTTTCGGGAGGCGTTCTGGAAGGCGGTGGCCGGGGATCCGGAGTTGGCGGCTCAGTTTCAAAAACAGAACCGGTCTACGATGGAGAAAGGAAAGTCACCCTACGTTTCAAAACTGGAGCGAGCAGGAGAGGCAGTGAAATTTGAGTTGCATCACAAGATAAGAATCTCAAGCGGCGGTAATGTTTATGGTCTTGAAAATATTCGGATAGTTACTCCTCGTCGCCATAAGGAAATTCATAAGAAGGAGAGTCAGTATGAGTGACAAGTTAATTTCCGACTATACGGAAAAAGAGTTTTTGGATCTTGTGGTTGAGATTTGTGAAAGTGGAGCCAGGACGGAAGAGGAAGACGTTAAATTGATTTTTGAGTTTGAGCGATTGACTGAACATCCAGATGGTTCGGATTTGATTTACTATCCACGGAATGATAGAGAAGATAGCCCGGAAGGTATTGTGAAGGAAGTTAAAGAGTGGCGGGCTGCCAACGGAAAGCCTGGGTTTAAAAATTGATTTATTAAGTTATTACAGCGCTTCTGGCATATTTTTGTCAGGAGTGCCATTTCGTAGGATGATGGAATGTTAAATATTTCAGACTATACGGAAGCGGAATTTTTGGACTTTGTAATTTCTATTTTTGATGCTGGTGCTCGAACAGAGGAGGAAGGTGTAAAACTGGTAATTGAGTTCAGACGGTTAACAGAGCATCCGGACGGCTCGGATCTGATCTATTACCCAAGAGATGATAGAGATGACAGTCCTGAAGGAGTTGTAAAGGAGGTCAAAGAGTGGCGCGCTGCCAATAACAAGCCTGGATTCAAGGCGGTTTAGTTTTTGGCTATCAGTATGTTTCTGGCGTCTTTTGGGGTTGATGTAATGTCTATCGTGGACCCGAGACTGATCACTCCCCACTCACCCATGGACAATAACACCCCACCGCCAACGTATGAGTCGCACTCACCGGACGATCATCACTCAACGCCTGCAGGATCGGTTCGATAAAACTGTTGCTGGAATTACAGGTCAGGCCTTCGCTGTAGGGGCCGAAGTACGCCAGCTGGCCGCTGCGGTCCCAGATCGCCACGGCGGGGCTGGCGGGGATCTGTTCGGAGCCGGGCAGCACCGCGATGGTCTTGAGGTTGCTGAGAGTGGCGGGTAACTGGCCGTGGCTGCCGGCCTTCTGCACGGCAAAGAACTCCACACCCTTGGGGCCGAACTGTTCGACCATCTCGGTCAGGTGCTGCTGATTGCCGACATTGCACGGGCAGGCCGGATCCCAGAAGTGCACCAGGCGGATATTGCCGGGGCCGGCGAGGTCGTCGGGCAGGCGCAGCGGGTCGCCGGAAAACACCGCGGTGTGTTCGCTGAAGGCCCGCAGGTAACGGCCCTGAAACCAGTCGTAAGCAGCCCACAGCACACCGGCACACACGATGGCGAGCAGGCTGGCAAACAGTGCGGTGCGGTAGGGCGGGCGCATGGTTTTCGATCCTCAGAGGCTGGGGG
>NZ_LRUN01000041.1 GCF_001679645.1 Pseudomonas bananamidigenes | reverse complement strand
AAAAAAAAGCCCCCACATCTCACAATGCAGGGGCTATTTCATTCAGCAGCTACTCAAGCAAGCTCAAGCTCCGCCGTCGCCGCAGCTGGCACGACCGCCTGACCGCTCAACGCCAGATCGTTCAGCTCACGGTTGGCCACCGCGTACATGGCGTAGTCCGAACCGCTGGCGGCACGGATTTCCACCAGCATGGCGCGCCAGCGCTGGATCATCGCGTCGTTCTGCTTCATCCACAGTGCCAGACGGGTTTCCACGTCCGAATCACCGCCGCCCGCTTGCAGAACGGCGATGGTGATCGCGCGTTGCTGCCAGTCGACGTCGTCGCGGAACGCTTCACGGGCCAGGGCCTGCCAGTTGTTTTCAACCGGCAAGGCGCTGATCTTCCCGTTGTACCAGGTGATGTCCAGCGCACTGCCCACGGCGAAGTACGCCTTGGCCACTTCGGCTGGATCCTGACCGGTGACGTCGGCTGCTTCGATGATCGGCAGCAGCGTGTAGAGGTGAGTCGTACCCGCCACCATGCGCGCCAGCAGTTCCGGTACACCGGCAGCCACGTAGGCCTGATAACGCTCCTGCCAGTTCTCGCGGATTTCGCCGCTCAGCAGCTCGTCCAGCTTCAGGCCCAGCTCCTTCAGGTGCGGACCGAAATGCGCGACGTCACGGGCAGCGTTCTGCTCGTTGCGACGGGCACGCAGGAACCAGCGCGTGGCGCGACGGCCCAGACGCATCAGCTCGTCCATCAGCTCCAGTTGCACGTCAGCGGAAACCTGGTAGTCCAGCGCTTCGATCTGACGGAACCAGTGCGGGAGGTGGAAGATGTCACGCACGATCACATAAGCACCCGCTACGTTCGCCGGGGTCATGCCGGTGGACTCTTTGAGCCTTTGAACGAAGGTGATGCCCATGTGGTTAACCAGATCGTTGGCGATCTGGGTGCTGACGATCTCGCGCTTCAGACGGTGACGGCGCATGGCGTCGGCGAACTTGCTGACCAGGGTCGGCGGGAACGCGGTTTCCATGTCGCGGGTCAAGTAGTCGTCGTCCGGCACCAGCGAGTCCAGCAGCTGCTGCTTGAGGTCGATCTTGCTGTACGAGATCAGTACCGACAGCTCCGGACGGGTCAGGCCCTTGCCGGTCGCGGCGCGCTCGGTGAGCTGCTCTTCGGTCGGCAGGTACTCGATGGCGCGGTCCAGCTTGCCACGGCCTTCCAGGTCGCTCATCAGGCGCTTGTACTCGGCGGCACGCTCGTAGGCACGGCGGGCAGCCAGGGACAGGGCCTGAGTCTGCTTGTAGTTGTTGCCCAGCACCAGACCACCGACTTCGTCGGTCATGCTCGCCAGCAACTGATCGCGTTGCTTGCCGGTCATGTCGCCGGCCTGAACCACTTCGTTCAGCAGGATCTTGATGTTCACTTCGTGGTCGGAGCAGTCCACACCACCGGCGTTGTCGATGAAGTCGGTGTTGGAACCGCCGCCATTGAGGCCGAACTCCACACGACCCAGCTGGTCATGCCGAGGTTACCGCCCTCGCCCACCACTTTGCAGCGCAGCTCGTTGCCGTTCACGCGCAGTGCATCGTTGGCCTTGTCGCCAACATCGGCGTGGCTTTCGCTGCTGGCCTTCACGTAAGTACCGATACCGCCGTTCCACAGCAGATCCACCGGAGCCTTGAGCAAGGCGTTCAGCAGCTCGGTCGGGGTCAGCTTGTCGGCCTGGATGTCGAAGCGCTCTTTCATCTGCGGCGAGATGGCAATGCTCTTCGCGCTGCGCGAGAAGATACCGCCGCCTTCGGACATGATGCTGGTATCGTAGTCGGACCAGGCCGAACGCGGCAGGTCGAACATGCGCTTGCGCTCGACGAAGCTGGTGGCCGGGTCCGGGTTCGGGTCGATGAAGATGTGCATGTGGTTGAACGCGGCAACCAGTTGCAGCTTGTCGGACATCAACAGGCCGTTACCGAATACGTCGCCGGCCATGTCGCCGATGCCGACCACGGTCACGCTGTCTTCCTGAACGTTGATGCCGCGCTCACGGAAGTGGCGCTGCACGCCAACCCACGCGCCCTTGGCGGTGATGCCCATTTTCTTGTGGTCGTAACCGGCCGAACCACCGGACGCAAACGCGTCACCCAGCCAGAAGCCGTAGTCGATGGCGATGCCGTTGGCGATGTCGGAAAAGGTTGCAGTGCCCTTGTCCGCCGCGACCACCAGGTACGGGTCATCGTCGTCATGACGCACGACGTTGGCCGGCGGTACCAGTTTGCCGTCCTTCAGGTTGTCGGTGATGTCCAGCAGACCCGAAATGAAGATGCGGTAGCAGGCGATGCCCTCGGCCGCGATCTCGTCACGGCTGCCGCCCAGTGGCAGGCGACGCGGCAGGAAGCCGCCCTTCGCACCCACCGGCACGATGACCGAGTTCTTCACTTGCTGGGCTTTTACCAGGCCCAGGACTTCGGTACGGAAGTCTTCTTCACGGTCGGACCAGCGCAGACCACCACGCGCAACGTTGCCGAAACGCAGGTGCACGCCTTCGACGCGAGGCGAATAAACGAAGATTTCGAACTTCGGAACCGGCTTCGGCAGCTCAGGGATCAAGTGCGGGTTGAACTTGAAGCTGAAGTACGACTTGTTCTGGCCGTTGGCGTCGGTCTGGTAGAAGTTGGTACGCAGGGTC
This sequence comes from Pseudomonas bananamidigenes, assembly GCF_001679645.1. Classification (GTDB taxonomy): domain Bacteria; phylum Pseudomonadota; class Gammaproteobacteria; order Pseudomonadales; family Pseudomonadaceae; genus Aquipseudomonas; species Aquipseudomonas bananamidigenes. The sequence continues at coordinate 162,559 of NZ_LRUN01000041.1, read as the reverse complement.
GCTTTGATCAGGTCCAGGTAACGACGCAGGATGCGGTCTTCGTTGAGGACCTGAACGTCGTCCAGCGCAGTCAGGATGGCCTGCTCCAGACGCTGCTGCTTGTCGTCCAGATCGTCGCTGCCCAGCTTGCGGGCCAGATAGAAACGGGTCTTGAACAACCGGGTCAGTTCTCGAGCGATGTCGGTGTGGTTGTTCAGGGTGCTGGCGATGTAGCCGAGGTCGAAGCCCAGGCGGATCTGTTTCAGGTAACGGGCGTAGGCACGCAGCAGCGCGACGTCGCGCCATGGCAGGCCGGCGGTCAGCACCAGACGGTTGAACGCATCATTCTCGGCGTCGCCGCGCACGATGTGAACGAACGCGTCCTGCAGGGTGTCATTGAGCTGCTGGATGTCCAGCTCCATGCCTTCGGCTGCGGTAAACGCGAAGTCGTGGATCCAGAACTCGCGACCGTTGTTGTGGCGCAGGCGATACGGGAACTCGCCCAGCACGCGCAGGCCGAGGTTTTCCAGGATCGGCAGCACGTCGGACAGTGCCAGCGGGGTATCGGCGTGGTACAGCTTGCAGTGCAGCTCGCGTGGGCCGGCGGCCAGCGGCTGGTAGAAGCTCATCGCCAGCGGCTTCTTCTCGCTCAAGTTGAGCAGGTGCTGCATATCGACCACGGCCGAGTGCGCAGCGAAGCGCTCGCGGTAACCGGCCGGGAAGCCTTTCGGGAAATCAGCCAGTACGTCGACGCCTTTGGCTTCGCCGAGGTTTTCGACGATCAGCGCGGCGTAATCATCCTGCCAGCTGCGGCAAGCCTGGATCACTTCGTTTTCCAGTTGCAGCGGGTCGATGTCGATGCGGTTTTTCGGGTCTACGCGCAGGATCAACTGCACGCGGGCCAGCACGGACTCGGAGAAGAAGGTCCAGAACTCGCAGTCGGTCGCCTTCAGGCGCTCCATCAGCACTTGCTGAATCTTCTGGCGCACTTCGGTGGAGTAGATGTCGCGCGGCACGTAGGCCAGGCAGTAGCAGAAACGACCGTACGGGTCTTTGCGCAGGAACACGCGAATCTTGTTGCGTTCCTGGATCTGCACGATCGACATCACGGTGCTGAACAGTTCATCGACCGGGGTCTGGAACAAGTCGTCACGCGGCAGCACTTCCAGAACCTGGGCCAGTTCCTTGCCCAGGTGGGCCTTGGCCTGGAAGCCGGAACGACGCTCGATCTCTTCGACCTTGCGGCGGATGAACGGGATGACACGTACGCTTTCGCCATACACCGAAGAGGTGTACAGGCCCATGAAGCGGTGTTCCTTGATGACTTTGCCGTCGGCGTCGATTTCGCGGATCGACACGTAGTCCGGGTAGGCCGGACGGTGTACGCGGCTCGGGTGCGCAGCCTTGGCGAACGACAGCAGGGTCGGTTCGCGCAGGTAGGCGACGGCGTAGTCTTCGATGTGGCGGTCTTCGTTGGTCAGACCGGTGCGCAGCATCCGGGTCAGGCCGAGGAAGGAGTTCTGGTCGTATTCGATGTGGCCGCCATCGGCCTGATCGACAACGGTGAATTCTTCGTAGCCGAGGAAGGTGAAATGGTTGTTCACCAGCCATTCAAGGAAGCTCTTGATTTCGTTCTTTTCGTCGGCTTCGACGGCGAATGCGCTGTTATCGAGCCTGGTGAGGATTTCCTGCACCTTGGCCTTCATCGGCTCGAAATCGGCGACCGCGACGCGGACTTCACCCAGAACCTGTTCCAGTTCCTTGCTCAGCACATTCAATTCGGCCGCGTTGGCGCAGCGGTCGATTTCCAGGTACATCAGCGACTCATGCAGGATGCCTTCGCCGGTGGTGCCCTTCGGCAGAATTTCCAGCAGTTCGCCCTTGCTGCCACGACGCACGCTCAGCACGGTGGTCTGCAGGGTGTGGATGCTGTAGCCGCGGCGGTTCAGCTCGGTGCGCACCGAGTCCACCAGGAATGGCAGGTCGTGGTGCAGCACTTCGACCGCGGTGTGGGTCGACTGCCAGCCGTGACGCTCGTAATCGGGGTTGTAGACGCGCACTTGCGGTTGCGCGTGATCGAAGCGCTCAAGCAGGCGCCACGCAGAAAGAGTACAGCCAGCGAGGTCGGAGAGGCGACGCTGGGTCAGCTCGTCCAGGGAAATGATGCCGAAGAATTGTTCAGCGAACAGCGCCACTTGTGGCAGTGCCTGTTCACTGATGTGCTGCGCCAGTGCCGCTTGCAGTTGGTGCTGGAAGTCGGCTTTGCTGGCTGCGGTGAAGAACGCCATCTGTGGTACTCCGCTTGGGCTTGTTATTGATGGAAAGCGTCGCGTACAAAACCCCTTTCGGGGCGTTCCGTCGCCCTGTTCCTGAATCTCGGGCAGAGGAAACAGGGTGACAGGTGGGTGAAGCTGGACGAGACACTCAGGTCACATTCACCTTCCATGAATGGGCATCTGCAAAAACGACTGCCGGGGGCCGCCACGGGGCCTGCCGCAATGCCTTTACGGGTGCTCATCCGTTGCGCAGCTTAATGGCTGCGACAATGTGTCTGCTTGCAGTGCTGCGACATATTCGGTCATTGGCACGTAAACGAAGGCCTGCGCATCGGTAAACACTAGCATTCATGAGGCAGAACGCCGGTCTGAATGTCCGCTTTTACGGTACATCCGCGCCCGGAATGACCATTGACCTGTGTCGCGTTCACGACACATCCTCTGACACTCTCACATGCAGAAATTCCCCGGGGCTGGCAGAATCGCGCCCAATTGCGACCAACAAGCCCGCCGAGGCAGGAATTCCTCATGCAAATGACCACCGCCCTACTCATCGTCAACCCGTGCGACGACGAAGAAGACAACATGGCCATGCTCTGCTGCCACAGCGACAAGGGCGAAATGTTTCTTATGAGCCGCTATCCGGACGAGGATGAGCTGGAAATCACGCTGGAAGGCGAGCCGTCCACCCTGGATGGTGTAAAGGTCACCCTGACCAGAACCCTGCTGAAGATCGAAATCGCCGCCGCGGATGCCGATGCGCTGAACGGGGATGATGTGCTGGAAATCACCTACAACCCGGACATGGTCGATCTGGCCGAGGTCGAGGAAACCCTGAAGAACATTCTTGACGGTACTGGCACCTTTATCAGCCAGATTTGATGTCGGCTTGACGGCCCTTTCGCGAGCAGGCTCGCTCCCACACAGAGCGGTGTACGCCGCTCAAATGTGGAAGCGAGCTCTCGCGAAGAGGCCCCGAAGAACACTCCACCTCCCCGGCCCTACAAATTTCCAACAATTGCCCCGGTCATTACCCGCACTTTGCGCAAAATGCCGTTAGTCGCCACCCCCTGCGATGGATTAAAGTAACGCCCCCAGCCCCGGCGTTATCCGAACGCCTGTGGCCACCCTTTCCAGGAACAGTCATCGATGGAACATCGTGAAGCGCTGCTGGCGCTGCGAACCTTTCTTTCAACGCAGATTCTCGGCCAGGAAAAACTCATCGAGCGCTTGCTCATCGCCCTGCTCGCCGACGGCCACATGCTGGTCGAGGGTGCTCCGGGCCTGGCCAAGACCAAAGCGATCAAAGAACTCGCCGAGGGCATCGAAGCCCAGTTCCATCGCATCCAGTTCACTCCGGACCTGCTGCCGGCCGACATCACCGGCACCGAGATCTATCGCCCGGAAACCGGCAGTTTCGTGTTCCAGCAAGGCCCGATCTTCCACAACCTGGTGCTGGCGGACGAAATCAACCGTGCTCCGGCCAAGGTGCAATCGGCCCTGCTTGAAGCCATGGCCGAGCGTCAGGTCAGCGTCGGGCGCAGCACTTATGAACTGTCGCCGCTGTTTCTGGTGATGGCCACGCAGAACCCGATCGAGCAGGAAGGCACCTACCCGCTGCCCGAAGCGCAGCTCGACCGCTTCCTGCTGCACGTGAAAATCGGTTTCCCGGACGCCGCCGTCGAACGACGGATCCTGCAACAGGCCCGTGGCGAAGCCCTGAACGGTGAAACCAAGCCCGAGCGCCGGGTCAGTCAGCAGGCAATCTTCGCCGCACGCAAGGAAATCCTCGGTCTGTACATGGCCGACGCCGTGGAGGAATACCTCGTGCAACTGGTCATGGCCACGCGCAACCCGGCCAAGTTCGATCCGGAAATGGCCGAATGGATTGCCTACGGCGCCAGCCCCCGTGGCTCCATCGCCCTCGACCGCTGCGCCCGCGCCCACGCCTGGCTGGCCGGTCGCGACTTCGTCAGCCCGGAAGACATCCAGGCCGTACTGTTCGACGTATTGCGTCATCGCATCATTCTGTCGTTCGAGGCTGAAGCCGCCGGCATCGACCAGGATCGGGTGGTGCAACGGATTCTCGACGTCGTCGCCGTCGCTTGACCCCCATGAACGCCTCCCTGCCGTCCGAACCGGGCATTCGCCTCACCCTCGCCGAATTGATCGAGATGCGTCATCGCGTGCGGGAAGTGCAGCTGTTTTCCACGCCGAGCCAGCGCAGCCCGCTGATCGGCCTGCACCATTCGAAGTTCCGTGGCCGTGGCGTGGACTTCGATCAGGTGCGGGTCTACCAGGCCGGCGACGACGTACGCACCATCGACTGGCGCGTGACTGCCCGTACTCAGGAGCCGCACACCAAGCTGTTCCACGAAGAGCGCGAGCGGCCGATCTTCATCATGGTCGAGCAAAGCACACGGCTGTTCTTCGGTTCCGGGCTGATGTTCAAATCGGTGCTGGCGGCGCAGGCCGCGGCTTTGATCGGTTGGGCCGCGCTGGGCCACAACGACCGGGTCGGCGGGCTGGTGTTCGGCGACAACGAGCATTACGAGATCAAGCCACGTCGCAGCAAGCAAAGCCTGTTGCAATTGCTCAACCGTCTGGTTAAGGCCAATCAGTCGCTGCACACCGAGCGCGAGCCGGATCGCGATGCGTTCGGTGTCGCCCTGCGCCGGGCCCGGGAAGTATTGCGCCCGGGCAGTCTGGTGGTGGTGATCTGTGACGAACGGGCCCTGAGCGACAGCGCGGAGCAGCAATTGAGCCTGCTGTCGCGCCATTGCGACCTGCTGATGCTGCCGCTGTCCGATCCGCTGGATCACGCCCTGCCCGCCGCCGGGCTGCTGAAGTTCGCCGAACGCGGTGCGCAACTGGAGCTCGACACACTGAATTTTGATCTGCGCCAAACCTACCGCGCCCAGGCCGAAGCACGCATTGCCCGCTGGGAATTGCTCGCGCAAAAACTGCGGGTATTGCTGATGCCCTTGAGCACCCAGAGTGAAATGGTCGAGCAGATGCGCGAGTTCCTCAACCCGCAACGTCCGGGGAGCGTTCGATGAACGGCCTCGAACAACTGCAACCGCTGATGTCTCCGCCACCGATTGCCTTCTGGCCGCCGGCGCCGGGCTGGTGGCTGCTGCTTTTGTTGCTGCCGCTGCTCGGTTTCGCCCTGTGGCGCTTGCGCCGGTTCATTCCGGTCAAGAAGAAACCCGTCGTGCGCGCCGAAATCCCGCTCGATCCTGTGCGCATCGCTGCGCTCGCCGAGCTGGCACAAATGGTCAAGCCCTACGACGGCGCGCCGGCCGGTGCCTGGCTGCAGCAGCTCAACGGCCTGCTCAAACGCCTGTGCCGCAACCATTATCCCTACAGCCAGAGCCACACCCTCAACGGCCGCAAATGGCTGGCGTTTCTCGACAACCGCTGCCCCGCCGCCGGCCTGACCCGCTGGATGGTGCTGGTGGAAGGCGCCTACAAGCCCGAGTGCAAACTCGACGACAAGGCCATCGCCGGCCTGACGCAAGCTGTCGATACGTGGATCCGCAAGCATGTTTGAGTTCGCCTGGCCGTGGATCTTTGCGCTGTTGCCGCTACCGTGGCTGATGCGCCTTGTGCTGCCGGTGGCGGACAGCGGCGAACCGGCGTTGAAAGTGAGCTTCCTCGGTGATCTGGAAGGCCTCGCCCGTCGCCGTGCCCGGGCCAATCTGCCGGCCTGGCGTCAGCAGGCGCCGTTCATGTTGCTGTGGCTGTTGCTGCTGATCGCCGCCGCCCGCCCGCAATGGCTCGGCGAACCGCTGCCGATTGCCGCCAGTGGCCGCGATCTGCTGGTGGCGGTGGACGTGTCCGGCTCCATGGACTTTCCCGACATGCAATGGAACGACGAAGACGTCAGTCGCCTGTCGCTCGTGCAGCATCTGCTCGGTGATTTTCTGGAAAGTCGCGACGGCGACCGGGTCGGTCTGATCCTGTTCGGCAGTCAGGCCTATCTGCAGGCGCCGTTGACTTTTGACCGACACACCGTTCGGGTCTGGCTCGATGAAGCGCGAATCGGCATTGCCGGCAAAAACACCGCCATCGGCGACGCCATCGGCCTGGCCCTGAAACGCCTGCGCATGCGCCCGGCGCAAAGTCGGGTGCTGATTCTGGTCACCGACGGTGCCAACAACGGCGGCGAAATCGAGCCGCTGATCGCCGCAAAACTGGCCGCCAATGAAGGTGTGAAAATCTACCCCATCGGCATCGGTGCCGATCCCGAGGAAAGCGGCGCCACGGCACTGCTCGGCGGCAACCCGACCCTGGACCTCGACGAGCCGGCACTCAAGGCAATTGCCGACGCTACCGGTGGCCGTTATTTCCGTGCCCGCGACGGCAAGGAACTGCAAGCGATCAAGGACACCCTCGACCGACTCGAGCCGGTAGCCCAGCAACCGACCGAGGCTCGCCCGGCACAAGCCTTGTATCACTGGCCGCTGGCGCTGGCCTTGTTGCTGAGCATTCTGCTGGTGGCTCGCGAACTGTGGCCGGACAACCCGTTGCAACGCCTGTTCACCAAGGAGCTGTATCTGCAAAGCCCCCTGCCTGACTGGCGCGAACGCCTCAAGCGTCTGCGTCTGCGGAGGCGCCGATGATTGCGCTCTGGCCGCACTGGTTCCGTCCGTGGTGGCTGCTGTTGCTGCCACTGCTCGGCTGGCTGATCTGGCAACTCTGGCATCGGCAGAAGCGCGCCGGGCGCTGGCAAATGATTCTGCCGCCGGCGTTCCATGCCGCACTGCTCAGCGGTGGCAACGGTCGCGACAGCAAATTGCCTTGGGTTGCGCTGGCCGTCGCTTGGCTGCTGACGGTTGTGGCGCTGCTCGGACCGAGCTGGGAGCGGGTCGAACAGACCAGTCAGAAACCGGCCGATCCGCTGGTGGTGGCGCTGGAGTTGACTCCGGAAATGCTCGCCACCGATTCGCCCCCCACGCGCCTGGAGCAAGCCCGACGCAAGCTGTTCGATCTGCTCAAAGCACGCAGCGATGCGCAGACCGCCATCGTCGTTTACGCCGGCAGCGCCCATACGCTGGTGCCGCTGTCGGATGATCTGGCGACCAGCCGCAACCTGCTCGACGCCCTGAAGCCATCGCTGATGCCGGAGAGCGGCCATCGCGCCGATCTTGCCGTGCGCAAGGCACTTGCCTTGCTGGAACAAGGAGCGCTGGGTCAGGGCCGTATTCTGCTGATCGGTTCTTCGCTGTCCGATGAGGAACGCCAGGGCATTCGCCACGCGTTGAGCGGGCAATCGGCGCAGTTGCTGATGCTTGGCGTCGGCACTGCCGAAGGAGCGCCGATTGCTCAGGAGGACGGCAGCTTCCTCAAGGACGCCCAGGGTGCGATCCGCGTGCCGCAACTCGACAGTCCCGGCCTCGGTGCCTTCTTGAACGCCATGGGTGGTGAATACCACAGCGCACGACTGGACGAATCGGACCTGCGCAGCCTCGGTCTGCTCGACGGCCCACGCAGCCTGCGCAACGATGGCCAGACCCTGCGCCTCGATACCTGGGCTGATCAGGGTTACTGGCTGCTGTTGCCACTGTTGCTGCTCGCCGCCTGCGCCGGTCGCCGTGGCTGGTTGTTCTGTCTGCCGCTGCTCTTCTGTCTGCCGCAACCGAGCTACGCTTTCAATTTCGAAGACCTGTGGTTGCGTCCCGACCAGCAGGGCCTGCATCTGCTGAAACAGAAGCGTCCGGCCGAGGCTGCGCAACACTTCGAAGACCACCAGTGGCAAGGCCTGGCGTTGTACGAGGCCGGCGATTACAGTGGCGCCGCCGAGCGTTTCGCCGAAGGCAGCGATGCCCGCGCCCACTACAATCGTGGCAACGCCCTGGCGAAAAGCGGTGAACTGGAAGCGGCGATCGACGCCTATGAACAGGCGCTGGAGCTGCAACCGGATCTGCGTCCGGCGCTGACCAACAAGACGCTGGTGGAAAACCTGCTCAAGCAGAAAAACACCCCGCCGCCGACCGAGCCCGATAAGCAACCGACGCAGCAAAACGTGCCGGGCGACGAACCACCGCCCGCCACTGCGCCGCCACCAGCGATCAAAAATGACGCGCAAACTGAGGCCCACCCTGCGGAGTCAGCGAGCGAACCACCGCCGACCACCCCGCCACAGCCGGGCCCCAACGAATTGCCGGACAGCGCGCCGGACACGGAACAGAACACGGCTCCGACGCTGAACCCCGGCGAGGACAACCTCGAAGGCGAGCAGCGTCAGGCACTGGAGCAATGGCTGGGCAAGATCCCGGACGATCCGGGAGAACTGCTGCGGCGCAAATTCTGGTACGAACAGCAACAACATCAGGATCAGGAAAACACTCGATGACCCGTTTCACCGCCCTCTTGCTGCCCCTGCTGATCTGCACGGCCACCGCTCAGGCGGCCGAGCTGACGGCCAGTGTGGATCGCAGTCGCCTGAACTCCGGCGAGACGGTGGAACTCACCCTCGAATCCAACGATGTCACGCAGTTCGGCAAACCGGACCTGACCCCGCTGGAGCCGCTGTTCGAAGTGCGCGGCACGCGTCAGGTCAACCAGCTGAACACGCTCAACAACGAGAACCGCGCCACCACCCGCTGGATCATCACCCTGCTGCCGAAACAGAACGGCAGCGTTGAGATTCCGTCATTGAAACTGGGTGAAACCCAGAGCCAGCCGATCACCGTGCAGGTGGTGGAAAGCGACGTAACCGAAGAAAAGAATGTGCTCGACCCGGTGTTCATCGAGTCCAGCCTCGACCAGAGCAGCGTCTACGTGCAGGCCCAGGCCGTCCTGACCCTGCGCATTTACCATTCGGTGTCGCTGTACGACGACAGCAGCGTCACCCCGTTGCAGATCACCGATGCACGGGTTGAACAGCTGGGCGATACACGCACCTACGAGAAAGACATCAACGGCGTGCGGCATGGCGTGATCGAAATGCGCTATGCAATCTTCCCGCAACACAGCGGTTTGCTGACCATCACCCCGCAAACCTTCAGCGCCACACAGGTGGACACCCAGCCTGCCAAGGACGCCAACGCACAGGGTCCGAAACCGGGCAAGGTGTTGCGAGTGACCTCTACGGAAATCCCGCTGACGGTCAAACCCAAACCGATCACTTACCCGGCCGATGCGCCGTGGCTGCCGGCCCGCAGCCTGAGCCTCAGCGAGAGCTGGAACCCGGAACCTGATCACTCTCAGGTCGGCGACTCCCTGACCCGCAGCCTGACCCTCAAGGTCGAAGGCCTGGCCAGCTCACAACTGCCCGCCCTGCCGGCCACCGAGGCCAACGGCCTGCGTCGCTACCCGGACCAACCGGTGCTCAATAACCAGAGCAGCGAGCGTGGCCTGATCGGCAGCCGCGAAGAACGCGAAGCCCTGGTGCCGAGCCGCAGCGGTTCGATCGAACTGCCGACCGTGGACGTGGTGTGGTGGAACACCTTCGAAGATCACCTGGAACACACCAGCCTGCCGGCCCGCACCCTGCAAGTGGTGAACAACCCGAGCCTGCAGGTCGACACCCCGGCCGGCAGCGCGCAATCCTTCAACACCGCCGACAGCGAAGCGCTGTGGTGGTGGAAACTCAGCACACTGATCCTGGCCTGCACCACCCTCCTCGGCTTCGGCCTGTGGTGGCGCGCCCGCTGGCAACCGGCAATCCTGCGCGCCACACAAACCGGCCCGAGCCCGCGCACCCTGCTCGACGACATCAAACGCGCCAGCCAGGCCAACGACCCCCACGCCACCCGCCAGGCCCTCGACGCCTGGGCTCGCCAACAACCGGAAACCCTCGCAGAAATGGCAGCGCGCTTTGTGCCGCTGTCGGATGCGCTCGACGGGCTGAACGGCGCGCTGTATAGCGAGACCGGGCAGCATTGGCAGGGTGAGGATCTGTGGCGGGCGATCCGCACGATTCCGACGGCGGAGCGGGTGCAGGATCCGGCTGGGGACAGTGGGTTGCCGCCGCTTTATCCTAAGTAAGCGAAAGAACACCGGCAAACGACATCAAACGATGCCGCACGTCGCGCTCGAATTCGTTTCCGGGGCTGGAAAAAAGGGGACACCCATTAGCCGGTCTCAAGTCAAGGTTAAAAGCCACCACGCCCTGCAGATTTCAACTGCAGGGTTTGCTCCGCAATTCAACATGATCGGTTGAACCCGTCGAACCCGTTTCCTCTTCATTGGCTACGACCGAGTCGCCACTCAGATTTAGTGGTTCGAGCCCGGTCCCTTTTTGGTTGGCCGACCATCACCTGATTCACGCTTGAGGCAAAACAGCGTCTGGCATCAAAAGCTGCCCCTTCTTCAGAACTAGACAGTCATCCAACAGATCGTCAGGCGCTCCGACTGACATCACTCATAAACGCTTGCCGCCGACAGAATCTTGGCAAAGGTCTTCCAGCTAGGTTGCAGAACCTCTGAGTCCCCAGAGTTAAGGACATATCCCTCAATAGAATTAACCCAGGCTTCCATTGCATCCAAGTAACTTTCCAGCGTCGGGTTCTCCCATTCATCAGGCTGTTGCAACAATGTTTCACGAAACACATGGAGAAATTTTGCAAAATCTTCTCTGCTTTTTATTTCGTCTACTCGGTCGTCGAGGTCCATAGGTGTCCTACTTACAAATATCACGAAAAAAAAAAATGATCACACCTTCATTCAGCATTGAGAAGGGGAAAAATTCATTAATCAAATAAATGCGCCCCCTTCACTCCAGCCACCTCGCCTCTCTTATATAAGAATTAAACTTCCCACCACCTTGATCAAGATTTAATCGACCGCAGCTCTTACAACGATAAACCGTCACCGCACCCTGCCCGATCAGATCATAAAACTCTTCTTCCGGCAACCAACGCTCTGAGAGCGCCTCCCCAACTTCATCTATTTTCCGTTCAGAAACCAACGAAAACTCGGACTCAGATGTTCCATGAGACATGGTTGATGACATTACCGCAGACACAAGCAAATTTCGGCATAATCATTTACTTCCTTGAGGTCTACTATAGCGGGTTACGGTGCCGTCGGCTTTCTGGAAGAAAATTGTCTTTATGCTCTGAGCGTTCGGCTTGCCCCACCTACGACTTGCGATCAAAGACATATCAGTAATCGAGGGGTCACCTGTACATATACACCACTTGTCTGATTGGACTTCTTTTCAATATTTCTAAGTATTTTCTAAAAGGTGACAGATTTATTTAATCAAATAAATCTGTCACCTTTTTTGTCACCTTTTTTTCTGGTCGTTTTGCCTTGAATCCCGTAGCGCTCCTGAGCCTCCTTATAACTCAGCTCGCCTCTTTCGACCTGGTCGACGACCGACAATTTAAAAGTCAGCGTGTAGTCTCGCTGGCTAAGCCTTTTTGCTGATTCCATTACTTCCTCCTGAAAACAGATCAGAAGGTGTAAATCTAATTCAGGACGGGATAGTCAAATCAACCTGATAAAAAACGCTTACGCAAAAACACCCTGTAATTCATAGGGGCTGCCTCAATCAATTTTCCAACATTTCCTCCAAGAGCTAAAAAATTATCGACTATGGACTCGACAAAGTAATAATTGAGTTCCGGATCCTCACCGAGCTCAATTTCAAAACCACTAAAAAACGAAAGAATATTTTCAAGTGTATTCTCGCGCGCCAACGATCCACCTAAAGCTTCGTACGCCGAGATGTAGTACGAGCTAGCGATTACACCTTCTGCGCCACCAAATTCAAGTAGCGAGTTCTCTAACGATTCCTTCGAGAGCATTTCTGAAGTTTTCAGAAACCCCAAAAATTCTTTAAACCGGTCATCGACCAAGCGCATTCTCGATATCCTTCACAAGTTCTTTAGCAAAATCTACATCTCGTTGACTGTAGGGATATTTCCCAGGAGGTTGATTATCCGCATTCCGAATAAAATCATTTAATCGAAGTTTAACTTCAACTGCCTTCTGTTCGTGACCGGCGGGAGACAAAAGCTCACCGGTTGCTTTTTCATAACGGACGGCGTCCGCCAAACCACCATTCCCAACCCTGCTGCCAGTTTTATCCGCTCCGTAATAGGAGGTCAAAATCTTTTCCAACTGCTCACTGTCCGCCGCACGATAGGTCGGCCCGAATCCACCTTTGGGAGGATTGACGTTGGGTTTTGGGCTACCCGGTCCTTCAGAGTTGGTGCCGCTGTCAGCCGATCCCAACGTCCCGCCTTTGCTTGTTTCCTTCCCACCTCCAGGCGTTTTGATCGTCGGCGCTATGGCAGACACGCTCTGCGCTAAACCTTGGACAGCCGCCATCGCCAATTCATGACTGATACCGAGTGTCTGGACAAGCGTGTCGGCAAGAGCTGCAACCGTATGCCCGGCGGTAATGCCCGCCAGCATGTTCTGGAAGCCATAGTTCTCGGTGATCAGCAGATCAAAGAGGTGAGCGGCTTCAGGTGATGCAGAAGCGGCCAGGTCTTTGAGTTTCTGGGCTTTGCTCTCCGCGTCGGCAACCAGACTGGAGAAGGGACCGCATCGATCCGGATTGGATGCACACTGTGCGACCGCCTCAATATCCTGTTTCTGGCTCAGCTCATGGTATTCGCCATAAGCCTTGTTTGCGCAGGTCGAGTCGTTTCCGCAGTTGATCATCTCCTTCGCAGCGCGCTCAAGATCCGAGTGCGACAGGTAGTTGTACTGCGTAGCCGTGGCCGCAATGTTCGCAGCGATATTGGGGTCGGTCCCGGCAAGCACAGCAGAAAGCACGGCCATCAACTGTGACATCGCCAACAGGTTGGCTTTGGACTGACCGGCCCCCGGCATATTCGGATCGTAATCGGCAGGCAGTATCAAATCCGCCAGGTATTGAACCATGGCCTCGTTGGCGCCACCCGCCAGCGCTCCGGTCTTGAAATCTCCGCCCATGGCCATGGATTTCAGACCACCCACGAGCGCGTGCGCCGCAATCTTGGTCGGGCTTCCATCCACCAGATTCAGGTTGCCGATTTTGTTGGCCGCCAGGAAAAAAGGGGACAGAATTATTTAATTAAATAAATCCGTCCCCTTTTGATTCTTTGATTCCAACAGCTAATCAAACAATCCTGTCTCCCTTTCTTTCATTACGGTAGCTGAATCAGTACAACTTCCTCAGAATCTTTGGGTAACTCCAAGAGATGTTTCCATCCCTCAAGAATTTTTTGCCATTCCTGCAAGGTAAACTTGCTTTCTGGCTGACCCATCCAGTCGTCGTTCATCGAAATATCAACCTGTACACCAGTTGAGTCAATATTCAAAACAACGTCGTTCCCCCCGGCACAAATTGATTGCTCTGTTCCATCCAGTACCGACGCCAGATACCCAAGCAGCCGATCACAGCTTGCGGGGGTTTGTGCAACAGCACCTAGCGTGCTGCAGACATAAAGCTCATAGCGTTGAGCCCCCTCCTGCCCGGGGCTCACCTGCGCCATGTCATAAAAGACCTCACCCAAAACAGGGTGAGGTCCGGCCCAATGATGAAAAAATTTTAGTTCCATGAGTGCACCCAAATTTTGCGCCACCTCCGTGAGGTGGGGAGGCCGGCCAGATGATTCTCAGATTTATTAATCAAAGAAATGCGCCCCCTTCACTCCAGCTACCTCGCCTCTCTTATATAAGAATTAAACTTCCCACCACCTTGATCAAGATGTAATCGACCGCAACTATTACAACGATAAACCGTCATCGCACCCTGCCCGATCAGATCATAAAACTCTTCTTCCGGCAACCAACGTCCTGAGAGCGCCTCCCCAACTTCATCTATCTTCCGTTCAGAAACCAACGAAAACTCGGAATCAGACGTTCCATGAGACAGATTGATGACATTACCGCAGACACAAGCAAATTTCGGCATAATTATTTACCTCCTTGAGGTCTATTATAGCGGGTTACGGTGCCGTCGGCTTTCTGGAAGAAAATTGTCTTTACAATCAAAAGGGGACAAATTTATTAATCAAATAAATCTGTCCCCTTTTTTTTGTCCGCCAGAAAAAGTTTCAGCAATGCTATCGGTCAATGGCCCAGGCTTAATCACCACAATAAGGACAGAGTTATTTAATCAAATAGATCTGTCCCTTTTTGATTCTAAATAAATCTATCCCCTTCCACTCTGCATTCTTTTCCTGGCCCTCTTTACCTCATTATGGCAAAGTTAATAGATCCACCTGCCCGGAATCTTCAGGGCGTTCAAGAAGGCTTTTCCATTTTTCAATAACCATCCGCCACTCCATTAATGAAAAATGACTTTCCGGCTGTCCCATCCAGTCATCATTAACCAAAATATCCACTTGTACACCTGAGGCATCCATATTAAGCAGCACATCATTACCACCTTCAATGATAGTGGTTTCCGAACCTTTTTCAATTGCGTCGATGGCGTCTAGAATTCGGTCACAACTCTCGGGGGTTTGTGCTATCGCAATTAATACTCCGCACACGTACCTGTCATATCGTTTCGCTCCTGCTTGCCCCGGCAAGGTCTCCGCGGCAGCGTAATACACATGGCCCACTACAGGGTGGGTTCCGCCGTATCTGTAGAAAAATTTTAATTTCACTTTCTGATCCATTTTTTGAATCAAAAGGTGACAGATTTATTTAATCAAATAAATCTGTCACCTTTTTTTAGAGAGTTCAAGCTCCGAGCAAATATATTCAGTGAGCGCAACCAAATCTTCGTACGCTGCTGGACCTAGTGAAGGTTCGTGAATAGACAGATAGGCAGCAGCAGTCATATTTGACTTCAACGCACACTCACTTACCTCCCATAGCCTGGAGGGGGCTATCATCCAATTAGTTCCGGGAAGACCTTCGCGCTGTCTTCCCACCATCGACCATGGCAACGCGCCCTTATAATTTTCAACAACACGCTTTAGCTTTTCAACATCGTTTTCTCTAACTTTTTTGAACCTGAAAGCGATGAATGGGAGAAATGCAGAATGATCTTGACGCTGCATCTTGTTCCCGACCATAACCTCAGGAAAACGCTGCTGATACTTTCGCCACTCCAAGACACCAATCTCGGCAATAACATTCAAAAGACGACCTTCATCATTTTCAATCTTCATAACTTAAGGACCTTTCAACACATCAGAAATCTTAGCGCCGTCTAGGTTAAGCCTCTTGATGTGTTGTTTCCAATCGTCTTTTGGAATCGGAGTCGCGGACAGACGTGGGTCGTAAACGTAACGGCCATCTGCATAAAACGGAATGATGGTCGGAATCCACAGGCACCGTCTTTCGGTGTCAGTCCCTGCCCCCCGCTTTTCACACCAAAACTTGATCGACCACCACTTCAGAACACATTGTTATAGTCATACATATACTGCTCATACTCATCGATACTCCAAACATGGCCGTCCAAACGATCAACCATAACAACCCCATCGGTTTTTTCCTCCTCCGACCCAATAACTGCCAAACTAAAAGACCAAACCAAGGGAGGTTTTTTCGCTTGATCCTCTATACCGATAACCCCACTCTCCCCTATGTATTTTTTTGCTATTTCCAGTGCCGCTTTATGGGAGACAACACTAGCTCGATACTCAACCGGCACGCTAAAGCACAAAATCTTACGCTGCCGCAAATCGGAAACCACCGAAACCAGCTTCACCCTATTGACATTTACACGCAAATAACCCGAATACCTTTTACCATTTTCACAAACAAAGCTTTTATCAAATAGACGAATAACCTTAAGCTGTGACGCCTCAACATCATCACACAAATATAAATCACATTCTCTTTTCATAAAATCCATTCACCCATGGATGGATAATTACACCACCGTTGAGCAAAAAAAATGGACAAAAAAAAGAGACAGATTTATTAAATCAAATAAACCCACCCCTTTTTCAATCCCCTTACGACCCCCTTTACGATTTTCTAAATCGAGGATCACGCTGCATCAAATTCAAAACTTCGCCCCAATTCCAGAGAATGCCTTCCACGTGATCACTTGGAATTTCTTGAACAGCATCGCTATGTGGAAATTCCAACATCGCCTTCTCGCAACAAAAGTAAAATCTATTGAAGCACTCTTCTCCGACATCCCTGAGCACTATAAAACTTTGAGCTTGCTCATCCAGCGATTCATATATTCTTCCAAGACAAGCCTTATCCAAGCTTTCAAGATAGATTCTCGTCCCCTCAACGATGCAATCAAAAACACCTCTGGAGGTAGCCCAACCAACTCCATCAGCAATAGCGATATACATACCCACAATATCACCTCAAGATCAGGATTTTATGTTTAGACGCAGCCGGTAAATTATCGATCCAGGTTTTCACTAGGCTCTGATTCTCCACAGTCAAGTTCCTGAAATCAAGCGGAACGATATCTGCCTTGTCGATGTGCTTTATAAGCTATTCATCAAAAGGTGACAGATTTATTAAATCAAATAAACCCATCCCTTTTTTTTCACTCTCCCTTTGCACTCCTTGCACTACTTTTCATCTCTGGTACAAGATTCAAACCACATCCGTCCAGATATCTATAAATTCCCGATTATTGCGCTTTTTTGTTAGCCATATATAAAAATCATCAAACTCTTCTTCCGACCAAGGATCCAGTGGATCGAGCTCCACTACTGAGTATTCAAACGCAAGATCGCCCTTGGTCAACCCGGCAAAAAAAACTTCATTAACATCCATTTTCTTGTGAACAGAAACTCTCCACGCCGGGTCACTAAAAAGCATCTTGTGATCATTCACAAAAAACACAGGACCTTCGGGTGAAGAGTAAACCCCCATAAAGCCACCAGGAAATCGTACATAAAAAGCTTTATTTCGGGGAACTCCTTGACCCGACCGTTCTTCCGAGATCGGATTGTATTTCTCATCACACAACAACAAAAATCGTCTGTCACTTTTGTGCCGCAACAAGATCGTATCCATTCTCATTATTGCCTTATCAAATGCTGATATTTCTTAATATACGAATCCGGTTGATTATTCAACCACTTTCCAAAACCTCGTAGCAGTGCATCAACATTCGAATTCGACCGAGACGCCGACTCAATAATTTCAGTATAAGTACGACCCGAATTTATCAGATAGTCAACAGTAGGGCCTAGCGGATCATTGTAACGCTCAATATTCACTTCATATATATAGTCTTTAAGAGGCCCTGGCGTTAAGTCCTTATATTCTACACCAAGTTGCCGCCTAGCCTGGTTGGCCTCCTCAGCAAGCTTTCGAAGCTCATCCTGCGTCATGTTTGGCTGTATTCTTTCTGCATAAGAAGAAAGCTCTGATACTTTTTGTTCATACTCCATCCGCAAAGGATGCGACTTGATATCTGAGCCTAAAGATTCAAGCAGTTTTTCCTCAATAAATTTTCGATCAAAAAACACCACCCCACCCGTTACAGGAGCAACGACGTCAGTCGAAGATGGCTCTGTGTTTTTTGGAGTAACATCCGTCTTGGGCGGAACACTATCCACTTTTGGGGGAGTAACAGGCGGATCAACGCGCGGCACATCCGTATCCGGCAGCTTCTCCGAAAACTTCGTGATCTGCGTCTTGAGATTATCGATCTTGACCGTCGAGCCCACTTCTTTGATGGTCTTGACCGAGACGTCGATGCCCATGCGCGAAAGCTGCAGCGCTGAATTTGCGGAGCTGGTGCCGCCGCCGGCCATCAGCTGGACGATGAGTGCGACGGCCTGACCCATTTGCCGGCCAACAATCTCCGCGTTCTCATCGCCGCCCACGGTGGCCGCTTCAAGGATTTGCGAAAGTTGCGATTTGAACGCATCAGCGACGCTTTTGCCGAGAATCTCCACCGCTTCATCGGAGGCAAGGAACTCGTTCATGGCGTGGAAACTTTCCACCGGATCACGCAACAGATTCACTGCACTGTCCAGCGCGCCAAGTCCCGCCCCCGCCATGCCGTCCGTGAAGCCTTTCATGACTCCGGAAGCTGTCAGCAGATCCTGTCGGGCAGAAGTGAGTCCCCACTTGGCGATGATTGCCAACTTCTTCGCCAGATTGGGCTCCGCATCGATTTCCTTTTTGGCCTGGACGTACTGCTGCGTCGCCAGCCAGTTGTTATCGACGTTAGCCGCAGCAGCGTTGTTCGCGGTAGCCGCGCCGTTTGGCGAACTCATGGCCGCAATGCCGGTCACCAGGCTAGTGATGATGTTGCGTTTGGCTTCGCGCTCTACTGCGGTTTCGTTCGGGTCGCTATCGGCGAACAATCCGGCCAACAGGCTTGCGGCAGAACCACCCAAAGCACCTGCCGAACAACTTTGACTGCTGGCGGCAGCGCCCGCGCAACCAAGAATCGCGTGTAACGCGGCATGTTCAGGGCTGCCTTCCTTCAGGCCCTCTTTCACCAGTTTGCCGATATACGCCGAGCCTTGCTGCTGGACGTAGTTGACCACCATGTTTTGCGCGAACTGGGCACTGCTGCCGGCTACGTTGCCACTGATACCCGCGACCAGCGCTGTTGCGATTTGCCGGTAAGTGCCGCCGGCGCCCCAGTTATCACCGATTTCCTTTATTTGCTGATTGAGCTGCACATAATTTTCGTGGTGCGCTATTCGATCCTTGAGCGGCAAGCTTTGGTCATCAGCAGCAGCCTTTTCAAGGTTGGCCTGCTCCTTCTTCTGATCGATTTCCCGCGCACGACTATTAATGTACTGGGAAACGTTCTGCACGAACTTGCCGACGATCTCGAAGTCCACTCCGATTTCCTGAGCATCGAAAATCGGCTTCAGCTTGTTGCTGCCGTCACGCTCACTGGAAACATCGGTATTGATGGCGGCAATTGCCTGCTCCACCGTCTGACCAGTCATTTCCTGTTGCTTGGCACCATTGGTGATGGTTACGGCCGCACCGCTGATGCCGCTGTGAGTAGTGCTGCTGGAACTGTCGCCGGCGTACAGCGCCACCGGGGTCGAAACACTCACACCACCTTTGTTGGGAACATTGGGGCCGTTAGGGTTGGCCGTAGCACTGGCGTTGCCCTTGCCATCGCGGCCGATATTGCCTCCGAAACCACCACTCAGATTGATGCTGGTTGCGTCGTAATCAGCCTTGTTCTTGATGTCGGAAGTGGTCAGCGTCCCGGTACTGAGGGTGTTCTTGCCATCCGCTACCGCCTTGTCGGTACTGGCAATGATCGCCCCGACGAGGTCGGTGTTGCCCTTTACCTCGACCTGGAAACCACCATTGCCAGCCTTGATGCCCGACTGCTCGGAGACGCTGGCGTACTCGCTATGCATGTGTTGCTGGGAAACGCCGCCGCTGACGCTGCTGTTGCCGACGCAGAACGGTGGCACGCAGACACTCAGGCCGACGTTGGCGCTTGACTGCTTGGAGGTGTAGGTACTGGTGTCTTGCAGGCTCTCGATATTGAGATCACCGCCCACGTTGACCTTGACCGTTTCGCCGCTGGCGGTGGCGCCCTTGATGTTGGTGTCGCCACCACTCTTCAGGTTCAGCGTGCCGCCAGATTTGACCGAGGTATTGGTGTGCGTGACGTCGTCACCGTCACTGCTGCCACGGCCCTTGTTAGCGGCCAGCTCAAGGGTAAAGCCGTTTTGTTCGCCGAAGCCGAAACCGATCCCGGCACTCCAGCCGCTATTGCTGTTGGTGCTCTCCTGATGCGCAGTGTTTTGTGCAGACAGAAGATTGATCGCACCATCGGCGTTCAGCGAAACATCGCCACCGCCCTCGATGCGACTACCGACCACATTGATGTTGCTGTCGGCACCGGCGCCCTTGGCGACGATGTTGATGTTGCCACCCGCAATCACGCCGCTGCCGACGACATTGCTGCCGCTCTGGCTGCTGTTCATCTTGCTTTGGCTATTGCTCAGGTTGACGCTGACCTTCACTCCGACCCGAGGGTCTTCCTTCAACGCCTTGGCCGCGTCTACCGCTTGATCGGCACTCATGGCCGCATTCACGGCAGCGAGTGCAAGCATTCGTCCGTCGGTGGTTTTCCCGGCGGCTTCGCCCATTTGCTGAATGCCGCGCAGCGCATCAACCAGCGGAATACTCACCGTGCCACCGACGGCAGTGCGATTGGTGCTGGCGGTCTTGGTGGAGCTCAGTGTGTCGTAGCCCTCACCGATATCCACGTGCTTGGCCGTAATACCGATGTCACCCACCGGCGCGACCAGTTGGCTGGCCGTCTGGGTGTAATGATCCCCGGCCGTCAGCAGGATGTTGCCGCCAAGCGAAGCAATCTGGCTGCCCGACTGGCGAGTCGTGGTGCTCTGATCCGACTCTTTGGTCTTGACGATCCCGGTCGCGCCCTGCCACCAGGAACCGATCTCGCCCACCTTCTTGCTGCCTGAAGAGGAACTGGCGGTCGTGGTGTTTTCAGCGCTGATGACTTCCAGGTTGCGCCCGGCGTTGATACCGATGTTCTTGTCGGCCACCAGCGTGCTGCCTTCAACCACCGTGTCCCGGCCGCTCTTGATCTGCAGGCTGCCGGCGCTGATATCGCTGCCGATGCTTTCGGTGGACGACTGTTGCCCCTGTTGCGACTTCTGCGTGTTGGACAGCAGCCCGGTAATCGTCGCCCCTGTCTTGCTGGAGCTCTGCGACTGGCTGGAGGTTTGTGTTTCCTGAGCGGCGCCGATGAACACATCATTGGCGGCAGTCAGCGTGATGTCATCCGTTGCACGCAACGAAGCAGCTTTCAACGCAATGTCATTGTCGGCCTTGAGTTCCATGCTCTTGGCAACCCACTCGGTGCTGTTCAAGCGGGTTTGAGTGGCCTCGCCACTATTGGATTTGCTGGATTTCCAGTTCTTCTTCGAAGAGGCACTGGCCTGGCTGGCATAGTCTTCGGCCGCGTCGAGGTTGATGTCATGACCGGCAGTCGCCAGCAACGATCCATCGGATTTGACTTTTGCCCCTTGTGCATTGATGTCCTGACCTGCGGACATCACCAGCTTGCTTCCTGAATCGATACTCGAGCTGACCGACGCGATACGTTCGCTTTCGGTCATCACGGATTTTTTCTTGCCGAAGCTGCCCTTCGTTGTCTTGGTGTAAAACGAGTGATCGAGGTTATCAGCGGTCAGCAGGTTCAGGTCGTCGCCAGCATAGACAAAAGCCTCGCCACCCGATTTGACATGGCTGGCGATCAGGTTGAGATCCTTGTCGGCATTGAGCGTCAGGCTTCCACCAGCCTTGATCACGCTCGATTGCTGGGCGACGTGATCCTCCTCCGCACGGAACTTCTTGTTCCAGCCGGTGGCATGGGATTCGTCAGCCGCAGAGCTGATCATCAGGTCACCTTTGGCATTGATGTCAACATTGCCTTTGGCCTCGACATTACTCGCCACAACGCTGACGTCACGCTGGGCCGTAACCTTTAGTGTGCCGCCGGTGTTGACGTCCGAGCCATGCTGCTTGACCGTCGAATACTGATAGTTGGTATTGCTGCGGTCAGTGGTCTGTTCGGTCGAGTCGATGTGTACATCGCGGCTGGCCGTCAGCGTGGTATCGCCACCACTCTTCAACACGCTGCCACTGTTGTTGATGTCGCGACCGGCGCCGATAACCAGTGCATTCGCCGCTTCGATACGCGCCGCGTTGTCGACGAAGTCGGTGTCTTCGCTAAGGCGGCCGTCACTGCTGCGATGGGTGGTCATGGTGCGTTCGTTGATCACGTCGCCGTGTTCGGCGGTGAGCGTGACGTCGCGACCGGAAATGATCCCGCCTGCCTTGTTCGTCAGGTTGTCGGTCGCCGTCAACTTCAGGAGATTGCCGGCCTCGACCAGTCCGCTGCTCACCAGATCCTTCTTGGCTGTTGCATCGAGATTTTGGCTGGCGCGCAACGTGCCGGAGTTCTCCAGGTTTTCGCCGGCAATCAGCGTGACGTCCTTGCCCTGAATCAACGCGCCTGTTGACGCAAGGCGGTTGTTGGCATTGGCCAGGTACAGCACCGGCACCAAGACCTTTTCGCCGTTCACTTCACGCTCTTCGAGCCAGACGATGTCGTGGGTCAGCGCCGCGACCTGCTCTGCACTGAGGGTGACGCCTACGCTCAGATTCAACGCGTTCTTGCTTGCGATGGCGTTGTCCATCAGGTACTTGTAGACCGCCTCGTCGGAGGTCTGCCCATCGATGAAACGCTGCCCCGTGCGGGCCACGACGGCCTGCTGAACCAGTTTCTGTTCGAACAGACCGTCGCCCAGACGCTTGGCGCTCTGGTCGGCGTCGTAACCCAGCCCCTTGAGCAGATAATCCGAGCTCATGAATTGCTTGAGGTCGGTGAGTACCGGGTTGGTTTCGATCAGGTATTTGTGCGGCTGGGATTTCCCAGTGTTGGCTGGCAGGCCTTGTACCCGATTGATGGTTATCGGGGTTGCCGATGGATCGGTGGTGACTTTGCCACTGCTTAGCGTCCAGCTTTGCGGGCCAGTGACGGTCGGATTACTGCTGCCTTCGGAGCTCAGGCGGAACAGGCCGTTCTGGCCCGTCGGCAAGCTGAAACCTGGCAGGTCGATCGGGCTGACCTGCTGCTGGGCCAGATCCGGCGGCAGTTGCGGATTGATCTTGACCACCGTGGAGTAGCCACTGCCGACGCCCGTATCGGTGTTGGTTTTGCCCGCCGCGACGTAACTGTAGTAAGGACGCACGACGCTGTTGTCGATGGTCTGGGTCGCGTTCAGTTCGATGTTGCCACCGGCCTGGATCACGGAGTCATAGGAATTGCCGGATCCGGGGACGGTGACGATGCTTTCGGTGAGCTTGCCACCGCCCAACATGCTGATGAAACGACTCAGGTCCGCCTCGACAGTGGCCGAAGGGGTGCCGCCATTTTTGGCATTGAAAGCCTCGGCTGCCGGTACCGTAGCGAATATCTGGTCGACGTAGTTCCAGTAGGTACGCTTGGTGATGATTTCCTGTTCTTGCACGCCCTTGTTGGTGATGGTGTCGGCGTGGACAGCGATATCACCGGTGGCGGCTATGGTACTGCTGCTATTGTTCAGAGCCTGGGCGTTGATCGACATGTCGCCACCGCTGGTCAGGCTCGCTGCGGCACTGCTGTTGTCGACTTTCAGGCGATCGGTCTCGGCGATCTCCCAATGTCCGTTGCGTCGACCGCCACTGCGGAAGTCACACCCGGCAATCGGAATCAGGTTGCAATCCAGTTGAGTGATGACCACCGAGCTTTTTTCATGCGCGGTGTATTCGAGGATGTCCCTGACGTTATTCACGGTCAGGGCATTAATGGTCAGGTCCTGCGCGCTGTAGATCTCGCCTGAACGGTTGTCCAGCAAATCGGCTTTGCCACTGTCACGATCCCGGCCGATGTGTACGTTATTCAGCCCATACACATTGCCGTAAGCATTGGTGAAACTGGCCAGCAACAGACGCATGTCGCCGCGACTGGTGATCAGCCCCCCGCTGTTCAGGAGGGTATTGGTGGTCAGAGTAAGTTCTTTGCCGGAACCGATGGTGCCGTAGTTATTGATGTTGGCGGCGCCCAGGGTCAGATCACCGGCGGATGTCAGACGCCCCTGGTTGTTCAATAAGCCATTGATATTGATGGTGGTGTTGCCGCCACCGGCAATGCTGGTCCCGGCGTTGAGATCCAGCTGATTGGCCTTGAGCACCAAGTCACCAAGACTGCTGGTGCGACCATTCCCGGAATAGCTGCCCCACAATGTCAGATCCAGAGCGCCGTCACTGGCAATCAACCCGTCGTTATTCCAGTTACCACCATTCCCGGTCAGTTTGCTGACGGCCAGCAACTGCCCGCCCGCCGTCTGGTTGAGGTTGTTGATGTTGACCGTCAGACGATCGGCCTGGATCAGACTGCTGTTGGTCCAGCCATCGGCTGTCAGCGTCAGTCCACCGCGTGTGACGAAGCTGCCGCCGGCACTGCCGAGCTGGCCGGTGGCGATGTCGAAGATTCCGGTACCGACATGCAACACGTTACCGCCACCGTTCAACAATCCATCCGCGCCGAGGCTGAGGTCATTGTTGGCACTTTCTACGGTGCCGTTGCGGTTATCGAACAGGCCGCCGAGGGTGAACGCCGTTTTGCCGCTGCTGCCCAATGCGCGCAATTGACCGGTCTGGTTATCGATACTGGCCGCGCCTATGCTCAGAGTGCTGGCGCTTTCGACGATGCCTTTGCGGTTGTACAGAGCGCCGCCCAAGCTGAAGTCGATCTGCTGACCGGCAACCTGGCCACCCGTGTTGCCACTGTTATCAAAATCTTTGCCGGTAACGCTGACGTGTTGCCTGGCGACCAGTATGCCGTTGCGGTTATTGAAACTTCCGGTGCTGCCCAGATCGATAGTCGCGTCACCACTCTGTGCCACGATCCGTCCAGCCTCGTTGTCGAGACCGGCCAAGGCCTTGAGCGTCAGTTGCTGAGCCTGAATCACCCCGCCCTGCCCATTACGCAACAAACCACCGATCTGCGCGGTAAAAGCGCTTTTGAGGCTGGAGAGCACACCGCCACGGCTGCCGAGGCTGGCAGCGGTGATGTTGAGATCGCCGGTTTTGGCAACGAAACGACCGCTCTGGTTATCGATGGCGCCGCCGACGTTCGCAGTGAGTGCGCCTTCGCTTTGCAGGGTTCCCTTGACGTTTTCGAGGCTGGCAGCGGTCAGTTGCAGATCAGCGGCGTCGCTGTAGATCAGGCCGCCACTGTTTTGCACTGCACCGCTGGCGGTGATCGCAAGGTTATCGTTAGCAGCGACGGTGCCGCCATTGCGGTTGTCGAGGTCGCCGGTCGACAGGCTGAGCAATTTCTGGCTGACCAGTTTGCCACCCTGGTTATTGATTTGCGTCGCCCGGGCAATCACTAGCGGGCCAACACCGACCAATTGGCCCTTGGTATTGGTCAGCGTGCTGAGCAAGTCCAGGTTGACAGCCGCTTCACTGGCCAGAACCCCTTCTGTGTTATCCAGGTCTGTGCCGGTGAAACGGATGTCCTGCTTGGCGTTGATGGTTGCATGGGTGTTGTCGAGACGTTTGGCGGTGATATCCAGAACCGCGCCACTGTCGATCTGACCACCCTGTCCGTTGTTCAACGTACCGGTGACAGTCAGGGTCTGCGCGCCCTCACTCGAGAGCGCACCTTTGTCCGAGTTATCGATGTTGGCCGCAGCGATCTTCAAAATGCCTTTGCTGGCCAGTGCGCCGGTATTGCTGTTGCGGATATCACCAGTGAGATCGACCAATAGATCGCCATCCCGACTGGACAACGTACCGTGATTGCGATTGTCGAGACTGCCACCGAGCAGGCTCAGGTTTTGCCAGCCGGAAATCAGGCCATTCAGATTGCGCGTGTTGTCAGCGCTCAGATCCAGTCGCTGACGACTGAAAAGCTTGCCGTCACTGTTGTCCAGATTTCGCGCGACAAGGGTGTAACTCAGGTCGCTGGAGAGTTCACCGCCCTGGTTGTCCAGATCCCGCAGATGATTGATGCTCAACTGGCCCTTGGTTGTAATCAGGCCTTTGCTGTTATTGAGGTCGCCCACCGCACCGCTGAAATCGATGGCGATGGCGCTACCGAGCAGCGAGCCGCCATTCTGGTTGTTCACATTGGCGGCGGTGATGGTGAGATTTTGCGTGGCGTTGATCAGTCCTTTGTCCTGATTGTCGAGCTGACCGTCAGCGCGCAGATCCAGGTCGGCGCGACTGGTGAAAGTACCGCCATTGTTGTTCAGGCTACCCACTCGGGCATCGATGCGGCTCGCGCCGATGAGTCCCTTGATATTGGTCAGTGCGTGCTGCACCAGCAGGGTCAACGCCTGATTGCTCAACAGTTTGCCGTTGCTGTTGTCGAGGCTGTCGGCAGCCAGAGTGAACGCCTGGGCACTGGAGATTTCACCGCTACGGTTATCGACCTGTTGCAGGTTTTTCAGAACCAGCAACGGTGCATTGATCAGACCCTTCTGGTTGTTCAAGGCGCCGTTGTTGAGATCCAGCGCCAGTGACGTATCGCTTGTGAGTTGCCCGCCATCGTGTTGATCCAGGCTTGCAGCATTGACCGACAAGGCTCCGTTGCTGGCGATCCGGCCCTTGTCGCTGTTGACGATGTGGCCAGCCTTGAGCGTCAGGTTGTCAAGGGAGGTCAACTTGCCACTCTGGTTGTTGATCTGGCCGGTAGCGGTAATGCTCAAGGTTTTTCCGGCATTTACCAACCCTGCAACGTTGTCTAGCGTTGCCATGCGCAACGTCGCACTTTGCAGGCTCGACAGTTCGCCACTGCGGTTATTCAAGTGACCGATGTCGGCATCCAGACGCCCAGAACTCTTAATCAGACCGCTGGTGTTGAGTACCTGGCTGGCGTTGAGACTCAGAGCCCCCGTGCTCAGTACGCGACCTTTGTTCTGGTTATCAAGAGTGCCTGCGGTCACGCGCGTGTTTTGCGAGCTCAAGGTACCGCCCTGATTGTTCAGGGTCTGTGCCGCCGCGACCGTCAAATCGCGGCTCGCGACCACGCTTTTGCCATTGTTATCGATGCTGCTCGCCCTGATGGCGACGTTGCCTGCCGTGTTACGGCTGTTGTCCGCATTGACCCCGGCTTCGATGATGCCACTGTTGGTCAACTGGCCGCCGGCGGTCAGGCTGATGTTGTCCCGCGCAGCGAGGGTCTGGCGGTTGGTCAGATTGCCCTGAGTCTGCACATTGACGTTCACACCGGCATACACCGGCCCTTGAGCGTCGAGGCTGGCCGCCGTGATGTTCACGTTGTTCGCGGCGGAGGTCTGCGCCAGGGTCAGTTGGCCGTTGGCATCGATCTGGATATCACCGCCGCTGGCCGCCACATTGCCGGCCAGTTTCACCCCGACCCCGGCCTCGGTCCCAACCAGTTTGATCGCCCCGGCGTACATACCGCCGAGGGCCGAAGAGTCGATCGCCAGTTGCGGTTTGGCAGTGCCGTCATCGATTCGCGCGGTGGCGTTAAGCGTTTCGGCGTTAACATCGTTGCGACCGGCAACAATGGTCAGGTTCTGTGCCTGGATCTCGGCATTGATCTTCGCGCTGCGGGTGATGATCTCGAAACGGTCGACGTTGGTGGCATTAAGGCCGGCGCCTTCGATGGCGACGGAGCCCTGATCGACCTGAAAACGATCCAGCCGGCCCGCGCCATCGAGTACCGGTTTACCGGTGGTCAAGGTCACACGCGGCGAGTTGATGAAGCCGCAGCCGCTGCAAGTGATGCCGTACGGGTTGGCGACGATCACCCGCGCCGACTGCCCCGCTACCTCGGTGTAGCCACGTAACTGGCTCGGGTTGCCGCTGATGACTTCGTTGAGGATCGCCTGGGCCGCGGCCCGGTTGCTCAGGTTGGGGTTGCCGACGATGATCCCGCCCAGTTGCGTCTGCCCGGTCTGCGCCGCCACGTTGTTGAGGATGACGCCCTGCGCTCCGACGTTGTAATCGTGGAACTGGTTGTGCGACAGCCCCGCGCCGTTGGGTGTGGCAATGTTGACGATCGGCACGCCGTTGCCAGCGCGATCAAGGGTGGTGCCCGGATTCGCCACCACAATCCCGTCCGCCTGCGCCCACATCGGTTGCCAGAACATGACGTTGGCCAGCAGGAACGCCAGCCCGCGCTTGGGCATGCCCCAAAAGGTATCGCGATTTTTTACGGCCGCAGAAGGCTGGCCAGCCATGAAGGTCAGGAGGCGAATATCCATTTCAGAATCTCGGGAGCAGGCATGAACCGGAAGCAAAATCCGGGCGTCAGCAGGACCAGGTATTGCACCGGGCGAACACACCCGATCACTCCACCAGAAAAGTGACATCAAAATAGTGGCGCGATATTAGATAGCCATCATTTTGACGTCAATTAATGATTTCGCCAAAACAGTGTTATCGATCAACGACATGGAGAAAATCGTCCCGATCCGGTGGATATGCAGGAGATTTCGCAGATCACGCAGTGAAATCCGGAAAACATGCAGGCGACGCTTCCCTAAAGAGAAATGCCTGACAGGCAATGACGCAGGAACTCTCAGCCAACAGGAATCCGTACCCATCCGCACAAGCCTGCATGTCGCAATAATCTGTAAACTTCCCCTCTTTCGCCGCTTTCACATCCTCGCGGCCATCACCTTTTTATATTGCGGAGTCAGCCTTGCGTCTGTTTCACACCTCCGACTGGCACCTTGGGCAGAACCTGCACGGCCAGGAGCGCGATTTCGAGCACGCCTGTTTTCTCGAGTGGCTGTTGCGTCAAATGAAGCTGGCGCAGCCGGACGTGCTGCTGATTGCCGGTGACATCTTCGACACGGTCAATCCACCGGTCAAAGCCCAGGAACGCCTTTACGATTTCATCGTCAGCGCCCACGAGCAGCAGCCGTTGCTGACTATCGTGATGATTGCCGGCAACCACGATTCCGGCTCGCGAATCGAGCTGCCCGCGCCGTTGATGCGGCGTTTGCGTACCCATGCGCTGGGTCGGGTGTTGTGGCTGGACGACGGCCAGCTCGATGCGGAACGCCTGCTGCTGCCGCTGCCGGCTGCATCCGGCGAGATCGCCGCTTGGTGCCTGGCGTTGCCGTTTTTGCGGCCTGCCGAGGTGACCGGCGCACATCTGGGCGACAACTATTTGCGCGGCATCGGCCTGGTGCATGAATGGCTGATCGACGCGGCCAACGCCAGGCGCCAGCCGGGCCAGGCGCTGATCGCCATCAGTCACGCGCACATGGCCGGCGGCTCGGTCTCGGAAGACTCCGAGCGCAGCCTGATCATCGGCAACGCCGAAGCCCTGCCGGCCAGCCTGTTCGGGCCGAGCATCAGCTATGTCGCCCTCGGCCATTTGCACAAGCCGCAGAAGGTCAACGGCGAAGAGCGGATTCGCTACAGCGGCTCGCCGATCCCGTTGTCGTTCTCGGAAATCAGCTATCAACACCAGATTCTCGACGTCGTGCTGGACGGCGAAACCCTGGTCAGCGTCGAGCCGATACTGATCCCCCGTTCCGTCAACCTGCAACGCCTGGGCCCTGCGCCGCTGGCGGAAATCCTGCTGCAACTGGCGGATCTGCCGAACATCGATCTGCTGGCCGAACCCCAGCGCCAGCCGTGGCTGGAAGTGCGAGTGACTCTCGACGAACCGCAACCGGATCTGCGCCATCAGGTCGAAAGTGCCCTGCAAGGCAAGGCCGTGCGACTGGTGCGAATCGCCGCCGAATACGCCGGCAATCGTGGCGCTGACGGCGCCGAGGACGGCAGTGCGCTGATCGATCTGGACCAGCTCACACCGCAGGAACTGTTCAGCCGCGCCTGGCTCGACAATTACGGTAACGAGGTCGATGAGCAAACCCTCAAGGACTTCGCAGAACTGCTGCAAGACGTACAAATGGAGGGCGAGCAGCCATGAAGATTCTCGCCATTCGTTTGAAGAACCTTGCTTCGCTGGCCGGCCCGTTCGAGATCGACTTCACCGCCGAACCGCTGGCCAGTGCCGGCCTGTTCGCCATCACCGGCCCGACCGGCGCCGGTAAAAGTACCCTGCTCGATGCCTTGTGCCTGGCGCTGTTCGGCGCCGTGCCACGTCTGAACAACACCGGACGCGACGCCAAGGTGCCGGATGCCGACGGTGAAATCGCCACCGGCGACCCACGTACCCTGCTGCGTCGCGGCACCGGCGAAGGTTTTGCCGAAGTGGATTTCGTCGGCGTCGATGGCCGCCGCTATCGCGCGCGCTGGGAAGCCAACCGCGCCCGGGAAAAGGCCGGCGGCAAGTTGCAGGCCAGCCGTCAGAGCCTGCGCGACATCGATCAGGACCAACTGCTCGCCAGCCAGAAAGGCGAGTACAAGGTTCAGCTCGAAGCCGCACTGGGCCTGAATTTCGAGCAGTTCACCCGCGCCGTGCTGCTGGCCCAGAGCGAGTTCAGCGCGTTCCTCAAGGCCGACGACAACGACCGCAGCGAACTGCTGGAAAAACTCACCGACACCGCGCTTTATACCCGCCTTGGCCGTCGCGCCTTCGACAAGACCAAAGAGGCACGCGAAGCCCACAAGCAATTGCAGGATCAGGCCAGCGGCGTGACACCGCTGCCGCCCGAGGCTCGCGCCGAACTCGACGCACGATTCGACGCCGCCCAGCAAGAACTGAAGTTGCAGCAGGCCCGGCTCAAACAGCTTGAGCAGCAGCACACCTGGCTCAAGGATCTGCACGTTCTGCAGGACGCACAACAAGCGGCGGCCGAGCAATTGCAAAGCGCCGAACACGAGCGCGACACGCTGGCCGGCGAACGCCTGCGATTGACGCGCCTTGAACAACTCGCCCCGCAACGGCACCAGTTCGCGCGCAAGGCCGAACTCGATGCGCTGCTGACGCCATTGGCTGCACAGATCAGTGCGAACACCCACAAACAACGCGAGCTGACTGAGCGCCAGACTCAACTTGAACAAGACCTGAGCGCTGCACAGATCGCTCTGGCCGAAGCGCAGAAGCAACAGACTGAAAGTGCGCCACTGTTGCGTGAAGCATTCGACGAGCAAAGCGCCCTCGCCCGCCTTGCCAGGGATGTCGCCTCCGGCACCGAAGCAAAGCATTCAGCCGAACAGGCCTGCACTCAAGGCCAGAGTGCAATCCAGACCCTGCTCGATCAGCAAAAACAGGTCGCCGAACGCTTGCAGCGCATCGCCGCCGATCTGCAGCAAAGTATTCATCTGGCACCGTTGAGTGAAGCCTGGAATGCCTACCGCGACCGCTTGCAGCAACTGATGCTGATCGGCAACCGGCTGAACAAGGGCCAAAGCGAACTGGCAAATCTCGAACAGAACGCAGCCCGTGCAACCGAAGAACTCGCGACACAAAAGCAGCAGCTGGAAGTCCTGTTCAAAGAGGCCGGTGCCGAGCCGGACGCCGTCGCCGAGCAGATCGGCATCCTTGGCACTCTGTTGCAGGACAACCGCAAACAACTGCGCGCCATCGAAGAGCTGAAACGTCTTTGGGCCAGCCAACAGGAACTGGACAAGCGCGGCAGCGAACTGCAACAGCGTCAGTTCGATGCGCAGCAGGAGCGCGATCGCCTGACTCAGGACGGGGTGAAAACCAAGGCCGAGCTTACCCTTGCCGAACAGACCCTCAGCGTCACCCGCGAATTGCTCGAACGTCAGCGGCTGGCCCGCAGTGCCAGCGTCGAAGAACTGCGTGCGCAGTTGCAGGACGATCAGCCGTGTCCGGTCTGCGGCAGCAACGAGCACCCCTATCACCAGCCGGAAGCACTGCTGCAAAGCCTCGGCCGCCACGATGAAGGCGAGCAGGCTGCCGCCCAGCAAGCGGTCGATCAACTCAAGGAAAAACTCACGGAACTGCGCGCCGAGGTCGGTGGTGTGATTGCGCGGCAAAAGGAGCTGCTGCAACAGCAGGAGCAACTGGCGACGCAACAGCAAGCGCTGACGCCGAGTATCGACGCACATCCGCTGGGCGCTTCGTTGCTGAATCAGGACAGCGACAAACGCACTGCCTGGCTGGCCCGCCAGAACGATCAACTGAACCAGAGCATCACCCAGGACGAACAACGCCAGACCGCCCTGCTCACCTTGCAACAGGACGCGGTGCGTCTGACCCGGCAATTGCGTCAGGCCGAAACTGAGCAGCAGCAAGCGGCGCAACATCTGAGCAATCAACAGCGCGAGTTGAGCGCTGACCGGCAGCGTCTGGACGAAGAACTCGCCGCCTTCGCCACACTGCTGCCGAGCGACACCCTTGAAGCCTTGCGCGCCGAACCGGCGGCGACCTTCATGCAGCTTGACCGGCAGATCGCCGAGCGCCTGGCGCAGATCGATCAGCAAAAGGAAGAGCTGGCCGAACAGCAACAACGCCAACAGACGCTTGAGAAAGAACAGGACCGCCAGCAGAGCCGCGTGCAGCAGCTGCAAAATGTCGAGCAACAACTGAGCGCATTGACCGGCCAACAACAGGCCAGCCAGGCAAAACTCGCGCAGTTGCTGGGAGCTCACAACTGCGCCGAACATTGGCAGCAGCAACTTGAGCAGGCAGTGGAAATGGCGCGCAATGCCGAATTCGCCACGACTCAGACTCTGCAGGACGTGCGCACGGAACATGTGCAAATCGCTGCCGAACTCAAGGCGCAACAAGAGCGTTTGCAGGCGCTGGAAACCGAAGACCACGAGCTGGCCGGCAAGATTGCCGAATGGCGCGCCCGCCATCCGGAACTGGATGACGGTGGCCTCGAAGATTTGTTGCGGGTCGATGAGGCACAGGTCGGCGAACTGCGCGAGCGTTTGCAGCGCAACGAAAAAGCCCTGGAGCACGCCACTGTGCTGTTGCAGGAGCGCCAGCGCCAGTTGCTGGAGCATCAGGCGCAGCACAACGGCAACCTTGACCCTGAACAACTCAACACGGCCCTCGCCGAGGTGCAGCATCAATGCAGCGCCAGCGAACAGCTCTGCGCCGAACTGCGGGCCGAGCAAGTCGAAGATCAGCGCCGGCAGAACGCCAACTCTGCGCTGGCGCAGCAGATCGCCGACGCCTATGCCGAGTATCAGCGCTGGGCGCGGCTCAATGCCCTGATCGGCTCGGCCACCGGCGACACGTTCCGCAAGATCGCCCAGGCCTACAACCTCGATCTGCTGGTGCATCACGCCAACGCGCAACTGCGCCAACTGGTCAAACGCTATCGTCTCAAGCGCGGCGGCAGCATGCTCGGCCTGCTGGTGATGGACACGGAAATGGGCGATGAACTGCGTTCGGTGCATTCGCTGTCCGGTGGCGAAACCTTCCTCGTCTCGCTGGCGCTGGCGCTGGGCCTCGCCTCGATGGCGTCGAGCACGCTGAAGATCGAATCGCTGTTCATCGATGAAGGTTTCGGCAGCCTCGATCCGGAATCCCTGCAACTGGCCATGGACGCTCTCGACGGTTTGCAGGCGCAGGGTCGCAAGGTCGCGGTGATTTCCCATGTGCAGGAAATGCACGAGCGGATTCCGGTGCAGATTCAGGTACAGCGCCAGGGCAATGGCTTGAGCACACTGGAGGTGAAATGAACACGCTGTATTCGTTCCGCCGCTGCCCGTACGCGATGCGGGCGCGGATGGCCCTGCGTTATTCGGGCGTACCGGTGGACATCATCGAAGTCAGCCTCAAGGCCAAACCGGCCGAGATGCTGGCGATCTCGCCCAAGGGCACGGTGCCGGTACTGGATGCCGATGGTCAGGTGATCGAAGAGAGCCTGGAAATCATGCGCTGGGCGCTGGCACAGAATGATCCGGAAAACTGGCTGCTGGGCGGCGATGCCAGGATTGGCGAACTGATCGAAGCCAATGATCAAGAGTTCAAGGTACACCTCAATCGCTACAAGTACGCCGAACGTTATCCGAAACAGCCGATGGAGGTTTATCGCGCGGAAGGTGCGCTGTTCTTGCAGAAGCTCGATGAGTTACTTGCGAACCGCGACTACTTGCTGACCGATCATCCTTGCCTGGCCGATATCGCGCTGCTGCCCTTCGTCCGCCAGTTCGCCCATGTCGATCGCGAGTGGTTTGCGACGACGCCTTATGTGCGGTTGCAGGCCTGGTTGCAGCGGTTTCTGGAATCTGACCTGTTCACCGGCATCATGAAAAAGTAAGCGCCTTACGCCAGCACCTGGCACATGCCGATGGCCGAGCAATCGACCTGGAACGGGCCGAGAAAACCCGCTTCGGTTTTTACCGGTGGATTGCCGGCCAGCAGCCCCAGCGCATTGGCCCGTTCGATGTTGTGCGCGATGCTGTGGTTGGCCTCTATGGCGCGGGCCAGCCCGCCGACCGAGCCCTGACCGAATCCCAACAGGGACGCGCCGTTGGTCATGATCGCCAGACCGGCGATGACCCAGAATCTGTAGCCTTTCATGCTCCGACGGCTCCCGCGAGTTCTGTTGAACTCATCGCTGCATTCTGCGAGCGGAGTTCGAACTGGACGCCGGGATGCGCGACCTGGATCGGCGCATCAAAGCTGTGTTGCGATTGGGACGAGAGGCTGACGAACAGCACCATGACCAGGTACAGACCGATGGCCAGGTAGGCGCCGCGTTTGGCGGAAGTGAGGATTGAACTGGCCATGATGTGTGCTCCGTGGACAATGTTTCGAGGTCCACAGAATCGATCAAAAAAGCCGAGGTAACCACTCAGGGTTTGACATAGTAACCATCAGCTTCGTTGATTATTTAGCCGGCCTATCCTGCCGTTTGAAAATACCTATTACCTGTCGATGCAAACGTGAAAAAACTGCCGAAGGCTGGGTTCTGTTGATTTTGCTTTTTCAAACAAGATCAACAGAACCCAGCCTTTGGCAGTTCCTGGACGTGACGGAAATTTCAGTGTTGAGCTTTGTGATCCAGCGCGGCGTAGAAGTTGGCGCTTTGTTGCAGGTATTTCTGGGTATAGCTCTGGGTGTGGGATTTTTTGTCGCTGATTTCAACGTTGGCGCTGGCTGGCAGGGCAACGGTGGCGGAGATGGCAGAAGCGGCGATAACGGAGAAGAGATTGAAGTTCATGGCGGTAACCCTCGTGTTCAGTTGGCTGGCTTGCCCGGTCGGGCCGTGAAGCAAACTTAACGCTCGAGGGTTGCGCGCTTGAAATGCTTTGCACCATTACCTGTTATCAGCAGGATTAATACAAAGCTTCAGGCCCCGTAAACCGGGGCCTGCGGCTTATTGACGCACGATAAACTTGAGGTCGCTCGGGGCGTCCATCGGCAGTTTTTGCACGGTTTTGCCGAGCAGACCGGTCTTGCCGTCGCGTTCGACCACGACAATCTGGTTGCTCTTCTGGTTGGCGATCAGCAGAAATTTGCCGCTCGGGTCGAGGCTGAACTCACGGGGGTGATCACCCTCCACCGAACGCCGCTGCAGTTCCTTGAGCTGGCCACTGGCCGGGTCGATGGTGAACACCAGCAACTGATTGGCCGTGCCGCGGTTGCTGACGTAGAGGAATTTGCCATCGGCGGACGCATGCAGCGCCGCAGCGGCTTTGTCCGACGTCGGCTGGCCGGCCGCCAGATCGACCATTTGCGTCTGGGTCAGCACGCCGTCCTTGTAATCGAACACGGCAACCTGAGCGCTCATTTCCATGGTCAGCCAGGCATGCTTGCCGTCGGCGCTGAACAGCAGATGACGCGGCCCGCTGCCTGCCGGCAGTTGCACCGAAGCGGTTTTCGCCGGAGTCAGCGGCAGGTCCGGGTTGGCTTTCGGGTCGAACTGGTAGATGAAGATTTTGTCGGCGCCCAGGTCATTGGAGAACACATAACGGCCGTCCGGCGAGGAGATCGTCGAGTGCACATGGTTCGAGGCCTGACGCTCGGGATTGACCCGACTCGCCGGGTGCGCGCTCATCTGCACCACCGGTTTGAGCTTGCCGTCGCTGCCCACCGGCAACACCGCGAGGGTGCCGCCCGGATCTTCGACCACCGAATAGTTGCTGACGAACAGATGGCTGGCGTCGCCGCTGAGGCTCGAATGGGTTGGCTCGTTGCCCAGACTCTGCACCTGATTGATCAGGGTCAGTGCGTGGCTCTTGGGGTCGATCGAAAAACTGCTGACGCGACCGACCGGGTCTTTCTGGCCGGGACCGTTTTCGTTGACCACGAACAGGTGGTGCTGATCCTTGGAAAGCGTCAGCCACGAAGGGTTTTCGCTCTTGATCACTTGCAGCGGCTTGGCGTCGATCTGGCCAGTGGCGCTGTCGAAGTTCATCCGGTAGATGCCCTGGCTGGTGCCGGCGGTGTAGGAGCCGACCAGCAGCTGGTAGCTCTCGGCGGACGCGCTGGAAAGGCCCATTGCACCCACACTGCCGGCCATCAGCAGCGGCCAGAATTTACGCATGTTCATTCGGTTTCATCCTCGTCGTCGCCGCTGCCGAGTACGTCGCCGAGGCAGACCAGACGGTGTTCACCAACGGTTTTGGTGTCGCTGGCGTAGCCGACGATCAACCAGCTCTGCAGATCCTGGTCAAACGTCGCCGCTGCCACCTGAGCCGGTGTGAACTCCCAATGTTTGGCCGTTCGGCCATCGATGCACTCGATATGCAGGTTGTCGTTTTCATCGAGGGCGAATTCGAAGGCGTGCAGGCCATCGATTTCGACCATACCGCAATGTTCGAGGGCGTGGAGAAGGGTGTCGGGTACGGCAGTCATGGTGCTCATGTCTTTCAGGGGGGAAAGTGGCAATGATAGCTCAAAGCAGCCGCTGAGCCCTTGTGGGAGCGAGCTTGCTCGCGAATACGGAGTGTCAGGCAATTAACTAGTGACTGGACAGCCGCCTTCGCGAGCAGGCTCGCTCCCACAGGGATCTCGGTGTGGATTAGAGCGCCTCGCGTGAAGGCTTGCCGTCGACCAGCCGCTGAATCCGCAACGGGTTGGCATTTTTCAGCGGGTCCGGCAGCAGGCTGTCGGGGTAGTTCTGGAAGCATACCGGACGCAGGAAACGATCGATCGCCAGGGTACCGACCGACGTGCCGCGGGCATCGGAGGTCGCCGGATACGGCCCGCCGTGAACCATCGAATCACAGACCTCGACACCGGTCGGGTAACCGTTGAGCAGGATCCGACCGACCTTCTGTTCAAGCAACGGTGTCAACTCCGGGAAGCGTTCGAAGTCGGCCTGTTCACCAATGATGGTTGCCGTGAGTTGTCCATGCAGTCCATGCAGCGCTGCACTGAGTTGCGCCTTGTCGGTCACCTCGACGATCACCGTGGTCGGGCCGAACACTTCCTCCTGCAGCACTTCATCGCCATTGATCAACAGGCTGACATCTGCCTTGAACAATTGCGGCTGCGCCTGATTGCCCTGCTGCGGGTTGCCGGCCAGGTGCTCGATGCCGGCGTGCGCCGACAGTTTTTCCAGGCCCTTGCCGTAGCTGCCGAGCGTCCCGGCGTTGAGCATGGTTTGCGCCGGTTGATCGCCGATCAACGCGGCGACCTGCTCGACGAACGCCGTGAACTGCGGCGAGCGGATGCCGATCACCAGGCCCGGGTTGGTACAGAACTGACCGCAACCCTGCACCACTGAAGCCGTAAGATCGCGAGCAACGGTTTCCGAACGCACGGTCAGGGCCTGGGGCAGCACGATCACCGGGTTGATGCTCGACATCTCGGCGAACACCGGAATTGGCTGCGCACGCGCGGCGGCCATGTCGCACAGTGCGCGCCCCCCTTTCAGTGAACCCGTGAAACCCACGGCCTGAATCGCCGGATGCTTGACCAGCCACTCACCCACTCCACCGCCATAGACCATGTTGAATACGCCGTTCGGCATCGCGGTTTTCTCCGCCGCCCGAATCACCGCATCAGCCACGAGTTCAGCCGTGGCCATATGGCCGCTATGGGCCTTGAACACCACCGGGCAACCGGCGGCCAGCGCTGATGCGGTGTCGCCGCCGGCAGTGGAGAATGCGAGCGGAAAGTTGCTCGCACCGAACACCGCCACCGGGCCGAGGCCGATGCGGTACTGGCGCAGATCGGGACGCGGCAACGGTTGACGATCCGGCAGCGGCAGATCGATTCGCGCCCCATAGAAGTCACCACGCCGCAGGACTTTGGCGAACAGCCGCATCTGGCCGCTGGTGCGACCGCGCTCACCCTGAATCCGTGCGGCAGGCAGCGCGGTTTCGCGGCAAACCACGGCAACGAAATCATCGCCCAGCGCATCCAGTTCATCGGCGATGGCATCAAGAAACTGCGCACGTCGTTCGGCGCTCAAGCTGCGATAGGCCGGGTAGGCAGAAGCGGCGGCTTTGGCAGCGGCGTCCACTTCCTCCTGCGTCGCCTGAATGAAATCGTGAGGCAAGGATTCGCCCGTCGTCGCGTCGATGCTGTGCAACTTGACGCTGCCCGCCGCGCTGCGACGACCGCCGATGTAGTTGTGACCGAGAATCTGAGTCATGGGATCTCCTTAAAGGGTGCCGATGCTGTCCGGTTGAAAAACGGCTCCAACCGGGGCGATGCCATTGACCAGCGGCGCGCCGAATTCGGCCTGGCTGATCTCGAACACATCGCCCGGCTGAGTGCGGATGCCATCGGCGAACGACAGTGTCGCGGTGCCGAAAAAGTGAATATGCACGTCACCCGGACGCAGGAACTGGCTGTACTTGAAGTGGTGGTATTCAAGGTTCGCCAGGCTGTGGCACATGTTGGCCTCACCGCTGAGAAACTCGTTCTGCCACAGCACTTCACCGTTACGCAGGATGCGGCTGGTGCCGGCCAGATGTTGCGGCAATTCGCCGACGCGCAGTTCCGGGCCGTAACTGCAACTGCGCAGTTTTGAGTGAGCGAGGTACAGGTAATTCTTGCGCTCCATGACGTGATCGGAGAACTCGTTGCCCACCGCGAACCCGAG
Organism: Pseudomonas bananamidigenes; assembly: GCF_001679645.1. GTDB lineage: Bacteria > Pseudomonadota > Gammaproteobacteria > Pseudomonadales > Pseudomonadaceae > Aquipseudomonas > Aquipseudomonas bananamidigenes. The sequence continues at coordinate 124,014 of NZ_LRUN01000041.1, read as the reverse complement.
GCGATACGGCTTGCCGTCGTGGCCGATAACGTAGAGGCCGGCCATCTCCGGCTCTTCGCCGGCGTCTTCGGCAAACGGCGGCAGCGGGAACGACTGACCGGGGCGCACGACGATGCTGCCGTCGCCCTTGTAGAACCACTCCGGCTGCACCCCGGCCTGTCCCACCGCCGGCTTGCCGCCCTCTACGCCCCACTTGAAGATGCGCATGGTATCGGTCATCGCCGCTTCGTCGCCGGCCTGCTGATGCATCTTGTCCCGGGCCGAGGCGCTGCCGAGGTGCGTGAGGCCGGTGCCGCTGACCAGCAGGTGCGCAGGGTCCGGGTGGTCCAGCGGCGGCAGGATGCGCAGGTCTTTGAGCAACTGCGGGTAATCGTGACTGATGCCGAGGCCCAGGGTCTGCACTTGCTGCGCGAGGGTGCTGCCGGCTTCAATCGCGGCCAGTGCGAGATCACGAACCGTGCGCGCATCCTGCACCTCGCGCACCAGACCACCCTCGACCACCCCGACACGGCGCTCGCCGCTACTCAATTCGAATTGAACCAGATGCATAAATCCTCTCCTCTTTCCTCAAAAACACCGCCAATCCCTGTGGGAGCGAGCCTGCTCGCGAAAGCGGCATGTCAGCCACCCACGATGTTGCATGTGACGGCCTCTTCGCGAGCAGGCTCGCTCCCACAGGGGCCGGTGTCAGCCATTCAAGTTCGCGTTGCGCCCCTTGCACTCGCCGCAAACTGCTCGACCGGCAGCACATGCCTGCGCTCCAGCAAGCCATAGACGACGCCCGTCAGAAGCAGCCCGAACACCATCACGGCGGACAGGAAGTACAGACCGGAACCGAGATTGCCGGTGTACTCCTTCAACGCGCCGATCACGAACGGGCCGAGGTAACCGCCGAGGTTGCCCACCGAGTTGATCAAGGCGATGCCCGCCGCCGCACTGGCGCCGGCGAAGAATCGCCCCGGCAAGGTCCAGAACACCGCCGTGCAGGAGAACAGCGCAAATGCCACCAGGCACAGTGCTGCCAGTTGCGCCACGGGCAACGACAGCCAGGCGCTGAGGAACAGGCCGATGGCACCCAGCACATAGAGCACCGCCAGATGCCCGTAGCGGTCATTCATGCGGTCGGAGCTGCGCGGCACGATCAGCAGACCGACGATGCCGAAGATGTAAGGCACTGACGAGACAAAACCGGTCACCAGATCGCTGCCACCAAACTGTTTGATCAGGGTCGGCAGCCACAGTCCCAGGCCATAGATACTCAGGGTCACCGGCAGATAGAACAGCGCCAGCAGCAACACACGTTTGTCTTTCAGTGCATGCAGCGGATTGCCGTGACGGGTCTGACCGTATTCCTGCAGATCCTTCTTCAGCTCGCCGGTCAGCCAGTCCTTCTCGGCCTGGTCCATCCAGTTCACTTGCTGCGGGCCGTCCGGCAACCAGCGCAATACCGGCCAGGTCAGCAGGATCGCCGGGGTGCCGATGACGATGAACAGCCACTGCCAGCCATGCAGACCGAGGATGCCGTCCATGCCCAACAGGCCACCGGACACGGGGCCGGTGATCATCATCGCGATGGGTTGGGAAAGGATGAACAGCCCGAGAATCCGGCCGCGATGGCGCACCGGAAACCATTGGGTGATGTAGTACAGAACGCCGGGAAAGAACCCCGCCTCCGCCGCGCCGAGCAGAAAGCGCATCACGTAAAAACTGTGCGGTCCCTGGACGAACGCCATGCCGATGGTGATCGCACCCCAGGTGATCATGATTCGCGCGAACCAGCGCCTGGCGCCGAAGCGTTCGAGCATCAGGTTGCTGGGAATCTCCAGCAGAAAGTAGCCGATGAAAAACAGCCCGGCACCGAGGCCGTAGGCGGCATCGCCGATACCGATGTCGGCACCCATGTGCAGCTTGGCGAAGCCGACGGCGGAGCGATCCACATAGGCGATGAGGTACAGCAGGATCAGGAAGGGAATCAGTTTCAGCGTGATGCGCCGGACAAGCCGCAGCTCCTGGCTCATGGGGTCGGTCTCCGTTTGTTGTTTTTATGGAACCTCCGGGGACGCCTCTCGCAGAAAATTGCCAGGGTCATCCCTCAGTTGAAAGTGACTATATAGTAATACTTATTACCCAACAACACTTCCAAATGTCGGTTTTTGAGCTTATGTTTAGCTGAGACTCGCAACCAATAGTCTTACAATAAGAGAATCGATCATGTCTGAAAAGAAACCCACCCTGCGCTCCGCCCAATGGTTTGGCACCGCCGACAAGAACGGCTTCATGTACCGCAGCTGGATGAAAAATCAGGGCATCGCCGACCATCAGTTTCATGGCAAGCCGATCATCGGCATCTGCAACACCTGGTCGGAGCTGACGCCGTGCAACGCGCACTTCCGCCAGATTGCGGAGCACGTCAAACGCGGGGTGATCGAGGCCGGCGGGTTTCCGGTGGAGTTCCCGGTGTTCTCCAACGGCGAGTCGAACCTGCGCCCGACCGCCATGCTTACCCGCAACCTGGCGAGCATGGATGTCGAGGAAGCGATTCGCGGCAACCCGATCGACGGCGTGGTGCTGCTGACCGGTTGCGACAAGACCACCCCGGCGCTGCTGATGGGGGCAGCCAGTTGCGACGTGCCGGCGATCGTCGTCACCGGCGGGCCGATGCTCAACGGCAAGCACAAGGGCAAGGACATCGGTTCCGGCACCGTGGTCTGGCAGCTCAGCGAGCAGGTCAAGGCCGGCACCATCACGATTGACGACTTCCTCGCGGCCGAGGGTGGCATGTCCCGCTCGGCCGGCACTTGCAACACCATGGGCACCGCCTCGACCATGGCCTGCATGGCCGAAGCGCTGGGCACGTCCCTGCCCCACAACGCAGCGATTCCGGCGGTGGATGCGCGGCGTTATGTGCTGGCGCACATGTCCGGCATGCGTGCAGTCGAGATGGTGCGCGAAGACTTGAAGCTGTCGAAGATCCTGACCAAAGAGGCTTTCGAAAACGCGATCCGGGTCAACGCGGCGATTGGCGGTTCGACCAACGCGGTGATCCACCTCAAAGCCATTGCCGGGCGCATCGGCGTGGAGCTGGATCTGGACGACTGGACGCGCATCGGTCGCGGCATGCCGACCATCGTCGACCTGCAACCCTCCGGGCGTTTCCTGATGGAAGAGTTTTACTACGCGGGCGGCTTGCCGGCTGTATTGCGCCGCCTCGGCGAAGCCAATCTGATTCCGAATCCGGACGCGCTGACCGTCAATGGCAAATCCATCGGCGAGAACACCAGGGACGCACCGATCTACGGCGAAGACCAAGTGATCCGCACCCTCGACAACCCGATCCGCGCTGACGGCGGGATCTGCGTGTTGCGCGGCAACCTGGCGCCACTGGGTGCGGTACTCAAGCCATCAGCCGCCACACCGGAACTGATGCAACACCGTGGCCGCGCCGTGGTGTTCGAGAACTTCGATGTGTACAAGGCACGGATCAACGACCCGGAACTGGACGTCGATGCCGACTCGATCCTGGTGATGAAGAACTGCGGGCCGAAGGGTTATCCGGGCATGGCCGAAGTCGGCAACATGGGCTTGCCGGCCAAACTGCTGGCCCAGGGCGTGACCGACATGGTGCGCATCTCCGACGCACGCATGAGTGGCACGGCGTACGGCACCGTCGTGTTGCACGTCGCCCCGGAAGCGGCGGCCGGCGGGCCTTTGGCGGTGGTGAAGGAAGGTGACTGGATCGAGCTGGACTGCGCCAACGGCCGTCTGCACCTGGACATTCCGGACGCCGAACTGGCGGCGCGCATGGCGGATCTGCAACCACCGCAGCAATTGCTCGTGGGGGGTTATCGTCAGCTGTATATCGATCACGTGCTACAGGCGGATCAGGGTTGCGACTTTGATTTCCTTGTCGGTTGCCGAGGTGCCGAGGTACCGCGCCATTCCCACTGACACCGCCGCCCCTGTGGGAGCGAGCTTGCTCGCGATTGCGATTTATCATTCAACATCCAGGTTGGCTGACACTCCGCTATCGCGAGCAAGCTCGCTCCCACATTTGCTTTGTGTATCCACCTCAAGATTATGTCGTGCCTGCTATGATGCGCGGCATCTCCATCGCTCAGGATCGCGCCGCTCCCCATGGATTACCGCAAACCTTCCGACCGCAAAAGCATGCATTCGCGCATTGTTCAGGAACTGGGCATGCAGATCGTTTCCGGCCGTTTTCTGCCCGACGACAAACTGCCCGCCGAAGCCTTGCTCTGTGAGGAATACGCGGTCAGTCGGCCGGTGTTGCGCGAGGCCACGCGAGTGTTGGTCGCCAAGGGCCTGGTGTACTCGAAGCCTCGCGTCGGCACCGTGGTCAAGCCGCGCCGCGAATGGCACATGCTCGACCCGGACGTGCTGCACTGGCTGATGCAAAGCAGCCCGCAAAATGAATTCTTCAATGTGCTGACCAGCGTGCGCAGCATCATCGAACCGGCCGCCGCCGCCCTCGCCGCCCAGCACGCCACCGAAGCCGACATCGCCGCGATTGGCGAAGCCTACCGGCGCATGGAAGCCGCACCGACCCCGGAAGCCCTGCTGCAACCGGATCTGGACTTCCACAGCCGCATTGCCGACGCGACCCACAACGATTTGCTGGCGAATCTGTGCAACATGTTGTCGGTGGCGATTGCCGAGGCGTTGAAGCATTCGAACCAGCGACCGAATCTGCACGAACTGGCACTGCCTCGGCACAAGGCGATTCTGACTGCCATCGAGAACCGGGATGCGTTGGGGGCTCGGCATGCGACGCTGGTGCAGCTGGATGATGCGCGGAGTGCGCTTAGTGTCGTGCTTGGCACGGAACTCTCTTAAGCCTTTAGACCGCTTGCCCTCACCCTGGCCCTCCCGAAACGTCGGACCGCCCGGAGGGAGAGGGAACCGATCCGGGAATATTGACGATCTACACCGACGTGAACGATCTGCTTTGAATCCATTATCGACCCGGTTTTTCAGGTCGATGTATGACGCGAGACATTGCGGTCGGTCCCCTCTCCCTCGGGGAGAGGGCTAGGGTGAGGGGCTTTTGATCTTGCCTCACAAAAAAAGCCGCAACCCTTGGGTTGCGGCTTTGTCGTTTCAGACTCGCCGATCAGTGAGCAAACAGAGAATTGCCCTTCTGCCCCGCCAGCTTCTCAGGCTTGATCAGGAACTTGGCCAGCGCCGGCAACAGCCACAGCGCACCGAACATGTTCCACAAGAGCATGAAGGTCAGCATCAGGCCCATGTCGGCCTGGAACTTGATCGCCGAGAAGATCCAGGTGCACACACCGATGGCCAGACACAGACCGGTGAACAGTACCGCCTTACCGGTGGATTTCAGGGTCTGGTAATAGGCTTCCTGCAACGGCAGACCGGCACGCAGGAAACTTTCCAGACGGCTGTAGATGTAGATGCCGTAGTCCACGCCGATCCCCACGCCCAGCGCAACCACCGGCAGGGTTGCGACCTTGACGCCGATGCCCATGAACGCCATCAGCGCGTTGCCCAGCACCGAGGTCAGTACCAGTGGCAGCACGATGCACAGGGTCGCCGCCCAGGAACGGAAGGTGATCATGCACATCACCGCCACGCAGATGTACACCAGAATCAGGATGGTCAGCTCGGCCTGTTTGATGACTTCGTTGGTGGCCGCTTCGATCCCGGCGTTACCGGCCGCGAGGATGAACTCCAGACCGTCCTTGTTGTTGTCCCTGGCGAATTCCTGCACGGCTTTCACCGCACGATCCAGGGTCTCGGCCTTGTGATCGTTGAGGAACACCAGCAACGGCGCCAGCGAGCAACTGTTGTTGTACAGGCCGTCGGCACGGGCGATGGAGTTGTTCAACACATCCGGGTTGCGCGACAGGGTTTCCCATTTCAGGTTGCCCTCGTTCATGCCCTTGATCATCTGCTTGGACACGGTCACCAGCGAGATCGCCGACTGCACGCCCTCGGTGTTCTGCATCTTCCACATCAGCTCGTCGATCGGCGCCATGGCTTCATAGCGCGAGCAGCCTTCTGCCTTGGTCTTGACCATCACCACCAGTACGTCGGAGCTGGTGGAATAGTTGTTGATGATGAAGTTGTTGTCCTTGTTGTAGCGCGAGTCCGGACGCAGTTCCGGCGCGCCCTGGTCGAGGTCGCCGATCTTCAGGTTCTGGCTGTACCAGAGGCCGCCACCGAAGGCGATGAGCGCCAGCGCGACGGACACCGGTGCGACTTTCGCACTGGCGAAGTTCGACAGCAGGCGCCAGAACGGGTGCTCGCGGTTCGCGTCCTTCTTGCTCTTGGCGATGGCCCGCTTGCTGATGCCGACATAGGAAATCGCCACCGGCAGCAGGATCAGGTTGGTGAACACGATCACCGCCACGCCGATGGACGCGCCGATGGCCAGCTCACGGATCACGCCGATGTCGATGATCAGCAATGTGATGAAGCCCACCGCATCGGCGAGAATCGCGATCATCCCCGGCAGGAACAGTTGCCGGAACGTGCGCCGTGCGGCAGTCAGGGCGTTATCCGCTTCGCTTGATTGCAGGGCGATACCGTTGATCTTCTGCACGCCGTGGGAAATGCCGATGGCGAAGATCAGGAACGGCACCAGCATCGAATACGGATCGAGGCCGAAACCGAAGAAGTGCATCAACCCCAGCTGCCAGACCACCGCCACCAGCGTGGTGCTCAACACGGCCACGGTACTGCGCAGGCAGTGGGTGAACCACAGCAGCAGGATCAGAGTGATGACGAACGCCACGCCGAAGAACATCACCACCATCACCAGGCCGTCGATCAGATCACCGACCTTCTTGGCGAAACCGACGATGTGGATCTTGACGTTGGGGTTCTGGGCTTCGAACTTGTTGCGGATCTTGTCTTCCAGTTCATGGGAGAACTGGCGGTAGTCCAGCGCCAGCAGCTTGCCCTGGTCCTGCGGGTCCGGGTAGGACTCCAGCAGCGGGATGTCGACGATGCTCGATTTGAAGTCGTTGGCCACCAGACGCCCGACCTGACCCGACTTGAGCACGTTGTTGCGCAGCATGTCGAGGCTGTCCTGGGAGCCGTCGTAGCTCTGCGGGATCACCTCACCGCCGGCGAAACCTTCCTCTGTCACTTCGGTCCAGCGCACGCTCGGGCTCCACAGCGACTTCAGGCCGGAACGGTCGACGCCGGAGATGTAGAACACCTCGTCGTTGATCTGGCGCAGGGTCTCCATGTACTCCTTGGTGAAGATGTCGCCATCCTTCGCTTCCACCGAAATGCGCACGGTGTTGCCCAGGTTCGTCAGATCGTTGCGGTGCTCCATCATCTTCTCGATGAACGGATGCTTGAGCGGGATCATTTTTTCGAAGCTGGTGGACGGCCGGATCAGTGTGGCCTGCCAGAACAGGAAGATGCTGACCAGCAGGCAGATCACGATCACTGCCGGGCGGTTGTTGAAGATCAGGCGTTCGAGGAACGTCGCCTTGTCCTGATGATGAGTGCTCAAGGAAGTCATAGCCCCGCCTTCTTATTATGGATTCGGCTCATTTGCCCAGCTCGGTGCCGTCTGGAGTGGTGGTGTGGACGCCACCCTGCCCGCTCAGGATCAGGTTGCCGTTGCCGGCGGCGGTGACCGACGACAGCGAGATGCGATCCGGGCGGTTGAACACGCTGAAGGTTTCACCGTTGTCGCTGCTGCTGATCACCGTGCCGCCGTTGCCGACGATGATGATGGAGCCATCGTCGAGCCGTGTGGCGCCGGACAGGCCGAACTCCAGCGCACCGCGCGCCGCCTTGAGTTCGATCTGCTGCCAGGTGCTGCCGAAGTCGGTGGAGCGATAGAGGTTGCCGCGCAGCCCGTAGGCCAGCAGCGTGGAAGGCTGGGCAGTGCCGATCACACCGAACAGCGAGCCCTGATACGGGCCTTCGATTTTTTCCCAGCTCTGGCCCCAGTCGGCGGAACGGAACATCGCGCCCTGCTCGCCCACGATGAACAGCCCGGCGTCCTTGACGGCAGCAATGGCGTTGAGGTGGAACTGGTCCTGGTTGTCGAGGCGGTCGCTCACATCTTGCCAGTTCTTGCCGCCGTCGGTGGTTTCCAGCAAGGCGCCGTAGGCACCCACGGCAAGACCGTTGTCGAGGTCCTTGAACCAGAGGTCGAGCAACGGCGATTCGCGCTTGAGGTCTTCGAACTGTTTGGTCCAGGTCTGGCCGCCGTTTTCACTGGCGAGAATCTGCGCGTCATGGCCGACGGCCCAGCCATGCTTGTCATCAACGAAATACACGGCCGTCAGCAACTGACGGCTCGGCACCTTGGCCTGGGTCCAGATCTTGCCCTGGTCGTCGGAGTAGAGAATGTGCCCGCGATCCCCGACCGCCACCAGCCGTGCGCCGGCGTGAACGACATCGAGCATCAGGCTTTTCGGGGCCTTGGCCGATTCGATGGCGTAGACCACATCGGCGGGCGCTTCGGCAGCCAGGACAGGCGCCGACAGGCTGGCAAAGCCCAGCAGAGAGAGTGCTGTGGCCAGCAACGCGGTGTTGCGTAACGCCGGCGGGCGGCAACGACTCATAGACCTTCCCCTATTTATTATTGTTAGGCCGTTCGGCCTTCAAGGGCGCCGCAAGCGTGCTCCAGCGACGGTTGGTCAGAAGCATAGTCCTGAAACCCGCAACCCAGAGCCACTTCGGAAGCTGGCTCATCCTATCGGGCATTCGAAACGTCTGACAATCGGCGCAACGTTATCTTTTGTTAACCGCGCAAGCTGGTGTTGCGAATGAATTCCAGTGAGGGAGCGAGCCTGCTCGCGAAGGCGGCGCTGCAGTCAGCATCATCACTGGCTGAGCCACCGCTTTCGCGAGCCTGCTCGCTCCCACAGGGGAATGCTGGTGTGTTCGTGGTTGCGCTAGAGGCTGAATGCGCGGGCATTCGTCCGACTGATGGAAGGGAATCTTGTGTAGGGGACTTGCGCGATCGGTATTATGGTATACCATCAGACGCACAGACACTCTTTATCCCCTACGGAGCAGCGCATGAGTTTCGAAATTCGCAAGATCGTCAGCTATGTCGAAGAGACCTTCATTGAAGGCGGCAAGACGTCCGACACCCCGGTGACCATGGCTGGCCTGGCCGTCGTGATGAAGAACCCGTGGGTCGGCAACGGCTTTGTCGAAGACCTCAAGCCGCAGATCCGCGCCAACTGCTCTGACCTGGGCGCAATGATGGTAGAGCGACTGGTGGGCATCATTGGCGGCGCCGAGAAGATCGAGGCCTATGGCAAAGCGGCAGTGGTCGGCGCCGATGGCGAAATCGAGCACGCCTCGGCGGTAATCCACACCCTGCGCTTCGGCAACCACTACCGCGAAGCGGTCAAGGCCAAGAGTTACCTGAGCTTCACCAACAAGCGCGGCGGTCCCGGTACTTCGATCCAGATACCGATGATGCACAAGGACGACGAAGGCCTGCGCTCGCACTACATCACCCTGGAAATGCAGATCGAAGACGCCCCCCGTGCCGATGAAATCGTCGTTGTGCTGGGTTGCGCCGACGGTGGTCGTCTGCACCCGCGCATCGGCAACCGCTACATCGATCTGGAAGAACTGGCCGCCGAAAAAGCCCGGTCAGCACAATAAAAAGGCATTGCAGGAGCGCTCCATGATTCGGCATACCGCTGAACTCACCCCGGCCGGCACCAGTTATCTGGCGACCGGCCAGGGCCACCCCGTGGTGTTGATCCACGGCGTGGGCCTGAACAAAGAAATGTGGGGCGGCCAGATCGTTGGCCTGGCCGCGCAATACCGGGTGATCGCCTATGACATGCTCGGGCACGGCGCCAGTCCGCGACCGGCCAGCGGCACCACCCTGCTCGGTTATGCCGATCAGTTGCTGGAACTGCTCGACCACCTGCAATTGCCGCTGGCATCGGTGATCGGTTTTTCCATGGGCGGTCTGGTGGCGCGGGCGTTTGCCCTGCATTTTCCGCAGCGCCTGAAAAGCCTGGTAGTGCTCAACAGCGTGTTCAACCGCAGCGAAGAACAGCGCGCCGGGGTCATTGCCCGCACCGCGCAAGCGGCCGAACACGGGCCGGACGCAAATGCCGAAGCGGCGCTGTCGCGCTGGTTCAGCCGTGAATATCAGGCGGCCAACCCGGCGCAGATCGCCGCGATCCGCCAGACCCTCGCCGGCAATGACCCGCAGGGTTACCTGACCACTTATGAATTGTTCGCCACCCAGGACATGTACCGCGCCGACGATCTGGGCAGCATTCAGGCGCCGACGCTGATCGCCACCGGCGAGCTGGACCCCGGATCGACCCCGGAAATGGCCGCGCAGCTGGCGGCACGCATTCCCGGGGCGAAGGTTGCCGTGCTGCCCGAACAACGGCATATGATGCCGGTAGAGTCGCCGCGACTGGTCAATCAACTGCTGCTGGAATTTCTCGAAACCGCACACGCCCGACAAAATCATATAAAGGGGATCGTTGCATGACACTCGCACGCTTCCAGATGTGCATCGGCGGAGAATGGGTCGACGCCCTCTCCGGCAAGACCTTCGAAAGCCTTAACCCGGCGCTGGCCGAGCCTTGGGCCGAACTGCCAGACGCCGATGAGGCCGACGTCGAACGCGCCGTGCAAGCCGCGCAGACCGCCTTCGACAGCCCGGCATGGCGCGGCCTGACCGCCACCGCGCGCGGCAAACTGTTGCGTCGTCTCGGTGACCTGATCGCCGAAAACAAGGAACAACTGGCGCAACTGGAAAGCCGCGACAACGGCAAACTGATTCGTGAGACCCGTGGTCAGGTCGGTTATCTGCCGGAGTTTTTCCACTACACCGCCGGCCTTGCCGACAAGCTCGAAGGCGGCACCCTGCCGCTGGACAAGCCCGATCTGTTTGCCTACACCGTGCACGAAGCCATGGGTGTGGTGGCGGCGATCATTCCGTGGAACAGCCCGCTTTATCTGACCGCGATCAAACTGGCGCCAGCGCTGGCAGCGGGCAACACCATCGTGATCAAACCCTCCGAACACGCCTCGGCGACCATTCTGGAGCTGGCGCGCCTGGCCCTAGAAGCCGGGATTCCGCCGGGGGTGGTCAACGTCGTCACCGGCTACGGTCCGAGCACCGGTGCCGCCCTCACCTGTCACCCGCTTGTCCGCAAGATCGCCTTTACCGGCGGCGCCGCCACGGCCCGGCATGTGGTGCGCAGCAGCGCCGAGAATTTCGCCAAGCTGTCGCTGGAACTGGGTGGCAAGTCGCCGAACATCATCTTTGCCGATGCGGATCTCGACAGCGCAATCAATGGCGCCATCGCCGGGATCTACGCGGCGTCCGGGCAGAGCTGCGTGTCCGGTTCGCGACTGCTGGTGCAGGACGACATCTACGACGAATTCGTCAGCCGACTGGTGGAACGCGCCCAACGCATCCGCATCGGCAACCCGCAGGACGACAACAGCGAAATGGGCCCGATGGCCACCGCGCAGCAACTGGCGGTAGTCGAAGGTCTGGTGGCCGATGCCATTGCTGAAGGTGCACGCCTGCGTCTGGGCGGCAAGCGTCCGAGCGGCGTGGGCGACGGTTGGTTTTACGAGCCGACGCTGTTCGAATGCGACCGTAATTCGATGAAGATCATGCAGGAAGAAGTCTTCGGCCCTGTGGCCTCGGTGATCCGGTTCAAGGACGAAGCCGAGGCCCTGGCGATTGCCAACGACTCGCAATTCGGCCTCGCCGCCGGCATCTGGACCCGCGACCTGGGCCGCGCCCACCGTCTGGCCCGGGACGTGCGCTCGGGGATCATCTGGGTCAATACCTACCGCGCAGTGTCGGCAATGGCGCCGATCGGCGGCTTCAAGAACAGTGGCTATGGACGCGAAAGCGGCATCGATTCGGTGCTGGCCTACACCGAACTGAAAACGGTGTGGATCAATCTTTCTCAGGCACCAATGCCTGATCCGTTTGTGATGCGCTAGGAGTCCTGCGACATGATCGAACCCGGCATTTACAAAGACGTCATGGGCTCGTTTCCGTCCGGGGTCACGGTGGTGACCACCCTCGACCCTGACGGCGGCATCGTCGGCATCACTGCCAGCGCCTTCAGTGCGCTGTCGATTGATCCGGCGCTGGTGCTGTTCTGCCCCAACTACGCTTCCGACACTTACCCGGTGCTGCGCGACAGCAAGCGTTTCGCGATCCATTTGCTGTCCGCCGACCAGACCGCCGAAGCCTACGCCTTTGCCGGCAAAGGCAAGGACAAGGCCAACGGCATCGACTGGCATTTGAGCGAGCTCGGCAATCCGATCCTCGCCAGGGCCACGGCGATCATCGAGTGCGAACTGTGGCGCGAATACGACGGCGGCGACCACGCGATCATCGTCGGCGCGGTGAAGAACCTGATCCTGCCGGAGCAGCCAGTGACGCCGATGATCTATCACAAGGGCAAGCTTGGCGCGTTGCCGAGCCTGACTTGAGAAAATAATGCAAAACCCTGTGGGAGCGAGCTTGCTCGCGAAGGCGTAGTGTCAGTCGACATCAATGTTGCAGGAACTGACGCTATCGCGAGCAAGCTCGCTCCCACAGGGAATGGTGGTGTGAGGGGTAATGATGAATAACGAGAAGTACGAAAAGGGCCTGAAGATCCGCACCCAGGTGCTCGGCGAAGCCTACGTGCAGCGCTCGATCGAGAACGCCGACGACTTCACCCGTCCGTTGCAGGAAATGGTCACCGAATACTGCTGGGGCCATGTCTGGGGACGCGAAGGTCTGTCGCTCAAGGAACGCAGCATGATCAACCTGGCGATGATCTCGGCGCTCAACCGTCCGCACGAACTGAAACTGCATGTGCGCGGCGCCTTGCGTAACGGCCTGAGTCGTGAGCAAATACGCGAAATTCTGCTTCAGGTCGGTATTTATTGCGGCGTCCCGGCAGCCGTGGACAGTTTCCGGCTCGCCCGCGAAGCCTTCGCCGAAGCCGACGCCGAGGCCTCCAGTTAACCCCTCGGCTGTTTGAATGCCCGTCTGGCATGGACAGCCAACTTAAAGAGCGGACCCCATGAAACGCCTGCCACTCGACGACAGCTTCAAGGTCAATCGCAACCCCGTCACCCTGCGCGAAATCGTGCTGGATAAACTGCGAAGCGCCATCATGAACTTCCAGCTGCTGCCGGGCGATCGCCTGGTGGAGCGCGATCTGTGCGACCGCCTGGGCGTCAGCCGTACATCGGTGCGTGAAGCCTTGCGTCACCTGGAATCCGAAGGTCTGGTGGAGTTCGCCGACGCCAAGGGCCCCCGCGTGGCGATCATCACCCTTGCCGATGCGGTCGACATTTATGAACTGCGTTGCGTGCTCGAAGGCCTGATCGTTCAGCTGTTCACCCTGCGCGCCAAAGCCAAGGACATCAAGGCCCTGGAAAAAGCCCTCGACGAGAACCGCAAGGCGCTCAAGGATGGCGAGCTGCAACAGGTGATCGATTCGGTGCAGGGTTTCTACGATGTGCTGCTCGAAGGCTCGGGCAACCATGTGGCGGCCACTCAGTTGCGTCAGTTGCAGGCGCGCATCAGCTACTTGCGAGCGACATCGGTGTCCCAGGAAAACCGTCGCGGCGCGAGCAACCAGGAAATGGAAAAAATGGTCGAGGCGATCAAGAGCGGCGATCCGCTGGCGGCGCACCAGGCATGTGTCGATCACGTGCGCGCTGCGGCTGCCGTCGCGCTCGACTATCTCAAGCGCAAGCAGGAAGAGACCGGCGCCACGCCGGAAATCACCCTGTCCATCGCGCTGAAAGAACCACGCATGGGTCACTGACATGTTCAGCCCGAGCTATTGCCCGAAATGCGGTGGTGCCGACCTCGGTCAGCAGGTGCCGCCGGGCGATACGCACGAGCGCCTGATGTGTCGCGGTTGCGGCTACATCCACTATGTGAACCCGAAAATCATCGCCGGCTGCATCATCGAGCAGGACGGCAAATACCTCTTGTGCCAACGGGCGATCCCCCCGCGCCCGGGCACCTGGACCCTGCCCGCCGGTTTCATGGAAAGCGGCGAAACCACCGAACAGGCCGCCCTGCGCGAAGTATGGGAGGAAAGCGGCGTGCGCGCGGAAATCGTCTCGCCGTATTCGATCTTCAGCGTGCCGAAGATCAGCGAGGTCTACATCATCTTCCGCGCCCTCGCACTGGAGATCACCGGCCAGTACGGCACGGAAACGCAGGACTGCAAATTCTTCGCCCCTGAAGACATTCCCTGGGAGCAGATCTATTACCCGGCGATCCGGCAGATCCTCGAACGCTACATCGAGGAACGCCAGGCCGGGGTGTATGGCATGTACATGGGCAATGACGACAGCGGTAAGATTCATTTCATGCGTTGAAGACCCCATGCCCACTTGTGGGAGCGAGCCTGCTCGCGAAAGCGGTCGTTCATTCAACATTTGCATCGACTGATAAGTCGCCTTCGCGAGCAGGCTCGCTCCCACAGGGGTGTGGTGGTGTCTCTTAAAGTGGCGGCACGCCCTCAACAATAACGATCTCCGCCCTCGCCCACTCCTCGCGGTAACTCTTCGCTTCCTGATACGCCGCCGAGTGGTAGCACGCCACCGCCTGTTCATAGCTGTCGAACTCGATCACCACGCTGCGCTGCGGCGTCGTCCGGCCTTCCATCGCTTCGCTGCGCCCGCCTCTGGCCAGAAATCTTGCACCAAATTCTGCGAACGCTTCCGGCGCGCGCTGGGTGTATTGGCTGTAGTGATCGGCATCGGTGATGTCCACATGAGCAATCCAGTACGCCTTCATAGTGACCTCTCGGTTTAATTTGTATTATGGTATACCACAAATTTCACCCACATCGAGAGTCCAGCATGGCCTTCAACAGCATCGAAGAAATCATCGAAGATTATCGCCTCGGCAAAATGGTGCTGTTGGTCGATGACGAAGACCGGGAAAACGAAGGCGATCTGCTGCTGGCCGCCGACCGTTGCACCCCCGAGGCGATCAGTTTCATGGCCCGTGAGGCGCGGGGGCTGATTTGCCTGACGTTGACCGACGACCATTGCCAGCGCCTCGGGCTTGAGCAGATGGTGCCGAGCAATGGCAGCGTGTTCAGTACCGCGTTCACGGTTTCCATCGAAGCGGCGGTCGGTGTTACTACGGGCATTTCCGCTGCCGACCGCGCTTGTACGGTGGCCGCAGCGGTGGCGCCCAATGCTTGCGCAGAAGACCTGGTGCAGCCCGGCCATATCTTTCCGCTGCGGGCCAAGGAAGGTGGCGTGTTGACCCGCGCCGGCCACACCGAGGCCGGTTGCGATCTGGCACGGCTGGCGGGTTTCACGCCCGCCTCGGTGATCGTCGAGGTGATGAACGACGACGGCACCATGGCCCGCCGCCCGGATCTGGAAGTATTCGCACGCAAGCACGGAATCAAGATCGGCACCATCGCCGACCTGATCCACTATCGCCTGAGCACTGAACACACCATCGAGCGCATCGGCGAACGGGAGTTGCCGACGGTGCATGGCACGTTCCGCTTGATCACATTCGAAGATCGTATCGAGGGCGGCGTGCACATGGCGATGGTCATGGGCGAATTGCGGCGCGAGGATCCGACGCTGGTGCGCGTGCATGTAATCGATCCGCTGCGGGATCTGGTCGGCGCCGAGTACAGCGGACCGACGAACTGGACATTGTGGGCGGCGCTGCAACGGGTCGCGGCCGAAGGGCATGGCGTGGTCGTGGTGCTGGCCAATCATGAGTCGTCGCAAGCGTTGCTGGAGCGGGTGCCGCAACTGACTCAGCCGCCACGGCAGTTCAGCCGCTCGCAATCGCGGATCTATTCGGAGGTCGGCACCGGGGCGCAGATTCTGCAGAACCTCGGCGTCGGCAAGCTGCGCCACTTGGGGCCGCCGCTGAAATATGCCGGGTTGACTGGCTACGATCTTGAGGTAGTCGAAAGCATTCCGTTCACCGAATAACCCCGCTTGCCAGATAGCCGGTAAGGCAAAGTGCTTGCACAAAGTTTGGAATACCATAATATGATATTCCATAGACCGGACGACCTGAAAAACCGTCCAGCTACTGCTCCCGACAGGCGGGCAACAACGCAAGGCCCGCTCAAAAACACAACAATGAGGGCGTAAAAATGGTGTTGAACAAAGCTGCAACCGCGATCTTTCTTGCGGGACTGCTGAGCGTGACCGGCCAGGCCGCGATGGCCGCCGAGAGTGTGAACTTTGTCAGCTGGGGCGGTAGCACCCAGGATGCGCAGAAACAGGCCTGGGCCGATCCGTTCAGCAAGGCCAGCGGCATCACCGTCGTGCAGGACGGCCCGACCGACTACGGCAAACTCAAAGCCATGGTCGAAAGCGGCAACGTGCAATGGGACGTGGTCGACGTCGAAGCCGACTTCGCCCTGCGCGCCGCCTCCGAAGGCCTGCTCGAACCCCTCGATTTCAAGCAGATTCAGCGCGACAAGATCGACCCGCGTTTCGTCAGCGACTACGGCGTCGGCTCGTTCTTCTTCTCCTTCGTCCTCGGCTACAACGAGGGCAAACTCGGCGCCAGCAAGCCCCAGGACTGGAGCGCACTGTTCGACACCAAGACCTACCCCGGCAAACGCGCCCTGTACAAATGGCCGAGCCCCGGCGTGCTCGAACTGGCCCTGCTCGCCGACGGCGTGCCGGCCGACAAGCTCTACCCACTGGACCTGGATCGCGCCTTCAAGAAACTCGACACCATCAAGAGAGACATCGTCTGGTGGGGCGGCGGCGCGCAGTCGCAGCAACTGCTGGCCTCCGGTGAAGCGAGCATGGGCCAGTTCTGGAACGGTCGGATTCACGCCTTGCAGGAAGACGGCGCCCCGGTTGGCGTGAGCTGGAAACAGAACCTGGTCATGGCTGACATTCTGGTGGTGCCAAAGGGCTCGAAAAACAAGGACGCGGCGATGAAGTTCCTGGCCAGCGCCAGCAGTGCCAAAGGCCAGGCGGATTTCTCCAACCTGACCGCCTACGCCCCGGTCAACGTCGACAGTGTGCAGCGTCTGGACTCGACGCTGGCCCCGAACCTGCCGACTGCCTATGCCAAGGATCAGATCACTCTTGATTTCGCGTACTGGGCCAAGAACGGCCAGGCCATCGCGACACGGTGGAACGAATGGCTGGTCAAATGAAAATGGCGGCCACCGCGTCCCGTCCTTCCACTGCCACCGGGAGCGCCGCAAGCGCTGCCGGGTCGGCCGCCGGAAAAAAGGCCAGTGCCATGGCGCCAGCCCCGTCCCTCAAGCAACGCTGGCGCGGCGCCGGCAACCTAGCGCCGGCCCTGTTGTTTATCGGCTTGTTCTTTCTGGCGCCGTTGATTGGTCTGCTGTTGCGCGGAGTGCTGGAGCCCGTGCCGGGTCTTGGCAACTACGAACAACTCTTCGCCAACTCGGCGTATGCGCGGGTGCTGTTCAACACCTTTTCGGTGGCGGGACTGGTGACGGTGTTCAGCCTGTTGCTCGGCTTTCCATTGGCGTGGGCGATCACGCTGGTGCCGCGCGGCTGGGGCCGCTGGATCCTCAATATCGTGCTGCTGTCGATGTGGACCAGCCTCCTCGCCCGCACCTACTCCTGGCTGGTGCTGTTGCAGGCCTCGGGCGTCATCAATAAAGCCTTGATGGCGCTGGGCATCATCGATCAACCGCTGGAAATGGTGCACAACCTCACCGGCGTGGTGATCGGCATGAGCTACATCATGATCCCGTTCATCGTGCTGCCGTTGCAGGCAACCATGCAGGCCATCGACCCGATGATCCTGCAGGCCGGCTCGATCTGTGGCGCCAGTCCGTGGACCAACTTCTTCCGGGTGTTCCTGCCGCTGTGCCGGCCGGGTCTGGCATCCGGCGGGTTGATGGTATTCGTGATGTCGCTCGGTTACTACGTCACCCCGGCGCTGCTGGGCGGGGCGCAGAACATGATGCTGCCGGAGTTCATCATTCAGCAGGTGCAATCGTTCCTCAACTGGGGCCTGGCCAGCGCCGGCGCCGCGTTGCTGATCGTCATCACCCTGGTGCTGTTCTACTTCTACCTGAAGCTTCAGCCGGAATCCCCGGTTGGCGCCAGTAACGCGAGGTAAGCCGACATGCTCCTGACACCCAATGCCATGAGCCGCCGGATGCGCTTCGGCCTGTATTTCACCACCGGGTTGATCGCACTGTTTCTGTTGCTGCCGATCGTATTCATCGTGCTGCTGTCGTTCGGTTCGTCCCAGTGGCTGGTGTTCCCGCCGCCGGGCTGGACGCTGAAATGGTACGGCCAGTTCTTCTCCAACGCCGATTGGATGAACGCGGCGGCGGCCAGCCTGAAAGTCGCGGTACTGACCACGATCTGCGCCGTGGCCCTCAGCTTGCCGACTGCCTTTGCGCTGGTGCGCGGGCGCTTTCCCGGCCGGGAAATGCTCTACGGCCTGTTCACCCTGCCGATGATCGTGCCGCTGGTGATCATCGCCGTGGCGGTGTACGCGCTGTTTCTCAAGCTTGGCTACACCGGAACGATGTTCGCCTTCGTGGTCAGCCATGTGATCGTCGCGCTGCCGTTCACCATCATCTCGATCATCAACTCGCTGAAGCTGTTCGATCAGTCGATTGAAGACGCGGCGGTGATCTGCGGCGCCTCGCGCCTGCAAGCAGTGTTCAAGGTGACGTTTCCGGCGATTCGCCCGGGGATGGTGGCCGGCGCCCTCTTCGCCTTCCTGGTTTCGTGGGACGAAGTAGTGCTCAGCGTGATGATGGCCAGCCCGACCCTGCAAACCCTTCCCGTGAAAATGTGGACCACCCTGCGCCAGGACCTGACGCCCGTGATCGCCGTCGCTTCGACGCTGCTGATCGGCCTGTCGGTATTGGTCATGGTGATCGCCGCCGCTCTGCGCCGGCGCAATGAAATCAGCGCCTGAGCGCCCAGGAGTACGACATGAGTGCCGTGATCAAAGACGCCTCCCAGCAGAACGACAAACCTCTGGTCAGCCTGCGCAACCTGAACAAGCACTACGGCGATTTCGCCGCCGTGGACAACATCTCGCTGGACATCAAGGACGGCGAATTCCTGACCTTCCTCGGCTCCAGCGGCTCGGGAAAAAGCACCACGCTGTCGATGCTCGCCGGCTTCGAAACCCCGAGCAGCGGCGAGATTCTGGTCAACGGCCAATCGCTGGTGAATGTGCCGCCGCACAAGCGTGACATCGGCATGGTGTTCCAGCGTTACTCGCTGTTCCCGCATCTGTCGGTGCGCGACAACATCGCGTTCCCGCTGACGATCCGCAAACTCGCTGCCGCCGAACGCGACAAACGTGTCGATGCGATGCTGAAACTGGTGCAGCTGGAGCAGTTCGCCCATCGCCGCCCTTCACAATTGTCCGGCGGTCAGCAGCAACGAGTCGCCATTGCTCGCGCACTGGTCTACGAGCCTCGCATTCTGTTGATGGACGAACCCCTCGGGGCGCTGGACAAAAAGTTGCGCGAAGACTTGCAGGACGAGTTGCGCCAGTTGCACCGACGCCTCGGCATCACCATCGTCTACGTGACCCACGATCAGGAAGAAGCCATGCGCCTGTCCCAGCGCATCGCGATTTTCAGTCACGGCAAGATTGTCGGGCTCGGCAGCGGTTATGACCTGTACCAAAATCCGCCGAATGCGTTTGTGGCGTCATTCCTTGGCAATTCGAACTTTCTCAGGCTCAAGGCGCAGGGTAACGGGGCGGCGAGTTTTGAGGGGCAATCGCTGTCGATCCGGCTTACCGCTGGATTGCAGAGCGGGCAGGATATTTTGCTGATGGTGCGCCCGGAAAAAGCCCTGGCGTTGAGTGTGCAGCAAGCAGCCAGCGAGCCGTTGACGGCAGGCTGGAACGAGGTTTCGGCGAAGGTGGTCGAGGTGCTGTTTCTGGGTGAGAGCCAGACCTGCAGTGTGGTGACATCGGGCGGGACTTCGATGACGGTGAAGGCGTTGTCGGCGGCGGGAATGCCGCTGAAGGCTGGCGATCCGGTGCGGGTGCGCTGGGCGACGGCGGATGCTTGCGTTTATACCGAGTGGGCCGAAAGCGATCTGAACAAAGCGGCGGGTGCTCATTAAGAGCGCGTCGCCTGCCCGCCCTCACCCCAGCCCTCTCCCGGAGGGAGAGGGAGCCGATCGGGGGATATTGAAGACATACGCCGACCTGAACTAACTGCGTTGAATCCATAATCAACACAGTCTTTCAGGTCGATGTAGAGCGCAAGACAACTCGGTCAGTCCCCTCTCCCTCTGGGAGAGGGTTAGGGTGAGGGGAAACAGGTGACTCGGTATCAACTGATCGGCGCAAACCCCTCAATCTCATCGGGCCAAACCGTCAACACCTCAAACCCGTCCTCCGTCACCGCCACCATGTGTTCCCACTGCGCCGACAGCGAGCCGTCCTTGGTCAGCACGGTCCAGCCATCCGGCATGTTCTTCACATGGCGCTTGCCAGCGTTGAGCATCGGCTCAATGGTGAAGATCATCCCTGCCTTCAGTTTCAGGCCCTGATTCGGGTAACCGTAATGCAGCACCTGCGGCTCATCGTGATAGACCTTGCCGATCCCGTGTCCGCAGTACTCGCGCACCACACTGAAACCTTCACGTTCCGCCAGGCTCTGGATCGCATGACCGATGTCACCCAGGGTGGCGCCCGGACGTACGACGCGAATGCCGGCGCACATGGCCTCGTAGGTGGTCTTGATCAGGTGCTGTGCCTCGGGCGAGGCCTGGCCGACCACGTACATGCGGCTGGTGTCACCGAACCAGCCATCCTTGATCACGGCGATGTCGAGGTTGAGGATGTCGCCATCCTTCAGTGGTGTCCCCGTAGGGATGCCGTGACAGACCACGTCGTTGACCGACGCGCAGACGGTTTTCGGGAAGCCGTGATAACCGACGTTGGCCGGAATCGCCTTCTGCACATTGACGATGTAGTCGTTGCACAAGCGGTCCAGCTGATCCGTGGTAACGCCAGCCTTGACGTGCGGCACCAGCATCGCCAGCACCTCGGCGGCCAATTGCCCGGCCACGCGGGATTGGGCGATCTCGGCCCGGGTGTTGATCCTGATCGGGTTTCTCATGCCTTGGCTGCCTCTTGAACCGGGTTGTTCTGCGCGGCATCGGCCAGGGCACAGATTTGTTGCAGATCCAGACCACCCGCTTGCTCGGCGCGAATCAGCAAGCGGCAGATGGCGTGGTGATCGAGGTCGGGATACAGCTCGGCGAGCATGCCGATGCGCATCCAGTGCTCGGCCTGCGCGTTGATCGAGCGGCTCAGTGCATTACTGGAGATGCGCAGATTCTCGTGCATGTCCTCTGAAATCTTTACGATGCCCATGGCAAAATCCGATATGGAATATATATAGAACGTATACTAATCGGACATTTCTTCGAATTGCAAATTTCGCTGACGAGTCAAATCGCAGGCAAAAAAAAGCTGCCAGAGTTGGCAGCCAAATCATGAAAAGCACGCGATGTATTGAGCGCAAGTATGGACACCCGATAATGACAGTGTCGTGACAGCGCCAAATTCATTGAACCGCCCTCCCCGCGTCATCAGGTTGTCATCGAAGCCATTGCAGAATCCTCGCAAACCGCCCGGGCCTGGGGCGGTGGATTTTGCAAGGACTCCCATGAAAGAAGACGCCTCGCTGTTTGCTGCCATCGATCTCGGGTCAAATGCGTTTCGCATGATGATCGGTCAGTCAGTCCGCAGCAGAAAGGGCTTCATGATTCAGGAAGTGAAAACCTTGCGTGAGCCGGTACGCCTGGCTGAAGGATTCGATGGCCGTGTACTCGACGAAATGGCGCTGGATCGCGGTTGGCAGGCTCTGGCGCGGTTCGGCAAAAAGCTGCGCGGTTTCGAGCCGGGTCGCGTGCGGGCAGTGGCCACCAGCGCCGTGCGCGAGGCCGACAACGCGCAATTGTTTCTCGGCAGTGCGGAGCGGCATCTGGGCTTTCGCATTGATGTGATTTCCGGACACGAAGAAGCGCGTCTGGTCTACGCCGGTGTGGCCCACACCTTGCCGGTCGCCGATGACATGCGTCTGGTGGTCGACATTGGCGGCGGCTCCACCGAGCTGATTCTCGGCCAGGGTTCGCAACCGTTGCTGACCGAAAGTATTGCCATCGGCAGTGGCAGCCTGAGCGCGCGTTACTTTCGCAACGGCGAGCTCTCCCCGGGCGCCCTGCAAGAAGCCGAGCGAGTCGCCATCCTGCAATTCGAAAAGGTCGCCCGCCGCTATCGCGCCCAGGGCTGGCAGCAGACCATCGGCTCTTCGGGCACGGCGCGGATGCTGGCCAAAGTGCTCAAGGCCAATCGCCTGAACGACTTCGGTCAGGGCGGCATCACCTACGCTGGCCTGCTGCGGCTGTCGCTGCGCCTGCTGGAAGTCAGCAATGTGCGGCAACTGAAACTCGCCGCCCTGCAGCCCCATCGCCAGAGCATCCTGCCCGGTGGTCTGGTGGTCATGCTTGCCGCCTTCAAGGTGTTCGGCATCGCACAGATGGAGCCATCGGAACCCGGTTTGAGACTGGGTGTCCTGCATGGACTGATGAGCAACCACTGATCGGTTTTCACTGCCGGATATTCGTCGCCGGATCAAGCTTTCCACAACGTCGAAGACGCCCTTTGAATACTCGATGACGCCTCTGTGTAAACCTCGATAAATCGCTCCCTTCCCCTCTCTGATTTCGTTCTATGGTTAGATCGAAATGGCTGAACTGCACGCTGACTAATGGTTGCGACAGTTGATGTCTGCGCCTATGTTGCACGCGAGCTTTTCCCCCGCGAATGGAACGCGATCAACACCACAAAGAGGTGAAGAAATGTCAAAGGAATCACGCCCTGCCGTACTTGGGCTGATCGGCAATACTCCGCTGGTACAAGTCACCCGCTTCGATACCGGTTTGTGCACCCTGTTCCTCAAACTCGAATCCCAAAACCCCGGAGGCTCGATCAAGGATCGTATCGGCCTGGCAATGATCGACGCCGCCGAGCGCGACGGTCGTCTGCAACCCGGTGGCACCATCGTTGAGGCCACGGCCGGCAACACCGGTCTGGGCCTGGCATTGGTAGGCCGCGCCAAGGGCTACCGCGTCGTGCTGGTGGTGCCAGACAAGATGTCAACGGAAAAAGTCCTGCACCTCAAGGCCATGGGCGCCGAAGTGCACATCACCCGTTCCGATGTCGGCAAGGGTCACCCCGAGTACTATCAGGACGTGGCCGCCCGTCTGGCGAAAGACATTCCCGGCGCGTTCTTCGCCGACCAGTTCAACAACCCCGCCAACCCGCTAGCCCACGAATGCAGCACCGCGCCGGAAATCTGGGCGCAGACCGAGCATGACCTGGACGCCATCGTGGTCGGCGTCGGTTCCGCCGGCACGCTGACCGGCCTGACCCGTTTCTTCAAACGCGTACAACCGGACCTCGAGATGGTACTGGCCGACCCGGTCGGTTCGGTCATGGCCGAATACAGCCGCAGCAAGCACCTCGGCACTGCCGGTTCGTGGGCGGTGGAAGGCATCGGCGAGGACTTCATTCCCTCGATCACCGACCTGTCGAGCGTGCGCAGCGCCTACTCCATCAGCGACGAAGAAAGCTTCGATCACGCTCGCCAGTTGCTGCGCTCCGAAGGCATTCTCGGTGGCTCGTCCACCGGCACCCTGCTCGCCGCCGCGCTGCGTTACTGCCGTGAACAGACCGTACCGAAACGTGTGGTCAGTTTTGTCTGCGACACCGGCACCCGCTATCTGTCGAAGGTCTACAACGACCAGTGGATGACCGACCAGGGCCTGTTGCAACGCAAACGCTATGGCGACCTGCGTGACCTGATCGCCCGACGTTTCGAAGACGGCAAAGTGGTCAGCGTCGGCCCGGACGACACCCTGATGACCGCGTTCCAGCGCATGCGCCTGGCGGATGTATCGCAACTGCCAGTGTTGGTGGATGGCAAACGACTGGTCGGTGTGATCGACGAATCGGACATTCTGGTGCGTGTTCACGAAGATGCCACGCTGTTCAGCAAACCCGTCGCCAGCGCGATGACGGACAAACTGCAAACCCTCGCCCCCGCCGCGACCCTGGCTGAACTGGAAGCCGTGCTCAGCAGCGGTCTGGTGGCGATCATCGCCGACACTTCCGGCTTCCACGGCCTGATCACCCGCGTCGACATGCTCAACCAACTACGGAGATCCCTTGCATGAGTCAGCACGACAAGAACGCCCGCCCGCAGGGTTTCGCCACTCGCGTGATCCACGCCGGGCAGACGCCGGACCCGACCACTGGCGCGTTGATGCCGCCGATCTACGCCAACTCCACGTACCTGCAAGACAGCCCCGGCGTGCACAAGGGCTTCGACTACGGCCGCTCGCACAACCCGACGCGTTTTGCCCTGGAGCGCTGCGTGGCGGATCTGGAGGGCGGCACCCGGGCCTTCGCGTTTGCTTCCGGGCTGGCGACGATTTCCACCGTGCTCGAACTGATCGATGCCGGTTCGCACATCGTCTCCGGCAATGATCTGTACGGCGGCACTTTCCGTCTGTTCGACAAAGTGCGCCAGCGCAGCGCCGGGCATCGTTTCAGCTACGTCGATCTGGCCGACTTGTCGGCGTTCGAGGCCTCGCTGCGGGACGACACGCGCATGGTCATGGTCGAAACGCCGACCAACCCGCTGCTGAGTCTGTCCGACCTCGCCGCCATCGCGCGCATCTGCAAGGCCCGCGGGATCATCTGCGTGGCCGACAACACCTTCGCCAGCCCGTGGATCCAGCGTCCGCTGGAGCTGGGCTTCGACATTGTGCTGCACTCGACCACCAAGTACCTGAACGGTCACTCCGACGTGATCGGCGGCATCGCGGTGGTTGGCGACAACCCTGAACTCGCCGAGCGCCTGGGCTTTCTGCAAAACGCCGTTGGCGCCATCAGCGGGCCGTTCGACGCCTTCCTCACCCTGCGCGGTGTGAAGACCCTGGCGCTGCGCATGGAACGCCATTGCAGCAACGCGCTGGAGCTGGCGCGCTGGCTGGAGCAACAACCGCAGGTCAGACGCGTCTACTACCCGGGCCTGGAATCCCATCCGCAGCATGAACTGGCCAAGCGTCAGATGCGCGGTTTCGGCGGGATGATTTCTCTGGATCTGAACAGTGATCTGGCAGGCGCCCGGCGCTTCCTGGAGAACGTGCAGATTTTCGCCCTGGCCGAAAGTCTCGGCGGTGTGGAAAGCCTG
The DNA here is from genome assembly GCF_001679645.1 of Pseudomonas bananamidigenes. Classification (GTDB taxonomy): domain Bacteria; phylum Pseudomonadota; class Gammaproteobacteria; order Pseudomonadales; family Pseudomonadaceae; genus Aquipseudomonas; species Aquipseudomonas bananamidigenes. The sequence continues at coordinate 98,779 of NZ_LRUN01000041.1, read as the reverse complement.
ATCGAGCACCCGGCAATCATGACCCACGCGACCATCCCGGCCGAAACCCGCGCCAAACTCGGCATCGGTGACAGCCTGGTGCGCCTGTCGGTGGGCGTCGAGGATATCGAGGATCTGCGAGCGGACCTGGCACAGGCTTTGGCCAGCATCTGATCCGCAGAAACGTCAAAGCCCGCACGAAGCGGGCTTTGGTGTTCGAGTAGGCGGCCAGTGCTGGTCTCTGGCTTACGAGGTTTCTCAGGACTCCCACAGTACAGGCAATGTGCTCTGCTGCTTCACACGGCATAAGGGCTGGAACCCAGCGCGGGGTTCTTTCTAACCGTGTACCCTTCGGAACGCGCCCAACGCTTCCTCGCTATCCGCTTGCGCATCAGTCTGCGTCTTCGCCTACATGCTTGAGCCTAGCAAACCCATCGCTGCGCGCTACGCGGTTTTTAGACTGATTATTTTCTAGCGCTCACCTGCAAGGAAGTGAACCGACTATCGCTTTCGCGCTCCCGGGATCTGCCTCCCGATCGGGGCGAACTATACTTTTTCGGTTAGCTGTTCAGGTTTCATGCAAAACGTCGACACCCGCGCGCCTCGCAGCGCGCCCGTGCCAATCGCCAATCTGGTTAACCCCGGGCCAACGAGCCACACCGTCAACCGACGGCGAATGCTCGGATGCTTTGTGGCTGATGGGTCGTGGAGAAAATCATGAAACACAAACTTTGGTCAGGCATGCTCCTGGCGGTTGCGGCAACGGTGGTGGTAATGCCTGAAGTCTGGGCAGCGCAGGCGCAGGCTGTGGCGTCTGACGGGGCGGATCATGTGGGTGCAGGGTCGGTTGCCTCGGATGGTTCGGATCACGTCGGTGCCGGCGCTGTCGCTTCCGACGGGGCTGATCATGTTGGCGCTGGTGCAGTCGCCTCTGACGGTGCCGATCACGTCGGTGCCGGGGCCGTCGCCTCTGATGGGTCCGACCATGTGGGGGCCGGGACAGTCGCCTCTGATGGTGCCGATCATGTAGGCGCTGATGCTGTCGCCTCTGATGGTGCCGACCATGTAGGCGCTGGTGCTGTCGCCTCTGATGGTGCCGACCATGTAGGCGCTGGTGCTGTCGCCTCTGATGGTGCCGACCATGTGGGCGCTGGTGCAGTCGCTTCCGATGGGGCCGATCATGCCGGTGCCGGCGCTGTTGCCGCCGACGGCGCAGACAAGGTGGACGCCAGACGACTGGCCTACTCTCGCCGTGGCGTGGGTTCCGACCAGGTAGCCTCCGCGCTCATGACCGGCAGCTATTCAGACCAGTTCAACAGTCCGCAATAAAGCCTCGTGGTGCGGTGCAGTCACCCATTGGCTGCGCCGCACTAGCACATTTGTGCTAATCGACCACCCTGTTCCCTGGCGTTATATTCCCTTGCAACCCCGACACGCCCCAACATTGCCGCTGCGCAGTGCGCGGGATCGTTGTGCCTGGAAGAACAACAACACCAAGGAAGCAACACCATGAACCTTTACCTCAACTTCGCCAGAATCACGGTGCTCGGTGCCCTGCTTATCGGCGCCACCGGTTGCCAGACCGCCAAGCCCACCGAAGACAGCATGCGCGAACGGGCCCAGACCGTCATTGGTCAGCCGGTCAGCAAAATCGCCAATGTCCGCAACGACAGCACGCTCACCTACTACACCGCCTACACCGCTGCCGGCGAATACAATTGTGAGCTGCCCAGCGGGGCGATCGTCGCAGTCGCCAGCATGGGCATCATGTCGCCCCCACTGACCTGCCTGCCAAAAGGCGCATCGCCGATTCCGGGCCGCTGATCCGGCTGCTAAACACTGACACTTTCGGTGTGCCGGTCGCGCAGCGCACGCAAGGTCGAGCGCAGCTCGGCCGGGCGCACCGGCTTGGACAAAATGGCAATCTGGCGGTCATGCAGGGCCGCCTGGATTTTTTCGATGTCATGCCCGGTGATGATCATGGCCGGCACCGCAAAACCCCGCTGACGACGAACTTCATCGATGCACTCGATACCAGTGCTGTGCTGACCGAGGTCATAGTCGGCGACGATGATGTCGCAGTCGGTGACCAGCCCCTGCCCCGTCAGTTCAGCCTGCACGACGCAGCCCCAGCGCTCCAGCAACGCCGAGGTCGCCAGCAGCACGTTGCGATCATCCTCTACCAGACACACTTTCAATCCCGTCAGCAGGCCGGCCTGACGAACCTCGTCGCGACTGACCGGTAACTGCGGCGCCGCCCGTGACAAGCCCTGCAGCGTCACCGCCGTCCCGTGCCCCAGCCGCGAGCGAATCAGCACATCGACGCCGATCATCTGCCCCAGCCGCTTGACGATCGACAGGCCCAACCCCACACCTTCAACGTCCTTGTCGCGCAATTGACGAACCCGATAAAACTCCTCGAAAACCCTGGGCAGATGCTCCTCGGCAATGCCGCTGCCACGGTCATAGATCACGATGGCCAACCCCGCCCCCCTTCTACGAACGCCCACCAGCACCGGCCGCTGCGCGCCATATTTGAAGCAGTTGGACAGCACGTTCTGCACCATGGTCGCCAGCAGGGCCGGATCGCTGCGCACCCAATGCTCGCAACGGTGCAGACGCAGATCCACCCCGGCCCAACGGGCGGCTTCGGCGTTCTGGCGAATCAGATCCGTCAGCCATTGTCCCAGCTCCAGCGTTTGCATCCGGGGTTGAACCCGGCCGTTATCGAGGGTGTACAGATCGAGGATCGAGCGAAAAAGCTGCGACACGTTGAGCAACGACCGGTCAATGTTGTCCACCAGCCGCCGTTCGTCCTCGCCCAGCCGCGACTCGCGAAGACACGCGGTAAACAGTCCGATGGAATGGATCGGCTGGCGCAGATCATGACTGGCCTGGGCCAGGAATCGCGACTTCTCCAGATTCGCCGCAATCGCCTCTTCGGAAGCCTTGCGCGTGCGCTCCAGCAACAGGTGTGCATACACCGGAATCACCGTGCTGGTGATCATCAGCATCACCACCATGAACGGCTGCGCCTGCCAGTACGGCGTCAGCCGATAGACCGCCAGCAGCGCCAGCAAGGCCAGTACCGTGGCTATCGCCAGATAGCGCGAGCCGTAGCGCATGCCGTTGCCAAGGTTGACCCAGACCATGACGGCATAGATAGGAAGCGCCGCTTCACCCCCCACCACGAGCCCGAAACTGGTGCCGGTGTAATCATGGACCATGCCGAAAATCCGCCGCGCCGGATAATGCCCCGGCCAACGCACGATGGCCTGACGCAGCCCGACTGAGGCCAGCAGAAACAGGGCAATGTAAGTGACCACCGGCAGGTAGGTATCGAAGCGCTGACCTGGCAGGAAACCGAGCACTGCCATGTAAACCAGCGCAATACTGGCGATGATGATGCGCAGATTGGCCTGGTCGAGCTCGGTGTTCTTTTCGAACTTCATGGGGAACGTCCTTGTGCGGCAATCGTCAGATTCAGCAGGAGCCGACAGGCAACGCCTTCGCCGGGTGCTAAGGTGCACGCCGTGAGAACAGTCGACCCAGGGAGGGTTGCGCCATGACATGCCGAATCATCATAGCCGACGATCATCCGCTGTTTCGCGAAGCGATGGTGCGTACGGTCCAGCGTTTGTTGCCGGAGGCCGTGATCGAAGAGGCCGGCGACCTGGAGGCAGTGCTCGCGTTGCTGCCATTTGGCGATGAGCCCGACACCCTGATTCTGGATCTGCGGTTCCCCGGCCTGACCTGCGTCAGCCAGCTCGGCGAATTGCGGCGACGCCTGCCGCGCACGACGCTGATCGCCGTATCGATGGTGGATGACGAGGCGCTGATCGGCGAGGTCATGGCCGCCGGAATCGATGGTTTCATCGGCAAGAACATCGCCCCCGACGAGATCGGCGAGACGATCCTGGCGATCCGCGAAGGCGAGGTGCTGGTCAAATACACGCCTTCCGGTCTTCTGCCGCTGGAAACCGGCACCGCCCTCACCCCGCGTCAGCAAGAGGTGTTAAGGCTGATCGCCCAAGGCAAGACCAACAAGGAAATCGCCCGTGAACTGGACATTTCGCCGTTCACGTGCGGATTCATGTGTCGTCTTTGCTGCGTACCTTGAACGTACCGTCACGAGCCGCAGCGGCGGTGAAGTACAGTGGGGCGGGCTGACAGCCGTTATTCGAAATCCTCCTTGGGCATCTGACAATCGGGGCACAGCCAATCGTCATGCACGTCCTCCCAGGGGGTACCCGCCGCGATCCCGTTCTGCGGATCGCCCACCGCCGGATCGTACTCATATCCACATACCGTGCAGGTCTTGATAGCGTCTTGCGTCGACATAAACAATCTCCTTTTGCTTAAAGTGCCACGGTTGAAATCAGCCCTGCCGCGCCAAGTATGAAACCGATCAACGCTCCCCGCTCCGGCAATTCGCGAAGCATCGCGTAGATGACGATCGGTTCCAGCACCAGCAGCAACGTCAGGGAAGCGACCGTCACGACCCAGATATTGCCTGTCCCCTGGTAGCCCAGCCAATACGCCAGAATCAGGCTGATGCCGGCGATGCAGATCAGGAACATGGGCTTGAAGAACATGGACGGCGTTTCCATGACCCGACCCGGGAGTTTCGAGGCGTAAACCTCGCTGTAGATCGTCAGGATCTCGCCAAAGACCATCAGCACAAGAGCCACGACGATGTAATATTCCTTCTTCACAGTGACCTCTTTTGCAGTATGGAGAGAATTTCATCAATCACGGCACCACCAACCTCATCGCTTTCAAGCAAAAAGTGTGGCCCGTCGTGATCGAACAGAAACGTGTTTTTGTAAGCCTCCCCCTCGAATCCCGCGATAGCGTTCAACACGTCCTCGGCCTGATGAAGCCTGTCGGCATGGAAGGTCTTCAGGATCTTCACCGCATTGCCGAAATGAATCGCTTCATCGGCGATCAGGTTCTTGATCCAGCTGTTGAAGCCTGAATGACCGAAATCCTGATAGAAGGTGTCCTTCTTGTAGGTCTTGACCGAGACATATTCGTCGTAGGCAAACAGCAGCAACAGATTGAACTCACTCGACAAGATGTCTTCCAGACCTGAAAAGTCGCCGACCCGGTGTTTCAGTGCATTGACCAGTTCAGCTTCCCCCGTACCGAAAACCAGCCGGTTCAGTTCAAAGAAGCCGTCCGCATGGTTGCGTTCATCCGCGTACCAGAAATCCAGGTACTGCACGAAATAAGGCGAAAAATCCCTGCGTTTCGGATAGAGAAAGTTGTAAAGATTTATGGAGTCGTATTCGGAAACGAGGTCGGCCATGAAAAACTCCCTGAACGACGCATCAATGCCCGGATTGACCCACCCGCTGGAACTGATGTCTTCAAAGATCGCCCTGGAACTCCAATTACGCTTTTTCAGAAACGCCGCTTCCATGTCCCACCTTCCTTGTGCCTGACGTTGTCACTCACTGAACTTCTTGATGATTGCCGGAATGATCATGTCCTTGATCTCGTGTTTGGCAATCGGGAAGTCCGGCGCATTGTGATCCAGCACAAAAGTTCCCGTGTAGCTGGGCTTCTCGAAATCGATCTGGAATATCTCGTCCAGAATCGCCGGAATTTCATCCATTCGATGGGGAAACAGCTCTCTGGCTTTCTTTACAAACGAAAAGAAGTGGGTGACTTCATCTTTCTTCGTCTTGCGTATCCAGGCGGATAACTGTTGGGAGTCGAAACGATCATAACTTTCGATACTTCGGTGATAGACATGCGTCGTGATGATCTCGTCGTACGCCAGTGTCACCAGGAGTTTCAGCGGGTCAGCAGCTATCGACTCGATGATACTGAAGTCGGGCTTGCGAAGTTCGACACTCAACGAGACCTCGTCAAAAGGAATGCGGGTATAGGCTGCGTAGATCAGCGCAAACCCATAAGCATGATCGATCTCATCCTTCAGCCAGGGATTGAGCACATCCTGCAGACTCGCGAACACCTGCGGATAGTTCGCTTCCAGATACCAGTACAGACGTCGGGCATCGTATTCAGTGATCACCGAGTCAAAGAAGATCTCTTTCCATTCCTGCCATTGCGAATCTTCCAGTTCTACCGGCGGGAACCTGAAGCCGGACAGAACGGCTGAAGCTTCTGGTGTGGTACGCGTTACCGATCCGATGGACATCGACATACATTCATCCTTGATTTTGACAGTGGGATTACACCAGGAAGCGATTGAACGAGAGGGAATCTGACGCATTTGTCGGACGCCAGTCGATCTGCTGACATACGATCGGCTGCCAATACGTCTCGGCGATGTCGTAAACAAATTTCCAGTCCAGCGCCTCACTTTCCAGTACGCCCGCTTGCGGGTGAGCCTGCGCCCATGCCATTCCTGCAACGATGCTCGACACGACTTGCAGGCTGGTGGCGCTGTTGTGCCGGGCCATGTTCCTCGCTTTGCCGATAGAGAGATTCGACCCCATCCACAGTGACGGGTATTTATCGCTGATCAGAAAAACGCCCAGTTCGTCGATGCCGGAGAGGATGTTTTCTTTCAGCACCTCCTTGGAAAGAACGCGCTCTTCATTTCCGTCAGTCAACAGACTCATCGAGTCCACGGCCTGATCACAAGGGTGATAGGCGTAATAGACGGTAGGCCGGTAGGCATCCCCCAGAGTCAGATACTCGGCGATGGACAACGATTCGTTGTGAGTCAGCAAATAGCCGGTAAAGTCCAGACAGTTCGGCGACCAGCTCTTGACCCTGATCTCACGCCCCTGCTCTTTCAGGGCCAGCGCATAACCGTTCAACGTCGCGCCCTCAGGCACTTGAGTTTCATGACTGCCCCAGCCCATTTCGGCGGGTTGCAGACATTCGGTTATCAAGCCGTCCACAGACCAGGTGCACAGGAAGTGACCCGATGATCGTTCGACATTGGCGAATTGAGTATCACGTTCCGATATCTGTATGACCCGGATACCCAGTTGCCGGGACAATCCTGCCCAGTCCTGTTGCCGGGTGCCGTCAAAAGTGATGCCGTTCAGGGCGGCCATATGCGTCAGTGCCTTTTTTAAAAGCACAGAAATGAAACCGGGATTGGCCCCGTGCGCCACGATCGCGGTAGCGCTTTCACGCGGTCGATCGCTGGAAAAGTACTTCAGACTTTCGCGCAACGAGAAATTGCTCGTCAGATTCAAATCCTGCTCGGCGCTGTACTCCCAAGGTTCTATGCACGTGTCGAGATACAGGGACTGGAAGCTCTGAGCCAGCGCAATCAGCGCCTCACTCGAAACCGACACTGCCAGATTCAGCAGAAACGTGTCTTCATTCAGGTGATGCCCGATCACCTCTTTGAAGTTTCGCGGCGTTATCAATTTTCTGATCAGACATGCCGAATACTCGTCGGCAATCGACTGCCTGACTTCATCGACTGTTTTATCGAAAATAATGATTTCAGCGTCGTATCGCGTAACCAACAAAGGCATCAAAGCCTGGGCAATACTGCCAAAACCGACAATGACGATCCGGTTTATTTTCTTCATGTGTAGAGTCCCTGCCACAATTCCGTTTCCAGTCCTGGAAACACAGTCAACCGCTTGAATCGCCGTGTGGCGTCAAGATGATCTTGGTTTTCTGGAAGATGAACTATCGGCTATTCAGCGACCGTTCATGAAAATGAAGAAGAGGGAATTTCGCTGTCCATAAATCCCTGCGCAGCTGGACTTCCTGTCCAGGCTTGTATTGATTTGAGATTGGATCCTAAACACGCAGCGATAGTGTTACAACCCCCCTGCGGGAGTTTTTTCAATATATTTCAAAGCATATTTCGAAGCTTCCACCTCACTGACAGACACAACTTGTTGATTATCCAGAAATAACTTGAAGTCCGGCGCGCTCGTCACGAGCGCCACACATGTCTGCCTTACGGATCCACTTGCGCCATCAACGCCTGAACAGTCTCCTGTCGCTTCGCGTAGCGCTGCGCCAGCACCGCGCAGACCATCAACTGGATCTGGTGAAACAGCATCAGCGGCAGAATCAGCACGCCAATGGTGCTCCCGGCAAACAACACCTGAGCCATCGGCACGCCGGTGGCCAGACTCTTTTTCGAGCCGCAGAACAGAATGGTGATGCGGTCTTCCAGGTTGAAGCCGAACAGCTTGCCGAGCACCGTCGATGCCAGCAACACCAGCCCCAGCAGGATGCAGCAGGCCACCACGAGGCCGAGCAGGTCGATGACCGGGATCTGATGCCAGATGCCTTCGTTGACGGCTTCACTGAACGCGCCATAGACCACCAGCAGAATCGAACCCTGGTCGACGAATTTCAGCCAGTGCTTGTTGCGTCCGACCCAGGCGCCGATCCAGCGGCGTGCGATCTGACCGGCGATGAACGGCAGGAGCAGTTGCACGCTGATTTTCAGGATCGCATCGACGGTCGAACCGCCATCACCGTGAACGTTCAGCAACAGCGTTACCAGCAACGGCGTCAGAAAAATCCCGAACAGACTGGACGCCGCCGCGCTGCAGATCGCCGCCGGAATATTGCCCCGGGCCAGCGAAGTAAAGGCAATCGCCGATTGCACCGTGGCTGGCAATGCGCAGAGGTAGAGCATGCCCATGTACAGGCTGTCACCGATCATCGGCGACAGCAGCGGTTTGAGCGCCAGGCCCAGCAGCGGGAACAGCACAAAGGTCAGGCCGAATACCAGCAGATGCAGGCGCCAGTGACCGGCGCCGGCGATGATCGATTCGCGGGACAGCTTGGCGCCGTGCAGGAAAAACAGCAGCGCAATTGCAATGTTGGTCAGCCAGCCGAAGCCGACCGCGACCTGACCACTGGCGGGCAGGAAGCTGGCCAGCAGCACCACGGCGATCAAGGTCAGGGTGAAGTTGTCGGGCAAGAATCTTGGGCGCGTCATGGTTTGTTCATCCGGGGGTTGCCAGTACGTGGAAGCGACTCTAACGTGACTGGAAATTACCGACTAACGCCGAAGAGCCGCAAGATGCCGCCAAAAGGACATGACAAAAGCGTCAGACGCAGCATTCCCGGGCTGCCCAGCCTGCCGCGTCCGCTGTACGGACGCACTGAATCGCTGCCCAATCGCGCCCTGACCCGCCGCCACAGTCATCCGTGGGTGCAATTGTCTTACGCGATCCAGGGCGTGCTCGAAGTGCAGACCGCCGCCGGTCGTTTCGTCGCGCCACCCGAACGGGCCGTGTGGATTCCGGCAGGTATGCCGCATCGGGTATTCAGTTCACCGCACACGGAAATGCGCAGCCTCTACATCGATTGCAGCGTGGCAAGCCGGGCCCAGGAGCGTTGCCATGTGCTCGGCGTCAGCGATCTTTTGCGGGAACTGATCCGGGCCTTCAGTCAGATACCTGTCGAGTATGACCAGAACGGCCCGCATGGACGCCTGGCGCAGGTGATCCTCGATCAATTGGCCGAAGCCCCGCAAATCGAGCTGATGCTGCCGCTGCCCCAGGACATCCGCTTGCGACAGATTTACCTGAGTCTGGAGCAACATCCGGAACAACAGACCACACTCAATCACTGGAGCGAGAAGTTCGGCGTCACCGAGAAAACCCTTAGCCGCCTGTTCCTGCGTGACACCGGCCTGACCTTCCGTGCCTGGCGCCAACGCTTGCGCCTGCTGGGCGCGCTGACGCCGCTGGAACGCGGCGAACGGGTCACCGAAGTGGCTCTGGCCTGCGGTTATGATTCGACGTCGGCCTTCATCGCCGCCTTTCGCCAGCAGTTTGGCGAGACGCCCGGAGAATTTTTTCGCTGATTTTTGTCGATATTTATCGAATTAGGACATGCCATTCGGCAAACTTCAGGGTAGAGTTTCGTCCATCAAGAATGATTGACACGTTTCGACGATAACAATGATCAACCACCCTTTAGCGAACCTGTCGGCGGTAACAGCATGATCGAAGTCACTGAAGTCTCCATTGCTCAACTGCGCTCGGCGCTCGAATCCGGCCAGACCACCGCGGTTGAGCTGGTCCAGGCCTATCTGGCGCGCATCGATGCCTATGACGGCCCGGACACCGCCACCGCCCTGAACGCGGTGATCGTGCGCAACCCCGAAGCCTTGAAAGAAGCTCAGGCTTCCGATGCCCGCCGCGCCAGGGGCGAAACCCTCGGTCCGCTGGATGGCATCCCCTACACCGCCAAGGACAGCTATCTGGTCAAAGGCCTGACCGCTGCGTCCGGCAGCCCTGCGTTCGCCGATCTGGTGGCCCAGCGCGATGCATTTACCATCGAGCGCCTGCGGGCGGGCGGCGCGATCTGCCTGGGCAAGACCAACATGCCACCGATGGCCAATGGCGGGATGCAGCGCGGGGTCTATGGCCGTGCCGAAAGCCCGTACAACGCCGCCTATCTGACGGCGCCATTTGCTTCCGGTTCGTCGAACGGTGCAGGTACCGCCACTGCTGCAAGCTTCTCGGCGTTCGGTCTGGCGGAAGAAACCTGGTCGAGCGGTCGCGGCCCGGCATCCAACAATGGCTTGTGCGCCTACACGCCATCGCGCGGAGTGATCTCGGTGCGCGGCAACTGGCCGCTGACGCCGACCATGGACGTGGTGGTGCCCTACGCGCGCACCATGGCCGATCTGCTGGAAGTGCTCGACGTCGTCGTCGCCGAAGACACCGACACCCGTGGCGACCTGTGGCGCCTGCAACCCTGGGTACCGATCCCGAGCGTCGCCTCGGTGCGCCCTGCTTCCTATCTCGATCTGGCGGTAAAAAGCGATGCGCTGGCGGGCAAACGCCTGGGCGTGCCGCGCATGTACATCAACGCCGACCCCGAGGCCGGCACCAGCGAAGCACCGGGCATCGGCGGGCCGACCGGGCAACGCATCAACACCCGCGCCTCGGTGATCGATCTGTGGAAACAGGCCCGCCAGGCCCTGGAAGCCGCCGGCGCCGAAGTGATCGAAGTGGATTTCCCGCTGGTTTCCAACTGCGAAGGCGATCGTCCGGGCGCACCGACCGTGTTCAATCGCGGCATCGTTTCCAAAGAGTTCATGCACCACGAACTGTGGGACCTGTCGGCGTGGGCGTTCGATGACTTCCTGCGCGCCAACGGTGACCCGAAACTCAACCGACTGGCAGACGTCGACGGGCCGAAAATCTTCCCCCACGATCCGGGCACCCTGCCCAACCGTGAAGGCGATCTCGCCGCCGGCATGGATGAATACGTGCGCATGGCCGAGCGCGGCATCACGCCATGGGATCAGATTCCGACGCTGCCGGACGGTCTGCGCGGTCTGGAGAAAACCCGCAAGCTCGACCTCGAAGACTGGATGGATCGCCTCGGCCTCGACGCCGTGCTGTTCCCGACCAACGCCGACGTGGGTCCAGCGGACGCCGACGTCAACCCGGCCTCGGCGGACATCGCCTGGAGCAACGGCATCTGGGTCGCCAACGGCAACCTCGCGATCCGCCACCTCGGCGTGCCGACCGTCACCGTGCCGATGGGCGTGATGGCCGACATCGGCATGCCGGTCGGTCTGACCTTCGCCGGACGGGCCTATGACGATTCGTCACTGCTGCGCCTGGCAGCGGCGTTCGAGGCGACCGGTTCGAAACGCCAGGTTCCGCCCCGTACGCCACCTCTGTCGGCAGGCCGGTAAATGAAAAACGGCGGGATCAATCGATCCCGCCGTTTTTTTATCGCTCCGCCAGTTCTTCCAGCAGATCCGCCGAAGGCACGAAAAACAGACTGCCGGTCACCGCCGTGCTGAAGTCCAGCAACCGGTCGTAGTTGCCCGGCGGTTTGCCGACGAACATGTTTTCCAGCATCTGTTCCAGCGGTTCGGGCGAACGCGCGTAACCGATGAAGTAAGTGCCGAACTCACCTGCGCCGGGCCGGCCGAACGGCATGTTGTCGCGCAGGATCTTCACTTCCTCGCCGTCCTTGGTGATGGTCGTCAACGCGCTGTGGGAGTTGCTCGGCTTGACCGCGTCATCCAGTTCGATATCGGACAGTTTGGTCCGTCCGATCACCCGCTCCTGTGCTTCGACCGGCAATTCGTTCCAGGCCTTCATGTTGTGCAGATACTTCTGCACCAGCACATAACTGCCGCCGCTGAACCTCTGATCTTCATCACCCACGAGAGTGAAATGCTCGGCCTTGCGACCGACCGGATTCTCCGTGCCGTCGACAAAACCGATGATGCTGCGCATGTCGAAATAACGGAAACCCTGTACTTCGTCGGTCACCGTAACGGCGCCGTCCAGCGCCGCCATCAATTGCGTCGCCAGTTCGAAACACAAATCCATCTGATCGGCGCGAATGTGCAGCAGCAGATCGCCAGGCGTGGAAACGGCGCGCCGCCCTTCTACGCCGAATTCGCGAAAGTCATGCAGGGACGCCGGTCGCGGACTGCCGAACAGGCGATCCCAGGCGCTGGAAGAAAACCCGCAGACGCAGGACAGGTTGCCCGAGGGCACGCGCTTGCCGACCGAACGCGTCAGGCCCGCGATATCGGCGCACCAGTCGCGGACCTTCCGGGCCGCCTCGGCTTCGGCGTTGAGGGTCGCCACGATGAATATCGCAGCACTGGTAATCGGGCTGCAGACGGCTTGAGGATCTGGCGTGTCGATGATCGTCGCTCCTGGCATGGTGGACTGGCTCGACAACGAGGTTAGCAAAGAAGTGTTCAATGAAATATGACGTGCGCCACGCCCTCTCATCTGACACTTCGTTTTTCACGAACAATACCCGCGAAATAAACGATTTTTCTTCGTCGCGATTCCCTTCCAGCATGACCTCGTCTACCCCGAACAACATAAAGACAGGGAGAACGACATGCACCCCATCAATATCGGCGAACCCTGGATGTGGGCCGCCTTCATCGTATTTGTCCTCGCCATGCTGGCCGTCGACCTGTTTGTCTTCGGTGGGCGCAAGGCGCATCGGGTCTCGGTGCGCGAAGCCGCATCATGGGTAATTGCGTGGTGCATGCTTGCGCTAGCCTTTGCCGGGCTGCTCTGGTGGTATCTGAACGGCGAATTCGGCCCCGAAATCGCCCAGCGCAAGACCCTCGAGTTCCTCACTGGTTACCTGATCGAGCAATCGCTGTCGATCGACAACATGTTCGTGTTCGTGATGATTTTCGGCTACTTCGCCGTGCCGCCGGAGTTGCAGCGGCGCGTGCTGCTGTACGGCGTGCTCGGGGCGATCGTGATGCGCGCAGCGATGATCTTTGCCGGGGTGTGGCTGGTGTCGCAGTTCACGTGGCTGCTGTATGTGTTCGGTGTGTTCCTGATCATCACCGGGATCAAGATGCTGGTGTTCGCCGAACAGCAGCCGGACCTCGATAACAATCCGCTTTTGCGCTGGGTGCGCGGGCATCTGCGGATCACCAACGGCTTTCATGGCGAGCGTTTTTTCGTGCGGCAGAACGGCGTGCGCTGGGCCACGCCGATGTTTCTGGTGCTGGTGCTGATCGAGGCCAGCGACCTGATGTTCGCGGTGGACAGCATCCCGGCGATTTTCGCCGTGACCACCGATCCGTTCATCATTTTCACCTCGAACATCTTCGCGATCATGGGCCTGCGGGCACTGTACTTTTTGCTGGCGGACATGGCCGACCGCTTTCATCTGCTCAAATACGGGCTGGCGCTGGTTCTGGTATTCATCGGCGGGAAGATGACGGCGATGCCGTGGTTTCACATGCCGGTGGAGTGGTCGCTGGCGGTTGTCGGCGGGCTGATTCTGGCGTCGGTGTTGCTCAGTCTGGTGCTGACAAAGGACAAGTCGCCCGAGAGCGAAACGCAGGAAGGCCGGGCAAAGTAAAATTTGTGGGAGCGAGCCTGCTCGCGAAGGCGGTGCACCATTCGACGTTGAGCTGACTGATCCGACGCCTTTGTCGGAACGCCGCCCGGAGCAAGCTCGCTCCCACAGTAATTGTGGCCTGCTACTTATCGGACTTGATGCTGGTCCACACCCGTGTCCGCACCCGCTCCAGTTTCTGCGGCAATGGCTGCACTACATACAGCGTCTTCAGCGCCTCGCTGGTCGGTGTCAGGTTCGGGTTGTCGGTGATTTCCTTGTTGATCAGCGGCAGCGAATCCTTGTTGGCATTCGGGTAGCCGAGGAAATCGCTGATCGAAGCGATGACCTTCGGATCGAGCAAGGTGTTGAGGAACTCGTGAGCTTCTTCAACGTTCTTCGCGCTCTTCGGAATGGCGAAGGTGTCGAACCAGATCGGTGCGCCCTCCTTCGGCAGGCGCCAGTCGACCACCACGCCGTTTTTCGCTTCTTTGGCGCGGTTGCCGAACTGGTAGAAGCTGCCGGAATAACCGATGGCCACGCAGATGTCGCCGTTGGCGATGTCGGTCATGTACTTGGCCGAGTTGAAATAGGTGACGTAAGGACGGACCTTGAGCATCAGGTCCTTGGCTTTCTCATAGTCGGCCGGGTTCTGGCTGTTTGGATCGAGGCCCAGGTAATGCAGGGCCAGCGGCAGGATTTCCGATGGCGAGTCGAGCATCGCCACGCCGCAGGATTTCAGTTTTTCCATGTTCTCGGGTTTGAACACCAGATCCCAGCTGTCCACTGGTGCGTTCTCGCCCAGCGCGGCCTTGACCTTGGCCGGGTTGAAACCGATCAGCACCGTGCCGACCATATAGGGCACGCCGTACTGATTGCCGGGGTCGTTGGAATCGAGCAACTTGAGCAGCGCCGGGTCCTGATGGCTCCAGTTCGGCAGTCTGGACTTGTCGAGTTTCTGGAACACGCCAGCCTTGATCTGGGTATCGAGGAACTGGTTCGACGGTACTACCAGGTCGTAACCGGAGTTGCCGGTCAGCAGCTTGGCTTCGAGGGATTCATTGGTGTCGAAGGTGTCCCAGGTCACTTTGATCTTGCTTTTGGCGGCGAAGTCCTTGGGCACTGACGGCAGGATGTAATCCGCCCAGTTGTACACCCGCAGTTCGCGCTGTTCGGCCTGGACGGCGCCGGCCAGCAGCGTCAGCCCGCAGACAGTGGCGCTCAGAATGCGTTTCATCGTGACCATGTTGTGTTTCCCCGAATGCAGCGTGAGTCGATGGTTTTTATGTTCTGTACACGGCAGCGGCTGTCAGATCAGCCAAGGGCAAGGAAGGTGCAGCATTTAGTTATGGCTTCGATTTTTGCCGAGCATGGTCGACGCGCACAGTAGCCGATTGGCCAAAAGGGGATCGAAATGGCCAATTTGCGTGACCACCCGAATGCTGAAACAACAATGCCCGGCGAATGGCCGGGCATTGCGTAAACCAGCTGTGCAGGCGATCAGTCAGTGAAACCCAAACGTGCCGCCCTGCTCTGCTGTGTCTGCCCGCGCGTCGCCAGGCAGTAATACAACGGACAGGTCACGATGAGGCCGACCAGCCAGGACAAGTCCGCGCCCTCTACCAGATTGGCGTACGGGCCGACATACAGCGATGTGTTGGCAAATGGCAGTTGCACAATGATGCCGATGAAATAGGCAATGATCGCGTGCAGATTGAAACGCCCATAAATTCCGCCATCGGCACGAAAGATCGAGGCGATGTCGTAGCGGCCGCGCTTGATCAGGTAGAAGTCGATCAGGTTGATCGAGGCCCACGGCACCAACACCAGCAGCAGCGCCAGAATCAGGCCGATGAACTCGGAGATGAAATCCGCCGACGCCCCCAACGCCACCACGCAGCACCCCGTCAGCACCACGCTGGACAGAATCACCCGCACCTTGATGCTCGGCGTCCATTGGCTGGCGAAGGTCTGGATCGAGGTGATGATCGACAACACCGCGCCATACAGATTCAACGCGTTGTGGCTGATGATGTTGAGCAGGAACAGCACCATCAGAATCGGCCCCAGCCAACCGGTGGACTGCTTGACCGCCGCCATCGCCTCGGTGCCTTCCGGCGTCGCCAGCACCGCCACCGCGCCGAAGGTGAACGACAAAATCGTGCCCAGCGTGGCGCCCAGGTAAGTCGCGATAAACGGTTTGCCGATACCGATGTCCGCCGGCAGGTAACGGGAGTAGTCCGAGACGTACGGCGAGAAGCTGATCTGCCAGATGATCCCCAGCGACATCGTCGCCAGCCACCCCGACAGATTGAAGCTGCCACGGGTGAAGAAGTCCGCCGGCAAGTCATGGGCAAAGATGTAGATGAACCCGGCCAGCAGCGCGCTCCCCATCACCCAGGTGCCGATGCGATTGAGGGTGTGAATGAAGTTGTAGCCAATCACACCGATGGCCGTGGCGCTGAGGGCGCCGATCAGAATGCTCATCGGCGCCGGCACCGACGGCGCAATGCCGACGATGGATTTACCTGCGAGCACGATGTTTGAAATGAAAAAGCCGATGTAGATGATCGCCGCGAAGAACACGATCAGCAGCGCACCATAACGCCCGAACTGACCACGACTCTGCACCATCTGCGGAATGCCCATGCGCGGACCTTGCGCCGATGCGAGGGCAATCACCACGCCGCCGATCATGTGCCCCAGCGCAATCGCCAGCAGCCCCCAGAACAGGTCGAGGTGAAACACCTGAACCACCATGGCGCCTGTGACGATGGGCAGTGGCGCAATGTTGGTGCTGAACCAAAGGGTGAAAAGGTCGCGGGCCTTCCCGTGGCGTTCCGCGAGTGGGACGTAGTCGACCGTGTGATTCTCGATCAACGGATCTTGCCGGGACATCTGGGACATATATGAACTCGATTGGGTCTGTTCTTATCGTTGTATGAAGCCAAACCGGGGACGTTTCTGGTCGCCCCCCAGATGAACACCATATTATGGTATTCCAACATTTTCACAAGACTGATCCGCTGTTTGCGGCGACAACTGATCCGGCATCCTCCCCGATCGCCAGGCTTTACGGCTAGCCGAAAGCCCCGTAAATGTTGAGTTTCCGACGAATGCACCACGTTTATCGTTTCACCAAAAAAGCGCTTGCAATCGATGTATTACGGTATACCATCAGGCCAACAAACAAATAAAAACACGCTTCACCGCACTCGAGGATTGACCAATGATCGATGCTGCCGTCTACAAACAAGTCATGGGCTCGTTCCCGTCCGGCGTCACCGTCATCACCACGCTGGATGACGACGGCCAGATCGTCGGCCTGACCGCCAGCGCGTTCAGCTCGCTGTCGATGGACCCGGCCCTGGTGCTGTTCTGCCCCAACTACAGCTCCGATTCCTATCCCGTCCTGATCAAGAACAAACGCTTTGCCATTCACGTGCTGTCCGGCGGGCAGCAGAGCGAAGCCTACGCGTTCGCCCGCAAAGGCAAGGACAAGGCGCAGGGCATCGAGTGGACGCTGAGCGAACTGGGCAACCCGATCCTGCCCAACGCGACAGCTATCATCGAATGTGAGCTGTGGCGCGAATACGAAGGCGGCGACCACGCCATCATGGTCGGCGCGGTGAAAAACCTCATCGTCCCCCAACAGGACACCGGCCCGCTGGTGTACTGCCACGGCAAGATGGGCGCCCTGCCCGCCTTCGCCTGACTCATACGTTTGCACATGAACAGGCCGGCAAGCGACCGGTCGACCACAAGAGATTCGAGGTAGCGTCATGAAATTTTCCCTGTTCGTACACATGGAGCGCTGGGACGAAAGCGTCAGCCACCGTCAACTGTTCGAAGACCTGACCGAACTGACGTTGATGGCCGAGGCCGGCGGTTTCAGCACCGTATGGATCGGCGAACACCACGCCATGGAATACACCATCTCGCCGAGCCCGATGCCGCTGCTGGCCTACCTCGCCGCCAAAACCACCACCATTCACCTCGGCGCCGGCACCATCATCGCGCCGTTCTGGCATCCGCTGCGGGTCGCCGGTGAATGCGCCCTGCTCGACGTGATCAGCAACGGCCGGATGGAAGTCGGCCTGGCCCGCGGCGCCTATCAGGTCGAATTCGACCGTATGGCCGGCGGCATGCCTGCTTCCAGCGGCGGCCAGGCGCTGCGGGAAATGGTTCCGGTGGTCCGCGCTTTGTGGCAAGGCGACTACGCCCACAACGGCGAGATCTGGAAATTCCCCACCTCCACCAGCGTGCCGAAACCGGTCCAGAAACCCAACCCGCCGATGTGGATTGCCGCCCGCGACCCGGACTCGCACAACTTTGCCGTGGCCAATGGCTGCAACGTGATGGTGACGCCGTTGATGAAGGGCGACGAAGAAGTCCTCGACCTGAAAAACAAATTCCAGACCGCGCTGGACAACAACCCCGACGTGCCGCGTCCGCAATTGATGGTGCTGCGTCACACCCACGTGCATTCAGTGGACGATCCGGAAGGCTGGAAGATCGGCGCCAAAGCCATCTCACGCTTCTACCGCACCTTCGATGCCTGGTTCGGCAACAAGGAAACCCCGGTCAACGGCTTCCTCGCCCCGAGCCCGGAAGAGAAATTTGCCGGACGCCCGGAGTTTGAACTGGAGAGCCTGCACAAGACCGCGATGATCGGTACGCCGGAAGAAATCATTCCGCGGATCAAGTATTACCAGGAACTGGGTGTCGATGAGTTCAGTTTCTGGTGTGATAACAGCTTGCCGCATGCGGAGAAGAAGAAGTCGCTGGAGTTGTTTATCAAGTATGTGGTGCCGGCGTTCAGATAAGCCTGCTGCCCGATATATGAAAACGCCCCGAACATCTCGGGGCGTTTTCATTTGGGGGGTTCAAGGCAACGATGGCTCTGTCGGATCAGGCAGAAAGAAGCGCGCTGTCAGCCAGCATGTTGCCATTACTGTGACGAACAATACGATTTTCCGCGTCCTGCTATTTTCTCGCGGCAGTCAATCTGATTCACGCAGATAGCTTTGATAGGGCTGACCTTCTGCGTGCCGTATCCACACTCGCCCACAGCAAGGGCACTCAATGACCTCCCTCATATTGTCATCGACCATATCGTAAAACCGAGCGTCGTCCAGAGGTTGCTTTGCAAGCAACTGGGCTATCTCCACGACCCGGGAATTTGGAATAAGGGAATATTGCTCACGTGTAGGAGATGAAACCAGGTCGATCACATGAGAGCACTTGCATGAAAACTTCGCCATTTACGCAACTTTCCCCAAAAGACTGTTGATCGCTTTCCGATCCAGTTGCATGACCTTGCCGCCTTGCGAAAATATGAGTTCTTTCAATGGGATGGGCTGTCCTGCCTTGTCTCTTCGTCCAAATGCAGCGGCGGCTGTCTTGTAGCATGGGGACAGATTTATTTAATCAAATAAATCCCTCCCCTCTTTTTGAAATACAAAATGCCCGATGCGGTGCATCGGGCGTTGAAGTGAAACAGATGTAAACCTATTTCAGGACTAGACATCCGCCATCTAAATTATAGCTACTTCATTGTCTTAACCGCCTGATTCAACAGAGACATAAACTCTTCAAGTTCAAAGCTCCACTTTCCGCCTTCAGCAGGCGGGTATATTTCGATTTCAACTGGTCTTCCAGGCTCGCGAGATACTTCAGCTAGCTGATCAGTTCCAAACCAGATTTCGAACACCAAATTTTCTCGATCTGGAGGGCTACTCATCAAAGAGGATAAATGTGTCACGGCTTCGGTGGCTCCAACAGACCAACAAATTTCCCATTAGCATCGTAGCGAAGCCCCTTCCATCGGGAGCAACGACATCCATTACTTTCCCAAATCTCCGGGTGTCTTTGTAGGTCAAGGTTGACGCGGGATTACTCAGAATATCATCAACTATTTTCTGACCCTGAGCATTGATTTCGGAAAGAGTCGGACGAAAAATGGGACGAACTTATCAAACAAAATAAATCCGCCCCCTTTCCTGCATTAACTTTGATTCAGGGGGCTAAAATCATCAATAGACATATTCTTACTTTTCAATAAAGACACGACAAATTCCGGATCGAAACTCATAAAAAAATCCAGAGCGTCATAAATTTTCCAACAATGCACCTCTGGATGATCAATTATCGACAAAAGATACTGTTTTAGTGGCGCCACGTATTCAATATAGTTTTCACACCTAACAAAGCGAAGCATTTCGGAAATCTCGAAAGGTCTCACTCCGGCCAACGCAATAATCTTCAAAAGAATATCGAAAACCTGCACCCTTGCGACTTCTTTCCCTTCTTTATCAGCGACATTTGCAAAGTACATTGTCACCGCCATCAATATATGACGATAGGTATCATCATAACCACGTAACCGGTGAATATATAGCCCTTCAAAAACTTCAGGCTTACTCATAAATTCTTCCAAGGCAAACAGGCCTTCACGAGTTCCCCAACTCGTTAACAGCTTTGCAGCATAAAATCGTACTACTTCATCATTCGATTCACGAAGCAGCTCTTTCACAGAGTCGAGTCTATCCTGTGAAATATCCTCAACATCTAGATCTCCTGCTTCTACGGCATAGTCCACATGTTCTGGAATACCATTGAGCAATTCATAGGTTCTCGGATCCATTATTAAACCTTCTACTTCAAAATTTTAATATAGTCGGCCGGTACACAACCTTTGATCAAGCACTCACCGTCTCGTTTGGCATTCGACAGGTCTTCCTCTGCACGCCCCAAGGATATCTTGTTTTTCGGTGAAGGGTTGTTCGTGTACTTCACCCGTGCTGCATCCACTTTAGACTGAAGCTCTTCGGTAACTCTTCGATTATCCAGGTATTTGGTATCTGGCAATGCTCCGGAATCAATATCCTGTTGCAAGCGCTTTACGTCGATCTCGATTTTACTGGAGCCATAGTCTTTCGTATTCGAGGTAACGCTTGGGTCCGTGGTAGAGATATAGGGAGAATTTTCAGGATTACTACCCCTCACATGGGTTTGAACACTGCCCGTTCCATTGATATTGGGGGGATTCAAATCACCGTTTTCATCGATGAATGCCTTGGGCTTTCCTTTATCATTGACGGTCGCAGAAAAATCATTATCGCTTCGCACCACGGTATCACCAGGGCCTTTGGTGCCGCCAGTGCCACCGCCAGTGGTTTTTGGCATATCCGCGATTTCAGGTCCTTCCTCTCGGGAAGGTCCCTTTTCATTGATCGCTTTACCCGGCTTACCCGGCTTCGCCCCTCCCGCAACGCCTGCCAGCATTTCTGCAAATGCGGCCCATAACCCGGCGGTGTCGCCGTCACGTTGAATGACGACTTCATTAGTTATCGTATTTTGAGCTGCATCGTTGTTTTGCAGTACGACATAACCAATTGTTGTGGCGGCGCCTATTTGGCCATTGCGCGCGATTTCCTCGGACATCGCTCGGATTTTTGGTTCGTCTGCTTGCAGCTTTTCAGAAATTTCATTACACGCACTAATGTTCTTCTGACAAAGACTGGCGAGCTCCTTATTCCTTTTCTCATCAAGGCTGGCGTACTTTTCACGTACATCGTCCAGACAGGCCTGGGACTCACACTTCTTCTGTTCATCCATCATCTCAACGAGTTCATGGTGCAACAGGTAGTTATAGTTAGTGGCATCTTTGGCAATGGTTGCGCCTTCTTGAAGGTTTCCATTGCTCAACCCGGCCGCGGCAACGCCTACCAACTGGGAAGACATCGACAACAGGTTGCTGTCGTTCTTCACCAAGACAGCTAACTGGGTTACCAGCGCTTCATTGGCGCCAGCGGCTAAGGCTCCGGTTTTAAAATCTCCTCCCGCTGCTTCGTTCAACAAACCGCCCACAACAGCGTGCAAGGCAATTTTTTCGAGACCTCCATCCTTCCAACCCTGACTTGCTGCAAAGTCACCTACAGCATTGAATGCTGCCGCATTCAGAGTACTCAGCAGTGCCCCTGTCAGTGCATTCCCAAAATCTGTGTTCTGACCAAGTGCGCCACCCAATAACGTCGAAGTGGTGTTCTGCAAAAGCTGGTTGCCAGCGAAACGGCCAATGCCTTCCAGACTGCTCAGATCCGTCATGACTTTGCCGGTAACAGGATTCGTCGTTGTCTTCAGGACGCTGTCGAAATACCCCGCCGTAAGACCAGCCGTTACCCCGGAAATCACATAGTTTGAAAGCGCGTCCGATGACGTCACGTCCTGGAATACGGCTCCGAGATTGCCACCATTATTGATAAAACTAGTAGTTGCGTTAGTCGCTGCCCCCGTTGCAACAGCCGCCAGACCTGCTGCCCATACCGGCCCCATCGCACTTAATGCATTCAACGCTGCTGGACCAACAAACGCCGCCATCACGATCGCAATAATGATCTGCGAGGCAGGACCAAGACCCGAGTTGCTGTATTTGAACGACTCGTGAATCTCCTTCACCAACCGCCAATCAACATCCCCCCGCGCCTCGGCATCCTTCAGCCACGCCAACTGCGGATCCGCCTTGACCATGGTGTCGATGGTCTGGCTCACCGACTCCTGGTTCACATCCTTGATATCAATCTTCAGGCCATCAACCGCCTTCAACACGATGTTGCCTTTGGCAATCATCTGGGTCTGGCGCAGGGTTTCGTCGGTGTTGCCGCGGCCTTTGGCTGATACCCACGCGGCGTTGTTGTTGGTTTTGGTGTGGCTCTCGTCATGCAGGTCCTTCACCCCTTGAAAGGTGATGGAGCCGCCGCTGTCCAGCGTGATGTCCTTGCCGCTGTCGAGTTTGGCCACCTGATAGGTCTGGTCGCCCTTGCTGACCAGCGAGAGGTTGCCGCCGGTCTTGATCTCGGTGCCGACATGGGTGATCTGGGTGACTTCGTCGCGCTTGAGCTTGAGATTGCCGAAGCCACCCTTTTCTTTCATGTCGTAGAGGGTGTAGTCCTTGTTCTGCGCAGCCAGCAGGTTCAGGTCTTTTCCGGCATAGAGATAGGCTTCGTTGCCTGCGCTGATCTTGCTCGCCACCAGTGTCGTGTCACGACCGGAGTTGGTCTTGACGTCGCCACCGGCGATGAACTCGGCGGCTTTCTGGACGGTGTGGCTGTCTTCTTCGTGAACGCGTTTCTTGCCGTCCTTGCTGTGGGTTTCGACGTTGTGTTCGTCACCCGCCGAGGACAGGTAGATGTCCCGTTTGGCGTCGGCGGTCAGGTTGCCCTTGGCTTCGGCGGTGCTGGCCACGACGTTGAGGTCGCGGCCGGCGTCGAGTTTGAGGTTGCCGCCACTTTTCACACTGGAACCGAGGTTTTCCACGGTGGTGGTGATGACTGAGCGGTGGCCGCCCTCGAACGATTCGTGCAGTTCGCTTTCGTTGCGCGTCGCCAACAGGTTGATATCGCGGGTGGCGCTCAGGGTGGCGTCCCCGCCGCTGCTGATGGACGAGGCGTTGACGAAGTCGTTGCCCGACTTGATGGTCAGCGTGTCGCGTGCGCTGATGTTGCCGCCATCGTCCACCAGGGTGCGCATACCGTGACCGTCGCGTACGGCGACAGCGGTGCGATCGTTGACGATATCGCCCTTGAGGCTGGTAAGGCTGACCTGATTGCCACGAATCTCACCGGCCAGCGCATTGCGGATGCTGTCGGTGGCCATCAGCGTGATGCGCTCGTTGGCTTCGACCAGGCCGCCCTGATAGAGGCTGCCCTTGACGTCGACGGACAGATCCTTGGTCGCCTGCAACGTGCCGACGTTGACCAGATCATTGCCCGCGATCAGCTCCAGGTCGCGCCCTTGAATCAGACTGCCGCCACGCACGTTGCGGGATTCGGCCTGGGCCAGATAGAGCACCGGCACCAGCACTTTCTGGCCGTCGACGATGCGCTCTTCCATCCACACGATGTCGTGGGTCAGTGCCGCCACCTGCTCGGACGTCAGGCTCACGCCCACAGACAGGTTCAGCTCGTTCTTGCTGGCGAGCGCGTTATCCATCAGATAACGGAACTGTTCGTAGTCGTTGTTCAGACCACCGGCAAGAAAGCGCTGACCGGTCTGGGCCATCACCGCATCGCTGATCAGTCGCGTCTCGTAGCGGCCATCGCCGAGGCGTCGGGCCGCTTCATCGGCGCTGAAGCTGAGTTTGCCCAGCAGGTAATCGGAACTCATGAACGGCGCGGACTGGGTCAGCTCCGGGTTGGTTTCGATCAGGTAATGGCTCTGCGGATTCGAGCTCTGCACGAACAGGCCGTAAGGGCCTTTCGGCAGACGGAACGTCGAGGAAGCCGTCGGATCGACTGCGGCAAACGGCACGCCCTTGAAATCGACCGGCACGAAGCTGATCTGCTTCACGCCGTCGGCGTCCACGCGTTCGATCCGGGTGACGTCTTTCGGCGCCTGGGCGCTGGCGTCGGTGCTGTGTTTGCCCAGGTTGATGGTGACGCCGCCGACGGCGGTTGTCTGATCGCTGGACAGCTTGCCGGTCAGCTGATCGTAGGTGTTCTCGTAGAGGGTGCCGTTCTGGATGCTGTGAGCGACGTCCAGTTTGACTTTGCCGCCGGCCTGTAGCACCGACGAATAAATTTTGTCGGGGGTGTCTCCGGTCTTGGTGACATCACTTGTCTGCAAAAATCGCTCATCGCTCGAACGACTGACCAACTCGTTGAAACGTGCCTCATCAAAGTGGCCCGCCGCGGTCGCTGCGTTGAACGCCGGGATGTCGATGAATTCCATCTGGTCCCAGAGGCTATTGTCGATGTGCGCCGGAGTGCCGATCTTCACTATCCGCTGGCCCGAGCGCGACATTGCGCCCTGGTTCAGCAGGCTGTCGGCCGTTACGGACAGATCGCCGTTCGCTGCCAGCAGGCTGTAGCGGTTCTCGACGTTATTGGCATGAAGAGTGAGGTTCCTGCCGGCGACAAGCCGGGCCGCCCGCGAGTCTTTCAGGACCTTGTCGCTGAATTCCGTGGTAATCGTGATATAGCCGCGTTTCCAGCCATCACCGCCGTCGCAATGCTGGGCGCAGATCCAGCTCAGACTGCCGGACGATGGCCCCGAAGCGATTTCGAATTCGGCCTTGGCGTTTTCAAACGAAACGGCATTGATGTCGATATCACCTTCACCTTCGAGGGTGCCCGACAAGTTGCTGAACGACGCCGCCCGTCCTCCGCCCACGGCGTCGAACGTCAGCTTGCCGCGACTGTAGATATCGCCATAGAAGTTGCTCAGGCTGTTGCCGTGCAGCTCCATGGTGCCGCCGCTGAACAACAGCGTGTCGGGGCCGTTGCTGATGCCATTGGTGGCGTTGAACAGCAGGTTGCCTTGCGAGCCGAGCGTACCTTTGTTGTCGATCCGCGCGGCGGTGACGGTGAGGTTCTGGTTGGCAATCAGTCGGCCCAGGTTGTCGAGCGTGCCGCGCAGCGTCAGCTCGGTGTCGCCACCGCTGACCAGGCGGCCGTCGCGCTGAATCAGGTCGTTGGCACCGATCACGAGTTTCTGTCTGGCGGACACGCGTCCACTGTTGATCAGGTTGCCGCCGAGGTTCAGCGTCAGGTCGCCGTCAGTAGCCAGTTCACCGGCGTTATTCAGACTGGCGACGTTGAGCTTGAGCGCCGAAGCACTGGCGATGCGATCCCCGACATTGAGGTTCAAATCCTGCGCGCTGGTATAGGTCAGGCCACCGTTCAGTTGCCAGGTGCCCACGCCATTGACCGACGCGACATCCCAGACGCCGTTGCCCAGACCCGTCAGGCTGCCTTGAGAGCCGGTCAGGTTGCTCAGGTCCAGCTCGAACAGCCCTTTTGCAGCATGACGAACGCTGCCGCTGAGGTTGTTGAGCTGGGCCCCGGCCAGTTCCAGATTCTCGCTGCCGATCTCGATGACGCCGTTCTGGTTGTTCAGGTTACCGGTCAGTTTGATCTGGCTGGAAGCGCCGCCCAGTGCGCGGATCTGCCCGCCGGCGCTGTTGTTCAATTGGCCGCTGATGAGCTTCAGATCCGTTGCCGATTCGATCAGTCCTCCCTGATTGAGTACCTGGCTGTCCGCTTCGAATGCCAGTCGATTGCCGCTGATCTCTCCGCCCGCGTTATCCAGGCTGGAGCCATCGAAAATCACCTGATCTTTGCCGAAGAGCTTGCCGGCCCGGTTGGTCAGGCGTGTCACCGTCAGCTTCAAGTCACCAAGAAGGCTGGAAATCAATCCGGCCTTGCCATCGACTGCGCTGTTGTCGAGGTCGGCGCCGGTGATATTCAGCGTGTCGGCCTGTAGCGTACCGCCCTGGTTCTGCAGGCTGCCGGTACCCAGAGCGAGTTCTGCTTGACTGCCATTGGCTAGGATCGCACCCTGCTGGTTCAGCAGGGTGTTGCCGACGATTTTCAGGCCATCGCTGCCGGCAATGATCTGGCCCGCATTGCGGTTGTCGATGGACGTACTGGCGATGTCCAGACGTTTGCCGCGCAATGTGCCGCCGCGGTTGTCGAGTTCGACCAGTTGCTCGAGCAGCAGATGTTGCTCATCAGCGTCGACTAAGCCCGTGACGTTTTTGAACACACCGGTGATGTTCAGCGCAATGTCACCGCCCGTACCGACGATGCCGCCCTTGTCGCTGTTGTTCAGCTGTATTGCGTTGACTTCGATGGTTTTGCCGAGCAGGACACCGGCACTGTTGTCGACCGTGTCGCTTTCGATGTGCAGGTCAGCGTCGCTCTGGATGCGGCCCTTTTGATTGAGCAGTTGCGACTGTCCGCCGGCGGTTTGTTTGAGAATCAACCGGGCACCGTCGACACCCGCCGCCAGCAGGCCACCCTCGCCGTTATCGAGGCTGACGGCTTGAACGTCGAGGCGGTCGCCAATGACCCGCCCGCCACGGTTATCGATATGACCGTTGCGTGCGACCAGCAGCAATTGTTGCGCGGCCAGCACACCATTGCGGTTGTCGAGGCTGCCCGCGTGGATATCCACATCACCCTGGCTGGCCTGCAATCGACCCAAGGCATTGTTCAGGTGCTTGTTGACCAGCAGCGTGAGCTTGCCGGTTTCGGCGCTGATCGCGCCCTCGTCGTTGCGGGTGAGATTGGTCAGCGTTGCATCGACAACACCGCCAAGCAGTTGGCCGCTGGAGTTGCCCAGGTCGCGTGCGGTCAGGTTCAGGGCCGTGTTGCCCTGAATCAGGCCCTGGGTGTTGTCCAGGTCTTCGCTGGTCAGCACGCTGTCATCGGATGAAATCGTGCCTTGGGTATTGTCGAGTTTGCCGCGACTGGTGACCTCAAGGGTTTTGCCGGTCAGGCTGGCATTGCGGTTGTCGATGCTGCCGGCGTCAACCTTCAAGCGGTCGGAGGCCTGAACCTTGCCATCGTGGTTGGCGAGGTCCTGATCCAGCGTCAGGTCAACGTTGCCGTTTTCGCCACTGACGACCCCTTTGTCGCTGTTATCCAAACGAGTGCCGGTTATCCGGATCGAGTCGGCCGCCAATGTGCCGCCCTGATTGAGCAACGCGGCACCCGAGACGACGAGATCGGTCTTTGCCTGGATCTTGCCTTTGCCGTTGTTCAGACGTTCGTGGGCGACGACCCTGGTTTCGCCTTGGCTGGCAGCAATCAGGCCGCCAGCGTTGTCGAGTTGTCGGGTATCGATATCCAGACGTCCGGCAATGATTTTGCCGTCGTCGTTTTGCAGCGCCCGAGTATTGAGTTTCAAACCGCCGCCGGCGATTTCGATACGACCCTTGCGGTTGTCCAGACTGTCGACGGAGAGCGTTGCCGCCTGGCCGTCGGCGAAGCGGATCAAACCACTGAGGTTGACGATTGCCGGTACGTTGAAGGCCAGACTGGTCTCGCCGTAAATCCGTGCATCAGCCCCTTGGTTGACCAGCCGAGTGGCGCCCAGCGCGACGGTTTTGGCCTGGACGATACCGTTCTGGTTGTCGAGCGAACCTGCGGCACTGACGCTCAGGGAGCGACTGGCCAACAGGCTGCCACGGTTGCTCACCGCGCCGCCGTTGATGGCGACATCGCCATTGCCGTTACGGCTGTTGTCCGCGTTTACCCCGGCTTCGATCACGCCGGCGTTGTTCAGCGTGGCGCCGCTATTGAGGCGCACGACGTCGCGCGCGGCGAGGCTTTGCCGGTTCACCAGATCCTGCGCAGTCTGCACCGCGAGTTGCGTACCGGCGTAAACCGCCTGTTGGGCTTCAAGGCTGTTGGCCCTGATGTCGACCGCGTTGCTGACGGTGACCTTGGCCAGCGTCAGTTGCCCATTGGCATCGATCTGGATATCCCCGGCACTGGCTGCCAGCTCGCCCGCCAGCTTCACGCCGACACCGGCCTCGGTACCCACCAATTTGATCGCCCCGGCGTACATCCCGCCGAGTGCCGAGGAGTCGATGGCCAGTTGCGGCTTGGCACTGCCGTCGTCGGCCCGCGCGGTAGCGTTGAGCGTTTCGGCGTTTACATCGTTGCGGCCGGTGGTGATGTTCAGCCGTTGGGCGTGGATCTGCGCGTTGATCTGCGCACTGCGGGTGATGATTTCAAAGCTGTCGACGGCGCTGGCATCCAGACCTTTGCCGTCAATGGAAACACTGCCCTGATCGACCTGAAAACGATCCAGTCGACCCGCGCCATCCAGCACCGGCTTGCCGGTGGTCAGGGTCACACGTGGCGTGTTGATGAAGCCGCACCCGTTGCAACTGATGCCATACGGGTTGGCCACGATCACACGAGCGGACTGCCCCGCCACTTCGGTGTAACCGCGCAACTGGCTCGGACTGCCGCCGTTGACTTCGTTGAGGATCGTCTGCGCCGCCGTGCCACGCAGATTCGGGTTGCCGAGAATGATCCCGCCCATCTGCGTCAGCTGAG
Organism: Pseudomonas bananamidigenes; assembly: GCF_001679645.1. Classification (GTDB taxonomy): domain Bacteria; phylum Pseudomonadota; class Gammaproteobacteria; order Pseudomonadales; family Pseudomonadaceae; genus Aquipseudomonas; species Aquipseudomonas bananamidigenes. The sequence continues at coordinate 70,172 of NZ_LRUN01000041.1, read as the reverse complement.
TGCGGCTCGTAGCGTTGTTGAGGATGACGCCCTGCGGATCCACGTTGTAATCGTGGAACTGGTTGTGCGACAGCCCCGCGCCGTTGGGCGCGGCGATATTGACGATGGGCACGCCATTACCTGCCCGGTCGAGCGTGGTGCCGGGAGCGCTGACGACGATACCGTCCGCCTGGGCCCACATCGGCTGCCAGAACATGACGTTGGCCAGCAGGAATGCCAGGCCGCGTTTGGGCATGCCCAAGAAGTGTTCGCGGTTTTTTACGGCAGCAGAAGGCTGCCTGGCCAGAAAGGCCAGGTGGCGGAAGTCCATATCAGAATCTCGGGGCGGGCAAAAAATTAAAGAAAGAAATCCAGACGGAAATAGATCGGCGCCTCGCGCTCGGTCAGCGCAGCCGGTCGTTCCAAGGAATGGGCGAAGGTCACGGTCGCAGCGACGTGTTCACCGCGGGCAAACAGCTCCAGCGAATTGCTCGACATGCGCCCGTGCTGGTCGCCGTTGTAGCGATCATTGCGAATCACGCCCTGATCGTAACCAACGCTGGTGCCGTATTCGGCGAACACCGGGCGCAGCCATTCGGCGGTCACCGGGCGTGCCCAGCGCAGGTCGTTGCGCCAGTAGCCGCCGCTGTCGCCGGACAGCGACTGATCCTTGTAACCGCGGATCGAAGAAAGTCCGCCGAGGCTCGTGCGCTGCGGGCTGAACAGCACGTCTTCGCTGCGCTGGCCGGTCATCAGGCTGCTGAAGGTGAGCGACTCGCCCCACAGCTTGAAAGGCTGCAGATAACTCAGGGTCGCGGTGTATTTGCGGTAGCGTGCATCCGGTTCGCCTGGTCCCGGATCATGGCTGCCTTGGGCGTCGAGTGCGCCAATGCCTTGTTGCATGCCGGCGTCGAAGTTAACGAAGGCACTGCCGACACGACGTCCATGGTTGAAGCCGAACTGCGCTTCGCTGATGCGGTTGCTGCTCAGGCGCAGTTTGCTGTCTTCGATGAAGTTGTTGCTGCGCAGGTAGGACAGCCCGGTGCTGAGGGAGGTCTTGCTCACCGAATCGCGATGAATGACCCGCTCGGCGCGAAACTGGTGGTTCTCGCTGTCGCCGGTCTGCTTGAAGTTGTAGCCGTTGGCGGCGATCTGCGAGCGGTATTCGCTCTGGCTGTAGGTGTAGCTGAAGTTCCACCAGCCCCACGGCAGGTTGTAGCTGAGCATGGCATTGTTGGAGGTGTGCTGATGGTCGGTCATCGCATCGTGACCGCCGCGCAGGCTCAACTGATCGGCCAGGCCCAACGGGCTGTCCCAGTCGAACGTGGTGCCCCACTGTTGCTCGCCGGTGCTGCGCTGGCCATCGTTGCTGCGCGACAGGCCGACACGCCAGGGCTTTTGCGGCGTGTTGTTGACCAGCACTTCGCTGCCACCGACGTTCTTGCCCGGCGACAACTCCATCTTCGCCTGGTTGGATGGCAGGCGGTTGAGCTGATCGACCATCTGCTCGATCTCGCGCAGGTTGACCAGCTCACCGGTTTTGCCGGGAAAGGCCATGGCCAGTTCACGCTCCGACAGCTTGCTGTTCTCGGCGCCCTTCAGGCCTTCGAGCCGGCCTTCGACTACCAATACTTTCAGGTGGCCACCGGACAGATCCTGTTGCGGCAGATAAGCGCGACTGGTCACCAGCCCTTTTTCGATGTAATGGTCGGTGATGACTTTCAGCAGTTCATTGAGCTGTGGCACGCCCAAGCACTGGCCGATGTAAGGCTTGAGCAGGCGCGCCTTGTCGCTCTCTGAAAGGCTGTCGGCGCCCTTGAGTTCGATGTCCTTGATCGGGAAGCAACGCGTATCGGTCGGCGCTGTCGGTTTAACCGGTGGGGCTTCCTTGCCGGGCAGGTTTTTCAGTTCTTCGAGACGCCGCTGCTGCTCTTCGAGCAAGCGATTCTGGCGATCGCGGATCAGGTCGGTGTCACCGGGGGTGGGTGCAGCGAATACAGCATCAAGCGGAGAAAGGCACAGCAAAGCCAGGCACAACCTCGCCACGAGGGCGGGTGAGGACATGTTCGATCCCTCGAGACGGAAAGTGATATCAGGATAATGGCGCGATATTAATGAGCCACTATTCTGGCGTCAATTTATCGATTCACCGAAGTATTGTTGCCAATGAGCGGCCCCGGTGAAATCGTCCGACTCCGACAGAGATGCGGGATGTTTCTCAGACTGGCCGAGGAAAACCGGTAACCGGATCAGAGAACGCTCCTAAGAGCGAAACTTCCGACGGACCCGACTCACTTCATCTCAGTGCTCGACCGCCCGTTTCGTCGCCACATCTTCCGGCGCAAGCTCGCGGCCATCGGCGGCCAGCAGTTGCAGCCTGCGCAGCGGCTGACGCTTTTGCGCATCGACCATGACGGAACCTGGCTCGCCCGGCGCGTACATGAACTCCCTGCCCCACTGCGACAACGCGACGATCACGGTTTGCAGGGCCCGCCCTTTCTCCGTCAGCACGTATTCCTTGTAGGCGCTGCCGTCGGATGCCGGTTCCAGACGCAGGATGTCGCGCTCCACCAGCCCCTTGAGACGAACGCTCAGCATGTTCTTGGCGATTTCCAGACTTTTCTCGAAATCGCTGAAACGACGAATGCCTTCCAGCGCGTCACGGATAATCAGCAACGACCACCAGTCGCCGATCAGATCAAGCGTGCGGGCCACCGGGCAGGCATTGCCCGCAAGACTCTTGCGTTTCATTTGAGGTATCTCCGACAAACAGCAGACTCGATGCGGTTGCATCTTACAACTCGCGCCGGAAAACCGATAACGCGGTCCGCCCTGAACTTAGCACTTGCGTACAAGTGCTCGATGCCGTTTGCCGCGATAGTGATCGTCGCCATCACGGCATTCGCCCAGACCCAAGGAGTTTTCATGAGCACTTTCACCACCCAAGACGGCACCCGGATCTATTACAAGGACTGGGGCAGCGGCAAACCTGTGCTGTTCAGCCACGGCTGGCCACTCGACGCGGACATGTGGGAATACCAGATGGAGTACCTGAGCAGCCGCGGCTACCGCACCATCGCCTTCGACCGTCGTGGATTCGGACGCTCGGATCAACCGTGGACCGGTTATGACTACGACACCTTCGCCGACGACATCGCGCAGTTGATCGAACACCTGGATCTGCGTGACGTGACTCTGGTCGGATTTTCCATGGGTGGTGGCGATGTCAGCCGCTACATTGCGCGCCATGGCAGCGAGCGCGTTGCCGGGCTGGTGCTGCTGGGCGCGGTGACGCCGCTGTTCGGCAAGAAGCCGGACTTTGCCGAAGGCGTCGACAAATCGGTGTTCGACGGGATCAAGGCCGGCCTGCTGAAGGATCGTGCGCAGTTCATCGCCGATTTCGCCGCACCGTTCTACGGCACCAACCAGGGTCAGAAAGTCTCCGATGGGGTACTGACGCAAACCCTGAACATCGCCCTGCTGGCTTCGCTGAAAGGCACGCTGGATTGCGTCACCGCTTTCTCGGAAACCGACTTCCGCCCGGACATGGCGAAAATCGATGTGCCAACCCTGGTGATCCATGGCGACGGCGACCAGATAGTGCCGTTCGAAACCACCGGCAAACGCGCCGCCGCGCAAATCAAGGGCGCCGAACTGAAAGTCTACGCAGGCGCGCCACATGGCTTCGCGGTCACCCATGCACAGCAATTGAATGAAGACCTGCTGGCGTTTCTCGATCGCTGAGTTCGATGAGAGCTGAGCACGCGTGAAAAAAGGCCGCCGACAAACCTGTCGGCGGCCCTTTTTTATCGTTGTCCCGTATTCCGGTGCCATGGCGAAACCCCGCATTTACGGGGCTTTCACGTCTCTGCATCACGTTTTTATCTTCACATGCCAGCTTAATAATATTTTACCGAGAACAACCCCCTCCCTAGTCTGATCCCAAGCACAGAGAACAGGTCGACCACGGCCTGAATCCAACGCCTCGTGAGAAGGGATCAGAGATGACCACTGAAATAATAAAAACAGACACGCTTGTTGTCGGCGCCGGTCAAGCGGGTGTGGCCATGAGTGAACACCTGAGCAAACTCGGTGTGCCGCACCTGGTGCTGGAGCGCAGCCGCATCGCCGAACGTTGGCGCACCGGGCGCTGGGATTCGCTGGTGGCCAACGGTCCGGCGTGGCACGACCGCTTTCCGGGGATGGAATTCGATGACGTCGATCCCGATGGTTTCGCCCACAAGGAGCGCGTCGCCGACTACTTCGAGGCCTACGCGAAAAAATTCAATGCGCCGATCCGCACCGGCGTCGAGGTGAAAAGCGTTGTGCGCAATGTCGGTCGTCCAGGTTTCACCGTCGAGACCTCCGAAAGTGTAATTGAAGCCGCTCGGGTCGTCGCCGCTACCGGCCCGTTCCAGCGCCCGGTGATCCCGGCCATTGCACCGAAGGATGAACGCCTGCTGCAGATTCACTCGGCCGATTACCGTAACCCGCAGCAACTGCCGGCCGGCGCGGTGCTGGTGGTGGGCGCCGGTTCGTCGGGCGTGCAGATCGCCGATGAATTGCAGCGTTCGGGCAAGCAGGTTTACCTCTCGGTCGGCGCCCACGACCGCCCTCCCCGCGCTTACCGCAATCGCGATTTCTGCTGGTGGCTCGGCGTACTCGGCGAGTGGGATCAGGCCGCGATGAAACCCGGTCGGGAACACGTGACCATTGCGGTCAGCGGCGCCCACGGTGGCCGCACCATCGATTTCCGTGGCTTGGCCCATCGCGGCATGACGCTGGTCGGCGTTACCGAATCGTTCAGCGACGGCGTGGTGACCTTCAAACAGGACCTGCGCGACAACCTCAAGCGTGGCGACGAGAACTACCTCGCGCTGCTGGACGCTGCCGATGCCTACATCGAACGCAATGGTCTGGATCTGCCGCTGGAACCGGAGGCCCGGGAAACCTATCCGGACCCTGAATGCGTGAAGAATCCGCTTACCAGTCTCGATCTGGCCGCCGCCGGCATCACCTCGATCATCTGGGCCACCGGTTTTGCAGTGGACTATTCGTGGCTGAAGGTCGCGGCGTTTGATGACAACGGCAAGCCACAGCACCAGCGCGGCGTGTCCAGCGAAGCCGGTGTGTATTTCCTCGGCCTGCCGTGGCAGTCGCGACGGGGTTCGTCGTTCATCTGGGGCGTGTGGCACGACGCCAAACATGTGGCCGACCACATCGCCACCCAGCGCAAATACCTGGCCTATCGCGACGCCGAGCAACGCGAAGCCGCACTGCACAACAAAGCCGCCGACACCGTCGACGCTTGATTTCCCCCTTTCATTACCGGCGCCCATCGCGCCGGGTCCGATTTCGTCAGGAGCTTCACATGAGTCAGCCAACCCACACCCGCATTCGCATGTTCAACACCAAGGACACCTACCCGAACCAGACCCTGGACAACGACCTGTGCCAGGCCGTGCGCGCCGGCAACACCGTGTATGTCCGAGGTCAGGTCGGTACCGACTTCGACGGAAACCTGATCGGCCTCGGCGATCCACGGGCCCAGGCCGAACAAGCCATGCGCAACGTCAAACAATTGCTCGAAGAGGCCGGCAGCGACCTGAGCCATATCGTCAAGACCACCACATACCTGATCGACCCGCGCTATCGCGAGCCGGTGTATCAGGAGGTCGGCAAATGGCTGAAGGGCGTGTTCCCGATCTCCACCGGGCTGGTGGTGTCGGCCCTGGGACAGCCGCAATGGCTGATGGAGATCGATGTGGTTGCGGTGATTCCCGAGTAATTCGACCTTAGCGAAAGGAGGCCACACATGACATTTTCCATCGCCGCCCGCTGCCCCGAAACCGGTCAGTTCGGCATCGCCATCAGTTCCTCCAGCATCGCCGTCGGCGCCCGCTGCCCGTGGCTGTTGCCGGGTGTCGGCGCGGTGTCGAGCCAGAACATCACCCTGCCCTCTCTCGGCCCGGAAGTCCTCGCCCTGATGGAGCAAGGCCTGGCGCCCGAGGCGGCGCTGGACAAGGTGCTGACCCGCAACGGCTACAGCCAGTATCGACAAATCACGGCGATCAACCACCTCGGCCAGACCGCGCATTTCAGCGGTACGCAAACCCTCGGGGTACATAACGCAGTGTCGGGCGAGCAATGCGTGGCGGCAGGCAACATGCTTGCCGGACGCTCGGTGATCGAAGCCATGGTCAGCGCGTTCGAAGAAGGCGAAGGCCAATTGGCCGACCGCCTGCTCAAGGCTCTGCACGCCGCCCAGGCCTTGGGCGGTGAAGCGGGTCCGGTGCATTCGGCAGCCGTGGTCGTGGTCGGCGAGCTGACCTGGCCGATCGTCAACCTGCGGGTGGACTGGGCCGATGAAGACCCGATCGGCCAACTGCAAAAACTGTGGGACGCCTATCGTCCGCAGCTGCAGGACTACATCGACCGCGCCCTCGATCCGGCCAGGGCGCCGGGCTACGGGGTTGCCGGAGACGACCGATGAGCGACAGCGTCGCGTTGCTCAAGACGCTGGTGGGGTTCGACACCACCAGCCGCGAGTCCAACCTGCAACTGATCGATTTCGTGCGCGATTACCTCGAAGGTTTCGATGTGCCGTGCGAGTTGATCTACAACGATGAACGCAGCAAGGCCAACCTGTTCGCCACGATCGGGCCGACCGATCAGCCAGGCATCGTGCTGTCGGGACATACCGATGTGGTGCCCGTCGATGGCCAGCCATGGACGGTGCCGCCGTTCAAACTCAGCGAGCGTGACGGCAAGCTGTACGGTCGTGGCACGGCGGACATGAAAGGCTACATCGCCTGCGTGCTCGCCCTGGTGCCGTCGTTGATCGAAGTGCCGTTGCGCAGGCCGGTACACATCGCCCTGTCCTACGACGAAGAAGTCGGCTGCCTCGGCGTGCGGTCGCTGCTCAAGGTGCTGGCACAACGTCCGGTCAAACCGCTGCTGTGCATCATCGGCGAGCCGACCGAACTCAAACCGGTGCTCGGACACAAAGGCAAACTGGCGATGCGCTGCGACGTCCAGGGTCATGCCTGTCACTCGGCCTACGCGCCGCTCGGGGTCAACGCCATCGAATGCGCCGCCGAACTGATCGGTGAGCTGGGACGCATCGCCCGGCAGCTCAAGGCTGAACACCTCGACCCGCGCTTTGACCCGCCGTATTCCACGGTGCAGACCGGCGTGATCACTGGCGGCAAGGCGTTGAACATCGTCCCCGCCGATTGCCGTTTCGACTTCGAAATCCGCGCCCTGCCCTCGCAGGATCCGGCGGTCGTAGCGCAGCAGCTCAAGGTCTATGCCGAACAGCAAATGCTGCCGCGCATGCGGGCCGTCAGCGCGCAGAGCGATATCCGTTTCAGCGAATTGTCTGCCTATCCGGGCCTTGCCACCGATGCCGCAAGCCAGGCCGCCGAATGGATCGCGGCGTTCTGTGGCTCGGAAGATTTCGGCACGGTGGCTTTCGGCACTGAAGGCGGACTGTTCAACGCGGTGGGCATTCCCACGGTGGTGTGCGGCCCCGGCAGCATGGACCAGGGCCACAAGCCGGACGAGTTCGTCAGCCTCGATCAACTCAAGGCTTGCGACCAGATGCTGCAACGGATGCTGACTTCGATTCGTCTCTGAAAATACCGGACCGGGTAGAGGATCCATATCCGCAGCCGGGCCGCAATATCACCGACAGACAGCTGCTCCGATGGAGATCAGCTGCGCTGTCGTTCATGGCGCTGAAACACTCGAAACAGAGCGTTTTCACCTGACCGGAGAGCCTCGTTTTTTTAACGCCTGAAGCAACAAAACAACTAATTTATCTCTCTCCGGGCATTGCCCATGATCAACCCCAACAAGAAATGCGCCGTCCGTGCCGGCGCTCACTGAAGTACGTCCACGTACTCGTCCTTGCCTTGGAGTTCGTCATGGCCACCTCTGCAACAACGTCCGCACCGCTCATTGAGAAACACACGATCGGCTATGTGCCGCCCGAAGATCGCCACGGAAAGGTTCGGGATCTGTTCACCCTCTGGTTCGGCGGCAACATCGCGCCGCTGCCCATCGTCACCGGCGCCCTCGGCGTGCAGCTGTTTCACCTGAATCTGGTGTGGGGCATCGTCGCCATTCTGGTCGGCCATCTGGTCGGCGGTGTGCTGATGGCGCTGCACTCGGCGCAGGGTCCGCAGATGGGCATTCCACAGATGATCCAGAGTCGCGCGCAATTCGGCTCCCTCGGTGCACTGCTGGTGGTGTTGATTGCCGGCGTCATGTACATCGGTTTCTTCGCCTCCAACATCGTGCTGGCCGGCAAGTCCCTGCATGGCGTGGTCGACAGCGTTCCGGTGCCGGTGGGTATCGTCATCGGTGCGCTGGGGTCGGGAATCATAGGGATCATCGGTTACCGGTTCATTCATGTGCTCAATCGCATCGGCACCTGGGTGCTGGGAATCGGCATCGTGATCGGCTTCGGCTACATCCTGACGCATGTGCAGACGGCTGACTTCCTCACCCGTGGCAGTTTCAATCTCTCGGGCTGGCTTGCCACCGTATCGCTGGCAGCGTTGTGGCAGATCGCGTTTGCGCCGTACGTGTCGGACTACTCACGCTATCTGCCGGCGAATGTACCGGTGGCTGCGACGTTCTGGACCACTTATCTCGGTTCTGCGCTGGGCTCCAGCCTGTCGTTCATCTTCGGTGCAGTCGCCGTACTGGCCACCCCGGTGGGGATGGACACCATGGACGCCGTGAAACTCGCCACCGGCGCCATCGGCCCGTTGATGCTGGTGCTCTTCCTGCTCAGCGTGATCAGCCACAACGCCCTCAACCTGTACGGCGCGGTGCTGTCGCTGATCACCCTGGTGCAGACCTTTGCTTACCGCTGGATTCCGACCGCGAAGAGCCGTGCGGTGATTTCGCTGATCGTCCTGCTGGCCTGCTGCTTCACCGCCGTGGGTGCGTCGTCGGACTTCATCGGCCACTTCGTCGACATGGTGCTGGTGCTGCTGGTCGTACTGGTGCCGTGGACGGCGATCAACCTGATCGACTTCTACGCCATCCACAAGGGTCAGTACGACATCGACTCGATCTTCAAGGTCGATGGCGGTATCTATGGCCGCTACAACCCGCAGGCCTTGCTGGCGTATGCGATCGGCATCGTGGTGCAGATTCCGTTCATGAACACGCCACTGTATGTCGGCCCGGTGTCGGCGCACATCAACGGCGCGGACCTTTCCTGGCTGGTGGGGTTGCTGGTGACGTCGCCGCTGTATTTCTGGCTGGCCAGTCGTGACAGTGCTTATCGCCGGCGCTTGATGACCGGGAAACTGGCGGGCAGCCTCTGAAGTCAGCGAACTGAACAAACAAGGCCCGCCCCGTGCGGGCCTTCTGCCTTGCGTTGTGATATTTCTTTAAGCCCGACGACAACCGGAGATGGAAATCCCATGCTGCGAATTCTGGGCAAAGCCTCATCGATCAATGTGCGCAAAGTACTTTGGACCTGTGCTGAATTGAACCTTCCCTTCGAACGCGAGGACTGGGGTTCAGGTTTTCAATCGACATTGACACCGGAGTTCCTCGCACTCAATCCCTGCGCGATGGTGCCGGTCATTCAGGACGATGATTTCACGCTGTGGGAATCGAACTCGATCATTCGCTATCTGGCTTCGCGATACCAGGGCGAACACCTTTACCCGAGCGAAGCACGCACCCGCGCGCGGGTGGATCAATGGATCGACTGGCAGGCTTCGGAGCTGAACAAATCCTGGTCCTACGCGTTCGTGTCGCTGGTGCGCAAGTCACCTGCACATCAGGACAGCGCCGCACTTGCAGCCGGTTGCCTGGAGTGGGCAAGGCACATGGAGATCCTCGACCGACAGCTGCAAAAGACCGGAGCCTACGTCAGCGGCGAGCAGTTTTCCCTCGCCGACATCCCTGTCGGCCTGTCGGTCAATCGCTGGTTCGAGACGCCGCTGGAGCATCCGCACCTGTCGGCGGTGAGCGCTTATTACGAACGCTTGAGCCAGCGCCCCGCTTACCGATTGCATGGACGAAACGGCACGCCTTGATGCCGGTCATTTGTTTTTGAACGCCTCACGCCGCGCCTGTCGTTCGGCGGCGTACGCCTCTTGCGGCTGGCTGATCAGATCCTCGCGCCGCAACAGTTCCCCGCAGTGGTCGCACAGCGGTCCGAGGCCGGCGCTGTGGTTGCAGTTTTTGTGGGTCATGTTCACGGCCAGCCCCTCCTCCGGCGACTTGCACCAGGTTTCGCCCCAGGCGCGCAACGCAATCACCACCGGGTAGAACGCCTCTCCTTTCGCGGTGAGGTGGTACTCGTAGCGTTTCGGCCGCTCGTTGTACAAGCGACGCTCGACCAGTCCATCCGCCTCCAGGCTTTTCAGACGGGCGGCGACCATCTGCGGCGTACCGCCCGTCTGGGCCTGGATCTCGTCGTAGCGATGGCTGCCCATGAACAACTCGCGCAAAACCAGCACCGTCCAGCGGTCGCCGACGATCGCCTCGGCCCGGGAAATCGGGCACAGCGTATCGGGAAGACTATCGTTTACAGCCATCAGGGCTTGCCTCTCCTACAGTCACTATGATTATCATATCAACACGATGCGGGAACAAGCCCTGAGCATCGATCACTCTCATTGCCGGAGTACATCGTCATGTCGAAACCTCTCTATCCACTCGACAGAACTGCCTACCTGCTGGTCGATCCTTACAACGATTTCCTCTCGGACGGCGGCAAGATCTTTCCGCTGATCAAACCCATCGCCGATCAGAACGGCTTGCTCGACAACCTGCGCAAACTCGACCGCGCCGTGCGGGGCCTGCAGATTCCGGTGGTGATCGTACCGCATCACCGCTGGGTCAAAGGCGACTATGAGAACTGGGATCACCCGACACCCACCCAAAACAAGATCATGCACATGCACCACTTCGCTCGAGGCGAATGGGGCGGTGAATGGCACCCGGATTTTGCGCCGAAGGATGGCGACATCATCGCTCAGGAGCATTGGGGCTCCAGCGGTTTTGCCAACACCGACCTGGATTTTCGCCTGAAACAAAAAAGCATCACCCACGTAATCATCGTCGGACTGCTGGCCAACACCTGCATCGAAGCCACAGCGCGCTATGCATCGGAACTCGGCTATCACGTCACGCTGGTGCGCGACGCCACTGCCGCCTTCAAGGAGGAAATGATGCACGCGGCCCATGAACTCAACGGCCCGACCTTCGCCCATATCGTCACGACCACCGACGAACTGATTGCCAGCCTCGACACTCAGGGTGAGTCGAAATGAGTCTGACCGGCCACCTGCTGATTGGCGCCTCTGACGCCCCCGCCACCGAGGGCACGATGAAAGCGCTGAATCCGGCAACCAATCAACTGATCGAACCAGAGTTCGCCTTTGGCGGCGCGGCCCAGGTCGATCAGGCTGCAACCCTTGCCGACGCGGCATTCGACAGCTACAGCCATACCTCGCTGGCCGAACGCGCGGCGTTTCTGGAGAGTATCGCCGACAACCTCGACGCCGTTCGTGAGGAACTGGCCGCCCGCGCCGCACTGGAAACCGGTTTGCCCCAAGCGCAACTGGAAGGCGAAGCCGCCAAGGCCGCTATCCAGTTCCGCCAGTTCGCCGACGTGGTGCGCAAAGGTCGCTTCCTGCAACTGGCCATCGACCCGGCGCAACCTGAGCGTCAGCCACGGCCACGCATGGATCACCGCCTGCAGAAAATCGCGATAGGCCCGGTGGCGATCTTCGGCGCCAGCAACTTCCCGATCTCCTATTCGGTGGCCGGCGGCGACACCGCCTCGGCACTCGCGGCCGGTGCGACGGTGATTCTCAAGGCCCACAACGCCCACCCCGGGGCCTCGGAAATCCAGGCCCGCGCCATTCGCAAGGCCGTGCAGGCGCACGGTTTGCACGAAGGTGTTTTCTCCATGCTGCGCGGCAGCGGCAATGCCATCGGTGAGGCGCTGGTCGATCACCCGCTCATCAAGGCAGTGACCTTCACCGGTTCGGAACTGGGCGGCATGGCGCTTTATCGTCGTGCACAGTTGCGTCCTGATCCGATTCCGGTGTTCACCGAAATGACCAGCGTCAACCCGACCTTCATCCTGCCCGCAGCAATGGCGGCACGTGGCGCAGAGATCGGTGACGGTTTTGCCGAGCGGATGCTGGTCAATGTCGGGCAAGCCTGCCTGTGTCCGTCGATCCTGATCGCAGTCAAGGGCAATGGCTTGCAGGCATTGCGCAGCGCCATGATCAAACGAATCAGCGATGCGCCGGCACGCACGATGCTGACCCCGGGGATTCACGGTTCATACGTCAAAGGGCTGGTGGCAATGGAAAGCGTCGGAGCGAATCTGGTGGCAGTCGGCGCGCCAGCGGATGGCCCATTGGAGGGCCGCTCGGCGCTGCTGGAAGTGGATGGCCAACGCCTGCTCAGCGAACCGGCGCTGGCCCATGAAGTGTTCGGCCCGGCGGCGTTGTTGGTAACGGTCAACGATGAAGAAGAGATGCTGGGGGTCGCCCGATCATTCAAGGGTCAACTGAGCGCAGCCATTCACCTTGAAGACCGCGATCTGGACCTGGCCCGGCGTCTGCTGCCGATCCTCGAACGCCGCACCGGACGCATTGTGGTCAACGCTTTCGCCCATCCGCAGGAAGTGACTTTCGCCACCGTACACGGCGGGCCGTTCCCGGCCACCTCGGACAGTCGCTTCACCTCGGTCGGCATGACCTCGATCGAGCGCTTTTTGCGGCCGGTGGCGTATCAGGGCTTTCCCGATGCATTGCTGCCGGAGGTGTTGCGCGACGCCAATCCACTCGATCTGCCCCGCAGCATCGACGGCCAATAAAAAATGCCCGGTTCGGCGGATTACCGAACCGGGCACTTTTTTCAATCAATAAGAAGGTCTTCATAGAAAGCACCGTACGCCAGTTCAGGGTGTTCAACCTGGATCTCCAGAATCCACACACCTGCATTCGGCGCCTGATCGAAGTCCCCGAGATTGCCGCCACGATAAATCGCGTGAGGAAAATCGCTGACCCGATGGCCCTTGATGTCCAGGTTCAACTTCCAGCCCATGGCCTCGGCCTGATCGCTGGCGTAGCGATACAGTTCGACCCCGGTTACGCCCTGGCGCCAGAAGGCTTCAACCTTGTCGAAGAGTTCCTTGGAAGCTGCCGCACAGGCAATCATTTGCGGATCGGAGCCAGTGACGAACGTGGCCCCTGCATCACCTTCGTGGCCTTCCCAGACCACGCCCATGTCGATGAAGAAAATGTCTTCCTCGCCCAGCACCGGATCGCCTTCTGAGCGCTCCTTGAAGGTCTTCAGCGTATTGGCGCCGAAGCGGATCAGCAGCGGATGCCAGATCCGGTCCATGCCCAGTTCGACGAGAATCTCTTTGCCTCGTGCATGGGCTTCGGATTCGCGCATGCCGGGCTTGATCACTTTGGCGATCTCGTCCACGGCCTTCCAGGTCAATTGCTGGGCGTGGCGCATGGTTTCCAGCACAAAACGCTCACCTACCGCTTCTTTACCGCTCAGGGCTGTGGTCATCGCTGATTCCTTCTGGCTGATCGCGCATCGCTTGCGCTGTATAGTTTTTTATATTGCGAAACGAGACGCTCAAGATACAGCCATGACACAACGTGTCAAACCTCTTCTGCGCGTACCACGCCACGTTCTTCCAGCAAACGCACGAACATGCTGAGGCTGCGCGACACCGTGCCCCGCCGCCACACCAGCCACGTCGTCAGATAGCGAAAATCCGCCGCCAGCGGCCAGACGCTCACCGTCGCGCAACCGGGCATGCTCTGCAGCATGCTGCGTGGCATCAGGGCCAGACCGGCGCCGGCACTGACGCAGGCGAGCATGCCGTGATAGGACTCCATTTCAAAGATCTTGCCAGGCACCGCAGCGTCGGTGCTGAACCATTTTTCGAAGTGATGGCGATAGGAACAGTTCGAGCGGAACGCGTAGATATTCTCGCCGTTCACGTCCGCGGCGCGTTGGATCGGCCCGTGATGCAGCGGCGAGATGATGACCATTTCCTCCTCGAATGCCGGAATACCTTCCAGCGCCGGGTGCAACACCGGGCCATCGACGAACGCCGCCGCCAGGCGTCCGGAAAGCACTCCGTCGATCATCGTCCCGGACGGCCCGGTCGAGAGGTCCAGATCAACCTTCGGATGTTGCTGGTTATAGGTCGCCAACAAACCGGGGATGCGCACCGCGGCGGTACTTTCCAGCGAGCCCAGCGGGAACGCGCCTTGCGGTTCTTCGCCGGCCACTGTGGCGCGGGCTTCCTGCACCAGATCGAGAATCCGCCGTGCGTACTCCAGAAAACTCCAGCCAGCCGGCGACAGACGCAAACGGCTCTTCTCGCGGATGAACAGATCGACGCCGAGATCTTCCTCCAACTGCTTGATGCGGGTCGTCAGGTTCGATGGCACACGATGGATCTGTGCCGCCGCGGCGCTGATGCTGCCGTGCTCGGCAACAGCCTTGAAGATTTCCAGTTGCACCAGATCCACAGTCATTCTCCAATCGTGAAAGAAACGCTCTTTATTATTCAGTTTCCAGAAACTGAACGCCACCCTACTCTGAGCGCATCCGATGAACTCGCAGGACGATGCCATGAGCCCGATTTCCAGCCAGACCCACGCCATTTCGATCAACCCCGCCACCGGCGAGCAGATCGGCCACTACGCCTTTGAATCCGCCGAGGCCCTCGATGCCGCTCTGACCCGTGCTGCCTTCGGTTTCGGCAAGTGGAAACGCAAGCCGCTGCAGGACCGCTCCCGTGCCCTGACCGCTTTGGCCGGTGCTCTGCGCGACAGCAGCGAAGCCATGGCGACCATGATCACCCGGGAGATGGGCAAGCCGATCGCCCAGGCCCGTGGCGAAATCGAGAAATGCGCCAAGCTCTGCGAGTGGTACGCCGAACACGGCCCGGCCATGCTCGACGCCGAACCGACCCTGGTCGAGGGCGGCAAGGCGCGCATCGAATACCGCCCGCTGGGGCCGATCCTTGCCGTAATGCCGTGGAACTTCCCGATCTGGCAAGTGCTGCGCGGTGCCGTGCCGGCGCTGATCGCGGGCAACACCTACGTGCTCAAGCATGCGCCTAACGTAATGGGCAGCGCTTATCTGCTGCGCGATGCGTTCAAGCGCGCCGGATTTGCCGATGGTGTGTTTGAAGTGATCAACGTCACCCCGGAAGGGGTTTCCCGGGCTATCGCAGACCCGCGCATCGCCGCCGTGACCCTGACCGGCAGCGTCCGCGCCGGCATGGCGATCGGCGCCCAGGCCGGTGCCGCGCTGAAGAAGTGCGTGCTGGAACTGGGCGGCTCCGATCCGTTCATCGTGCTCAACGACGCCGATATCGACGAAGCCGTGCAAGCGGCAGTGATAGGTCGTTACCAGAACTCCGGCCAGGTCTGCGCTGCGGCCAAACGTCTGATCATCGAAGAAGGCGTGGTTGAAGAGTTCACACGCAAGTTCGTCGAAGCCACCCGCCAGTTGAAGATGGGCGACCCGTTGTCCACCGATAATTACATCGGCCCGATGGCCCGTTTCGACCTGCGTGACGAACTGGACCAGCAAGTGCGTGACACCCTGGAAGAAGGCGCCACCCTGCTGCTCGGTGGTAGCAAAGTCGAGGGCGCAGGCAACTACTATGAGCCGACCGTGCTGGCCGACGTCACCGACCGCATGACTTCGTTCAAGCAGGAATTGTTTGGCCCCGTGGCTTCGATCATCACCGCCCGCGACTGCGCCCACGCCGTGGCCCTGGCCAACGACAGCGAGTTCGGCCTGACCGCCACGATCTACACCGCCAACGTGGCCCTGGCCCAGCAACTGACCAGCGAACTGGAGACCGGTGGCGTGTTCATCAACGGCTACTCCGCCAGCGATCCGCGTGTGACCTTCGGCGGCGTGAAGAAAAGCGGTTTCGGTCGTGAACTGTCGCACTTCGGTGTACGTGAGTTCTGCAATGCCCAGACGGTGTGGCTGGATCGCCGTTAAATCCTGAATACGAGAAAACCGGGCATCGCCCGGTTTTTTTTTGATGCACATCACGTTCGTGAGGAAACCCGGACTCATTCGTTACAGATACTTCAACCAGGCCATGTCCCGTCGCCGAGCCTTGAGTGCGGAGAACCAGTGCACCGCCGGGAACAGCGCAATCGCCAGCACCATCGCCGCTAGCCACACAGCCGCCACCGACGAGAAGCCGAAATAACTGCCCTGATTTAGCCCGAACAACCCCACGCCGATCAGGTAGAGCAGCTTCAGCGCATACAGGTGCAGCAGATAGAAAAACATCGGCGCCGAACCGAACACCGTCAGCCAGCGAATCCAGCGTCGCTCCTGTGCACGCTCGAACACCAGCAACAGCAGCAGACCGATGCTCACCGTCAGCGTGATGAACAACAGCGACGGCGGGTATTTGGTGATGTTGAAAAAGCTCATCAGGGTTTGCAGGCTGCTGTCATTGATCGACCACGGTTTTTCGCCGTAGCCGTTGATCAACCGCAGCGCCACAAAACCGAGCAGCCCGGAGATGCCTACGATCAGCAAACGCCGCTGACGCACACCCGCATCGGCCATTCGGGCAAACCATGGCCCCAACGCGTAACCCACACCGATCACACCGATCCACGGCAGCAACGGGTACGACGTACGCAAGCGCAAGCTCTCGCTGACTTCGATCCAGCCCCGGTCATGCAGGATCGCCCAAGGCACATGCAGCGCCGATTCCGTTCCGAAATGCACACCATCGAGCAGGTTGTGCCCGGCGATGATCGTCAGGCTCACCGTCAACAACAGCCAGCGCGGCAACCAGACCAGCAGCGACAGCGCAATCATGCTCAGGCCGATGGCCCAGATCACTTGCAGATAGATCACGGTGGGCGGCCACTGGAACGTCCAGGCGAAATTCACCAGGGTGAATTCGAGCACCACCAGGAACAGACCACGCTTGAACAGGAAAGCACTGACGTCAGCCTTGCCGTCATGTTTTTCCCCGAACAGCCACGCCGACAATCCGGTCAGCAATACGAACACCGGCGCGCACAGATGCGCCAGAGTCCGGCTGAAAAACAGCGCCGGCTCCGTGCTGGCGATGTCCATCGGATCAGACACCTGACGATGCAGCAGAAAGGTTTCGCGCACGTGGTCCAGCAACATGAACAGAATGACCAGGCCGCGCAGCGCATCAATGGACAGTAGCCGGCCAGTCGCCGGCGGGACGTTTCGGTGAACAGCAAGGGTCATGAAGGGTTCGCAATCGAATGAAGAGTTCGACCGGGCCGCAGGTAAACAGCCCGGCAATTTGCGTTACCTTATAACATGAAATTCCACTTCAGCTGCTAACGGTTCTCAAGCAGAACGCAGTCGTTCCAACAGCACCTGCAACGGATGACGCACCGTCCGGTCGGCCTGGCGCTTGACCTGGCTGCGGCACGAATAGCCGGTCGCCAGTGCTTCGCCCTTCTCTACCGACGCCTCGATCTGCTTCGCCCAGGACTGCTCGTAAATCACCGCCGAGGTTTCGCGATTGCGGGCTTCGTGGCCGTAGGTGCCGGACATTCCGCAGCAACCGGTGGTCTGGGTCGTCAGTTTCAGACCGACGCGCTCGAACACTTGCTCCCATTGCCGGGTCGCGGCGGGCGCGTTGGTCTTCTCGGTGCAGTGCGCGAGCAGGCGGAAGCTTTCGCCCTCTCGCGAGTCCGTCCGTTGCGGCATGACCTTCAGCAACCACTCCTGCACCAGCGCCACTTCAGGGCAATCCACCATGCCAGGCACCTTGAGGTATTCCTGGCGATAAACCAGCGTCATCGCCGGATCGAGCCCTACCAGCGGCACGCCCGCCTGTGCCAGTTCGCGAAGTTGACCGGCATTGCGCAACGCCGCGCGATTGAACGCCGACAGGAAGCCCTGCACATGCAGCGGTTTGCCGTTGGCGCTGAACGGCGCCAGATAGACCTGATAACCCAGTCGCGAAATCAGCTCGATCAGATCCGCCAGCATGGGTGCTTCGAAATACCGGGTGAACGCGTCCTGCACCAGCACCACGCTGCGCTCGCGTTGCGCCTGAGTCAGCGCCGAAAGCACTTCGACCGACGCCGGCTGAACCTGCCAGCGGCGCATGGCCGTGTGGAAATCGAAACGGCTGAGCAGTGGCACATCGACCATGCCGCCGAGACGCTCAAGCAAGCGACGGCTGAAAGAGGTCCCCATCAAACCGTTGTAGAGAAACGGGATCCGCGCCATGTACGGGATCGTGTACTCCAGCGAGGCGATCAGATAATCCCGCGCCGGCCGCAGGTAGCGGGTGTGATACAGCTCGAGGAATCGCGAACGGAAGTCCGGCACGTTGACCTTCACCGGGCACTGCCCCGCGCAGGACTTGCAGGCCAGGCACCCGGCCATGGCGTCGTACACCTCGTGGGAGAAGTCTTGTTCCTGCGCACGGCTGTTGCGCCAGCGCTGCAGCAACGTGCTGAAAAACGGCGGACGGCGACTGGCATCGGACAACACATCGACACCCGCTTCGCCCTGCAATCGCAGCCATTCGCGAATCAGCGAAGCCCGGCCTTTTGGCGACTGCGAACGCTGGCGAGTGGCTTTCCACGACGGGCACATTGCATCGTCGGGATCGAAGTTGTAGCAGGCGCCGTTGCCGTTGCAGTGCATGGCCGCGCCGTAGTCCTGCCAGACTTTCTCGTCGATCTGCCGATCGAGTTCGCCGCGCAGGGTCACTTCGTCGATCTTCAGCAGCGCGGCGCCGGGGATGTCAGGCGTGGCGATCTTGCCGGGGTTGAACTGGTTGAAGGGATCGAATGCCGCCTTCAAGGCTTGCAGTGCCGGGTACAACGCGCCGAAGAAGGCTGGGGCATATTCCGAGCGCAGGCCCTTGCCATGCTCGCCCCACAGCAGGCCGCCATAACGCTGGGTCAGTGCGGCGACGCCATCGGACACCGGTCGCACCAGCGCGGCTTGTTGCGGATCCTTCATGTCGAGAATCGGCCGTACATGCAGCACGCCGGCATCGACGTGGCCGAACATGCCGTATTGCAGATTGTGGCTGTCGAGCAGCTCGCGAAGTTCAGCGATGTACTCGGCCAGGTGTTGCGGCGGCACGGCGGTGTCTTCGACAAACGGCTGTGGCCGCGCCTCACCGGCAACGTTCCCGAGCAACCCCACTGCGCGTTTGCGCATGCCATAAACGCGGTTCACCGCCGCATGACCGACAGCAAGCGTGTGGCCCAGTCGCTCGACTGTCGCATCGTTGCCCAAATGCTGAACGAAAGCCTCGACCCGGCCTTGCAGCTCCTCGGGATCGTCGCCGCAGAACTCCACCAGGTTGATCCCCAGCGTCGGCCTCTCGGCGCTTTCCGGGAAATACTCGGCAACGCCGTGCCAGACGATGTCCTGCATCGCCAGCAACAGCACTTTGGAGTCCACGGTCTCGATCGACAGCGGCTTGAGCGCCATCAATGCGCGGGCGTCACGCAGGGCATCCATGAAGCCGCTGTAGCGGATGTTCACCAGCATCGTGTGCCTGGGGATCGGCAGCACATTGAGCTTGGCCTCGACCACAAACCCCAGCGAACCTTCAGCGCCGCACAGCACGCTGTTGAGGTTGAAACGGTTGTCGGCCTCACGCAGGTGCGCCAGGTCGTAGCCGGTCAGGCAGCGGTTGAGGTCGGGGAAGGTTTCCCGGATCAACTCGCCCTGCTCATCGATGATCTGCCGCGCACAGCGGTACACCTCGCCGGCCCGGCCCTCGCGGGCGCATTCCGCTGCCAGTTCACTTTCTTCCAGTGGACGACCGTGCAAGCGCTCGCCACCGCGCAAAATCATGTGCAGCTCCAGCACATGGTCGCGGGTCTTGCCGTAGGTGCAACTGCCCTGGCCGCTGGCATCGGTGTTGATCATGCCGCCAACGGTGGCGCGGTTCGACGTCGACAGTTCCGGGGCGAAAAACAGCCCGGCGGATTTCAGGGCGGCGTTGAGTTGATCCTTCACCACACCGGCCTGCACCCGCACCCAACGCTGCTCAACGTTGATTTCGAGGATACGGTTCATATGTCGTGACAGATCCACGACGATGCCGTCAGTCAGCGACTGGCCATTGGTACCAGTGCCACCGCCGCGAGGTGTAATCACCACTGTCCGGTAAGCCGGCTCGGCAATCAGACGCGCCAGCAGCGCCACGTCGTCGGCGTCGCGCGGGAATACCGCCGCTTGCGGCAAACGCTGATAAATGGAGTTGTCAGTGGCCAGCACCACGCGGCTGGCATAGTCGGCGCTGATTTCGCCGCGAAAGCCATTGGTTTCAAGGGCTTTGAGAAACTGTTGGTAATCGGTGTTCAACGCGGTGGAAGGCGACAGCTGGGCAATCATCGGGCGTGCAATCTCGGTCAAAAACGGGCCGTGTGGCGGTGAACAGTTGTGCGCAACGAATGATTGCGTCACGCTCCCGCCATCTCATAGACCTTATGTTCATTGCAGAGCGATGCCGGGACAACCGTAAAATCGACCCGCAATCCATGACTAAAACGAATGAATCCACGAACCCTCACTCCCTCGATGTCGTTGCTGCTGGCGTTTGAAGCCGCCGCACGCCATGAAAGCTACACCCGCGCCGCCCACGAACTGTCGCTGACCCAGAGTGCGGTCAGCCGTCAGGTGCAGATTCTGGAAAAGATGCTCGGCATGCGCCTGTTCAGCCGTGAAGGCCGGCGGGTGATCCTGACCGACGTCGGACGCCTGTACCAGCGCGAACTGTCCGAAGCCCTCGGCCAGATCCGCAGCGCCACCCTGCAGGCCATGGCGTTCGGCTCGGGCATTCACAGCCTGCGACTGGCGACACTGCCGACCTTCGGTTCGAAATGGCTGCTGCCGCGTTTGAAAGACTTCTACACCGCGCACCCGGGCATGACCGTGCACCTGCATTCACGCATCGAAGCCATCGACTTCGACACCAGTGAAATCGACGCGGCGATTTGTGTTGGCGGCGGTGACTGGCCGGGGCTGACCGCCCATCGCCTGCACACCGAAGAACTGGTGGTGATTGCCAGTTCGCAGCTGTCCGACACCGAACGTCGCGCGGCCGACCAGGATATCGCCGGGCAACTGCTGCTCAACGTCAGCAGCAATGCCCAGGCGTGGAGTGAATGGTTCAGCCATCACGCCCTGCCTCATCGCAGCATGCGTATGGGCCCGAGTTTTGAAATGACCTCGCACCTGATCCAGGCCGTGCGCGCCAATATCGGCATCGGGCTGGTGCCGAGAATTCTGGTGGAGGATGAATTGCACAACGGTGAGCTGCTGCAACTGGGGGAGCCGATCAGCAGTCGGCGCAGCTATTACCTGGTGTACCCGGCGCGCAATGAATCGTTGGCATCGTTGAAGGCCTTTCGGGATTGGTTGGTGCAGACGCTCTGAGTGGTTATACCGATGTTCGGGTGAGCGCAAAGCCGGGGGCGGTTGATCGCCCCCTTGCATTGACTAACGCTTCAGCGGTGGAGGTGCCTTTGGTCCCTTGATCAGTGGTTTTTCCAACTGTTTCCCATCTGGCCCGTAGAACAGGCGCGCGATGTGCGGCGGCATTGGCTGTGGCGCTCTGGCGGTCATGATGAACCCTCTGAAATCGGATTGAATTCAACCCATTTAACCTTCGCGGAATCTATCAATAAAAATTCAGCACCAAAAGGTACGTCGGTTCCATCGCTGTTGAGCCAACACGGAGATTGCAACAGAAACTGCCCATTCGAAGATTCGGGCGGCCACTCCACCGGCCAGCCTAGAACGCGCCTTTCATCATCCAGATGCAGGGTGATGACGCGATCATATTTCGCAAATGCGCTGAACCACTGGCTAGGGTAGGAAGATTGTTTCGTTACGTTTCTGCTACGCAACCAACCATGTAACTTGCCAGTGACGGACAGGCAACAGGCCAGCAACCCAAACACCAGCGAAGCAAAAAACGCCCAGGCTGTTTCAGCCTTGGAATCCCACGTTCCTACAGAAAAACCCTCCCTCCCCACCCACAAGCAGACCTCACCAACACCCAGAACGGCCCCGTGAATCACAAACGTAAAAATCAACGCCTGCACAATCTGACCGAACGTATCCGGCCGCTTGAACGCCGTCAGGGTGTAGAAAATCCAGGTCGAGACAAACCCCGGGATCAGATACTGCAACAGAGGAATCACCTCTTTCACCAGATCATCCATGATCGGTCGCTCCTTGCATCAAAAAAACATTCCTTCAGAAACAGCAATGCCGGCCCGAAAAGGGCCGGCATTCAAAGGCTAGCGCAGGCTGGAGAACCGTCTGCGATCAAGTGTCACCGCGCATTACGCATCCTGCAGAATCAGATCCGCGCCCTTCTCCGCCACCATCAGCACCGCCGCATGGGTGTTGCCCGACGTGACGTTGGGGAAGATCGACGCATCGACGATCCGCAACCCGTCCAGACCATGCACCTTGAGTCGTTTGTCGACTACCGAAGTCTGCTCATCCGCCCCCATCGCGCAGGAGCCACACAGGTGATAGATCGAACCGCAGTTGTCGCGAAAGTACTGCAGCATTTGCTCGTCGGTTTCCACCGCTGGTCCGGGCAACACTTCATCGACCGTAATGCCCTTGAGTGCCGGAGCGCCCATGATTTTGCGCATCAGACGACTGCCCTGAATCACCTCGTCGATGTCCTTTTGCGTGCTCAGGTAGTTCGGGTCGATCAACGCTGCATCGCGGGGATTTTTCGAGGCAATCGTGATGTGCCCACGACTGGTGGGGCGGCACGGGTTGAAGCACAACAGAAAGCCTGAATAGGGCTCGGGCTTGAGGCTGGCCTTGTTGTTTTTCGGAATCTGGTACGACAGCGGGTTGAAATACAGCTGCAGGTTCGGATGGCTCTGCTGCGTGTCGCCCCGGAAAAAACCGCCCGCCTGATTGACACTCATCGCCAGTGCGCCCTTGCGGGTCAGCAGGTATTTCACGCCGAGCTTGAACTGGCCGAACAGCGAGCCGAGTTCATCGTTCAGGGTCGGGATATTGGCCTTGTAGTAGTAGCTGACGCACAGGTGATCCTGCAGGTTCTGCCCCACCGCCGGCAGGTGTCTGACCACCGGAATCTGATGCCTGGCCAGTAGAGCACGATCCGCCACGCCGGACAGCTGCAGAATCTTCGGCGTATCGACGGCGCCCGCACACAGGATCACTTCCTTGCGCGCCGTGAAGGTGCGCACCACGCCATGCTGGGTGATGGAAATACCGGTGGCGCGCTGCCGGCTTTCATCGAACAGTACCCGATCAACCAGCGCGTAATGCTCGACCGTCAGGTTCGGTCGGCTCAATGCCGGGTGCAAATGGGCGAAGCTGCTGGAGCTGCGCTGACCGTTGCGGGTGTTGACGTCATAGATGCCCGCACCTTCGAATTTCGGCCCGTTGAAATCGTCGCTGCGTGGGTAGCCGAGTTCGTCGCAGCCCTTGAGGAACACGTCACAGATCGGGTGAGTCTGGCCGGCCATCGGGGTGATGCTGATCGGGCCGCTGCCGCCGTGGTATTCGCTGTCGCCCAGCGGATGGTTTTCCAGTTTGCGGAAGTACGGCAGCACATCCTTGAAGCCCCAGCCATCGTTGCCGTTGGCCGCCCAGTCGTTGAAATCATGAGCCTGACCACGCACGTAGATCATCGCGTTGATCGAGCCCGAACCACCCTGGACCTTGCCGCGCGGGGCGTAGATTTCACGATTGCCCAATTGCTTCTGCGGCTGGCTGTAATACATCCAGTTGAAGGTCGGGTTGTAATACATTTTGGCGAAGCCGACCGGGATCTTGAACCAGAGGGAACTGTCCTTGCCGCCCGCTTCCAGCAGCAGCACCGTGTATTGGCCCGAGGCCGAGAGCCGATTGGCCAGCACGCAGCCAGCGGCGCCTGCGCCAGCGATGATGTAGTCGTATGTCATGCACGGTTACCGCGTAAGTCGTTGTACAAAGAATGCCTGTCAGCCAGGCACTATCCTTGTGGGAGCGAGCTTGCTCGCGATTGCGGTGCCGCATTCAACATTGATGCTGACTGAACTGACGCTATCGCGAGCAAGCTCGCTCCCACAGGTCTTGCGGTTGGGTTAGAAACCTCGTCAGCCCCTGGCCGGCGATGTGTCTTTCACGTCAGCCGGAGTCGGTGCCATCTGCAGGTGCAGACGTTCGCCGGTATAGGGCGAATGCCTGCGCACCACGTCCATGTTCAACTCCACACCCAGACCCGGCTCGGTGGACGGGATGATGTAGCCGTCCTCCCACTGCAACGGCTTTTTCAGGACCTCGGCGTGGAAGCCGCCCCAGGTCTCGATGCTTTCCTGAATCAGAAAGTTCGGCGTGCAGGCCGCGAGCTGGAAACTCGCTGCCGCACCAATCGGCCCGTTGTATAGATGCGGGGCGATTTGTGCGTAATAGGCTTCGGCCATGCTGGCGATCTTCTTGCCTTCGAGCAGGCCGCCGCAACGCGCCACGTTCATCTGCAGAATCGACGCACCGCCAGCCTGCAACAGCTTGAAGAATTCGTACTTGGTGGTCAGGCGCTCGCCGGTGGCAATCGGAATGCTGGTCTTGGCCGCGACTTGCGCCATGGCGTCTTCCTGGCCCGGCGGCACCGGTTCTTCGAACCACAGCGGATCGTATTTCTCCAGACGTTTGGCCAGGCGAATCGCCGAGGACGGCACCATTTGCCCGTGAGTGCCGAACAGCAGATCGCACCGATTGCCCACCGCTTCGCGAATCTTGCGGCAGAAGGTTTCGCAGCGTTCCAGCACTTGCAGCGAGATCTGGTGACCGGAGTACGCGGTGTACGGGCCGGCGGGGTCGAACTTCACGGCGGTGAAGCCCTTGTTCATGTTGTCGACGGCGCATTCGGCGGCCAGGTCCGGGTCGTCGTAGTCGTACTCGCCACGGCTGTTGACCGGGTACAGGTAGGTGTAGGAACGCAGGCGTTCGTGAACCTTGCCGCCGAGCAGTTCGTAGACCGGCTTGTTCGCGGCCTTGCCGATGATGTCCCAACAGGCCATTTCCAGGCCGCTGACCACCCCCATCATGGTCAGGTCGGGACGCTGGGTGAAACCGCTCGAATAGGCCTGACGGAAGAAGCGTTCGATGTGGTGCGGGTCCTGATTCAGCAGGTAGCGCTCGAACACATCTTCGATGATCGGCAGCATGGCGTTCGGGCCGAAGGTGGCAGCGTAGATCTCACCGACACCTTCAATGCCGCAGTCGGTCTTGAGCTTGACGAACAGCCAGTACATGCCGCCGATGTGCGGTGGCGGTACGGCGACAATATGGGTTTCAAGGGCGACGACTTTCATCTCAGGCACCTGTCTTTTTCGAAGCGTTGCGATTGATCCGGGCACGCAGGGTCACGGCAGCCAGAGTGCCGATCAGACCGATAGCGGCGATGTAGCCGAAATACAGCTTGTAGCCGAGGGCGCCGGGGAAATGTTCAGTGAGGTAGCCATTGATCAACGGGATAAACGCATCCGGCATGTAACCGACCACGGAGACGATGCCGATGGCCAGTCCGGTGATGCGCAGCGGAATGTTGCAGCTGTCGAGGATCGCCCAGTACAGACCGCGAATCGCGTAGGTCATCAGTCCGATGAAAATCACGGTCGCGATCAGCAGCCCCATGCTGTTGAGTGCCGGGAACACGATCAGACCGACGATTGCCAGACTCGCCAGCAACAGCGCGACGATCAGCACCGAGATGTTCGAAAACCTGTCGCCCAGCCAACCGCCACCGATGCCGCCAATGGGGCGCATCCACAGTTTGATGGTGGTGATGGTGCCGGCCATGACGGCGGTCAGGCCGCTGCCTTGCAGGTAATCCGAGAAACTGTAGGTAGCCCAAAAGATGTGATAACCGCAGAACACGATCGCGGTGACCAGCCACAGTTCGGGGATTCTCACCAACGTCGCCAGGTCAGCGAGCAGGTTGAACTTGCCCTTCTCCACCGCCGGTGTGTCCTCCATCGACTTCGGGTCCTTGATCAGCACCAGCACGCAGCCGATGGCGATACAGGTGAAGGCGTAGAGGTAAACCACGTGCCTGAAGCCTTCGGCAGTCGACTCGCCACGGGTTTCGGTGGCGAAGGCGAACAACGCCAGGGCAACGGTTGCCAGCAGCGCTTCGACCAGCCCGCGACCGCCATCGAGGATGCCGAAGAACCGGCCCTGCTCGCTGTGATGGGCAATCATCTTCACCCGCTTGAGCACCGAGGCCCAGAACGTCAGGCCGGTAGTCAGCCCCCAGCAACCGAAGATGATCATCAGCCCGGCCATCGACGGCGCGGTCGAATACCACAGCCCCAGCGCGCCGGTCGCCACCAGCGAGAAAAAGATCAGAAAACGCGGCGCGATACGGTCGGCCAACCAGCCGCTCGGCAGATAACTGAGCAGGAAAATCGTGCCGAGCATCGAGTACAGATAACCCAGCTCGCTGTGGCTGATCTGGAACACCTCGAGCATGGTCGTTTGATAGACCTGGCGCAGGTACAGAATCGGGTAGATCGCACCGGCGGCGAGCACCAGCAACATCAATTGGAAATAGCGACTTCCCTTGTCGCTGCGGCTTTTCGAAGCCGAACTGGAACCCTGAACAGCGGCAGCAGAGGATGCATGCTTGGACATTGAAATGACCTCGGGCGACCCGTGCTCCGGGCGCCCCTGATAATTGTTTTTATAGGTGTAGCGTGAGGTGGTGGATCAGTACTTCATGACCACGAGTCGGGTCTGGGTGAATTCGAGCATGCCGTGCTTGCCGTCATCGCCGCCCAGGCCCGAGCGTTTCCATCCGGCGTGGTAGCCCTGGTATGGATCGGCCGGGGTGCGGTTGACGTACAACTCACCGGCCTCGATGGCGTTGGCGACTTTCT
Source organism: Pseudomonas bananamidigenes (assembly GCF_001679645.1). GTDB lineage: Bacteria > Pseudomonadota > Gammaproteobacteria > Pseudomonadales > Pseudomonadaceae > Aquipseudomonas > Aquipseudomonas bananamidigenes. The sequence continues at coordinate 43,227 of NZ_LRUN01000041.1, read as the reverse complement.
GCGCGGTTCGGTAATTCTCGGTGTACAGCACCGACGACAGGCCGAACTGATGGTCGTTGGCCATGGCCAGCGCTTCGTCGATGTCGCGGTACTTGAGCACCGGCAGCACCGGGCCGAATATTTCTTCCTGGACGATTTCCATCCCTTGGCGGCAACCGCTGAGCAGCGTTGGCGGGTAGAAATGCCCCGGGCCTTCCGGCAGCACGCCGCCACTTTCGAGGACGGCGCCGTCGGCGATCGCACGCTCGACCATGGCGTGGATGTTCTTCTGCGAACTGGCGTTGACCAGCGGGCCCATCAGGCTCGCGTCTGTGGCGCGGTCGCCGAATTTCACGGCGGCGATTTTCGCTTTGAGCAGCGCAAGGAAACGGTCGTGAACGCTTTCCTGCACGTAGACCCGCTCCACCGCCGTGCACAGCTGGCCGCTGTGGGTGGTCTTGGAGGCAATGATTGCGCTCGCGGCGGCTTCGAGATCAGCGTCGGCCTCAATGATTGCCGGAGTCTTGCCGCCCAGCTCCAGCGACGGCTTGGCGATGTTGGCCTTGCAGTAATCGAGGACGATGCGCCCGGCGTTGACGCTGCCGGTCAGCGTGATCAGACCCACGGTTTTATGGGTGCAGACGGCTGCGGCGGTGGCGTGATCCATGGTCAGGATGTTGATTACGCCGGCCGGCATGCCTGATTGCTCCACGGCTTTGGCGATTTCGAATGCCGAGATCGGGGTGTTGTTGCTCGGGCGCACCACCACGGTATTGCCGGCAATCAGCGCCGGAGCGATTTTGCGCAACAGGGTGTAGACCGGGTAGTTGAACGGAATCAGGCACGCGACGACGCCAATCGGCTCGCGGTGCAGAAACAGGTTTTCGTCGGGGCTGTCGCTGGGAATGATCTCGCCTTCAATACGACGTGCCCATTCGGCGTGGTAACGGGTGATCTGCGCGGCATAACGAGCTTCGTTGCTGGCGTCGTTCAGGCTTTTGCCGGATTCGGCTGCCAGGGCGGCGCCGATGGCGTCGGCGCGATCTTCAAGAGCGACTGCAAACGCTCGCAGGTGTTCGGCACGCTCGATGCTGGTGAGTTTTCCCCAGACTTTCTGCGCCGCTGCGGCGGCATCGACTGCCGCCGTGGCTTCTTCGGCAGTGGCGGCCGACACCTGGCCGATCAACGCTTCGGTGGCCGGGTTGTAGACCGCGATCAGCGCCGCGCTGGCCGGCTCGATGAAGTGGCCGTTAACAAAATTTCGCTCGACTCGCATGTGCATCGCCCATCGTTTGTTTTTATCGATGGCGCCAGTCTTGTCATCGACAGCGGGTTCAACAAACGATTTATCCGGCGATCAAACATTCGAAAAACGCACGTTACTCACAACATCGCCTTCGAAGGCTCAAGCTGGCGCTGCGCCAGCCAGATCTCTTCCTGCAACCACTGACTGAACGCCTGCAATTGCGGCATCTGTGTCTGTTCCGGGCGGGTCACCAGCCAGTACGACTGGTGCCCTTCCACATGCACGTTGTGCACTTGGGTCAACTGCCCGCTGGCCAGTTCCGAGGCGACCATGTGCCAGTCGGCAATGGTGATGCCCAGCCCGTCGACAGCCGCTTGAATCGCCAGATCCAGCAGGTCGAATTCATAACCGCCCTGGGTATCGACACCGGTAATGCGCGCCGCGTCGAGCCAGTGCTTCCAGGTCAGATAACGCTGATCCTCCCGGGCCAGCACGTGCAGCAGGGTCAAACGATTGAGGTCAATGCCCTGATCGCCGCCCTCCCGCGCATAGAGCGTCGGCGCACATACGGCGATGTGCCGTTCCTGAATCAGCAACGAACTGTCGAGCCCGTCCCATTCACCGTTACCGAAGCGGATGGCGCAATCGAGGGTGCTGGTTTCCGCCAGACTGTCCTGCAAACGAGTAGTGATGCTCAGCTCCAGCTCCGGATGCTGCTCGCGCAGGCGCCCCAGGCGTGGCATCAACCAGCGGCTGGTGAAGGTGGGCGGCGCGTTGATGTGCAGGCGATTGGTATGGGTTTTCTGCTGGATGCTGCGCACGGTCAGCTCGATCTTGTCGAACGACTGATGCAACGCCCGCAGCAAGATCTTGCCGGCACCGGTCAGTTCAAGATGGTGATGGCGGCGCTCCAGCAGACTTTCGCCAAGCTGCTCTTCCAACTGCCGCACCTGACGGCTGACCGCGCTCTGGGTGACGTTGAGCAACTCGGCGGCGCGGGTGAAGCTGCCGGTGCTGCCGGCCACTTCGAATGCTTTGAGTGCATTCAGGCCGGGCATTCTGCGTTTCATACAAGGCACTCGAAAACCACTGACAAGGCGCAAAGCATCCCACGACATTGGCGAATTGTCCTACAGGATTTTCCGAGTAACATGCGTTCGACGCAGGTTTCATCATCGTTTTTATCGTTTGTCCTGTATCGGACGGAGGGCAAAACTGCGCGGCATCTCTAATAAAAACAATCGAGAGCCGCTCCATGCCCTTCCCTGCATCTTTGCGCCTGCGCACCACCTCCATCGCTCTGTTCTGCAGCTTTGCCGCCCCGGCCATGGCGGTCCAGGTCACCGACAACCTCGACCTGGGCGGCGCCATCCGTGCCCGCTGGGATGTGGACCCGGATCGCGACATCCAGAAGTTCGGCCTCGACACGGTGTTCCTCAGTGCCAGGTACAACTCCGACTCGTGGATCGGTGAAGCGCAATACCGCTTCTACGGTCGCTCCTACCCCTACCAGTACACCAAGAACTACGGCGACATCCGCTTCGCCAAGTTCGCGTGGGTCGGCTACAAGTTCAACCCTGACCAGCAAGTGCAAGTGGGCCTCAACACCGTGCCGTTCGGCTTGCAGCCGTACTTCGGCAGCACCTTCTACGAAACCCTGGGCAACGTCATCGGCCTGGAGGACGTGCAACAGATCGGCACCAAATACATCCAGCAAAGCGGCGACTGGAACATCCAGGCCGGTTATTACCTGCGCCCGGCCTGGCAAGGCAAAGGCACCAGCAAAGGCGTGACGTATTCGAGCGTGGTGTCCGAGGCCGACAGCTACGTGGCCGACGGCAGCAACAACCAGGAACGCAACACCGTGGTGCTGCGAATCGCCAGGGCAATGGATCTGGGGCCGTGGAAGTCCGAAGTCGGGATCTCCGGCCTGACCTCGACCCTCGAAAACAAGGACACCAATAACGATGGTCGGCGCAACGCCGTGGCCGTGCACTACATGGGCAAGAACGGCCCGTGGGGCGTGCAGTTGCAGGCAGCGCGGCAGCAAATGTCGCCACGCAATCCCGGCAGCGATGAAGTGGTGACCCTCGGTGGCTACGACGGCACTTACAACGTTGCCAGTCGCGGCAATCTGTACGTGGCCGACCTGAGTTACGACGTCGGCGGCAAATACCTGTTCGATCAGATCAGCGGGATCAAGCTGTACGCCAACTACAGCGCATTCGACAAGTCTGCCAGCGGCTTCAAGACGTCCGAGCGGGTGATTCTCGGGACCTCGTTTTCCGTAAGTAAATTGTGGGTGGCCACGGAGTGGCTGTTCGGCAAAAACGACCCGTACATCGGTGGCAGCAGCTACACCCAGAGCCTTGGCGCGGGTGGGCTGGACCAGTGGGAGAATCAGTTGTATGTGAACGTCGGTTACTACTTCTGATCCAGCTTCGTTTTCGCCCTTCAAATTGCTATCGCGAGCAAGCTCTCCCACAGTGGATTTGTGTCTGTGGGAGCGAGCTTGCTCGCGATGGCGTCTGCTCAAACAACACTTGCATCCGCCCATCACCAATAGTCAGATAGGCCCCTCTCAAAACAACAATAAACCGCCCGATCCGGAGTTCCGCCTCCATGCGTCAACTGCCCTCGCTCAACACCCTGCGCGTGTTCGAAGAAGTCGCCCGTCATCGCAGTTTCAGTCAGGCCGCCATCGGGTTGAACGTCACCCAGGGCGCGGTCAGTCGCCAGATCAAACAGCTTGAAGACTACCTCGGCGTGGCGCTGTTTGTGCGCACGCCTCAAGGGCTGTCGCTGACCGAAGCCGGCAGCAATCTCTCCCCGCATCTGGCCGAAGCCTTCGATCACATCGAACGCGCCTTGCAGGCCGTGCGCGTGCCCAATCTGCGCCAGCGTTTGAAAGTGCTGGCACCGCCGACCTGGGCCACCCGCTGGCTGTCGCCACACCTGCGCGCATTCTGTCAGCGCTACCCGGACATCAACCTCAGCGTCACCAACCAGATCGGCCACGACAGCCTATCGGAAGTCGATTGCCACATCCGCTTCGGCCTCGCGGCAGCGCCTCATTGCGCCAGCCGGTTGCTGGTGATGGAAAGACACATCGCGGTGGCCAGCCCGGAACTGTTCAACGGCGATCAGCCACCGGACCTGCGGCAGTTTCCGCTGCTGCACATCCTGCACGACGGCAAGCGTTTGAAGGTCTGGGAGAACTGGCTGGCGGCCATGGGCCGGGATGACATCGATGCCGGGCAAGGGCTGGAATTCAGCACCCTGGATCAGGTGATCCACACCGCGCTGGCCGGCGGTGGCTTGGCGGTGATCGACCGGCAGATGATCGAAAAGGAACTGGCCAACGGCAGCCTGTTGCCGATCACCCCGATTGAGGTGATCGGCCCTTATGGGTATTGGCTGGATGTGGCGAATGACAAGCAAGGGTTGTCGAAGGTGAGGCTTTTTACTGAGTGGCTCGGCATTGTGTCCAACCCCTGAAGAGCCCCTCACCCTAGCCCTCTCCCGGAGGGAGAGGGGACCTACCGAGGTGTTTATTAGACATACATCGACCTGATCCACCGAGCCGAACTCAGGCCTAGAAAACCATGAAAATCTGCTCCCTTTCCCCCTCTCCCCTCTGGGGCGGTCCGACGTTTCGGGAGGGCTGGGGTGAGGGGTGGATCTCAAGCAAATCACAATAGTGGCTGCTCACCGTAATAAAATCACACGGAAGCAGCTACTTTCGCAGCCACAACGCCTCCCCCCTCCACCGGACTCTGCGCCTTGCACGCCTGACTCAACGTCAACGACTTGGTCTCCGGCGCCCATGCCCAGGACAGCAACGCGCCAATCGCCAAAATCGCCGCAAGTATGCCCATGGTCGGACTCAAGCCGATCCCCGCCACGCTCACCGGCAACAGGAACGTACTGACCGCCGAACCCAGACGGCTGACCGCCGTCGCCAGACCGATCCCGCTGGCCCGCACTTCCGTCGGGAAGCTCTCCGCCGGGAACACGCCCACCAGATTGCTCACCGCCGACAACACCAACGTGAACACGCCGAACACCAGCACCATCAGCCACGCCGCACTGCCCGGCAACACCGCCAGCAGAAACAACGCCACCGCCAGAATGATGAACGCGTTGATCAGGAACCCGCGTCGGGTGAATCTGATCGTGCACCAGATGCCGATCAATGCGCCGAGGATCAGCAGCATATTGAGCATCAGCTCGGTGCCGAAACCTTCGGCCAGGCCCATCTTCTGCAGGATCGACGGCAGGAAGGTGTAGATGGCGAAGTACGGCATGACGATGCAGACGAAGAACAGACAGTTGAACGCCGTGCGCTTGCGATATTCGCGACTGAACAGCACCGCGTAACCCGAATGGTTTTCACTGGAGCGGGTTTCATCCAGTTCGACGTTGTCGCCCAGGTGCTTTTTGACGACGGCACGGGCTTCGGCCACCCGGCCCTGATTGACCAGCCAGCGTGGAGATTCCGGGGTGCCGATTCGCGCAATCAGAATCAACGCGGCAGGGATCGCCGACGACGCCAGCATCCAGCGCCAGGCATCATCACCGAGGCTCAGCATGGCAGTGCCGACGAAGGTCGCTGCGACGTAGCCGAAAGTCCAGATCACGCTGAACGAACCCAGCAATACGCCGCGATGTTTCTTCGGCGCGAACTCGGCAAGCATCGCGTGACCGACGCTGAAATCGCCGCCCAGACCGATGCCGATCAGCACCCGGCAGAGGAACAGGCTCATGGCGGTCTCGACGTAGAACTGCATCACCGAAGCGAGCGTGATCAGCACGAAACTGACCAGGAAGATTTTCTGCCGGCCAACCTTGTCCGAGATCCAGCCGAAAAACAGACTGCCGAGAAACAGGCCGATCAACGCCGAAGCGCCGATCAGGCCCTGCCAGAACGCATCGAGCTGCATCTGCGGGCTGAGTAAAGTGAACGCGATGCCGATCAGGCCCAGGATATAGCCGTCGGTAAAGTGTGCGCCGAAGGTCAGGCCGGCGATCTTGAGGTGGAAGCGCCCGATGGGCAGGTCATCGATCTTTACGGATTGAGCGGACATGTTCGTCTCCAATTGTTGTTATTGACGGAGAAACCGATAGCTCTTGCTGTTCAATTGTGGGAGCGAGCTTGCTCGCTCCCACAGGGTTCGGGCAGGCTTACAAACCACCCATCAACAGGTATTTGATCTCCAGATAGTCATCCAGACCGTACTTCGAACCTTCACGTCCAAGGCCCGATTCCTTGATGCCGCCGAACGGCGCCACCTCCGTGGAGATGATCCCTTCGTTGATACCGACCATCCCGGCTTCCAGCCCTTCGGCCATGCGCCAGACGCGGCCGATGTCGCGGCTGTAGAAGTAAGCCGAGAGGCCGAACGGCGTGTTGTTGGCCCGCGCCAACACCTCGGCTTCGTCCTTGAAGCGGAAACACGCCGCCACCGGGCCGAAGGTTTCGTCTTGGGCGATCAGCATGTTGCCGCTGGCTTCGGTGAGGATGGTCGGCTCGTAGAACGTGCCGCCCAGCGCATGTCGACGACCGCCGCACAACAGTGTGGCGCCCTTCTCCAGCGCATCGCTGACGTGGGCTTCGACCTTGGCCAGCGCGGCGGCATTGATCAACGGACCTTGTTCGGTCTCCCCCTCCAACGCACTGCCCACGCGCATCGCCGCCACGGCTTCGGCGAGTTTGCCGGTGAAGGCTTCGTAGACGCCGTCCTGAATGAAGAAGCGGTTGACGCACACACAGGTCTGCCCGGTGTTGCGGAATTTCGAGGCCATCGCGCCTTTGACGGCCGCGTCGATGTCGGCGTCGTCGAAGACAATGAACGGCGCGTTGCCGCCCAGTTCCAGCGAGACTTTTTTCAGGGTTTCGGCAGCCTGACGCATCAGCAGTTTGCCGGTGCGAGTCGAGCCGGTGAACGACAGTTTGCGCACCACACTGGACGCTTGCAGCGCGCCGCCAATGGCCACCGCGTCGCCGGAGACGATGTTGAACACACCCGCCGGAATCCCGGCCTGCTCGGCCAGTACCGCGAGGGCGAATGCCGACAGCGGGGTTTCTTCCGATGGTTTGAGAATCATCGTGCAACCCGCAGCCAGCGCCGGGCCGACCTTGCGGGTGACCATCGCCAGCGGGAAGTTCCACGGGGTGATTGCCGCGACCACGCCGATGGCTTCCCTGGTCACGATGATCCGCGCATCAGCCTTGTGGCTCGGAATCACATCACCGTAGGCACGCTTGGCTTCTTCACCGAACCATTCGAGAAAACTCGCGGCGTACACCACTTCGCCCTTGGCTTCCGCCAATGGTTTGCCCTGCTCGCGGCTGAGCAAGGTCGCCAGTTCCTGCTGGTTGGCGAGCATCAGATCGCTCCAGCGTTTCAGACGCTGGCTGCGTTCCTTGGCAGTGAGTTTGCGCCAGGCCGGCAAGGCACGATTGGCGGCTTCGATGGCGAGGTTGGTTTCCTCGGCACCAGCCTTTTGCACCTCGGCGATCAACTGACCGTTGGCCGGGTTGCGCACCGGATAAGTGGCGCCACCACTGCCCCACTGACCGTCGATAAAGTTGCCGTGACGGATCAATTCACTCATGCCACAGCCCCCTGCAATGTGAAGCGCTCCAGCCCCGGACGTGCCGCACGCAGGATGCGCTTGCCGGCGGTGTAATCGTTGATCACGTCGCACGGGGTGTAGTTGCGTTCCAGTTCATGCAGCTCCTCGGCGTCGAGTCTGGTTTCCAATGCCGCCAGTGCGCTGTCGAACTGCGCCGTGGTGTCGGCGCCGACCAGCATGCAGTCCACGCCCGGGTGATTGACGACCCAGGCCTGGGCGATCTGCGCGTTCGACACGCCACGGGCACGGGCCACGCGCTGTACCGAATGAGCGATTTCGAACGAGGCTTCGTCGCTGTACATCTGCTGGGTAAAGAAGTCGGTCTGGTTGCGGGTCGATTGCACGTCACCGGTCAACAGACCACGGGCCAGCGGGCTGAACACCGACACGCCGATGCCCTGATCGCGGCAGAACGGGATCATCTCGCGCTCTTCCTCGCGGTAAGCGCAGTTCAATTGCAGCTGCATGTTGATCGGCTTGACCCAACCATTGCGCTCGCAGGCCATGAGGATTTTCGCCAGTTGGCCGGTGAGCATGGTCGACACGCCGATGTAGCGTGCCTTGCCGGATCGCACGATGTCGTTCAGTGCGCCCATGGTTTCTTCGACCGGGGTGTTCACGTCGAAGTAATGCAGCATGAACACGTCGACGTAATCCATGTCCAGACGCTTCAGCGAGGCATCGATGCTGTCCATGATGTGCTTGCGCGAATGACCGCTGGCGTTGATCGCATTGCGGGTGCCGTAGCCGACCTTGGTAGTGATCACCAGATCTTCACGACGAGCCAGACGTTTGACGATGCGCCCCACCACTTCTTCGCCGACACCGGCGGAATAGAAATCCGCCAGGTCGATGAAATTCACGCCGTTGTTCAGCGCGTGAGCGACGATCGGCTCGCTTTGCTTTTCATTGAAGATCCATGGTTTCCAGTCCGGGGTGCCCATGTTCATGGTGCCCAGGCACAGGCGGGAGACTTGCAGGCCGGAGTTGCCCAAACGGATGTATTGCATGGCGCGGACCTCAGGCTTTTGGCGTGTAGAAAGGGTTGCTGATGTGGTTGACCACATCCTTGAGCTGCGCGGTTTCCGGCTTGCCGGTCAGGGCGGCGCGGATCGCGGTGCGGCAGGCGTTGTAGTTGTTCTGGTAGACCGCGTCGAGGTCATCGCAGGCCGGGTTGACCCAGTTGGCGGTGACGATCGCCCACTCGTCTTCGGCTTCCGGCGGCAGCGTGCCGTCGAGCAGCGCTTCGAGCACAGCTTTGGCGATACCGGCCTGAGAGGCGCCCCAGGTTGCGTTGCCGTGCAGGTCGCTGCTGATCGCAGCCTTGTTGACGTACAGGGTCATCGGCTTGACCGGGATATTCGGCTGGGCGATCACCATGAACGGGCAGTGACCCTGGCTCGGCGATGCCAGACTGTTGGCGAACGCCTGCCCTGCCGGACCATTGCGCGGGCCGATCAGGATATTGATGTGCGCGGCGTTCACGCCCGGGCCTTCGAAACCTTCACCGATGTACAGGTCGAGTTCTTTCATCAGTCATTACTCTTTGCGATGCAGAGGGATTTTTCGGGGTGATCGACAGCTCACGCGGGCCGAGAGGCCAACGGGATCAATAACGGGCACGGGGAGATACGAAGGGACAATCGGGACATGGCTGCAAACGCTCTCTGGTTGTTATTGATGAGCTGTGTTTGCGATTTTTTAACACCGGGTATCGGGACACCCGTAACCATTAAAAATCATAGGGCAATGACTTTTAGTCATAGCCTTGATGCAGGTAAAAAGGCAGGCGAGAAAAATCCCGCTCGAAAGCGGGATTTTCGAACTGCGTCGATTACGCGACGACGGGAATCAGTGGATCCGCAGACGCCAGCGCAATGGCACGGTCAGCGGCCGGCGGGTAGATCCACTGGGTGTTGATCTGGGTCTTGAGCGACTTGCCCTCCTCCTTGACCAGTTTCACCTGACGATCCCAGCCTTCGGTATACACCGCGCCCCAGGCGCCGAGGTCGAGGCAGGTCACGTATTTCGGCTGGCTGTACGGGGTAGGATCGACACCGAGAATCTGCGCCGCGACGTTGTTGCCGGCATGCCGGCCCAGGGAAATCGCGTGCTGGCAGGTCATCAAGGCGAAGTTGCCGATGTCGTCGGTGGCCGCATAAGCCACGTCGCCGGTGGCGAAGATATCGTCCTGGCCGATGACTTTCAGGTGCGCATCGACATGCAGACGGCCCTGGCGATCACGCTCGGCCGGAATCTGCTCGGTCAGGGAGCTGGCGCGCACACCGGTGGTCCAGACCACGGTTTTTGCTTCGATGCGCTGGCCGTCCGACAGGGTCACGCCGTTTTCATCGACCGACAGCACCGACACACCCAGTCGCCATTCAACGCCCAGTGCTTCACTCGCTTCGGCAATCGAAACGCTGATGGCTTCGCCCATGGCCGCACCGACTTTCTGCCCACGGTCGACGATGATCACTTGAACATCGGCCTGATCACCCAGCACTTCCCGCAGACGTGCCGGCATTTCGGTTGCGGTTTCGATGCCGGTGAAGCCGCCGCCAGCCACCACCACGGTGTTGCGCGCCTGGCTCGCAGGTTGATCGGCCAAGGATTTCAGGTGGTTTTCCAGACGAATCGCGGCTTCGATCTGGTCAACGTCAAAGGCGTGTTCTGCGACGCCCGGGGTATCCGGCAGCGCCAGGCCACTGCCCGACGCCAGCACCAGTTTGTCGTAGTGGAAAACTTGAGCGGCACCGTTGGCGTCGGTGTAACCCACGGTTTTGGCATTCACGTCGATGGTGTTCGCGGCGCCCTTGATGAAGTTGATACCTACCGCGTCGAACAGGTCGCCCAGCGGCGCAGCCAGCGTGTGGGCATTCGGCTCGTAGAAACGTGGGCGCACACGCAGTTCCGCCTGCGGCGCCAGCACGGTCACTTCGATGTTGTCGCGGTTGTGAATGTCGACCAGACGAGTCGCACTCAGCGCCGTCCACATGCCACCGAAACCTGCGCCGATTACCAGAATGTGCTGTTGCATTGTTGTCTCCAGGCCCGAAGCCAAGTCGTAGAAAGAGGGTCAAGAATTCACGTTTATCGGGAGTCGGCACGCTTGTGGTTTCTGAAAGCGTTGAACACTGCTCACCGGATAACGGCGACTGTATTGGTCGCCGTTATATCCAACAAGTCAGATTATCCGATCATTAGAATCGAATTATTCGATAGTTAATGCGGTTCTTTTTGAGGATTCCGAACCCATAAAAACCGCCATAAATCGAAAAAAACCTGGTTTAAGGCAAAGATTCAGACGCTTATCAGATTTGTCCGCCACGAATACCCCTGCTAACATCTGCGACAATTAAAGTCGGAGATAGCTATGTCGCTTTACAGTGCAGGCGTCGAGTACGGCATCCATTGCCTGGCGTTTCTGGTGGGCAGCGGCGGTGACAGTCGCGAAGCGAGCGTGCGCGACCTGGCGGATCTGCAGGGGGTGCCGCTGGATTACCTGGCGAAGATCTTCACCAAACTGGCCAAGGGCAAACTCGTGGTGGCCACCGGCGGTGTACGTGGCGGTTTTACGTTGGCGCGCCCGGCGGACGAGATCACCCTGCTCGATATCGTCAACGCCATCGATGGCCCGAAGAACATTTTCGAATGCCGGGACATCCGCGGACGCTGCGCGCTGTTCGACGGCTCGCCGCCGGACTGGGCCGTGGACGGGACCTGCTCGATCCACGGGGCGATGATGGTTGCGCAGAAGCGCATGGAAGAAGCCCTCGCCCAGCAGACCATTCTCGACATCGCCAGAAAGGTCGGGCGCAAGGCGCCGGCAGAATTCAACAGCCAGGTGGAAAACTGGATTCAGGATCGTCGCGACAGGAAGACCGCCGGCTCGGGCATCCCGCTCACCGACATCACCGACTGACAGGCAAAAAAAAGCAGAAACCGATCACGCGGTTTCTGCCTTTTCATTTCGGCCGTTCCGCCTCAGAGGCAATCGCGTACCGATTTGCGCAGCGAGCCGGACTTGGCCCATGGCGGCCCCTGGTACAGCGACACGCGGCTGCCATCCTTGTACTTGACGATATCGAGAATCTCGTCGGCGGTGACGATGCTTGGCGCCGTGATCCGGTAACCGTTGGAAATCGCGACCTGCGAGGTCTTGGGAATATCCTGCTGCCACAATGGCAACACGCATGCGGCGTAGTCCTTGGGAGCCTTGCCGCTGACCTTGCTGAGATTCGGCTCGCCCGGGACCAGCGATGCCGGAAGTGAACAACCGGCCAACGCGGCCATCAGCAGGCCCCCGATCAACATCCGCATAATGAATCCTTCATCTGAAAAAGCGCGAATTTACCCTGTTACTGGTTGAACATCCATCGTGGCGCAATGCTTTGCCTGTCGAAAGGCGCGCTGCTTCTCATCGACACCCTCCTGTTCCGACCAGCGGTATCCCGTTGGCGTCTGCGGTCCATCTGTACAACCTCTTGCGAAAATGCGGCTACTCTTTTCTACCGAGAATGTTCCGGAGGTGATCATGCGGCTCAATGAATACGAACATGAACTTCAACGTGACTTGCAAAGTGTGGCATCTGACCTGAGATGGTCGGCAGTCGATCTCAAGCGGATCGCCGAGCAGTTGCGCAAATCCGGCAACGAGGCGGACGCGCAGACAGTGCTCAGGTCTTGCGAGGTCCTGCAAAGCGACGAGGAACGCTTGCAGCTCTATGCCCGGGAAGTGAAGGCCCGCGCCATCAGCCGAACGAAAGTCCACTGACTCTCGGCCCGCCAACAAAAAGCCCCGGACAATCCGGGGCTTTTTCATTGCAGGCGTTCAGCCCGACTTGCGCCCGCCGGCGCGGCTCCTGTAACCCGGAAGCGCAGCGGCATACGCCAGTGCTTCCTCCCGGCTGGCGAAAGACGCCAGTCGATCACCCTGCGTGCAGACCCGCCACGGGCCATTGTTCACACGGAGTACGTCGTAGCCATTCATGTGCATTTTGTTCAGCATCGCCATGCTCATAGGCACCTCCTGTCGACTATCGATCAACTGCACTTTTTTACCTTACACCCGGTTGGCTACCGAAAGCCGACCAGACGTCGCCCCACCTTCGCGTCAACGACCCGGCACTTTTACGCCTGTCTGTCGCTCGAAAGCCACAGGCGCCTCTAAATCAAGGCGCGGTCCGAATATTGCATTTTTATTACCGTTTAATGACAGCCGGTAATCGGGTAACCCATGAAAGTACGCGCCACCATCATTTGCGAGCAGGATCGACACATTCTCCTGGTGCGCAAACCGCGATGCCGCTGGAATTTACCGGGCGGCAAGGTCGAGCCCAAGGAAACCAGGGCTGACGCCGCAGCGCGTGAACTGGAGGAAGAAACCGGCCTGCTCGCCGACGGCATGCTGTACCTGATGGAACTGGAGTCAGGCGACACGCGCCACCACGTCTACGAAGCATCGGTGCTGAATATTGACGAAGTACGGCCACAGAACGAGATCGTCGATTGCCTGTGGCATCCGCTGGACGCGGTGCAGAACCTGAGTGTCAGCGAGGCGACCCGGCAGATCGTCCGGGCCTTTCAGCGCCGCCTCTGAATCAGCCGGCAAACGCCCGGCGCCCGGCACTCATTTCAGTGCGCAGCTCACCGATGAAGTTGGAAATGTCACGAATGGTGACCAGGTGTTCCGGTGACACCCCGTTGAGCAGCAAATCGACACGGCCAGTGTCAGGCTCGTAAACCTTGATCTGCAACAAACCCTGCGCCGTTTCGGTGCAGTCGCAATACAAGGGCGAGAAGCCGGACTCGACGATGCGGCAAATGTCGGCAATGGCAAGCATGACGAACGCCTCGCGGGCGATGGTTCGGTCGATCGATTGAGCATAGATGAGCTTCTCCCCGCCTGCGCGAATCGCCGGAGCGGAAAATGCCAAATGCTTCACATCTTTGATGTCGCTATCAGTTGGCGTCGCGATTCCAGATCCAGTTCCAGATCCCCGGCAGGCGTACCGGGTCCGAACTCTTCTGCACCGTACGCGCCAGCGCGGCTTTTTCCAGCAACGCGTGATCATCGTAAAAGGGTTTGTCTGCCAGCCGCACGCCAGTGGCCGCCGCACTGTCGAGCAGAATCTGCAGATACTCGCGGGCGTGGCGTGCGGTATAGCGGTTGAGGTCATGGAATGTCACGACCACCGGAATCACACCGTCCACCGTCGGCAACTCACCCAGGGCGATTCGCTCGCGAACCTCCGACAACTGCCGCAGCATGTTGGCGCGTCGCCTGGGACTGGCATTGAAACCCCAGATCTTGCCGTCATTGGCACTCAGATCGGTGAGCAACATATGCAAGCCGTGTTTCTGATACGCCGCAAACGTACGCTTGTCGTAATTCCAGAATGGCGGACGCAACAGCACCGGTGGCGCGCCGGTGATCGCCGCGATGTCTGCCGTGCCATTGGTCAGCGCAGTTTCCAGTTCCTGCGGATCGAGCGAACGATGATTGGTGTGCCAGTGGGTGGCCGTGTGGAAACCGAGAATGTGCCCTTCATCGTGTTCGCGATGCATGATCCGCCGGCCGATTTCACTGTTGCCGGCTCTCGGTGCACGGGTCTGGACAAAAAATACCGCTTTGATGCCCGGCTGCAACGGGTTGTCTTTCAGACTGTCGAGCACGGTTTCGGTCGGGTTGTAGAAACTCGAAGCGCTGGGACCGTCATCGAAGGTCAGCAGAAATTTCACCGGCGCCTGCGCATCCAGTCGCGAGCGGGTTTGCTCAGTCATTTCGATAGGAGCGGCAATGCAACCGGCCAGCCCGATGAGAATGGCGGCAATGCAGAAAAGCTTGAACCAGTGTTTCATGTTTTGCCTTGAGCCCGACCGTTGCGGTCACGTTGTCGATTGGCAAAACTCCCTCGCCGCTGCTGCCTCCCTGCGGCCCACCGTAATGGGCCGAGGTTGGATAAAGATAACAGGGTTTTGTTCCGGTGCTTAGTGCGCCAGTGCCTGCTGGAACGAGGTATCGATGAGACCCGCCGTGGACAGCGGAGCCGGCAGCGCATTGACCTTGAACAGGAAGTCCGCAGTCCCTTGCAGATCGGCAGCAGCTTGCTGATCCACCGGGCCGACCGTCATGTGCGCCTGGCGCAACCAGTGCCGTGAGACCTCTTGATCGAGATTGGCTTTCTTCGCCCACAGATCCGCGTATTCGTCAGTGTGACTGTCGACCCAGGCCCTGGCCTGTTTCAGGCGCCCGAGAAAATCGGCAATCGCATCACGCTTGCTGTCGATGGACGGCGCAGACGCGGCGATGGCGCTCAAACCCGGCATCAGGTTTTTTGCGGTCAGAATCGGTCGTGCACCGGAGAACACGATTTGCTGGGAAATGTACGGCTCCCACACCGGAAAGGCATCGATGCTGCCCTGAGGCAATGCCGCAGCGGCATCGATCGGCATCAATTTGACGAAGTCGACGTAATTGTCCGGCAACCCGTTCTGCTGCAGTGCACGCAAGGTCAACTGCTGGCTCCAGGCACCCGGCCAGTAAGCGACTTTCTTGCCCTTCAGGTCCTCGATGGTTTTTACCGGCGAATCCTTGGGCACCAACAAAGCGATGGTGTCCGGGTTCTGCCGCGACACACCGATCAGTTTCACCGGTGCCTGTTTCGCGGCGAGAAACAGAAAGCCCGAATCGCCGAGAAAGCCCAGATCCAGCGAGCCGGTCTGTAGCGCTTCGGCCAACGGGGCGGCGGCCTGGAAGTGTTTCCAGTCGACAGTGTACGGCGCGTCCTTGAGTACGCCGGACGCTTCTACCGAGGCGCGGACGTTGTAGTAATTCTGATCACCGACGTGCAGGACGACAGGTTCGGCCGCATAAGTCAGAGGCGAGGCAATCAAGGCGCTGGTCAACGCAGCACGCAGAAAACGGGAGAGCTTCATGGCGAGTCCTGAAAAGGAGGTTTTCATAGACCATAACGCTCTTATAAAGCGCATTTGAAATTCTATTAACGAATAAGCTAAGCACGGTCGATGAGCGCTGTTGGCCTGGCAACAGTGGCACGGCACAGTGTTTTCCTTGCAACAGTTCAAAGCGCACCAACCGCACCAAAAACCCGCAAACACGGGACTCAGGGCATATGGCACAGAGCCTGCAATATTCCATTCATGCAGGAAGCATTCGAAAAAAATATCTTTCTGGACATAAGAAACAGTTGCCTTGCCGGAGCGTGCCCATGAAATCCCGCTTACCGTTTTCCCGAGTCAAAACGCTGCTCGCGGCCTGTGCTGTCGCCCTGAGCCTGCAACCGCTCGCCCACGCGACGGAAACGCCACCCGCTGAAATACATCTGGACTATGCCTATTATTCCCCTGTCAGCCTGGCGCTGAAACATTTGGGTTATCTGGAAAAGGCCCTACCCCGGAGCAAGGTCAGTTGGGTGCTCAGCCAGGGCAGCAACCGTTCGCTGGAATACCTCAACAGCGGCGGCGTGGATTTCGCTTCCTCGGCCAGCCTCGCCGCGGTGCTGAGCCGCGCCAACGGCAGCCCGATCAAATCGGTGTACGTCTACAGCCGCGCCGAGTGGACTGCGCTGGTGGTGCGCAAGGACGCGCCGTACCAGACCGTCGCCGACCTCAAAGGCAAGAAAATTGCCGCCACCAAGGGCACTGACCCGTACCTGTTCACCCTGCGCAGCCTGCAACAGGCCGGGCTGAAGAAGGACGACGTGGAACTGGTGCATCTGCAGCACCCGGACGGCCGCACCGCGCTGGAGAAAGGCGACGTCGACGCCTGGGCCGGCCTCGATCCGCACATGGCCGCCAGCCAGGTACAGGCCGGTTCGCGCCTGCTGTATCGCAATCGCGACTTCAACAGCTACGGCGTGGTCAGCGTCACCGAGCAATACGCCAAGGAACACCCGCAAACCATCGATACCGTGATCAAGGCCTACGAACAGGCCCGCGAATGGTCGGTGAAGAACCCGGACGAACTGGCCAAGTTGCTCGCCAGCGAATCCGGCCTGCCGCTGGACGTGGCCAGGCTGCAACTGTCGCGCACCGACCTGAGCAGCCCGCGACTCACCGCCGCCGACGTACTGGCATCGAAAGCCGCCGCGCCGATTCTGGTCTCCGAAGAGCTGGTGCGCCGAGGGGTGAATGTCGATCAGGTCATCGATCAATTGATCGACACCGGCTTCCAGCAAGTCGCCGCCACCCAGTAACCGATCAGACTCACGACATCCGCGTGCGTCGCGGATCGGTCGTGAGCGGAGCACCCTCCATGAGCAATGACCTGCCCGCCCGCCTCGCCGTGCCGCGGCCACGCCTGCAATACCGGCTGCTGAATCCGCTCTGGCGCAGTCGCGCCAAAGGGCTGGCCCTGCCGATGCTGATCGTGATCGCCCTGGAGATCATCGTGCGCGTTGGCTGGCTGCCGTCCTATCAGATGCCTGCGCCGAGCGAAATCGCCCTGACCCTCACCGACCTCGCCGAAGGCGCACTATGGAAACACATCGGCGCCAGCCTGATCCGCGTGCTGATCGGATTTGCCATCGGCGCGGGCCTGGCCTTGGTGTTTGCCGCCTGGGTCGGCCTGAGCCGTGAGGCAGAGGCCTACCTGGAGCCGACCTTTGCGGCGCTGCGCTCGATTCCCAGTCTGGCCTGGGTGCCACTGTTGCTGCTGTGGCTGGGCATCGACGAGACCTCGAAAATCGTCCTGATTGCCATCGGCGCGTTCTTCCCCGTCTACGTCAACGTGGTCGCGGCGATCCGCAACATTGACCGCAAACTGGTGGAAGTCGGCCACATTTATGGCTTCAGTCGCTTGCAACTGGTGCGTCGGATCTTGCTACCCGCTGCCCTGCCCGGCCTGTTCACCGGGCTGCGCAGCGGCATGAGCCTGGCGTGGATGTTTCTGGTGGCGGCCGAACTGATCGCGGCGACCAAAGGCCTGGGCTATCTGCTGAGCGACGGGCGCGAAACCTCCCGGCCGGACATCGTGCTGGCGGCGATCATCGTTCTGGCGCTGTTGGGCAAACTCAGTGACAGCCTGCTCGCCACACTCGAGCGCCGCTGGCTGGCCTGGCGCGACACCTTCACCGGTCAGGGCGGCAAGGACTGATCCGCACAACTACGCTGAACGTTCAGGCAGTGTTCGCTGGAGGTTCGGCCAATGTGCGGAAGACTCTCGCAGTACCGCGGCATACACGATTTCGTCGCGGTGCTGAGCATTCCCGATGCGCTGGTCAATCATGTCGGCGACCCGCCGCTGGTGCGTTACAACGCAGCGCCCGGCACCTTGCTGGCGGTTCTGCATCAACACGAGCAACGGCTGTTCGCGGATAACCTGCGCTGGGGCTGGCGCCCGCACTGGGCAAAGGATCGTGCAGCCCCCATCAACGCCCGCGTCGAGAAAGTCGCCCACGGCCCGTTCTTTCGGGCGATCTGGCGTCATCGCCTGATCGTGCCGGTCGACAACTGGTTCGAGTGGGTCGACGGGCCGGACAACAGCCGCCAACCCTGGCTGATCCACCGAGTCGATCATCAACCGGTTTTCTGCGCCGCCATCGGTCAGTTTCCGACTCCTGGATCAGAATCACGGGAAGACGACGGCTTCGTGATCATCACCGCCGACAGCGCAGGCGGTCTGCTCGATCTGCATGATCGCCGACCCATCGTGTTGTCCGCCGAGCGCGCACGGGAATGGCTCGACCCCACCACGCCTCTGGAGCGTGCCGAGCAAATGTTGCTGTTCGAAGGGTTGGGCAGCGAAGCGTTCGAATGGCACAAGGTCGGCAAAGCTGTCGGCAACTCCCGCAATCAGGGCGCTGAATTGATTGAAGTCGTTGCGTAAATATTGTTCAGGGCAGGTCGTTTACCCAATAGACCAGGACTTGATAGCGGATCAAATGAAAACCATTCGTTACATTCGCTGTTTCACTCTCGAGACAGTGATTGAATCAGTCGTTTGATTAAAACCAACCGCCCGTCTGACATTTCAATCGTCATACATACATTTAGTAGCACTACAGATAGCATGCGCGCCGCTTTCCTATTGGCATACCAGTTGACCGAACAGTCAACGAACCAGGAATACCCTACAAACTTGACAAGCCTTGCAGAGAACTAAGTTGCGCGACGATTTTGCAATCAAAAAGGCCAATGGCCTGGAGTGTATCTATCTGTCCACGACAGAACGCTTTCAGCTCGACTGTTTTATCGGCCACTACATAAAGACGCGAAACCTGCGTGACGTCCCCGACATCGACCGCATCCTGCGCACCACCCTCGAAAGCTATCCCTGCCATCCGCCGGTGATGGTCAACGAGCTCAATGCGTGGATCGACAAGACCTTGGGCTATCGGGCTGCACATCCCGATTTCACACAGCTGGACGATCTTTGATGAAACGAAAAGCCCCGCACTCGCGGGGCTTTTTCGTTTCACGGCTTGAGTGGTCGCTCCTGGTCACGATCGGACAATTCGCGACTGTCGTCGTGCTTCCAGGTCTGCTCCTTGTGCTTCTCCCGCTCGATCTCTTCTTCGCTCGGTTCTTCATCTTCTTCAGGACGTTTCTGCTCGGTTGCCATGTTCATCTCGCTCTCTGAAAGTCATCTTTCAAGCGTAGAACACCTGCAACTTATAGCCACCAGCGCAAAAGGAAGAAAAACGCCATGCTCAATAGCATGCTAAGCAATGTGTTACGCGTGTAGATCACCAAGCCAATCGCCACTAACGAACTCAGCAGATAGGGATTATCCCACTGCAGATTCAGTTGTTTATCCGGCATGAACACAATCGGCCCGCAAATAGCGGTCAACATACCCGGCACGGCGAACCCCAGAAATTGCCGCGCATTGCTGCTCAGACGCACGGGCAGGCGCGGTTCGAGAAATACGTAGCGGTTGAGGAATACCAGAATTCCCATGCCGAAAATCACTGCCCAGACCATCATGTGCGCTCCCGATACAACTTGTTGCAGACAAAACCGGCCATCATCCCGGCCAACCCCGACAGCACCAGCGCCGAGCCCCACTGCCAATAGCTGAACAACACCGAGCAGAACAGCGAGACCGCCACGCAGACCACCGTCGGCACATTGCGCACCACGGGCGTGATCAGCGCGATGAAGGTCGCGGCAATCGAAAAGTCCAGCCCCAGGTGCTCAAGGCCGGGAATGCTGCTGCCCAGCACGATGCCGGCCAGGGTGAAGAGATTCCAGGCGATGTAGAACGTCAGCCCTACGCCAAGGGCGTACCAGCGGTTGAACTGCTGACGGTCATGCTGGCTGGTCAGGGCGAACAGTTCGTCGGTCAGCAAAAAACCC
Source organism: Pseudomonas bananamidigenes (assembly GCF_001679645.1). GTDB lineage: Bacteria > Pseudomonadota > Gammaproteobacteria > Pseudomonadales > Pseudomonadaceae > Aquipseudomonas > Aquipseudomonas bananamidigenes. The sequence goes on along the minus strand of NZ_LRUN01000041.1, from coordinate 23,039 downwards.
AGGCCGATGCGCCAGCGACCCGGCAACGGCGAAATCACATGGCGCATGCTCATGCCGTAGAGCAAATGCTGTGACGTCAGCAGCAGCGTGGTCAGCAGAATCGAGAAAACCCCGGCGCCGCCCTTCAGCATGCCGATCGCCACCAGTTGCGCAGCACCGGCAAACACGATGGTGGACAAGCCCTGCCCTTGTAGCGGCGTGAGGTTGGCTTCGATCGCCATGGAGCCGGCCAGCAGCCCCCAGGGTGCGGTTGCCAGGGATAACGGCATGATTGCCGCCGCTCCGCGAAGGAAAGCACTGCGCGGCATTGATGAGTCAGACATAACGCTCTTCAACCGTGAGACAAGACCCCGGACTCTGCCAGTAAACGCCATTTGCTGGCTTGAACAATCTTGCGCAGTTGCACGAAATCCTCCAGCCGCGAGCCGTCGACCGGCGTACCATTGCAGCCATTCACATCTGCGTCAGGGAGACGACATGCTGTATCGAATTGCCGCCGACGGGCTGGTGTTGTTTCACCTTTCGTTCATTCTGTTCGTGCTGTTTGGCGGGCTGCTGGTGCTCAAGTGGCACCGAGTGGCCTGGCTGCATGTACCGGCAGCGGCCTGGGGTGTGATGGTCGAGGTGTTGCACCTGACCTGCCCGCTGACCTACTGGGAAAACCTGATGCGCCAGGCCGCCGGCCAGACCGGATATGCCGGCGGTTTCATCGAACATTACGTCTGGCCGATCATCTACCCGGCGGGACTGACTCCGCAGATTCAGCTTGTGCTGGGAGGAGTGGTGCTGGCGATCAACCTGCTGGTGTACGGGCGCCTGCTCCGCCAATCGCGACTGCGTCGCGCTGCGCGTATTCCGTTCTAGCGGGATTTCAAGGCTTCCAGCCAGGCCGGATCGAGGCGCATCTGATCGGTGTTCAGACCGAGCGCCTCCATCCGAGCCCTGTGTGCTTCAACTTCCCGGTGCAATTGCCCGTGATCGCTGGAGTTGCCGTCCAGCTCATGCATTTGCGTCAGGCCGAGGTGATAGAAACGCAGCACGTTCATCGCCACCGGATCGTCCTTCTCGACCGCTGCCGTCACCTGATGCATGACATTGGTGACGCTCATCAGGGCGCGCTTGAGCCGCCAGCCGTAAACCGCGGGGGCCATCCAGGTCTGGTTCCAGAAACGTCCGCGCAACAACGCTGCCGTCAGCAGGAAGGCAGCAAAGACACCACCGACATTGAACCGCAGGTTATCCCCGCCCGGCTCGCCGAACAGCGCCACCGCCACGGTCGAAAACACCATCGCCAGCACCAGGAACAGCACCGCAATAATCAGCGTGCTGCGCCGGGTCTGCTGGCGATAGCTGACGGCATCGATCGGTTGAATCTCGAACATCGCGACAGGCTTCCATGGCTTGAAATAAAAAGAGGCCGGCGCATTATCGCCTCTGAGGCGGATTTAGCTATGCTGGAGCTCCTTTTCATCTTTTCATCGTCCAGCGGGGGACATGGCGATACCACGCAGATCGTGCCATCTTCATTCATGGATACACTCTATTCGGATGCCATTGGCCAGGTCGGCAATGACATCGTTTTAAGGATCACTGCATGACCCAACGACACGTAATCAATGCCTCGGTCAGCCCAAAAGGCAGTCTGGAAACCCTTTCCCAACGTGAAGTTCAGCAACTGAGCCAGGCCGGAAGCGGCAGCACCTACACCCTCTTTCGCCAGTGCGCCCTGGCCATCCTCAACACCGGCGCCCATGTCGACAACGCAAAAACCATTCTGGAAGCCTACAAGGACTTCGAAATCCGCATCCATCAACAGGATCGCGGCGTACGCCTGGAACTGCTGAACGCCCCGGCCGATGCCTTCGTCGACGGCGAGATGATCGCCAGCACCCGGGAAATGCTGTTCAGCGCCCTGCGCGACATCGTCTACACCGAAAACGAACTCGATGCCCTGAGCATCGACCTGACCACCTCGCAGGGCATCAGCGATTACGTCTTCCACCTGTTGCGCAACGCACGCACCCTGCGTCCGGGCGTCGAGCCGAAAATCGTCGTGTGCTGGGGCGGTCACTCGATCAACACCGAAGAATACAAATACACCAAGAAAGTCGGCCACGAACTGGGCCTGCGCAGCCTGGACATCTGCACCGGCTGTGGCCCCGGCGTGATGAAAGGCCCGATGAAAGGCGCCACCATCGCCCACGCCAAGCAACGTATTCACGGCGGTCGCTACCTGGGCCTGACCGAGCCGGGCATCATCGCCGCCGAAGCGCCGAACCCGATCGTCAACGAGCTGGTGATCCTGCCGGACATCGAAAAACGCCTGGAAGCCTTCGTCCGTGTCGGCCACGGCATCATCATCTTCCCGGGCGGCGCCGGCACCGCCGAAGAGTTCCTGTACCTGCTGGGCATCCTGATGCACCCGGACAACGAAGGGCTGCCATTCCCGGTCATCCTGACGGGGCCGAAACATGCCGCGCCGTACCTGGAACAACTCGACGCCTTCGTTAGCGCCACCCTCGGCGAGGCAGCGAAAAAGCATTACGAAATCATCATCGACGACCCGGCCGAGGTGGCACGGCGAATGAACACAGGCCTCAAAGCGGTCAAGCAGTTCCGCCGCGAGCGCAACGACGCCTTCCACTTCAACTGGTTGCTGAAGATCGATGAAGGCTTCCAGCGCCCGTTCGACCCGACCCACGAAAACATGGCCAACCTCAAGCTGCACCGCGACCAGCCACCGCACGAACTGGCGGCCAACCTGCGCCGGGCGTTCTCCGGGATCGTTGCCGGCAACGTCAAGGACAAGGGCATTCGCCTGATCGAGGAACATGGCCCGTACCAGATCCGTGGCGACGCCGCGATCATGCAACCGCTCGATCTGCTGCTCAAAGCCTTCGTCGCCCAGCACCGGATGAAACTGCCGGGTGGCGCGGCGTATGTGCCGTGTTATCGCGTGGTTTCCTGACCGCACTTGATGCAGTGTGCCCATGAGGGAGTGAGCCCGCTCCCTCATGGCTCATCGACACTACCGAACCGCCCTGTTCTCTGACACAAAAGCCCCGCTGATTTCCCACGACAGCCACCGCGCGCGCGTACTAAGCTGGGCGATTGAATTTTCAGGGACGATCCATGAAACGTTTTGCCGCCTGCCTGTTGTCTCTTCTGGCCCTGACGGCCAATGCGGCAGACCTGCAACTGCTCACCGACTACCATCCTCCCTTGCACTTCATGCAGGGCGACCGCCTGGTCGGTTATGGCGTGGATGTGGTGCAAGCCCTGGCGGCACAGACCGGTGATCGCATTCATCTGCAACAAGTACCGCTGCTGCGCGCCCTGCGCATGGCCAGCGACGCTCCGGACACCGGGGTATTTACCGTGCTGCGCACCGACGAGCGCGACGAGCGCTATCAATGGGTCGGGCCGCTGATCGAAGTGGAAACCGCGCTGTATGCCCACGACAATTTTCAGCCACGGGTACACAGCCTGCGTGAAGCGGACCACCTTGGCCGCATTACCGTGCCGCGCAAATGGCTGGTCTACAGCTATTTGCAGGAACAGGATCTGACCAATCTCTACGGCGTGGAAACACCGGAACAGATGATGCGTCTGTTCAGTCTCGGGCGAACCGACTTCGTGGTCTCCGACACGCTGTCCAGCGCCGCCCTCGCCCGCGAGCAAGGCATGGAGCCGGGGCGCCTTCTGTATCAGATTCCGCTGATGAAGCGGGACACCTACATCGCGTTCTCCCGCCAGACCGATCCGAAACAGGTCGCACGCTGGCAGCAAGCGCTGGACGCCCTGCGAGCCGACGGTCGTCTGGAGCAAATGCGCCAGCGCTGGCTGAGCAATACCCTGCCACGCTGATCACGCATCAAGATCTTTGATAACGACTATCCGAAAAGGTGTTTTTTCTTCTGGCGCCGGTCGCCCTAAAGTGGCAGTCATCTTCCTCCCACTTTCTGGTACAGCCCCATGAAAGACTTCATCGCCCTTGGGTTTATCGTCGCCCTGATCGGTGGCACCTCCGCCGCCATTGCCAGCGCCCATGGGCCTGCTGTCGCCATGAGTGGCGTCGGCCAGTCCGGCGCGCCGAATGTCGATACCGTCAATATTGGCCGTGAGGCCGAAAGCAATGCAGACCAGTCTCTTTACGTCGCGCTGAACGACCCCGGATTCGGCTACGACGAGTGAGTGACCAAATGCGCCGCCAGCGCCTTGGCCTGCAACGCAACATCGGTCACCGCAGTACTTTCCCACCACATCCCTCTCAGTGGCGGGCCCATCGCGAACAGTCGTCGTGACACCTTGCCCTGTGCATCCAGCACCGCACCGTCAACCGTCGCCGCGATCCCCAGCGCCAATGGCCCCGGTTGTACCAGGCCACGGGACAATAATTGCTGTGGCAATGGCCGGTCGACCCTGCGCCAGTCGTATTCGATACCGCTGGAATTGATCAGCGCTGTGCCGCTCACCACGCAGGTTTGCTGCTCACCCCGGGGACGAATGCGAATACTCACACCAGCGCCCGAAACAGATTCCAGTCCTTTATAGGACGCTGCCTGAATGCGCAGCCGCCCTTCCCTGTTCAAACGCTCGACCAGTTCGGCGCTGAGCGGCGGCGAGCGATGGTGATGACTTTCCCACCACGGTCGCACATGACGCACGAACTGCCGCCGCTGCACGTCGCTCGCCTGGCTCCACAACCGCCCGATATGCGCCCGTACCGTGTCAAGCGGCGCCTGCCAGTCGATGCCTTGAGCGATTGCGCCTTTGCACTGCCGACGCAATTCGCGCACTAACTGGCGCGGCGTGCGAATAGTGTGATCTTCGGCGAGGAAATCCACCCAGGCCGGGGGTTGCCGTCGCACATGAGGCAATAATCCATGTCGGGAAAACACTTCTATCGGCCCGCGATGCCCGGCCTGCTCCAGCGACACAACCGCATCGACCATGGTCAGGCCGGAGCCGATGATCAGCACCGTGGAATGCGGATCGAGCTGACGCATGGCGCTTACATCCCAGGGATCCAGCGCGGCAGCGTTGAGACCGCTGGATTGCATTTGCGGCGTGCGGGCGGCCGGAAACATGCCGGTCGCCAACACAGCGAAAAAACCTTGCAGTCGCTGGCAGTCGCTCAAGGTGAGCTGCACCGAATCGGCCGAAGTCTGTACATCAACCACCTCAGCGCAGACATGCTCGACCGTCGAACCATGCTGCGCCCCCACCTGCTGCGCCTCGGCCAGTCGCTGCTGCACATAGACACCGAACAGCCCCCGTGGCGGAAACAATTCACTGACCGGCACATGCTGCTGATCCGACTCCGGCCAGCCGCCGCCGGCAATGTGCTCGGTCAGCCATCGGGTCAGGTCATCCGCGTTGTCCGGATCAACGCTCATCCGCGCCGCGTTGCCGTTGAGCGTGTGGCCCAGTTCAACCGCACTGTACGCTTCGCCCCGGCCCAGTTCGGCCCGAGGTTCGATCACCAGAATCTGTCGCCGGCCCGGCAAACGCAGCAATTGCACCGCCAGCATCGTGCCGCTGAGGCCGCCGCCGACAATCAGGATGTCGGCGTGACGGATGGCGGTCGTATCGGTTTGAGTCATGCCGTTCTCGCTGCAGAGGGTTTGCTCGAGCCAGTGTCGTGCAGACACCGCGAAGGAGTCTAGACAGACGCGACCTTTTTCTCCTGCCGATGCAATTCGCCCAGGTTTCGATAACCGCTGCCTGGATGAATCTCCGGCAACCTCGGCCCCTCGCCAAACAGCTTCTCGCGCAATGTCCCCGGCGCATATTCGGTCTTGTAGACGCCGCGCTTCTGTAACTCCGGTACCAGCAATTCCACGGCGTCGATGAAGGTTTCATGGGTCAGTGCGTAGGCCAGGTTGAAACCGTCGACGTCGGTTTCCTCGACCCATTCCTGTAGCAGGTCCGCCACCGTTTCCGGGCTGCCGACGAACAACGGGCCGAAACCGCCGATACCGACCCAGTCGGCCAGTTCATTCGGAGTCCAGACTTTGTTCGGGTCCGCCGTGGAAAACGCTTCGACCGCCGACTGAATCGCGTTGGTGTGTACGTGCTTGAGCGGTTCGTCCGGTTTGAAGCGGCTGAAGTCGATACCGGTCCAGCCGGAAATCAACGCCATCGCGCCCTCGTAACTCACCCAGGATTTGTACTCTTCGAACTTGGCTTTGGCCTTGGCGTCAGTCTCGCCGAGGATCACGGTTTGCAAATTGAAAATCAGGATCTTCGACGGGTCGCGCCCGGCCTCCGCGGCGCGGCGGCGGATGTCGGCTACGGTTTTCTTGAGCAGCACTTTCGACGGCGCGGCGACGAAAACGCACTCGGCATGCTCGGCGGCAAACTGCTTGCCCCGGCTGGACGCCCCGGCCTGATAGAGAACCGGCGTACGCTGCGGCGACGGCTCGCAGAGGTGGATACCCGGCACCTGAAAGTGTTTACCCTGGTGGCGGATCTCGTGGATCTTGCTCGGATCGCTGAAAATTCGCCGTTCGCGGTCCCGCAAAATCGCGCCCTCCTCCCAACTGCCTTCCCAGAGCTTGTAGCAGACCTCCAGGTATTCCTCGGCAAAGTCGTAACGCGCGTCGTGTTCGGTCTGGGCTTGCTGGCCGATGTTTTTCGCGCCGCTTTCCAGATAAGAGGTAACGATATTCCAGCCGGCACGGCCCTTGGTCAGGTGATCGAGAGTCGACAGGCGTCGGGCGAACGGATACGGATGCTCGAAGGATAACGAAGCGGTCAGACCGAAACCCAGATGCTCGGTCACCAGCGCCATCGGCGGGATCAGTTGCAGGGGATCGTTGACCGGCACCTGCGCCGCCTGGCGGATCGCCGCCTGGCCGTTGCCGTTGTACACGTCGTAGATGCCCAGCACGTCGGCGATGAACAAACCGTCGAACCTGCCACGCTCAAGGATTTTCGCCAGATCGGTCCAGTACTCCAGATCCTTGTACTGCCAGGAACGGTCACGCGGATGCGCCCACAGGCCCGGTGACTGATGGCCGACGCAGTTCATGTCGAAGGCGTTGAGACGAATTTCGCGAGGCATCAGAAAGCGCTCCCGATTTTCAGAAGGCGTTCAGTGGTTTGAGTTGAAACGTTCATGTGAGGCGACTCCGTGGTTCCGGATGAGGATCCAGAACCCGTAGCAGGAGTCATGCCTGAATAGTTTTTCGTTATTTATCAACAATTTGACAAGCAAACTTAAAATATCCCGCACACAGAACAGTACAAACTGTTTACCCGCTGTCGACCCTGCAACAGTCAGATCACCACATTACGCACGAAACGCGCCGCAACGTCCCCATCGTTGCGATAGGTGTGCGGCTGATTGCTGGCGAACATGAAAAACTCCCCGGCGGCGATGTGCTGCGGCTGGTCGCCAAGCATCAGGGTCAGGCAACCCTCGAACACGAAAATCTGCTCGCTCCAGCCGTCGGCGTCCGGTTGGGAAGGATAGACCTCGCCCGGTTGCAGGCACCATTCCCACTGCTCCACTGCGCGGGTGGCGCTGGCCTTGGACAGCAGAACCGCTTTGCTGCCGGGAATGCTGCCGGCCCAGGCCAGTTCGTTGATACGACCCGGATCACGGTTGTCCGGGGCCTGGATGAGATCGCTGAAGGCCACGTCGAGGGCTTCGGCCACCCGGTCAAGCGTGGTCAGGCTGACGTTTTTTTCGCCGGCTTCGATGGCCACCAGCATGCGCCGACTGACCCCGGACTTTTCCGCGAGAGTCGTCTGGCTCATGTCGGTCGCGTGGCGCAAGCGTCGGACGTTCTGGCTGACGTGTTGCAGGACCGAGGCCCGTTGAACGGAATCTTTGTGCACTATATTGCTCACTGGCTGAGGTTGGGCAGTATACTGCGCAACATTTGGCGCATTGTGCGTCCCCTCTTCAAAAGTGTGCAAGATCATGACGTCAGCCAGTCCCTCTCAAACGTCCCTGCGGTTTTCCCGGTTCAGCAAGGCCGAGTGCGTGCTCGTGCTGATCACCATGCTCTGGGGCGGCACCTTTCTGCTGGTGCAGCACGCCATGACCGTCAGTGGCCCGATGTTTTTTGTCGGCCTGCGCTTTGCCGCAGCGGCGAGCATCGTGGCGTTGTTTTCCTGGAAACACTTGCGCGAGCTGACCCTGTTCGAATTCAAGGCGGGTGCCTTCATCGGCGTGGCCATCCTGCTCGGTTATGGCTTGCAGACCGTAGGCTTGCAGACTATTCCGAGCAGTCAGTCGGCGTTCATCACGGCGCTGTATGTGCCATTCGTGCCGCTGTTGCAATGGCTGGTGCTGGGCCGGCGTCCCGGCTTGATGCCGAGCATCGGCATCATGCTGGCGTTTACCGGACTGATGCTGCTGTCGGGGCCCTCTGGCGCTTCGTTGAACTTCAGTCCCGGTGAAATCGCCACACTGATCAGCGCCATCGCCATCGCGGCGGAGATCATCCTGATCAGCACCTATGCGGGCCAGGTCGATGTGCGCCGGGTGACGGTGGTGCAACTGGCGACAACTTCAGCGTTGGCATTTTTGATGGTGGTACCGACCGGTGAGGCGATCCCGGACTTTTCGTGGCTGCTGGTGACCACCGCTTTGGGGCTGGGCGCTATGAGCGCGGCGATTCAGGTCGCCATGAATTGGGCGCAGAAAAGCGTTTCACCCACCCGCGCGACCCTGATCTACGCCGGCGAACCCGTATGGGCCGGGATCGCCGGCAGAATTGCCGGCGAGCGCCTGCCAGCGATTGCCCTGGTCGGTGCGGGGCTGATCGTGGCGGCGGTGATTGTCAGTGAGCTGAAGACCAAGGGCAAAGAAACACAACCGGTCACAGAAGCATTCGAGCGCGAGACAGAAGGCTGAACGAGGATTTTGCGTCTATTTTGTAGGATTCAGAGACATCCTCGCGTTTGGCGATCCGGGAGCTGGCACGTATGATGCTTCACAAACTTCCGCAGATTAGAAGCCTATGTCCCTGATAGTTCTACTGCTTCTGCCTTTTCTGGGCAGCTGTGTGGCCGCGGTGCTGCCACACAACGCACGTAACGCCGAATCCCTGTTGGCAGGTCTGGTCGCCTTGATCGGAACCGTTGCTGTCGCCATGCTGTACCCGCAAATCGCCCATGGCGGCGTGATTCGCGAAGAGTTCAACTGGCTGCCCAGCCTCGGACTGAACTTCGTCCTGCGCATGGACGGTTTCGCCTGGCTCTTCTCGATGCTGGTGCTGGGCATCGGCACCCTCGTTTCCTTGTATGCCCGTTATTACATGTCGCCGGACGATCCGGTGCCGCGTTTCTTCGCGTTCTTTCTGGCGTTCATGGGCGCCATGCTCGGGCTGGTGATTTCCGGCAACCTGATCCAGATCGTGTTCTTCTGGGAGCTGACCAGCCTTTTTTCGTTCCTGTTGATCGGCTACTGGCATCACCGCCACGACGCCCGACGCGGCGCCTACATGGCGCTGATGGTCACCGGTGCGGGAGGGTTGTGTCTGCTGGCGGGGGTCATGATCCTCGGCCATGTCGTCGGCAGCTATGACCTGGACAAGGTCCTGGCCGCCGGTGATCTGATTCGTGCACATGCCCTCTACCCCATCCTGCTTCCCCTCATTCTCATTGGCGCACTCAGCAAAAGTGCGCAGTTTCCCTTCCACTTCTGGCTGCCTCACGCCATGGCGGCACCGACACCGGTTTCGGCTTACCTGCACTCGGCGACCATGGTCAAGGCCGGGGTGTTCCTGCTCGCCCGGTTGTGGCCTTCGCTGTCCGGCAGTGAAGAATGGTTTTACATCGTCAGCGGCGCCGGTGCCGCCACTCTGTTGCTCGGCGCGTACTGCGCAATGTTCCAGAACGATCTCAAGGGCCTGCTGGCCTACTCGACCATCAGCCACCTCGGCCTGATCACGCTCCTGCTGGGTCTGAACAGCCCGCTGGCCGCCGTCGCCGCGGTGTTCCACATTCTCAACCACGCGACCTTCAAGGCTTCGCTGTTCATGGCCGCCGGGATCATCGACCACGAAAGTGGCACCCGCGACATCCGCAAGCTCAACGGCCTGTTCAAACTGATCCCGTTCACCGCCACTCTGGCGATGGTGGCCAGCGCCTCCATGGCCGGCGTGCCGTTGCTCAATGGTTTCCTGTCGAAAGAGATGTTCTTCGCCGAAACCGTGTTCATCAACGCCACTGCGTGGGTTGAAGCAACCCTGCCGATCGTGGCGACCATCGCCGGCACGTTCAGCGTTGCCTACTCGCTGCGCTTTACCGTCGACGTGTTCTTCGGCCCCACCGCCACCGACCTGCCTCACACCCCGCACGAACCGCCACGCTGGATGCGCGCACCGGTTGAACTGCTGGTGTTCACCTGCCTGCTGGTCGGAATTTTCCCGGCCCAGATCGTCGGCCCGTTGTTGGCGGCGGCTGCACTGCCGGTAGTCGGCGGCGTACTTCCGCAATACAGCCTGGCGATCTGGCACGGCCTCAACGCCCCGATGATCATGAGCCTGATTGCCATGTCCGGCGGCATCGTGGTCTATCTGCTGCTGCGCAATCAGCTCAAGCGTGGCCGTTTCAAGTTCCCGCCGCTGGTGGGCCGCTTCAACGGCAAGCGCCTGTTCGAGCGCAGCCTCGTCGCGATGATGCGTCTGGCTCGGCGATTGGAGCGGCGGATCGGCACCAGGCGCCTGCAAACCCAGCTGTTCCTGATGGTCCTGGCGGCGGTGCTCGCCGGGTTGATCCCGATGCTGCACAGCAGCCTGAGCTGGGGCGACCGGCCGAAAATCCCCGGCTCCATCGTGTTCGTGACCCTGTGGCTGCTGGCTATCGCCTGCGCCCTCGGCGCCGCATGGCAGGCCAAATATCACCGTCTCGCCGCCCTGACCATGGTCAGTGTCTGCGGACTGATGACCTGCGTGAGCTTCGTCTGGTTCTCGGCACCGGATCTGGCCCTGACGCAACTGGTGGTCGAAGTGGTGACTACGGTGCTGATCCTGCTCGGACTGCGCTGGCTGCCACGACGCATCGAAGAGGTTTCGCCATTGCCGAGCAGTCTGCGCAAGGCGCGAGTGCGGCGTCTGCGCGACCTGTTGCTGTCGATTGCCGTCGGCGGTGGCATGGCGCTGCTGTCCTACGCGATGCTGACCCGACAGACCCCGAACGACATTTCTTCGTTCTATCTGAGTCGCGCCTTGCCTGAAGGCGGCGGCAGCAACGTGGTCAACGTGATGCTGGTGGACTTCCGTGGTTTCGACACCCTCGGCGAGATCACCGTACTGGTAGCCGTGGCGCTGACCGTGTTCGCCCTGTTGCGCCGCTTCCGTCCGCCGAAAGAAAGCCTGCAACTGCCCGCCCAGCAACGCTTGCTGGCGCCGGACGTGGTGACCGATCTGGTCAACCCGCGTTCGGCCAGCGACACCGCTCTTGGTTTCATGATGGTCCCGGCGGTGCTGGTGCGCCTGCTGCTGCCGATAGCGCTGGTGGTGTCGTTCTATCTGTTCATGCGCGGACACAACCAGCCGGGCGGCGGGTTTGTCGCCGGTCTGGTGATGTCGGTGGCGTTCATCCTGCAATACATGGTCGCCGGCACCCAGTGGGTCGAGGCGCAAATGAGTCTGCGACCGCTGCGCTGGATGGGCACCGGGTTGCTGTTCGCCACGGTCACCGGTCTCGGCGCGATGTTGGCGGGTTACCCGTTCCTCACCACGCACACCTGGCATTTCAACGTGCCGATACTGGGTGACATTCATATCGCCAGTGCGCTGTTCTTCGACATTGGCGTATACGCAGTGGTGGTCGGGTCGACGCTGTTGATCCTCACCGCCCTCGCCCACCAATCGGTCCGGGGCCACAAAACCGCTGCCATCAAAGGAGCCGTCTGATGGAAGAAGTCATCGCAATCGCCATCGGCGTGCTCGCCGCCTCCGGCGTCTGGCTGATCCTGCGGCCACGGACGTTCCAGGTGGTCATGGGCCTGTGCCTGCTGTCCTATGGCGTCAACCTGTTCATCTTCAGCATGGGCAGCCTGTTCATCGGCAAGGAGCCGATCATCAAGGACGGTGTGCCGCAGGACCTGCTCAATTACACCGACCCGCTGCCTCAGGCGCTGGTTTTGACGGCGATCGTCATCAGCTTCGCCATGACCGCACTGTTTCTGGTGGTACTGCTCGCTTCACGGGGCCTGACCGGCACCGACCATGTGGACGGCCGGGAGCCCAGGGAATGACGGCGATGACGCACCTGATCGCTGCGCCGATCCTGCTGCCGCTGCTGACGGCTGCCATCATGTTGATGCTCGGCGAAAAACACCGTCCGCTGAAGGCAAAGATCAACCTGTTTTCCAGCCTGCTGGGGCTGGTGATTTCCCTGCTGTTGCTGCAATGGACCCAGACCACCGGCGTGCCCGGCTCCATCGGCGTCTACCTGCCGGGCAACTGGCAAGTGCCATTCGGCATCGTGCTGGTGGTCGATCGGCTGTCGGCGTTGATGCTGGTGCTGACCGGCATCATCGGCGTCAGCGCCCTGCTGTTCGCCATGGCCCGCTGGGATGGCGCAGGCTCAAGCTTCCATGCGCTGTTCCAGATTCAGTTGATGGGCCTTTACGGCGCGTTCCTGACGGCGGACCTGTTCAACCTGTTCGTGTTCTTCGAAGTGCTGCTCGCGGCGTCCTACGGTTTGCTGCTCCACGGCTCGGGCCGGGCGCGGGTGTCGTCGGGGCTGCATTACATTTCGATCAACCTGCTGGCGTCGTCGCTGTTCCTGATCGGCGCGGCATTGATCTACGGCGTCACCGGCACGTTGAACATGGCCGACCTGGCCATGAAAATTCCGTTGGTGCCGGAAGCCGACCGAGGCCTGCTGCATGCAGGCGCGGCCATCCTGGCGGTGGCATTCCTGGCCAAGGCCGGAATGTGGCCACTGAACTTCTGGCTGGTACCGGCCTATTCCTCGGCCAGCGCGCCAGTGGCGGCGATGTTCGCGATCATGACCAAGGTTGGCGTCTACACCTTGCTGCGCCTGTGGACGCTGCTGTTCTCCGGGCAGGCCGGTGCTTCGGCCTACTTCGGCGGTGACTGGCTGATCTACGGCGGCATGGCGACCATGCTCTGCGCCGGCGTGGCGATCATCGCCGCGCAACGCCTGGAACGCATGGCCAGCCTGAGCATTCTGGTGTCGGCGGGGATTCTGTTATCGGCAGTGGGCTTCGCCCAGCCGAACCTCATTGGCGCAGCGCTGTTCTATCTGGTCAGCTCGACCCTGGCGCTGAGCGCACTGTTTTTGCTGGCGGAACTGATCGAACGTTCGCGAACCGCCATCGAAGTACCACTGGAGGACGAAAACGAGCTGCTTCCGCGTCCGCAACAATGGCTGCCACCAGTCAAGGGCATCAACCTCGACGATGACCAGAAAGCCGTGGTCGGTCAGGTGATTCCGTGGACCATGGCGTTCCTCGGTCTGAGCTTCATCGCCTGTGCGCTGCTGATCGTCGGCATGCCGCCATTGTCGGGATTCATCGGCAAGCTGAGCCTGATCGGCGCCCTGCTCAACCCGCTGGGTCTGGGTGCCGGAGAGCCGATCTCCATGGCGGCCTGGGGCTTGCTGGCACTGCTGATCCTCACCGGCCTCGGCTCGTTGATGGCCTTCTCGCGACTGGGCATCCAGCGCTTCTGGTCACCGGAAGAGCGTCCGTCACCGGTGCTGCGCAAGCTCGAGTGCACGCCGATTTTCCTGCTGCTCGGCCTGAGCATCGCCCTGACCTTCAAGGCTGAACCGCTGCTGCGTTACACCCAGGCCGCAGCAGACGCATTGAACAATCCGCAGCAATACGTAATGGCGGTGCTCGGCACTCGCGCCGTTCCGGGCCCCGAAGCCAAGGCTGCGCTGCTGGAGGTGCAACCATGAAGCGCCTGTTTCCAGCTCCGTGGCTGTCGCTTGCATTGTGGTTGCTGTGGCTGGTGTTGAACCTGTCGATCAGCCCCGGCAACCTGCTGCTGGGGGCGGCATTGGGTTTCTGCGCGCCGCTGATGATGCGCAAACTGCGTCCGCAACGTATTCACATCCGCCGTCCAGGCGTGATTCTGCGCCTGATCCTGATGGTCGGGCGTGACGTGGTGGTTTCCAATCTGGCGGTGGCCTGGGGCGTTCTCAACGCCGGTCGTCGTCAGCCTCGCTCGCGTTTCATCAAGGTGCCGCTGGATCTGCGCGATGCCCATGGTCTGGCGGCGTTGTCGATGGTCTGCACGGTCGTGCCCGGCACAGTGTGGTCGGAACTGGCGCTGGATCGCAGCATTCTGCTGATGCACGTCTGGGATCTGGATGACGAGGCGCAATTCATCCAGCACTTCAAGATCACGTACGAGCGACCGTTGATGGAGATTTTCGAATGAGCCCGCTGCTGTCGAATGCCATTGTGCTGACGCTTTTCCTGTTTTCCCTGGCGATGGTGTTCACGCTGATTCGCCTGTTCAAAGGGCCATCGGCGCAGGATCGGGTACTGGCGCTGGACTACCTGTACATCGTCGCCATGCTGATGATGCTGACCCTGGGAATTCGCTACTCCAGCGATACCTATTTCGAAGCGGCGCTTCTGATCGCGCTGTTCGGTTTCGTCGGCTCGTTTGCCCTGGCGAAATTCCTGCTGCGTGGCGAGGTGATCGAATGAACGCTCAATTGTCTCTGTGGGTGGAAATCCCGGTGGCGATCCTGCTGGTGCTCAGCGGCCTGTTTGCCCTGATCGGTGCAATCGGGCTGGTGCGCATGAAGGACTACTTCCAGCGCATGCATCCGCCGGCACTGGCCTCGACTCTCGGCGCGTGGTGCGTGGCCCTGGCGTCGATCATCTGTTTTTCCGCGCTCAAGTCCGGACCTGTGCTGCACGCCTGGCTGATCCCGATCCTGCTGTCGATCACAGTGCCGGTGACCACCCTGCTGCTGGCCCGGGCGGCGCTGTTCCGCAAACGCATGGCCGGGGATAATGTGCCGGCCGAAGTCAGCAGCCGACGCACCGAGAGCGGCAGCTAGATCCAGGCGACAGCCAACAGCCCGGCTCCCAATATCAGACACAATGGCGAGTAGACCCAGGTGTCGAGCCGGGCAAATCGCGACCCCTTCACTTCCTTGAAAAAACCCACCAGTTCCGAATCGCCGATCGCCCTCGCGAACATCAGCAGCGCAATTGCGCTGATAACCCACTGCAACGCCCAGTGATGCACTGGCGAAAACCACCAGCCCACTCTCATGCACACCAGTGCGGCAATCAGCAACAGGGCCACCGCTACCACCAGCGTGATCCAGCCTGATGGTTTGAACGCCGGCCTGAGGGTCTGTCCGCCGTTTTCCACCGGAACCTGCGGTATCACCGCCACGGTCGCCCACTGTCCACCCATCGCCCAATACACATGCATCAGGCTGATCGCCGCAAATATCGTCACCAGCCATTGAGCCAACACAAAGGTCATGGTCGAGAATCCTTTCCAGGGATTTGAACAAAACATCCTAGTCGGCATTTTTCCATGTGCACGACCGGTCGGCGGTGCGGTAAAGTGCCGCCCCATGAAACTCCCCCGTTCCGATCGCTCACTGCTGGCCTGGATGCTCTATTGCTGCGTCCTGTTCAACGTGTTCGCCTGCAGCATCGGTCACGGGCAAATGGTCGGCATGCAGCTCAACGGTATCGGCGGCCAGTTCTGTACCATCGATCCGGGCACCCGGGCGCCTCTGACTTCCAGTCCTTCCGAAGAAAAACTGCCAACCCTGGCCAAGGCTTTCGGCTGTCCTCTGTGCTCCACCGGCGGCATGGGCCCGGCGTTCAACTCCAGCCTGACGCTGGCGATCCTGCCGGAACAACACAGTCCGCCGCTGCCGGCCATCGTCAGCCCCGACCTCCCTGCCCGCTTCATCTGGCCTTCGGCCAATCCTCGCGCCCCGCCGCTCGCCTGAGTGTCTTTGCCTTTTTGATTTGTCAGCTCACTGCGCCAACGCGCTGCGTTCGCCTGTGCGCTGACGCCCAGACAAGCATTCAGGATTCAAACGATGAAACAACTTACCTTGCTGGCGAGCCTGTGCGGCTGCCTGTCCGTCAACGCCTGGGCGCAATCCGCGGTGGATCTGGCACCAATCACCATTGACGGCGAGTCCGCTGCCGAGCCGGGCCTGAGCCTCGACCAGTCCAGCGGCATGGCTTCGCGTCTCGGCCTGAGCGTACGCGACACCCCGGCCTCGGTGGCCATCGCCAACCGCAATGACATCGAGCGCCACGGCGCGCAGAACTTCCAGGACGCTGCGAACACCCTGCCCGGTGTCAACGCCAGCGCGCCGCCGGGCTTCGGTGGTTTCGTGTCCTATCGGGGTTTCACCAGCAGCCAGATCACCCAGATGTTCAATGGCGTCAACGTCTCCGGCGGGCTGGCACGACCCGTGGACTCGTGGATTTATGATCGGGTGGAACTGGTCGGTGGCCCGTCCTCGCTGATCAACGGCGCAGGCTCGGTCGGCGGTTCGCTGAACTACGTAACCAAACTGGCCACCCGCGACGAGCAGGCCGCCGAAGGCCGGGTCAGCTACGGCACCTACGACACCACTGAAACCGCTTTCGGCCTCAATCACGCCCTGAGCCAGCCCGGCGCCGACGTGCAGCATTACGCACGCTTCGACATCAGCCACAACACCAGCAACGGCTACATCGACCGCCAGGAACGCGATGCCTGGAGCATGGCGTTCTCGTTGCTCAGCGACCTGACGCCGAACCTCTCGCATACCCTGGCCCTGGAATATCAGGACGAACACGAAGACAGCCCGTACTGGGGCACCCCGGTGCTCAATCCCAAGGCTGGAGAATTGAAAATCGACCGCCACCACCGCTTTAACAACTACAACGTCGAGGACGGTCGCTATGAGCAGCGCACAATCTGGGTGCGCTCGATCATCGATTACCGGATCAACGACAGCACCACCCTGCGCAACACGCTTTATCACCTCGACAGCCAGCGCGATTACCGCAACCTCGAAACCTACCAGTACAACGCCGACAACAGCGCCGTGAACCGCTCCACCGCCTATCAGGTCAGGCATCAGGGTGAGCAGGATGGCAATCAGTTCGAACTGCGCCACGACAACACGTTGTTCGGCCTGGATACCACCTGGTCCGGCGGCTTCGAGTACAAGGTCAACCAGACGACCAACTCCCCGCTCAATGTCAAAGGTGCGAGCATCGTGGATCCGGACAACTACCGCCCAGGGCACTTCTACGACATACCGGGCACGAAACCGGGTTTTGTCAGCGACAAGACCAATGCGGTCACCACCAGAGCGTTATTCGCTGAAAACCGTCTCGCACTGACCGACAAACTCTCGCTGCTCACTGGCCTGCGCCATGACGATATCGACCTCGATGTGACCAATCATCGCACGGTGACCGCAAGTAACCCGCGTCATCTCAAGCGCAGCTGGGAACCGGTCACCGGGCGTATCGGCCTGACGTATCAGTTCATTCCGTCAGCCAACGTTTATGTGCAATACAGCACCGCCGCCGAGCAACCCAATGGCACTCAGGACTTCGATGTTTCAACAGGCAAGCAATGGGAAATCGGCAGCAAGTTCGACTATCTGAACGGCCGCGGCTCGGCGACGGTGGCCGCCTACACCATCAAACGCAAGGACTTTGCCGTCACCGATCCGCTGGACCCTGCCAACAGCATTCCGGTCGGTCAGCAAACTTCGAAGGGCATCGAGATCGCAAACTCCCTGCGGATCACCGACAAGCTGCTGGTCGAAGGCAATTTCGCCTGGGTCGACGCCCGGTACGATGACTTCAACGAAAAGAACGCCGCTGGCGTGGTGGTTTCACGCAAGGGCAACACGCCGACCAACGTCCCCGACCGGGTCGGCAATCTGTGGCTGACCTATGACTTTTCACCGCAATGGCAAGGCGGGGTCGATGCGCGGTATGTGGCGTCGGTGTATGCAGACAATGCCAACACCCTGACCGTGCCGTCATATACGTTGTTCGGCAGTTTTCTCAGCTACAGGGTCGACTCCCATACCACCGTCACCGGTCGCGTGCGCAACCTGACGAACGAGGTGTATGCCGAGTTCGCCCATGTGTCGCCGGCGTACTACCTGGGCACGCCACGTACCCTGGAACTGGCCGTACAAAACCGATTCTGATGTTGTCCGGCGAGGGAGTGCGCTCCCTCGCCACAGCGCTACAGGCCCGCTTGAACCTTGTCCGCGACATCCTTGGGCAGCCACGCCTGCCACACATCCGGATGAGCCTTCATGAACGCCTGCGCCGCGTCCCTTGGCGGTGTGTGCTTCTCACTCATTTCGGCCAGCGCCTTGTTCAGATCATCGATTGGAAAATCGACCTTGCTGAAAAACGCAACGATCTCCGGATACTGCTTCTGAAACGGTGTGGACACGCCGATCGACAGCTTGGACGCCAGGGAGCGGGTCGGCTTCGGATCGGGGTTATCGGCGTCGGTCAGGGTCTTCCAGGCTTCGGCATCGAACGGCGGCTCTTCGAGCTGCACCAGTTTGAACTTGCCGAGCAGCGGCGTCGGCGACCAGTAATAGAACAGCACCGGTTTACCCCGGCGGATCGACGAACTGATTTCGGCATCCAGCGCAGCACCGGAGCCACTGCGGAAATTGGTGAAGTCGTCCTGCAATCCATAGGCCGTCAGCTTCTGCTTGTTCACCACTTCCGATGTCCAGCCGATAGGGCTGTTGAGGAACCGTCCCTTTTTCGGGTTCTCCGGATCCTTGAACACATCCTTGTATTTCTTCAGATCACTGACACTGCGCAGGTCCGGCGCCAGCGGCTTGATGCCTTTGGCGGCATCGCCCTTGATCACGTATTCCGGCACCCACCATCCCTCCGTGGCGCCTTTTACCGTATCACCGAGGCTCGCGACCTTGCCTTCAGCCTCGGCCTTGACCCACACCGGGCTGCGTCCGGCCCACTCCTCACCGATGACCTGAATGTCATTGTTGGCGAGCGCGGTTTCCAGAGTGATGGTCGTGCCGGGCAATGTGTCGGTGGGAAGCCCATAGCCTTTCTCGACGATGATCCGCAGGACGTCGGTGATCAGGCTGCCGCTTTCCCAGTTCAGGTCGGCGAAATGGATCGGCGCCTGTGCGGCATTGACCGCCGGCACCACTGTCAACAAACCGAATGTGGCCAGACCAGCAGCCAGCAACCGTCGAAATCCGTTCATGCTTTGCACCTCGTGCTGTTCACAGCAATAGCAGGAAGGCCTGACAGAAGACCGCCAGCCTCTGAATACTCAGTCAACTGACTGTAGACGAGGTTCCTGCTTTTTCAGGGGCAAGCCACGGACAAGGCTACTTTTCAGACATTTCCTGCAAGCGTTGAAGCTCGCGTCTGACCATGCTGGCGTATTCGGCAGGCTGCAAAGTGTAGATCTGCGAGGCGACCCAGCCGAGCCAGGCGCCTTTCAATCCGGCTTTTGCATCGAACAGGCGCCGGGCTTCGTCGCGAGCGCTGTCGAGGTTCTGCAAATGGAAATCGGCGCGACTCACACCTGTCACTCGCTGGCCTTGAAGGTCACCAGTTCGCCCTTGCGCCACTTGGCAACCTTGGCGGTCACGGCCTTGAGGGTCTTGGTCAGGCCTTCCTGCAATTGCTCATTGGCGGCGAAGACGGTGACCGCGCTGTGGCCTTCCTTGAACACGATGGCATGGCCGTCGGCCGTGCTGACAAAGGCGTAATCGCCCAGACCGTACACGGTCATTTTGATTTCGCGAAAACGGATGTCCATCTTGCCGCCTTCACGGCTGGGCAATACCGAAGCGCTGAAATGATCGCCGACCTTGAGCTTGAGGCCGGGTTTGTCATCGACCACCAAGGCACTTTCGGTGTCGATTTCGGCAACATAAATGCCTTCGGCGTTTTGCTCGGTGATGTAAACAAAACGCGACTGAAACTGCTTGACCAGCTTTGCCCGCAAATCACCCAGCACGAACAAAGCATGCATATCGAGGTTACTGACTGCCAAAGAAACATCCCCACACTTGAAAGAGTGCCGCCTGCGAATAACGCCCACGACAATAAAAACGGACCGGCCGATGGTGTTGCGCGATGAAGCCCAAAATTGGAATGAACGAAGTGCTCATCCGGCGCGAGACGGGCAAGACTACTGCAATGCCACCTGCGAAACCTGCAAAGACGTTCTCCAAATGTTGAAGGAAAACGCCGCGAGGCGGGCCAGAGAATGGTGACTACAAACTTTAGGGAAAAAGCTCACCAAGAAAAGCACTTTTCCGACATATCGCACGCAAAAAATTGCTTTAGATAACGCCATGCCGACAACAGGTGTCGGCGATTCTAGAGCAGCGACGCTGCTTGCGACTACCCGCAACCGTCTGTAAATGCGGGTCAACTCATGAAAAGGACTTCATATGTGCACTTTGACGCATTTTGCCGTGGCTTGCGAACAACCCTTTGTCCTGAATGCTCAAGGTCCTGGCCCTGACACAGCATCGGTGTCACTCGGCCGGGGCCCCATGTTTCAGGTGATTCCGGCAGGCAACGCCTTTTTTCACATCAGGGAAAAGTCGACGGGTCTTGTCAGAGGTTTCCGTGAGGATCACAACGCGGCCTGCGCCCTCGCCCGTTCACTGGAATCGCGAATCGAACTCCTGACCGGTGGGCCCCTCAGATAATGAGAGTAATCGTCCACTTTCAAGGAGCACACCATGGAAATGCCTACCTACAACCTGACAACACTGTTCGATCAGTTAGGGCTGCCTTCAGAGGAAACCGCGATTGACGACTTCATCGAAGCTCACCCGCTCGATGCCGATACCAAACTGATCAATGCCGACTTCTGGAACCCGCAACAGGCGCAGTTGCTCAAGGAGTGGTTGCGTGCCGATGGTGAAGAAGCGGTGATGGTCGATGAGTTGAACGTGCGCCTGCATCGGGGCAAGTAATCACGATCAGTGCAGGCTGTCACAGGATTTGGCGCCCAGTTGCGCGAGCCACGCAGCCCTGCACTCCTCGGCCTCATCGCGACTGGCGAACGCTGTGCCACGCCGCTCGCCGTTGAGCAGCACGACCCAGCAGACACTCTGTCCCATTGCGCGAAGCCCGGCCGGAACACCGCTGCCGATCATCACAGCGACATCGACTCTGCATTGCATGCTGTCCTCCGATTTTTCATTAGCTGCCTAACTATGCAGGCATGTTAATGATTTGGATCAAATGGAAACAGCAGCGTCCGTGCACAGCTTAATTGCAGTTCCGGCAACAATGCGTCAACGCGGACTTTCTGGTTTGTAGCCCAGTCGCAACCCACCCCAGTGCCGTCCCTTGACCATGATCGGAACAGATAAATCGTGCATCAGCTCGCCCGTATCACGGGTGTAAGTCTGCAACAGCACCGGTTGTTGATGGCTGCCACAGCGAATGCCGGTGCGATCGGTAAACTTGCGTTTGGTGCGGTTGTGCATGGTATCGGTTTGCACATCGCCAGTCAGTGGCTGACTGAACGCCAGATTGTGGGTCGGCACATACCCCTGCTGCGTGCAGGCGATGGCAAAGATCAGACCTTCGTGTCGCGGCAGCAAGGGTTCCTGAATCGCTGGCAGCACCTGATCGGTGTAACGGTCGAAGCGAGTCTGGAACTTGGCGGGCTGGGTGTTCGGGA
Source organism: Pseudomonas bananamidigenes (assembly GCF_001679645.1). Lineage (GTDB taxonomy): Bacteria > Pseudomonadota > Gammaproteobacteria > Pseudomonadales > Pseudomonadaceae > Aquipseudomonas > Aquipseudomonas bananamidigenes. The sequence goes on along the minus strand of NZ_LRUN01000041.1, from coordinate 1,371 downwards.
TCGGCAGATACTGACGGTCGAACAAGTCTTCAAGGCTGATCCGCCCTTGCTCGACATCGGCCTCGAAGCGCGCGGCAATCTGGGCAGCCCCTTCACGCGCCAGATCGTAGATACGCTGGTGATAGTCATCCAGACCGACTTCGGCCAGGCGCTCACTGATGACTTCAGCCTGTCCTTCCATCTGCACCGCAGCCTCGGCCAGGCGTCGTGTCTGTTGGTCACTGATCGCCAGATCGCTGCGCATCTGTTCGATGGCCGTGAACAGGCTGTCGAGCTGTTCGCGATTGGTCTCGGCACCTCGGGCGATTTCGCCGACCTGGGTTTCAACCCCGGCCGTCAGTCGCGCAATATTCTCCAGGTGCTGGCCGGTGTTCTCGACCTGCTCGACACCGGTATGCAGATCGTCGGAGAGCTGACGAATCTGCTCCACCACCTGCGCAGTACGCTGCTGAATGTCGGCGACCATCTCGCCGACTTCTCCGGTGGCGGTTGCTGTACGAGCTGCCAGACCGCGTACCTCATCCGCCACCACCGCAAACCCTCGGCCATGCTCGCCGGCACGGGCCGCTTCAATAGCGGCATTCAACGCCAGAAGATTGGTCTGACTGGCAATGGACTGAATCACCAGCGTCACACGCTGAATGTCATCACTTCGCTCGCTCAAGGCTTCGATCAGTTCACGGCTGGCATTGGCACGCTGACTGAGCAGATGCATGCGCGAAATGGAATCGACCAGCTCGGTACGACCCGCCGCGCTGCTGTGATGGGCCTCGCTGGCGGCGCCCAGCGCTTCGTGGCTGAGCTGAGAAGTCGCTTGTTCGGTGACGATCATCACTTCGGCGTTATCGACGATCTGTGCGGCAGCATCGAGTTGCGATTGCAGCTTGCCGGCCAGCTCCTTGACGGAAAACGCCACGCCTGCAGCCGAAAGCGCGTTATGGCTGGTGGTGTAGGAAAGGTCGCGGGTCAGCTCGGACATCGCGTTGCTGCTGTCGACCGGCTCCGCATCGGGTACAGCACGGGAGCGCAGGCGCGGCAGCCAGACAATCAGCACCGCCAGCGGCATGCTCACGTATAACGGCCATTCGCCGAAGGTCATCCCGGCGAGCAACAGCATCAGGGCGATGCTTTGCAGGGTTGGCGTCAGCCAGCGATTTTTCGGCAAAACAACTGGTGCCGGCACAGCCGCAACCAGAGATCCATCTCTCGTCATTTTGTTACCCCACGCTCGTTTTCATTGTTGTGACTGCATTAAACGCCACTACAAGGCCATTATCCATGGTCCGTTAGTCGTGGGGCTGTGGCAGGTCAATGGAACGCTGCGAGGGTGTGCGGCGGACGAGAAAAAGCAAAGATCGCAGCCTTCTGCAG